>NZ_LR881183.1:1348352-2022529 GCF_904067545.1 Thermococcus camini | reverse complement strand
ATAAGCTTCGGACTGCGCTTCAGGAAGATATTCAGGGGAATGAGCCAGGAGAACATCGAGCGCGTCTTTGAGGTTCTCGGAAGCGCGGAGGCGAAGGAGGTCATAGAAGAGCAGGCAGACTTCGATGATCACGTGAAGACCGCGAAGGCAATACTCAGGAGGCCGAAACTCCTCGCAAAGCTAATAAGGATAAGCCCAAGTATCGTTCGCTACCTCGTCTGAGGAGGTGATGGCTTGGCGAGGTGGAAGATGGGCCTCCAGGAGGAGTACCTCAAGGCGATAGCCGAGGGAAGGAAGAGGATTGAAGGCAGGCTTTACGACGAGAAGAGGCAGGCCATCAGGCCGGGAGACGAGATAGTCTTCGAGAACAAGCTGGTGTGCGTCGTGAAGGACGTGAGAGTTTACTCCTCATTCAGGGAGATGCTGGAGAAAGAGGGCATTGAGAACGTCCTCCCGGGAGTGGGGAGCGTCGAGGAGGGTGTTAAGGTGTACCGCCGCTTCTACTCCGATGAGAAGGAGAAGAAGTATGGTGTGGCGGCGATAGAGGTCGAGCCGGTGGCGTGGGTTGGGGAGTCTAAATGATGTAAACTTCAAAGCCTAATTCCTTCAAAACCTCGAAGTCGCTGTCCAAGGTTATTATTGGCAGACCGTTGACAATCGCAATTGAGGCTATGAATAGGTCCCTCATGGACATTGGACTCCCTTTTTCTTTCAGTTTCTTGTGAAGATATGCCGCCATCTCTGCACATTTCCCATCGAACGGAAGCTCAATGAGGGTTTCAAGCCATATCAGCTCGTCCTTTCTCGGCATTCCAGCCAGAATTTCGAACTTAGTTATCGAGGTTATGTAAAATGTGTTGTCCAAAGCCGTGACTTTTTCAAAGACTTCCTCGTTGTCTCTGGCGATTTCGATTATCACATTTGTGTCAAGGACTGCTCCCATTTTTCAAACTCCTCCTCAATCTCCCTGAGCCTTCTCTTCGTTTCCCGATACTCCTCTTCACTCAATATTCCACGTATGTTGCGTAGGGCATCAACGTTCCCTTTCCTCTCCCTTAGAAGCTCCCGAAACAGCTCGCTGAAGGATTTCTTACCCTTAATTCGAACGAGTTCGTTGTAAACGTCGTCTGAAATCGTTATCGTTTTGACCATACAATCACCAATACACTGTGTGCATGCATCATATTTAAGCGTTATCTCTGCCAAAGGTCCAAGACTGAGTAAAGGAAAAGAAAAAGCCTCACAGATACCTCTCCTTCACCCACCTTACGAAGTAGTCCGGGTTCAGCTCCTCACCGATGGCCTTCCTGAGAAGCTCCTTCGGCGGGTAGATGCTTCCGTGCCTGTGGATTCTCTCGCGGAGCCAGGCCTTTATCGGCTCGAACTCCGCATTGGCGATGTGCTCTTCCACGTTGAGGTCCCTCTTCATGTGGTAGTAGAGCTGCGCTGAAAGAAGCGTTCCGATGCTGTAGGTCGGGAAGTAGCCGACTGTACCGTGGGCCCAGTGGATGTCCTGGAGGATTCCCTCACGGTAGGTCTTTGGTCTTATGCCGAGGAGGTTCTCCATCTCGTCGTTCCAGAGTTCGGGGAGGTCTCTGGCTTTAACGCCCTCGTTGAGCATCATGCGCTCGAGTTTGAAGCGGAGGAGTATGTGGAAGTTGTAGGTGACAACGTCCGCCTCGGTCCTTATGAAGTCCGGGCGAACCGTGTTAAAGTACAGGTAAACGTCCTCCTGAGTGTAGTTTGCCATGAAGGGCAGGTTCTCCCTCAGGACCGGGTAGATGAGTCCCGCGAACTCCCTTGAGCGGCCGATGATGTTCTCCCAGAAGCGGCTCTGGCTCTCGTGGATTCCAAGGCTGACGCCACCGACTATCGGGCTGAACATGAACCTCTCGTCCTGCTGGAGCTCGTAGAGTGCATGCCCGAACTCATGGACGGTGCTCAGAATCGTCCTCCTGAAGTCGTAGCCCTCGTAGCGGGTGGTTATCCTGACGTCCCTTATTCCAAACTCCGTTGTGAACGGGTGAGCGGATACATCAAGCCTTGAGCGAACGCCGAGCGGGAAGCCGAACTTCTCGAGGATCCAGCGGTTTACCTTCTCCATCTGGGCCTGCTCATAGCGCTCGTTCTCGAGCGGGTGGCTCTGGGGAACCCTTCCCTCCTCCATTATCTTCTCAACGAGCGGTTTCAGCTCCTTCTCCAGCCTGTCGAACATGCGCTCGACGTCCTTGGTGGTGGTTCCCTCCTCGAAGAGGTCGAGCAGTGCATCATAAGGCTCGTTCTCATAGCCGAGATATTCAGCGGCGCGCTTGGCGAGGTCTATAATCCTGTCGAGCCAAGGCTCGAACTTGGAGTAGTCGTCGGCCTTTTTTGCCTCCTCCCAAGCCTTGGTTGCCTGACTGGTCACCTCGCTCATCTCCCTGAGGAACTCCGGCGGGAAGGAGCGGCTTATTCTTATCGAGCGGTCGAGGACGCGAACGACGCCGCGCTCGTACTCGTTGAGGTTCTCGATTCCCTTCGCCCTCTCAACGAGCTCGACGAAGTCGGGTTTAAGCAGAAACTCCTGGCTGAGAACGGAAAGCTCGCCCTGGGCCACCGAACGCTCAAGAATTCCCTCACCGGGCATGTTCACCTCCATGTCCCAGCCGAGGACGCTCTGGGCGTGGCCTATCGCCCATATCCTGCGGTACTTGCCGAGAATCTCCTTTACCGTCTCGTTCTGGAAGACGCTCTCCATGGCAATCACCCCGTATCACTTTGAAGAATTTTCGGGGGCAGTTCTTTTAATCTTTTCGATGTCCATCTAAACGAGGGGGTAGAAATCGATTACTCAGACCGGAAACTGCTTAAAGGGATGGCCGTAGTCAGTGAAAACAAACCCCCGGTGATGAAGATGAAGTTCGACCTGGTTGTCCTGGGACACGTTTCCATTGACCACATCATATTCCCCGGAAGGGATGAGCTACTCCTGCCCGGCGGAGCGGCGGCTGCTGTTGCCACCTCCGCCGCCCTGGCCGGCGCAAAAGTGGGCCTTGTGACCAGAGTTGGGGAGGATTTTCCTGGAGAATGGATGAAAAAGCTGGCCTCCATCCTCGATGTGCAAGGTGTCCAGGTGTTGCCGGGGAAGACCATCCACATCTACATGATTTACCACGAGGACGGGAGCGTGGATGCCCCCGTGGAGATGGGCGTCGCCCGGAGGATGGGCGAGACCCCGATTCCCGAAGGATACATGGGAGCGGAGCTGTTTCACATCGCACCCATTCCGCCGGCGGAGCAGCTTAAAGCCCTGAAGAGGCTCGAGGGGAAGAGGATAAGCCTCGACTTCAACCCCACCTACATGAAGGAGTACCGGGAAAAGAGCGACCTCATGATGGAAATTGTCTCGAGGACGGACGTTGTCTTCCCAAACGAGAGAGAAGCGCTCGTCATGACCCGCGCGGAGAGTGTCGAGGAGGCCGCGGCGACTCTCCACGAATGGGGCGCCGGAATCGTGGTTGTAACCCGCGGCGAGAGGGGGGTTCTCATCTACGATGGGAAGTTCAGGAAGTTTCCGGCGCTCCCCATAAATGAAAACGAAATCGTGGACCCCACGGGCGCCGGAGACGCCTTTGCCGGCGGCTTTCTGGCCGGCTACGCCAGGGGAGAGCCCCTTGAGACCTGCGTAAAACTCGGACTGGAGCGGGCGAGGGAGGTTCTGAAGAAAAAGGGAAGTTGGAGCGTCTAATCCGTCGCGAGCCTGACGAAGACGTAAAGCACAACCAGCAGGAAAGCGGCCAAAGCGGTGACCTCGAGCCTCGGCAGGAGTGGGGAGGCGGAAACCATCAGCAGGTACGTGGGGAAGGCCAGGCCAACCGCCGCCAGAAGGACGGCGTAGTGCTCCAGCGGCGCCCGCTCCCTGTCGAGGTGGGCCATCTCTATGACCAGAAGGGCAAGGGTCATAACCGCCAGGCCGTAGAAACCGCCGGTCCTAGTGTAGATTAGGAAGGCCCCCACGGAGACGAGGAAGAGGGAGCCAATAAAGTACCACTGAAGGCCCATGATGGCCAGGGGAAGCAGGAGGAGAGTGCGGCGGTCGATCAGGGCCAGCAGGAGGAAGAGCGGAACCAGCGGTGCAAGGGAGTAGAGCCTTCTTTTTATCCCCATACCTGAATCACCTCCGCTATCGCGGCCTTGAGAGGTTTCCTGACGTCCCAGTCGATTATCCTCCCGTAGCCCGCCATCTTCATTAAAATCGCCCTTCTCCGGAGACTTAGGAGCCTCAGCGCCAGCTCCTCCTCGCGACTCTTTGGCTCAACTGCGGTGTATGGATCGGGGCTTATAACGACGACGTTGTAGCCGAAGGATGACATTATCCTGAGCGCTTCCCTGCTCTCCTCAGTAAGGAGTGGGGAAAAGTAGACCAGCTGCGCCCTCGGCGGGAAGTGGGAGCGTATCAGGTGCTCAACCTGGTAGGCTATCATGTTGTTCCTGTCGGGCCTGGCCGTGCTGAGGAAGTCGATGCACTTGAAGAAGTGCCTCTTGCCGTAGTCCGGGCGGACCCAGAGGGGAACCTCCTCTGCAAGGAGAAGACCGAAGCTGGTTCCGCTGTTGAGGGCATTGAGCATGAGCGAAGCGGCGGCTCGAATGAGGTTGTCGAAGACCGGCTCCCCGGTGTAGGAGGCATCGACGATGAAGATAACGTCCACCTTGCGCTCGCTCTCGTACTCGTTGGCCATTATCCTGCCGGTTCTGGCGGTGGCCTTCCAGTTGATTATCTTGAGCGGGTCCCCAGGCTGGTACTCCCTGATAGCGTGGAACTCCACGCCCTCACCGACCCTTGGACTGGGCAGGGAACCGACGGTTATCTTGGTTCCCCTCGTGGAGTAGGGCGTGGGGACGTCCTCTATTATGGGAACGCCTATGAGCTCGGTGTAGAGGTCGAACTTCTTCGTGAAGTGGAAGAAGCCGAAGGGGTCGCGGTAGCTCAGCTCGACCCAGCTGAACTCGTGGATTCCCCGCTTAACGCGGACGCGGTAGCGAAGTTCCTTCAGCTCGCCTTTCCTCAGGGACAGCACCCACTCGGTTCTTCCGTCTATCAGCTCAAGCCCCTCGGGGAGGTCCTCCCTCACCTTTAGGCTTGGAATCCTCTCACCGGCCCGTATTTTGAGCACTATCTCAATCTCAGTGCCCTCCAGGAAGCGGTTGTGGGGGACGACCCGCTCCAGCTCCACCACCATCTTGGGCTTGAAGAAGAACACCGCGACGAAGACGAGCCACAGGGCCGGAAGGAGGAGGTAAACCAGCTCCCAGCGGAGCAGGAGGAAGGCGATGAGAACCAGGAGCCAGAGGGCGAGGAAAAGCTCTTCCGCCTTCTCCGTTGGGACCATTCTCCCATCTAGCCCAGCGTCCTCAGCAGGCTCATTCGCAAGTTCAACTGGTGTTAGAGCTCTTGGAACCGGCTGCACCGTTTCACCTCACTCGAATTTAGGGACCGGAACGCGTTCGAGGAGCTTTCCCATTATGCTCTCCTGGCTCACCTTGGTGTACCACAGCTCGCGCTTTAGGATGAGCCTGTGGCTCAGTGCCGGGACTGCAACGGCCTTCACGTCGTCGGGAATCACGTAGTCCCTGCCGTTGAGGGCGGCGTAGGCCCTGGAGAGCTTAAGAAGGGCCAGGCTTCCCCTAGGGGAGGCACCTATCTCTATCTCCCTCTTGTCCTCTCTCGTGGCGGTGACGATGTCGGTTATGTACTCCAGTATGGCGTCGCTGACGTAGACCTCCTCGATAGCCCTCTGCATCTCAACCACTTCCTCCGCGCTTAGAACCGTCTGGACGTCCGGTTCCTCCTTCTTCCTGGCCATTCTCCTGCGGAGTATCTCTATCTCCTCCGCCTTGGAGGGGTAACCAACGCGAAGCCTGACGAGGAACCTGTCGAGCTGGGCCTCCGGGAGCGGGTAGGTTCCCTCCTGCTCTATCGGGTTCTGAGTCGCTATGACGATGAAGGGCTTGGACAGTGAGTAGGTGTTCCCCTCAACGGTAACCTGCCTTTCCTGCATGGCCTCAAGTAGCGCGCTCTGTGTCTTCGGCGGGGCGCGGTTTATCTCGTCCGCCAGAAGGACGTTCGTGAAGACAGGCCCCTTCCTGAACTCGAACTCGAGCGTCTTCTGGTTGAAGACCGAAACGCCGAGTATGTCGCTCGGCAGAAGGTCAGGCGTGAACTGGACGCGGGTGAACTGGACGCCCAATGCCTTTGCGAAGCTCTTGGCCATCAGGGTCTTGGCAAGCCCCGGCAGGTCCTCCAGCAGAATGTGGCCGTCGGCGAGTATCGTGGTCAGGATAAGCCTCAGCACCTCGTCCTTTCCAACTATCGCCTTCCTTACCTCTCCAAGGACGGCGTTACCCTTCTCGTGTATCTCCTCCACCTTCATCTAAATCAGCCTCCACAATCTTAAGGGCCTTCTCAAGGTTGTCGAGAAAATCCCCCTCCGCGCGGAGGGTTCTTATAGCGTCGTTCGGGTTCGTGATGAGTGAGTGATAGGTTGAGTTGTAGTCATCGGACAGTGTGGCGTAGATTTCCACTATCCTCTCCTCCACCAGCGAGCGGGCGACCCTGCCGGTTCTGGCCTTCCGGAGGAGGGAAACGGTTCTGTCCACGTCGGTCTTCCTCTCAACCCTCTGTTTGCGGTCCCGCTTCCGCCTCGCCACGTTCATCTCGACGCCGAACAGAAAGAACGCCATCACCGCCCCCAGGAAGAGAACGGCCAGCCACCTGACCAGGTAGGAGCCGGCCAGTGTGGCCACGAGCACCAGGACGGAGCCGATGACGAGGAGGACCTTATGAAACTTCATCCACAGCACCCCTCATCTTCCTGTAGAGTTCAAGCACCTTCTCCGCATCCTCCCACGTGACCTTCTCCGGGGCGTACTTTGCCTTCTCAAAGAGCTCCGTTATGCCCCTGAAGGGCTCCCTGAAAATTTGAACCCTCTCAGCGTGCTCCCAGTGGGTCCAGCTCTCCTGATAGGGAACGCCGAGTATTTCGAGCCAGAGGACGGCGTTCTTGTATATCCCGACAACCGCCTCCCTGGGGTCGCTGAACATATCCAGGCCCAGCTCCTCCACCTTCCTGTCAAAAAGCTCCGCCTTAAGCCTCATCTCCTTGAGCTTCCTCCTCCGGAGGGCCTCGCGGTAGTAGATCACGGCAAAGTAGGACAGACCCGCGAGGAACAGAAGCGCCGCGCCGTAGAGAACGTAGCTCGAGGGAACCCCCGAGGAAGGGGCGGCTGAAACTGTGTCGTTGTGGTAAACCGGGGCGGGGGGAGTGGCAACACCGGCGGTCGTATTGTTGAAGGAGCGGTTGAACGTGAGGTTGGAAGGCACACTAGCCACGCGGGTTCTTTCCAGGTAGTAGATTATCCCCGCCGTGCCTGCTATCGCGAACGCCCAGGCCATAAGGTAGGACCTGACGTTAACGGGATACTTTTTCTTGCCTGGCGAAAGGTCCCTCCAGCTCAGGAGAACGAGAAAGATGACCAGCAGGGAAACGGCAACGATAGCAAGCAGCAGAACGCCGAAGGATGAAGCCTCGCTCCTCTGAAGTTCGGAGTTTTTAACGCTGTAGCCCATCATAAGGGTCATCAATGTGAAGAGCAGGGCGTAGAGTGCCGCGAATTTTACCCTGATGGACATTTTTATCAAAGGTGGTACGAAGGGCAGGTTTAAAAGCTTTTACCCCGAGGTAAACCTTGGGTGGTAGCATGGAGAAGATGCCGAGGCTCTACGTGGAGGTTCCTCCGGAGGAGTGCATCAAAGATGGAAAGGTAACCAGGGACTGTGTGATAATCCAGGGAAGCGTTGAGGTCTGGCTGAGAAAGGATGAAGGGGTTCCCACCTTCGTTGAGGCAGAGGGAGCGAAGTTCCTGGCGAAGGAGGTCTACGACCGCTTTTATCTATACGTGGACGGAACGGAGGGAAGGATGCTCGCCGACGCGGTACTAATCCTCCCCGACGGGAGAACCAGGATATACCTGAAGAAGAGCGACGAACTGCTCATCCTCCCCGTGGAGGGCTATACAAAGACCATCATAGCCAACGTCGGCAACCGAGTGAGGAGAGGGGACGCCTTCGCCGCGGTGACGACGAAGAAAGGGGAAGTCCACTACCTCAAGCCACCGAAGACCGGAACGGTGGTCTTCATCGACGAGATAACCAACAGGCCGCACTACGTGTACTACATCCTGCCCGAGGAGTGAGGGGCTCACCCCTTCCCCATTCCCGCCATCATGGCCTCAATGCTCGACTTGAGGGCCAGCTTTATGCCCTCCAGGGTGTCCATTCCCTTAAGCGTCCGGGTGTTGTGGGCGCTGGTTATGATTATTGACCACTTGTAGAGGTTCTCCTTAACCGGAACGCTCTGGAACATGGCGATGAACTTCTCTCCTCCCACAGAGACCTCGAGTATCTCCACGTCCGTCTCCCCCAGCTTCGTGGAGTAGACTTCCCTAACTTCGAGGTTTCCATATTCCTTACTCAGCATATCAGAAAGGTATCCCATGTCAATCACCGACATTATATAGTGCAACGTCCTTATATACCTGTCGTGCCTTCCGAAAGGGACACCAAAAGCGTTATAAGGCGCGGGAGTAATCCCTATTGAAGACAGTTTTGGAGTTGAAGGAAATGAAGATTGAAGCTGGAGATTTTGTGGTGTTCCACTACATAGGCAGGTTTGAGAACGGTGAAGTTTTTGACACGAGTTACGAGGATATCGCCAGAGAAAACGAGATATACGTCGAGGAGAGGGAGTACGGCCCGCTCGGCGTCAATGTCGGCGTGGGCGAGATAATTCCCGGCCTCGACGAGGCACTGATCGGGATGGAGATCGGTGAAAAGAAGACCGTCACGATTCCGCCGGAGAAGGCCTACGGTATGCCCAACCCGGAGCTGATCATAGACGTTCCCCTCACCGAGTTCACCAACATAGGGATGGAGCCGGTTGAGGGCATGTACGTCATGACCGACTCGGGGATAGCGAAGATAGCCAAAGTCGGGGAAGAGAGCGTCAGTCTCGACTTCAACCACCCGCTCGCAGGAAAGACCCTCGTGTTCGAGGTCGAGATAGTGGATGTAGAGAAAGCAAAAGAAGAGCCATCAGGCAGCGAGTCCGATGCCTGAGGCACCCTTGTAAACTATAACACCCATTACGGCAAGCAGCAGGCTGTACTTCAGCCCTGCTGAGTACTTTCCTTCTCTTATGACCCCGATTCCAAGGCCCGATGCTATGGCCTGGAGAACGACAAACCCGAGGAGTATGTTCTTCACGGTCTCCACTGGGAGGTTTATGTCCCCGACGTTCATCGAAGCCATGATTTGGGCAACCACACCGAGGATCAGCGGACCTATAACGCCACTCGTGATTATGAAGAACATCACCTGCATTCCGGTCGATGCTTTCCTCTCCTGCTTGATCCTCAGTATCTCCCTGACGTCGTTTCCAACGAAGACCAGAACGTCGCTCATCGGGGCACCCCTCTCAAGGGCCTCAATGATAATCATCATTGAGCGATATATGACCGTGGACTTCCTGTTCCTGATGGCGAAGGATTTGAGGGCGTCAATGGTGGGGCGGCCCTTCTTTATCTCGGCAACGGTTTTTCTGAACTCGTCCGTTAGCGGTCCGAACTTGGCCGTGGTCAGCTCCTCCAGGGCCTCGGAGAAGGATATACCCGCCCTGAGAGAGCTCGCGAGGTAGAAAAACGCATCGGGCAGCATTCTCTCCATCTCTTCAGTGCGCTTGCTGACCCTCCAGTAGGGATAGCCGAAGGCCATTAACAGGAACACCGCCAGGAATGCCGCCAGAGAGTACATCCACATGGAGGCTATGTACGCGAGGAGACCAGCTATAACTCCCATCAGAAGGGAGACAACGAGGTACTCCGCAGCCAAGAAGTTTATGTTCGCGGAGTATATGAAGACCTCGTACCGTTTCATCCATTTGGATGGAACCAGCCTCTCGATGATCGATACCAATACCGATGAAAGTCCAGCCATCAGAGTCACCTCGGCTCTCCCTTCTTGATCATGTTGATTATTATCAGCGATATGGCGGGAAACGCGAACAGCAGGATTACCGCCAGTGTCTCAGGGGGCATTATCAGCTGCCTTGCCATGACAGAGCCGGCGAGGATTCCAACCACGAACATTGTGGGCATGACGATCGTGAGGAACATGTATATGAATGCTATACCGTTGACCCTCTGAACGTACTCCACGAGCTTCATTCTGTACTCGAAGGCGAAGTCCTCGGCCAGTTTGTAGAGTATCTCTGAGAGGTTTCCACCGAATTTGACCGCCCTCAGTATCTGCTTGACGACCCTGCTGACGTTTTCCGAACCCATCTTCTCGTCAAACTTCATGAGGGCATCCTCAAAGGAGGAACCCGTTCTCATGTCCCTCAGCACAAGCTCAAACTCCTCGGAGATAACGCCGTAGTCCGCACGGGCCACGGAGAGCATCGCCTCCGAGATACCAACGCCGGCGCTGAGGAGGGAAGCCATGTGTCGGAGGGCGTAGGGCATGCTTCTCTCAACCTCAGCAACCCTGCGCTTCCACACCATCTTGGGATACTGCCTCATGTAGAAGAAGCCCCCAATGAATCCCAGAACCCCTATCAGGGCGGATGTTTCAATGGGCATGTAAAGGAGGTATGCGAAGATGAAGCCGAATATCCCCGCAAATATAGCAACGGCCAGTATCAGGGCGACGTACCTGTCTGGAGGGGTAAGTATGCTTGCCCGGTAGAGATCCTGGTCGAGGCCCTTAAACGAGGATGTCATGGACTCGATCGGGCCCCTGAAATAGCGCAGCATGGTATCGGCGAGCCTATCAGAGAACGGGCGCTGTATCTCTTTCTTCCTCCATTCGATTATCTCCTCCATCTCCTTTTCGGTCTCGACCTCGGCCTTCTCCGCCTCGATCTCCTTCTGGAGTTCCTTCAACGCCCTGAGCCTTTCCTGAACGCTCTTGCCCTGGGGAATCTTTCTCACGGGCTTCTCAGCTACTTCTATTGTCTTCCCGCCAAGGCGCTCCAAAAAGTTCGTGATGACTCCAATGACGCCCACGATTATCACCCTTAGATTATATTCTTAATCTGTCTGCTAGTCTCAAGACTGCTCTCCGCGGCTATCTTCTTGAGCAGCGCCTCCTCGTCTATGTAGAACTGTCTGATGTAGTGACCCACCTTCTCGATGCTCCTTATTCCCTGCTCGACCATCCAGTCGAGGATTATCTTTCTCTTTTCCCTCTCCAGCTCCAGCTCGGATACGCTCATACCTGTGTGGTGGGAGAGGGTGTTCAGTGTCTTGCTCGGCACACCAGTGGGGACCAGCTCATCCTTCGCCGGGTCGTACTTGTAGAGCTTGTTGAGCTGAACGCTCTCGGCCTCGATGCCCGATATCTCCGCTATCTCGGTGATGCGCCTTATAGTACCCTTCTTTCTGCTGTGGAACCTGACCTGCATGATGACGATATCAAGTGCGGGGATCATGATCCTGGGGACGGACATTGGGGGGCTCTCAAGACGGACTATCGTCTCACGGGCGCTGTTGGCGTGGATTGTACCCATACAGTTCGAAACAAGTATACCGTTAGCAACGTAGTTGTGATCCTCCTCGACGGTGAGGTCGTAGAGGTACTCTATACCCAGCTCCGCCGGCTCGACCTCATCAACGCTGATAACCTCGTCCCAGTAGACGTCCCCCTCTGCTATTAGCTCAAGCCTCTTCGCCTGAACCCAGGCCTCGTCATCGTTCAAATCCTTCGCCACCTGCTGGAGTGCTATTGCAATTCCCTTCAAAGCGGAGCGCCTTATCTCCTTTACCCTACCCTTCTCGACGTGGCGTATGAGGCTTTCTGAAACCTTCTCGCCGGCGTGGCTGGTGGCGAGCTTTGAAAGCTCGGAAACCCTGAGGTTGAGTTTCTTTCTTATGGGTTCGAGCATTGACGGTGAAATCGGAACGCGATCGGTCCTCTTTCCGCGGTAGGCTCTGTACTTCCTGATGAGTCCCTCAAGCTTTGCTTTCTTCCGCGAGTGCATGAGGGGAACCGAGCGGTTGAACCTGATTAAATCATCGACGCCCCTCACGGTGACCCTGAAGATTAAGCTATCTTTGTAGCCTTTGTTCTTCACCCTGGAAACAGTGCTTACTATCCCCAACCTCTGAAGGGCGTACCAGACCTTCCTCGCGAGGTTCTCACTCCTCGTCGTGAGTATCACTGCCGGGCCGTTCTCGTCAACGTAGCCATCGGCATCGAAGAGGCCAGCTATGAAGTACCTCAGAAGGTCGTCGTTGGAAAGAACCAAATCGGGTACGTCAATGTTCTCCTTCCGACCCTTCGGGATTCCAAATGCCCTGTTAAGGAACTCGGCGAATATCTTCGAGCCGTAGGTCACAACGGTATAACCATTGTTTCTTTTGATTTCGGGCTCGCTCTTCGGCAGGAACTCCGACAGGGCCGAGGTGAAGGCGTTCATGTAGGAGGAGTCGTCGAAGGTGGCCGAGACGTAGTAGCCGTTCGAGGAGATGTAGCCGTCGCCGAGGATTACGCCAACGGCGTAGGAGAGCTTCTCGTCCACCTCGCGGACAATCCTAACTGGCCGGGAGTTGACTGAGATCAAATATTGGGCTTCCTCAGGTGGAATTCCGTCGTTCGGAACCTTCACGAGGCCCTCTCCGTTGGGAACGATGTAGTAGTCACTTATTCTCGCGTAAACCTCCGGACTTACGATGGCCTTCCTCTGCGGTGGCCTTGGCGGTTTCCTCATCACAGCAACTCTGTCCCCTGGCTTCAGCTTCTCCGCCTCTTTTCTCACGACGTCACCATCGGAGAAGACAAAGAACGGGTGGGTCTTGGTGAGTATTACCTCGTTGCCCGTCCTCGTTCTCACGCGGATAAGCTTCTCTCCGGGCCTTACCTTTCTCCTCCAGACCCTTGAAACGACGTGCTTTCCTGCCTTCAGGTCGGGACCGACGCTTACCACTTCGAACCTGTCCTTCTCGTCGAGGGCTATGTACTCCAAATCCTTGTAGGTTTCAACTCTGTCCGAGTACTTCTCGAAGAGTTCATCGATGAGGTCACCGATGAGCACGAACCTGCCGTCCGAGAGCTGTATGACCGAGAAGTCGTAGAGGGCCCCATTATGTCCCGTGTTCATTGCAGTAAACATCGTCCTCGCTTCCGGACCACGAACCTCACCGACGATAATTCTGTCAGGACGCATACGGAGGGTGTTCTTAACGAGGTCGTCCATCGTGACCTCTCCCTTGCCTTCGACGTTTGGCGGTCTGGTCTCGAGTCTGATCCAGTGCTCAACTGGCAGCTGAAGCTCCGCGGTGTCCTCTATGGTTATGACACGCTCGCTCGGCGGGATGAACATTCCGAGTGAGTTGAGGGTGGTGGTTTTACCTGAACCCGTTCCACCAGCAACGAGGACGTTGGCGGGCTTGACACCGAGTCCATCGACAAAGATCCAGAGAAGGGCCGCTATGTCCGTGTTCATGGTACCGTACTTGATGAGGTCTATGATGGTGAGCGGGTCCTTCTTGAACTTACGAATGGTTATGGTCGGTCCGTCAATGCTTATCGGCGGTATGGTGGCGTTCACACGGCTTCCATCGGGAAGGCGGGCATCAAGGAGGGGGCTCTGCTGGTCTATCCTCCTGCCTACCTCCCTGGCTATGCGCTCGATGATGTTCAGTATCTCCTTCTCCTCATCGAACACAATGTTGGTCTTGCACATGTTGAAGCGCCTGTGCCAGACGTAAACCGGCCTGTTGTTCCCGATAACCATGACTTCCTCAAGGTTGTCGTCGCGGACGAGGGGGTCCAGCTTGCCGTAGCCTATCATTGACTGGACTATCATCTCGGCGAGTATCTCCACCCTGCCCTCCGAGAAGTGCGGGGCCTCGTCCTTTATCATCCTCCTGACCGCGTTCATGAAGACCCTTCTGCGCTCCTCAGCGTTGGGGAACGCGGAGGGGTCTATCTGAAGCTCGGTTATAGCCCTGTCCTTGATCCTCAAAAACAGCTCCTCCTCCTCGCGACTGAGCTTGGGGAGGCGTATCTCGTACAGGGGGACTGGCTCTCCCTTGACCCTCAGGATACGCACGTTACCGTACGCGTCAAGAACCTCAGCCCTTCCGGCGTAGGCGGTCTCTTCAACGCGTACGGAAGAACCAAGGATATCCTGGAGGGTGGATGGCGGCTTGGACTTCGGTGCCGGCTTTGGCTTCTCCTTGGGCTTCTCTTCCTTAACCAATATCTCCCCCAGGATATCGGCACCGGTGGGTCTGTTCTCCGCCGCCTCCTCTGGGGTCGTAGGGGTGCTCAGGATGTCCTCCAGATTTACCCCGCCGCCTCCTTTGATGAAGGGAACACCCTCTCCCTTGTCTTCCTTTCTCTTCTTCTCATCCCCCTTCAGCATGTTCTCAAGCAGGTCATCTTCCCCATTGAGTATCTCATCGATCCATGAGAGGCTTTCTTTCTTCTTTTTCTTCTCATCGAACACAGACTCTCACCGCCCCTCAGCAGTCCACTCCACGTGGTATTTTATGTCAACTCCCTTACCCATGAAAATTATCCAGACCGGGAAGTCAAGACCCGCTTCCCTCGGGGGTTTAACCTCTGGGGCACCAACCGTAACCCCCGTCAGAAGGGTGTCTGAGAGCTGGAACAGGTTGGACGTGCTCGGGAGCTGCTGGGGTTCCCTCCTCTTCGGCGGCTCCAGTCCCTTGTACCTCCATACGAACTCGTCCATGTACTCCCTGTAGGTCATCGTGTAGTTGGGGGTGAAGTTGTACATCCTGGCATCTTTGAAGATAACCGGTATCGCCGCGGCAAAGAACGTGTTGAATACGCCGGCCCTGTTTGGAGCGTTGGTGAGGCGGAAGGTGACGGTTCCCTCGTATTTGAGGACCTTTATGTGCCCGTCGTTCATCGGGAACATGCTCCTCATTGAGATAACCTTCGGCGTGTTCACCAGCTGGGGATACGCCACCCCACAGCTGAGCATGGAAATGTCGTCCGGCACCTCTATGTGACCACCGTAGGTCAGATTGCCTCCAATGACGTAATAGGTAACGTTGGTTATCTTACCGGAGTCGCCGCAGAGGGACTGATAGTCCACGGTCTGAAGAAGGTAGGAGTTGTTGTAGGGTATCCTGAAGTTGACGACCACGGTCTCATAGGGCATGACCCAGAAACCCAGATAGTAGTTCAGGGACGTTCTATCAAGACGGGAGGGAGCGTGGTAGGTGGTGTTTCCAATGCGGAAGGAGACCATATACTCATCATGGGAGAGCCTGAGAACGTGAAAATCGTAACGGGGGTTGACTATCACGAACTTGGGGAAGGGAGCGGTGTTTACAACGGTAACGTTGAGGTCCACCATGACCTCCCCGAGGATTCCAATGTTGTTATAGGGCTTCTGATCCGGGGTCTGGCCGGGGAGGTTGTAAGTCTCCGCACTAACCAGAGAAGAAGCTAACAAAAGAATAAAGATGGTCGCTACGAGGCGCTTCATGCCGACCACCTCAGGTTGCAATCTTAGCTATGTAGAGGTACTGCTGGTTGGAGAGTATGTCGGGCACGAATATCGAGGGTACCCTGACGACCACGAGGAACTGGGAGTTCGGGTCGAGCACGAGCATTCCCGACTCCTTCTCGAGGTCAACCACCTCCCAGCCGTAGGCCCTGAGCTGCTCCTTGACCTCATCGCTGGCCTGTATCTTGCCAGCGGCGATCGCCTTGAGTATCTCGGTGAGGTCAACGGAGTAGCTGTAGCTCGCCGAAGCGCTCTGGCTGGCGCTCTGGCTGTTGGTGTAGGTGTCGCTGGTGGTCTGTCCATCGCTTATGGTGGTGTCGCCGGGGGTGTATGTGGTGGAGTGGTCCTCACTGTACTGAGTGCTCGAGGACGTACTGGATGAGCTGCTCTGGCTCTGGGCTTCGTTGACTGAGATAATACCCGCATCCGTCGGCAGGAGTACCAGCTGGACGTAGCCCTCGTTGGCTATCTCCTTGAACTGTGCGCTGGTATCGTTCTTGGCGAAAACCATGATCTTGTCTCCGGGTGAGAGGAAGGCACCGTTTATCCTGTCCCTTGAGAGGACAAGGGCTATATCCACGTACTCAACCTTGTAAACCTGGTACTGCATGAGCTCCCTGTAGTCAAGGATCCCGCCCAGGATTGCCTTGGCGTCCGCTTTGCTAACTATCCTCTTGACGGATTCCCTCTCAAGGATGACCTCCTGGCCCGGGATCATGTCAATCTTATAGTAGTAATAGTCCCTCCAAAGCTCGAGGAGGTAGGGGGACGGGTCGATGGAATTCACCTGCTCCACGGTCTCCGCGCTCTCGACCTGCGCCTCGAGGCTTTTCATGGAGTCTATGACGTTGGCCTTTATATCATCCGGAAGTGGCATGGCAAGGAGGCCCTGGAACTCGGTCTCTATGTCCCGTATCTTCTCAGCCTTGGTCTGGTTGAGAACCCTCTCATACTTCAGGCGCTCTATCCTCTGGAGGCATTCGTTGTACTCATTCAGGGCCTGATCGTAGGCTCCCTTAACGTCAACGGCACTGAGCTCATCAACCGACTGAGCAGATTTGATGGCATTGATGAGGTCCCTTCTTATCTCTATCGGCTTCTGGGTACAGTTCTTGGACTGGTTGACGATGTCCCCCTGGAAGTAGGTGTATACTTCTTTGAGCTTCTGGTTCTTCTCATTGGCAAGCTGTTCCGCAGCCCTGTTCTGTATGTAGAAATACGCACCCACGGAGATTATGAGGATGACGATAATGACTATCGCGGCGCCGGTGAGGATTCTTTTCCTTCTCTCCCTCTCCCTAATGCTCCCCACAGGACGGGGCTTCTTGGGAGGCTTTTTGACAGGAGGGGCAGCGGTTTTTGGGACTTCGGGCTCCGCGCTGGCTTTACCCAGCTCCCTCAAACGGCGAATCTTCGCCTCGATATCCTCGGACACGTTGAGCACCACCATCAATCGTTATCATAACTGGCTTCTTATATCAAATAGTTTTTTGAACGTCAATCTTTATTTAGGTTTCGGTGAGTGTATGGAGCGGTTAGAGATTCGCGTAGTAGAAATCCGGGGAAAATGTCCCGTTTTTCGCCTCGGAGACAGGATAGTGGTCGAGGGACCCAGGGTGAACCTGGAAGAAACGGACGCAATATGCACCCATGCATTCTCATCGCTGCTGCCGTACATAGTTGCGCTGCGAAAGGGTATTAAGCCGGGTGAACTAGGCCTGGGTAGGGGTGAGAAGGCATACGTTCAGTGCCTCGACCCGGGGCCGCCGTACACGGACGGCGGTACAGTAATCTTCGAGATAACGGTGGTGAGAGATGAAGGCGAGAAAGGCGTGGAGGGTGGTGAGGGAGGTAGTTGACGAGGCCGACGTTATCGTCGAGGTCGTCGATGCCCGCGACCCCATAGGAACCAGGAACCGAAAGCTTGAGAGGCTCATCCTAGAGGAGGAAAAACCGCTCCTCATAGTCATGAACAAGGCGGACCTGGTACCAAAAGAATGGGCCGAGGAGTACAAGCGAAAGAGCGAGATACCGGTGGTTTTCATATCCGCCCGCGAGAGAAAGGGAACCGGGATACTGAGGAGGGAAATTAAAAGGCTCGCCAGGCCGCTTTTGGATGAGAGGGAAAAGGTCAAGGTGGCCCTCATCGGCTACCCCAACGTCGGCAAGAGCACGATAATCAACACCCTGAAGGGAAAGAAAGCGGTTGGAACCGCCCCGATTCCAGGCTACACAAAGGGCAAACAGCTGATAAAGCTGAGCAAAAAGCTATGGCTCCTCGACAGCCCCGGTGTCATCCCGATAGACGACTTCGACGAGCTGGTCATCAAGGGGGGCTTTCCCGCGGACAAGATAGACGAGCCCGTCAAACCGGCGCTCAAACTCATCAGGCGTATTCTGGATACGAGGAGGGAGGCCCTCACCGAGAAATTCGGCATCGAGGAGTTCGAGAGTGAGGAGGAAATCCTCAGGCGGATAGGGGAGAAGAGGGGCCTCATAAAGGCCGGTGGCGAGGTCGACCTGGAGGAGACGGCAAGGTGGTTCCTCCGGGAGTGGCAGACCGGCAGGTTCACCCTCTTCGGCAGGGAGAAGAAAGCCGAAGAAGACGTCACATGGGATTTCGAGGAAATCCTCGACGGTGTCGAGCGAGAACTCCTTCTCGACCCGAGGAGGATACTCTGGAAGTACGGCGACGAGCTGAGGGAGAAGCTTGACGGCACAAAGCGCGTAGGAATAAGGGAAATAGAGGGCTTCACCGTGGGAATAGCGACGGGCTTCAAGAAGTGCGACGGCGGAACGAAGCTCCTGGAGCGGCTGACTGGCAAACACGTCCTGGCGAGCGAGTGCTTCGGCAAGAAGTGGAAGGGTGTGGTGGCGATAATGGAGTAGCTAACCGGAGCCAGAGGAGACGAAAGCCAGACCGGCGCTCAGGACGGCCATGGCGAGGCCTGGAGCCACTATCCACCACCAGTAGCCCCCGTAGAGCGCCCCCTGGTTCATGGCCTCTATCATAAAGGAGCCCCAGTTGGTACCCGGAATCAGGCCAAAGAACCCGAACACGGAAACGAGGGCCACTATCCTGGCTAGGAGTATAGTGGAGTACCTCAGCGAGAACTCCCCGACCGGCGGGAGTATGTGCCTCCTCAGGACCCAGAGCGTGCCGGCGCCCATGCTCACCGCGGCTTTGACGTACTCGTTCACCTTCTCCTTTATCGTCATCATTCTAACCGTCTTGGCGAACTTCCCGAGGGTGAGGAGGGCAACGAAAAACATGAAGAGGACGGGGTTTATCCTGACCTGCTGGCCGTAGCCCTGGGTGGAGAAGAGCCAGACGAGGACGACGAGGATCGGGAGCATCGGCAAAGCGACGAGAACCTCCAAGAGGAACGTTATGAACTCACCCAGGGCACCGCCAATGTAGCCGGACAGGAGGCCTATCAGAACCCCCAGGACCACTATTATCACCGTGGTGAAGAATGCAAGGTAGAGGGTGTTGTTCATTCCCTTGACGAAGCCGACCCACATGTCCCTGCCGTAGGAGTCCGTGCCGAGGAGACCGTAGCAGGTTCCGAGGATTTCAACGGAGGGTGTGGCGTTTCCAGCAAAGCGAACCTCAAAGACGTACTCCCCGTTGAGAGTCGCCATACTTCCGTCGCGGGAGAACAGGAGCTGAGTTGCGGAGAAGAGAACGTACCCAGCTTCGCTGAGATTGAGAACGTCGGAAAGCGAAGAAACAACTCCCGCCCGCATGTTGGTGTTGAGGCTGAGGTTGCCCGAGGTCGCTATACCGCCATAGAGGGGCACTCTAATCCCGTCCGGCCTCAAAACGCTTATTTCAACCTCTCCACCGTAGGGAAGGCCGTAGAACCTAACGTCGCTCGGCTTGTCGCGGTAGGTATGTTCGTAGGAAAACCTGTAGACCAGCGAGCCGTTCTCCTCAAGAACCACCGGCTTCAGAAAGGCCGTGGGGGTCCTGTCGCCGAAGAGGACGAACCACGAGGGGTAAGCCATTCGGGGGTTGTCCTTCCAGTAGTTAAGGTTCTCCCAGTTGGCCATGTCCTCGTCGCTCACGCCCGCGTTAGAGAAGGCCACGAAGAGCGCGAAGATTACCAGTATCGCTATTCCCGCTTTCCGCCCCATTTCAGCTCACCCTCGGATCGAGCAGTCCCTTGGTCAGCTCAAGCAGCAGGGAGAAGAGGAAGGTTATGGTAGCTATAGAGAGAGTGACGACGAAGAAGAGGCGGTAGTCAAAGCGCACGACGACACCTATGGCCGGGACTATGGTCCTAACGAAGCTGGCCCTTAGGAGGGTTCCAAGACCGCCGAGGCCGAAGAGGACGTCGATGACTATGTAATCCGTGAACATCTCCACGAACTTCTGGACCGTGAAAGAACTCAGGACGATGGAAACGTTTCTGAGGACGTGCTTCCTGTATATCAGCCCCTCAGGAAGGCCTTTAGCCCTCTCCGTGAGGACGTAGGGCTTTCCAAGCTCGTTCCTCACCTCGTGGGCCACAGTAACTATGAACTCCCAGACGTAGACGAAGACCAGCGTGGAAACCGGGAGGATGAGGTGCCAGAGAACGTCGAGGAAGTCCCCAAAGCCCTCCTTTGGAGGGGTGCTCCTCAGGCCGGCGATGGGAAGAACGCCCAGCTCGACCGCGAAGACCGCTATCAGAACCGCACCAATCCACCAGGAGGGCAGGCCGTTGAAAAAGCGCGCCAGTCCCTCAACCGTTCCAAGGAACCTACCGTTCGCCAGCCTGAAGCCGAGGAAGAGGCCCAGGAAAAGAGTCAGAACCATGGCCAGCCCCATGACTGCGAGGCTGATTCCTATGACGTGGGCGAAGTCGTACTTGGGGTTCTCGCGGTAGTAGTCAAAGCTCTTCCTGAGGAGGTCTATCCCCATGAGGAGAAGGTTGTCGGTTTCAACTCCCTTTGCCTTAGTGAGTATTCTGTAGTAGTACTCATCGACCGTCAGTCCTTCCCGAGTGGCGTTCCTCTCAAGCTCGGCGTAAAAAGCCGGGTTGGATTCGCGGATGTGGAGAACAGCCTCATGAGCATACTCCCACGTCAGTTTGTTCGAGCTGGCGCCGGCTACCAGAACGATCACTAGGAGGACGCCAAGGTAAACCGCCACAAGGCGCACCAGGCTCCTGACCGGAAGTCTCATGGCAAAGTATTTTGACCGCGAATTGTATATAAAGCTATCGGGAAAAGTTAAATATAAAAACTCCAAAAACACGGAAGGGCGGAGCAGGTTTTTTAAACGGGGCGAACAACGTGACCACATGAGGCTTTTACTAACGACTTCCAAGGGCATGGAGGACATTGCAAAGGGAGAGGTTGAGAACCTGCTCTCTGGCCTTGGAGTTCCGTTTCGAGTGGAGGAAAAGCCACTCGGCGTTGAGGGGAGGGTTTTAGCTGAAGTCGGCGAAGCTTTCTACACCGACGAAAAGGGCAGGAAGAGGGAGCTGAGCGTTTCAACCTATCTTAACGAGCGCTCAAGGCTCCTTCACCGTGTAATAGTCGAGATAGCGAGCGAGCGCTTTGAGGGGATCGGGGGAGACGAACCCGACCTTGCCCTCAGGAGGATAGAGGAGTTCGTCTCAGAGCTTCCAGTGGAAAGGTACGTCAAGGTGAGCGAACCCTTTGCAGTACGCTCCTTCAGGAAGGGTGAACATAAGATAACGAGCCTCGACATATCAAAGAAAGTTGGAAAGGCGATATTCGAGAGGCTTGAGCGCTTCGGAAGGCCAAAAGTCAACCTCGACCACCCGGCGGTGATTTTCAGGGCGGAACTTATAGGAGACGTCTTCTTCCTCGGGATAGATACGACTGGAGATAGTTCCCTCCATAAGAGGCCCTGGCGCGTTTACGACCACCCCGCTCATCTCAAGGCCAGCATAGCGAACGCATTGATTGAGCTGGCAAGGCCAGACGGCGGTTCCTTCGTAGACCCATTCTGTGGAAGCGGTACGATTCCGATTGAGTTAGCGCTCAGGAGCTACGAAGGGAGAATACTCGGCCTGGAGAAGTACAGAAAACACCTGCGCGGGGCCGAGATGAACGCCCTCTCCGCGGGAGTCATGGGGAGGATAGAGTTCCTCCTCGGAGACGCCACCAGGCTGAGCGAATACGTCGAGAGTGTGGACTTCGCGGTGAGCAACCTTCCCTACGGCCTTAAAATAGGCAGAAAGAGCATGATTCCGGGGCTCTACATGGACTTCTTTGGCGAGCTGGCAAAGGTTCTCGAAAAGCGCGGGGTCTTCATAACGACAGAAAAGCGGGCGATAGAGGAAGCCATAACAGAGAACGGCTTTGAAATCAAGCACCACCGCCTCATAGGGCACGGAGGGCTTATGGTGCACACATACATCATAGAATAGCGAGAAAGAAAAATTTAGGATCAGACCTTCAGCGCCTTGACCGCGCTGAGGGTCTCCTTGAGGTCCTCGTAGCCGTAGCGGAGGTATCTCCTTCCCTCGTTCTCATAGCCGTCGGCGAAGGCGCTCCATGCCCTGTTGAGGGCCCTCTCGCCCCTGCTGAAGACGCTCATGATGGTTCCGTATGTCATGAGGCCCTCTATCCTTAGGGGCTGCGCCTTCTCGGCGAACTCATCGAGCTCCTCAAGGATTCCGGTGAGCTCTTCAACGGCCTTCTCGCGCGGGGCGTCCATTATCCTCTCAATCCTGCCAAGGGCATCGGTGAGGAGCCTCTCAAGCTCCCTGACGCCACCGGTTCCGCTCTGGGCCGCCCTATGGAGCTCCTCCCTGGCACCCTGGCGCCTGAGGAATATTCCGGCACCCATGACGGCCAGGGAAACTGCCAAGCCGCCCCACATGGGCGGTATCCTGGCGGCGGTAATGGCTCCCGTAACGAGGCCTACCGTGAGCAGGACGTTTCCAACGAGCTTCTTCATTTCCATCACCTCACGGGTGGAGCACTCCCATAACGGTCAGGACCGCGAAGAGGAGCGTCATTGCCGCCTCTCCGACCATCAGTCCGGCCGCGACCGGGAGCACCTTCTCGGTTATGAACTCGTTGCCCTTCTTCCTCTTGGCTATCTCGTGGACGATACAGCCGAGTCCGTAGGGCAGGATGTAGAGCATCGGCAGGTACATTGACAGGCCGACGAGGACGCCGAGTCCCGGTATTCCGCTCATGGAGAGGGCGAAGCCGAGGATTCCTCCCGCGAGGAACTTGTCCACCGGAACGTTGCCGCCGAGGATCGCATCGACCATGGACTTGAGGGCCATCGCCTGCGGCGCCGGGACCATCTCGTTTCCAATGCCGTAGGCCTTCCATATGAGGCCGACGACGGTGAGGGCTATTATCGGGCCTATCCAGGCGGTGAGGAGCTCGACCTTCTGCTGCCTGGAGGGAATGCCGCCAACGAGGTGGCCGGTCTTGAGGTCCTGCATCATATCGGCGGCGCCGGAGATGGCGACACCGACGGTGGCTCCGAGGAGTATGGTCAGCGGCACCTGCTTGCCGGTGAGGTAGAGGAGTATCATGACCGACACGAGCGAGAGGCCGGAAACCGGACTCCAGTCGGTCATTCCGGTGGACATGGCGACGAGCAGCGAGGCGACGAATATCCAGGCGACGCCGACGAGTGCAGTGAGCAGGCTCCTGCCGATGCCGAGGCCGCCGAGCTGGTAGGTAGTGACCAGCAGGAGGAGGAAGGCTAGGGTTATTCCGGCGTAGAGGTACTTTATCGGGAGCTCCTCGTTCCTTCCGGTTCCGAGCTTGCTCGCGTTGGCTATGCTCCTGAGGGCGACTATGATGACGGGCATCGAGAGTATCAGCCCGGCTATCGAGCCGCCGAGGAGCATTCCTATGCCAAGCGGCCTGGTCATGTTGGCGTAGACGAAGCCGCTGATCGCTCCACCGCTGACGTCGCTCGGAAGCCAGCCGAGGGTCTTAACTATGGGCGTGATGATGTAGTATGAGAGTATTCCACCGGCGAGGACTATGAGACCGTTCCTTCCGGTGATGAGGCCCATTCCAAAGACCATCAGCGAGAGGGCCATAGCCAGGCTGACCCATCCGGGGAGGTGGAGCATCGCGCCGAGGTCAATGTACTCTGGGATTATCTCCGGAAGGCCAAGCACCGGGAACTGCTGAATCAGGTAGACAACTGCACTGACGGCCATGCCGAGGAAGAGCAGTCTGGCCTTCTCGATTCCGCTTCCCGGGGTCTTGAGGACGGTGGCAACGGCCGTTCCGGTCGGGAAGCGGAGGCGGTCTATCTCAATCATCTGCTTCCTCAGCGGGATGATGAAGGTGATTCCCAGTATCGCCCCAGCCGCGGTGGCGAGGAAGAAGTAGGTCGTGTTTATCTCCTGGTGCAGGCCCATGATGTAGAGCGCAGGTATGGTGAAGATGACTCCGGAGACGGAGATGTTGACTGCCGAAGCGATGGTCTGGACGATGTTGTTCTCGACGACGGTTCCCTTCTTGAGAATTCCCCTGAGGACTCCCCATCCGACGATGGCGGCTATCGCTGAACCGCCGGAGGTGAAGCCCATTATCATTCCCGCGTAGGTGAAGCTGGCGGCCATGAAGGCGCCCCAGATGACGCCGAGGATTATAGCAGCGGGCGTCACTTCGCGGTAGGTCTCGTCCGAATCCTTACTCTTCCAGCTCGCTTCTCCAAGCTTCCAGTTGGCGTCCGCCATCTCCCAACCTCCTGTACAGTTATGAGCATTCATGTCCACGTTCTTTAGGAATGTGCATTCCTTGGAGGTTGGCCCGTTTCAGAATATAAAGTTTTTCAGCCCTGTAAAAGTCAAGAACGCGAAGTTAAAACCAGAAACGAGTTGAAAGGAACTTCTATGCCGTTTTTAGTCTTAGCATGAATAAAAATTCATCAGGAAGATGGACAAGTGGACACCAACGCACATTACGACATTGGAGGCTCGAAGGGCGTTTAATGTGTCGTTTAATCTGCCGAACGATGGTTAGTTGAAACTTGAAAAGGCTGAAGCGATTTAGGAAAAGCCCGGGAAAAAACGAAGGCTCAGGCCTTAATGGTCACGTCAATGACCGCGGTCTCATTGCCGGGGTTCTTCACCACGACCTTCCATCTACCCTCAGGAAGTTCAACGACCCCATTCACTTCCCTGACGGTTCCAAAATCCCTCAGCACGGTTCCGTCGGGGGAGACAACCTTCACCTCAACCGGAACGCTGGAGCTTATCTCAACGCTAAGGTTCGCCGGACCCCTGAAGGGCCACTCTCTGCTCTCCCCGGCCGGAACGCTCTTTCCCCTGGCGTAGACGAAGTTGTTGTCCAGACAGCCAGCCATCGCAACAGAGAGAACCAGCAGGAGGACGACCCCCAAACGCACCCTCTTCATAACACCACCGGAGACAGTTAAAGATTAAAAACTTAAAAAAGTTTTTCAGCAGAGTATCGAGCCCTCGGCCAGAACGTCGAATTCAACTTTCCCGATTCCCTCAATCCACGCCTCAACCCTGTCGCCGTGCCTGAGCGGGCCTATTCCGGCCGGGGTTCCGGTCGCTATTATGTCGCCGGGTTCGAGTGTCATTATGGTCGAGATGTATTCGATTATCTCCGGGACCTTGAAGACCATCTCGCTCGTCCTTCCGAGTTGCCTGAGTTGGCCGTTCACCTTGAGGCCGATTTCAAGGTCTGCTATGTTCAGCTCGCGCCTGTCAACCACCCTCGGCCCGACCGGGGCAAAGGTGTCAAAGCCCTTCGCTATCGTCCATGGGAGACCCTTCTCCCTCGCCTCGGCCTGAAGGTCCCTCGCCGTTATGTCAAGGAGTATCGTGTAGCCGAGGATATAATCGAACGCCTTTTCCCTCGGGATTCTCCTCCCGCGCTTCCCGATTATCACCGCCAGCTCAACCTCGTGGTCAACCCTTTTGCTCATCCTCGGCAGTATTATCGGCTCGCCGGGCCCTATCAGTGCACTCGGTGGTTTGAGGAAGAAGACCGGCCTTTCAGGGACATTGCCCTTCATCTCTTTAGCGTGTTCTGCGTAGTTCTTGGCAAGGGCCACTATCTTGCTCGGCCTGATTTCGTAGTACGTGTCACGGAAGGGGAGGCGCACCATGATGCAACACCGGCATAAATTCGGGGCAGGGGTTATAAACCGCTCGCGGGAAAGCTGACCTCCTCCCCGCCGTGAAGGGGCGGTTCGGTTCGCGGGCCCATCACCTACTCCTCTCGCGAGTTTCGGCTCGGCCCGCAGGCCCGGTCTCGGGCCCGTTACCCCTACGGGTAAAAACCCGCTCGGGGTTATCGCTCAACGGCCACCCTTCAGAGGTTTTGACTGCTCAAAGGCGGTTTTGAAAGGACGCTTAACAGCGTCAACCCTCTAATGCTGGAGGGTAACGTGAAACCCCTCTTAGTGGGGTTGTTTTACGGTAGCCTCTTCGAGGCCTTATTACACTGGCAAGACTTAAAAAGGTCTCGGTTGTTTAGTTACTCATTGAGCTAATCATTGCACCCCCCGTGAGCGGCGAGACTATCAAAAGAAAAATGTAATAAACAACCCCTCCGAAGCCCATTGGTGGACATCATGAAAGTCGTCGTTCTCAGGGACAGGGGAAGCACCCTGGCGGTGGTATTCATACTAATCTTCATGGTGGCGTTCATGGCGCCTCTGATCTACATGTTCCTGAGCGCTGCCGGGGGGACGCTGTTTCTGATGCTCTTCATCGCGTTCGCGCTCCTGATATTCGGGGGCGGGCTCTACGGCGTAATACGGGTTCGCTCCGCATCAAAGAAAGCGGAAGCGTTCTTCTCTGCCGCAGAGTTCTCGGACTCGGCAGTTTCCATTCCAGGCGAGATGGACTTCGAGGTTGGCGTTCTGGAGATGAGGGGCTGGTGGAGCGGAGGAAAGAACAGGACCTACCACGTGAGCAGAAAGTTCACGGCCGAGAGGATGTCCCGGGGCCCGCGGATCCCGTTCATCGATGGAGAGTTCAAGGCCGCGGTCTACTCGGACGGCACCGGATTCATCAGGGCGCCGGCGGTCAGGGTGCTGAGCGAGCCGTACAGGGACGTGGTGCTCCTCTTCCTGACCAGCAAAGGGCGTGTGGAAGGTGAGGGCACGGTGACGGTCTCAACGCAGGAGGACTCCGCCCAGGTGAGCTTCAGGGGCGACGGAAAACTCATCAGGGGAAGCGTGTACTCAACCCTCACGAAGGCGAGGCGGGTAAAGGTGGCGCTTACGACGGAGGGCTTCAGCTTCGAAAAGATTCTGGGGGCCGGAACGTCCTTCGAGTTCAGCACCCTCATGCTGCCAGAGGAGAGCACGGTGGTCGTCGGAAACTACAAAACGGTCAGCCCGAGGAGCCTGGCGGGCAGCCTCGGAGGCGAGACTCTCATTATGGGGCACGGTGAATTCACACTGCGCGCCATCCTCGACATAAGGCTGAGGCCGGACGTTAAAGCCGAAGAGCCGTTCAGAGTGGAAATGGAGACGGGAGAAGTCGAAGAAAGCGGAGAAAATGAATTCCAGGAAGGGTGGGGGTTCTAAACCCTCAGCGGCTCCGGAATTGATTTATCCCACTGCTCCCTCGCCAGTTCGCCGGTGTACTTGAACTTCTCGACCTTCTTTTCCGCTTCTTTGCGCTTCTTCTGGTGCTCCTTCAGGAACTCCTGAACCCTCTCAATCAGCTCGCGCTTGCACTGGCCGCAGAGTAGCTCACCGCTCTTGCACGCGTGGTAGCGCTCCATGAGCTTCTTGTCGTCCGGCTCAAAGAATATCTCGAACCACTTGAAGACGACGCACTTCTCCGGCTGGCCGCCCTTCTCGCGCTGCTCCTTTGCGGTTGCCCTGCCTCCGGTTAAAGCATACTTCCATATCTTCTTACCCGCCTCCTCCGGGTCGTCGGTGAGGTAAACTGCTGTTTCAGGCTTTGAGGCGCTCATCTTGCCCTCAAGGCCCATGAGGCCTGGCACGAACTTGGAGTGAATGGCAGCGGTCTTGTAGTAGCCGAGGCTCTCTGCAAAGTCCCTCTGGAGCCTCCAGTACGGATCCTGGTCTATAGCCGCTGGAATGAGACAGCGCTTCCTCTCAAAGAAGGTCGGCGCCGCCTGAATCGCCGGGTAGAATATCATCCCAATCTTGCTCTGCTCCGTGAAGCCAAAAACAGCACGGGCCATCGAGTAGTTTATCTTCTTCGCTATCGGTATCGCCATCTCGTATATCTTGGTGAACTCGCTGTCCTGGAAGATGAAGGTCTTGTCCGGATCGAAGCCGACAGCTATGATGTCAAGGATGTTGTCGTAGGCCCATCTCTTGGTGTCGTCGAAGGTGAGCTTCTCCTTGAAGAGGAACTTCTCGTCGTCCGTTATCTGGATGTAGAGGTTGACGCCGAACTTCTCCTGGAGCCACTTTGTGGCGAAGAATGGAATGATGTGGCCTATGTGCATCGGGCCGCTCGGACCCCTCCCCGTGTACAGGAAGAAGCCCTTTCCACTCTCGTAATCAGCCAGAACCTTGTCGTAGTCCCTGTGGGAGAAGAAGAACCTCCTCCTGAAGTATATCGGCAGTTCGCTCTTCGTCAGCTCTGCGGTCTTCTCTATCAGCTCGTCCGTCAGCGGACTGGTTCCGAACTCCTCTATCAGCTTCGCGTAGTCCACAACACCCTCAACGTCCCATGGGGTGACCTTAAAGTCGTCCATTCAAAACACCTCCATTTCCAGTGGAAACGAAACTCAGGACTAAGCCGGGGCAGAAAAGGAAGGCTTCACCAGGGCCAAAAACGACCACCGCGCATGGGAAGAGAAAGGGAAGAAGGGGATTTAAAGTTTTCCATTCTCCCTCAGCCACTCGCCGTACTTGACGAGGGCGTAGACCGCATCGACGCCGTCCTCGACGGTCTCGTAGACGGGAACGCCCTTGAGCTCGATGTTCCTGGCCATCTTATGCGGATAGTCTCCACCTGGAGCGACAAAGACTATCGGCTTGCCGTAAGCTTGCATTCTCTCCATGGCCTCAACGATTCCCTCATCGAGGGCTGGGCTCTGGAAGAGCGCTATGACGACGAGGACATCGACGTTCGGGTCTTCGAGGGCATAGCGCATGGCTATCTCATAGCGGCTCGACGGGGCATCGCCTATGACATCAATCGGGTTTCTGTAGGACATGTGGTGCGGGAGCTTGCCTTCCTCGATGTCCTTCCTAAAGCGCTCGTTGGTCTCATCGCTCAGCTCGGCGAGCTTCATTCCCCTTTCGAGCAGGCCGTCGCTCATCATGACTCCCGCTCCACCGCCGTTGGTGACTATGGCCACGCGGTTTCCTCTGGCCGGCTTCTGCATGGCTAAGGCCTTCGCGTAGTTGAAGAGCTGGCGCATGCTCTTGGCGCTCAGAACACCAGTCTGCTCGAACGCGGCCTCGTATATCTTGTAGGAGCCTGCCAGAGAACCGGTGTGGGAAGCAGCTGCCTTAGCTCCGGCCTCGGTCCTGCCGGCCTTGAGGATGATGATGGGCTTCCTGAGGGTGACCTCCTTGGCGACGTTGAAGAACTTCCTACCGTCCTTGACGCCCTCGATGTAGCCGGTGATAACTCCGGTCTTCTCATCCTGGCCGAGGTAGGCTATGAAGTCGCTCTCATCTAAATCTGCCATGTTGCCGAGGCTGATGAACTTGCTCATTCCTATCTTGTGGCTGGCGGCCCAGTCGAGGATTGCAGCGCCGAACGCTCCACTCTGGCTCATGAAGGCGACCTTTCCGAAGGCTGGCCTGGCCTGCCTCTCCGGCGGGTTGAAGTTGCAGTCAAAGCCGTTCTCGAGGTTCGTCACGCCGAGACAGTTCGGGCCGACGAGCCTTATTCCCCACTTCCTGGCGCGCTTAACGAGTTCCTCCTCAAGCTCGGCCCTTCCGGCCTCTTTGAAGCCGGCGGAGATGACAACAGCCCCTTTAACGCCCTTCTCGCCGCACTCGTCAATGACGTCGGGAACGAACTTCGCCGGAACCGCTATGACTGCAACATCAACCTCGTCAGGTATCTCCTTAATGCTCCTGTAAACTTTAAAGCGCTTCCCGTTGACCTCGACCTCGCCGCCCTTGACGTTTACCGCGTAGACCTTTCCATCGTAGCGAAGAGTTATCGAGCGCATTATGGCGTTTCCAACCTTTCCAGGGACGTTTGACGCCCCGATGACCGCGACGCTCTTTGGATAAAACAGGAAATCGAGCTTTGGAGCCTCCATCTTACCCACCTCCGAAGGTTTTTCGGGAGCCCATATTTAAGCCTTCCTCCCCAGATGGGTACATCCAGGGAAGTGGATATTTTGTCCATCAATGGTTCTTAATGAACCATGGCCTTTACATATATAAAGCTACCGGGGGAAAGCAAAAGGGTTATATGCCATAACGTTAAAAGAAGCATTAGAACGTTTAAATTGGGTGATCCAGATGGCGAAAGTGAAGGTCATAACCGACCCAGAAGTCATAAAGCTGATGCTTGAGGACACGAGAAGGAAGATACTCGGACTGCTCCGCAACAAGGAGATGACCATCTCCCAGCTCAGCGAGATACTGGGGAAGACGCCCCAGACGATATACCACCACATCGAGAAGCTCAAGGAAGCCGGCCTGGTCGAGGTAAAGAGGACGGAGATGAAGGGCAACCTGGTGGAGAAGTACTACGGAAGGACCGCCGATGCGTTCTACATCAACATGTACCTCGGCGATGAGGAGTTGAGGTACTTCGCCCGCTCAAGGCTCAAGATAAAGCTGGAGATATTCAAGGCCCTTGGCTATGAGTTCGATGACGACGAGCTGCTCAATACGATGGATGAGCTCCTCAAAAAGGAGCACGAGTTCAAGACGGAGATATCCAAGGAGATCGAGGCCAACGAAGAGGCGCTTAAGGACTTCTCCAACGAGGACATAATCCACGCCATCGAGTGGCTGGCCATGGCCAGGATGGGCCGCGACGAGGAGACCCTGGCGCTCTTGAAGAAGCTGGGAGAAATACTTAAAAAATGACGGGGAAAGGAGAAGCGATGGGATATGGCGAAGGGCATAAGACTTCTTGTCCTGGACGTGCTTAAGCCACATCAGCCGATGGTGACGGAGCTGGCGCTCGGACTCAGCGAGCTCGACGGGGTCGATGGCGTCAACATAACGCTGGTGGAGATAGACAAGGAGACGGAGAACGTCAAGATAACGATGGCCGGCGACAACCTCGACTACGACGAGATAGTCAGGACGATAGAGGAGTTTGGAGGAGTCGTCCACAGCATAGACATGGTTGCAGCGGGTAGGAAGATCGTTGAGGAGGGAGAAACCCCCCAGGACAAACTGGAGGAGTACTGAGTGAGGGAAGTTTTGATAATCACAGAGCCCGAGAAGGTGAAGGTGCTCTCAGAAGAGACGCGCTTCAGGATTCTCCAGCTCCTCAGAGAGAGACCCATGACCATAAACGAACTGAGTGACGCCCTGGGAAAGGACAGAACAACAGTCTACCGCCATATCAAGACCCTGGAGAGAGCAGGACTCGTTGAAGAAATAGAAGCCCACGGAAACGAGAGGGTCTACTCCAGGGCCGCCAGGCTGTTCCTCATCAAGGCAGACCCGGACGAGAACATAGAGAAGTTCAGACAGGCGTACCTCCAGGTAGAGGCCGAGAAGCTCGTTCAGATCCTAGAGAAAGCGGGTTTCAAGATAAAGAACCGGACAGAGCTGGTAAAACTCGCCAAAGAGGTCCTGGACGAGATAGAGATCAACTCCCAGCCAGTTCTCAAGAGGATATCCCAGGCGGGGATAGAGCTGACAGAGATAGAGCTCTTCCACCTCCTCAACATGCTCGTCTTCATGCAGAGCTGCGAGCTGTGCGGAAAGGCCCAAGAGGTCCGAGGGATGATTGAAGACGACTGAGCCTTGTTATCCCGCCTTTCTTTTCAACCGATCCCAAAGGGCCAGGCTCACGGAAAGAGAAACTCAACGTTGAAACGGGATGTTTCATTTCTGACCATCCATTCAGTGTTCTTTTACGTTCCACAATGAACAATAGTGGCAAAGTTTAAATATTTCACCACCGGTGATATATTCTGACCATCCGGTGGTGATTGCCATGGCCAGAAAGGTGTTGGTGGCAATTCTAGTACTTCTGGTCTTTCTCAGCGTCTCGGCGGTTCCGGCGAAGGCGGAAACCCTTGAGAACGGCGGCGTCATAATGCAGGCCTTCTACTGGGACGTCCCAGGCGGGGGAATCTGGTGGGACACGATAGCCCAGAAGATACCGGACTGGGCGAGCGCAGGGATTTCGGCGATATGGATTCCCCCTGCGAGCAAGGGCATGAGCGGCGGCTATTCCATGGGCTACGACCCCTACGACTACTTCGACCTCGGCGAGTACTACCAGAAGGGGACGGTAGAAACGAGATTCGGCTCGAAGCAGGAACTGGTGAACATGATAAACACCGCCCACTCTTACGGCATGAAGGTGATAGCGGACATCGTGATAAACCACCGCGCCGGCGGCGACCTGGAGTGGAACCCCTTCGTGAACGACTACACCTGGACCGACTTCTCAAAGGTCGCGTCGGGCAAGTACACGGCCAACTACCTTGACTTCCACCCCAACGAGGTCAAGTGCTGCGACGAAGGGACCTTCGGGAGCTATCCTGACATCGCCCACGAGAAGAGCTGGGATCAGTACTGGCTCTGGGCCAGCCAAGAGAGCTACGCCGCCTATCTCAGGAGCATCGGCATCGACGCCTGGCGCTTCGACTACGTCAAGGGTTATGGAGCGTGGGTCGTCAAGGACTGGCTCAGCTGGTGGGGAGGCTGGGCCGTCGGAGAGTACTGGGACACCAACGTCGATGCACTCCTGAACTGGGCATACAACAGCAACGCCAAGGTCTTCGACTTCCCGCTCTACTACAAGATGGACGAGGCCTTCGATAACAACAACATCCCTGCCCTCGTTGATGCCCTCAGATACGGTCAAACAGTGGTCAGCCGCGACCCGTTCAAGGCGGTGACTTTCGTGGCAAACCACGACACCGACATAATCTGGAACAAGTATCCAGCTTATGCGTTTATCCTCACCTACGAGGGTCAGCCCGTCATATTCTACCGCGACTACGAGGAGTGGCTCAACAAGGACAGGCTCAGGAACCTCATCTGGATACACGACCACCTCGCCGGGGGAAGCACCGACATAGTCTACTACGACAGCGACGAGCTTATTTTCGTGAGAAACGGCTACGGGGACAAGCCGGGACTGATAACCTACATCAACCTCGGCTCAAGCAAGGTCGGAAGGTGGGTCTACGTCCCGAAGTTCGCCGGCTCCTGCATACACGAGTACACCGGCAACCTCGGCGGCTGGGTGGACAAGTACGTCTCCTCCAGCGGCTGGGTCTACCTCGAGGCCCCTGCCCACGACCCGGCCAATGGCCAGTATGGCTACTCCGTCTGGAGCTACTGTGGGGTGGGCTGAACCCTGCCCCCACCCATTCCCTATTATTCTTCCCGTTTCTGTTTACGACGACACTTGATTGGTTCCCTTTCTCGCGAATCCGGGCCAGAGAAACTCAAAAACCCCACTGAGAAGCCAGGCCGTGAAGAACATCGCCATCTCTTTCGAAATGCCGTAAACAGTCCCTTCAAGGAAGAAGTACTCTGCCCCCACCAAGGCGGTTAAAGTAGCATAAAGGAGAACGTTCTGAATCAGAGTGCCCCCATCCAGTTTCCCGTTCCGAAACTCCCAGGCGCGGGGGAAGAGGACGCCAGTGACCCAGAGAAGGACCAGAACGAGCATCGTCCCAGGGGAAAACCCTCTAACCGCGAGGAGAGCAACCGCAAGGACAACGGCCGGAACCGACATGAGCACCCGAACCGCATTTTCGGAGGCCATTTTCATCACCCGCACCATCCTTCGTTTACAGCAACAACCTCGTCGGTGAGATACGTCCCGTTAATGACCTCCACCGGGCAAAGGAGGGTCCCGTTCGTCCCGGTTATCTCCGCGAAAACCCCCCACGTTCTTCCAAGGACTTCAACGCTCTCGTTCACGCAGGTTGTCTCGTTTGAAGCCTGGAAGAGAAAGTAAACGATGGAGTTCCTTTCAATTTTGTAGCCGAGGTAAGTGCCGTTGATGCAGGAACTCAGAGTTATCCTCCTCTTGAGGGCGTCTTCAAGGGTTGGGAAGCAGTTTTCTTCATGAATCACAAATCGTCCATCCTCAATGGCCGCCCTGCAGTAGAGTGAGCCTCCGTCGCGTATCTCCGCCACCACGTAATCGACGGGAAGGTCAAAGGCCTCCACGAGCCGAAAGTCCCTTCTACCCCCGCCTGAGCGCTTGAACTTGAAGAGCGCCACGTGGGTAACCTCGTTGGGATAGCCGGCCATAAGCTCCGCACCCTCAAACTCAAAGGGAGAGCTGAAGTGGGCCTCGACTTCTATCGGGTACTTCTCTCCCGAAAGGGGGATAAGAAAGGAAACCAGAACCAAAGATGCAACGGCAAGGAAAAGGAAGGCCTTCAAAAAACGCCCCATCGTACCACCTCAGAACTCCACCACCCATCTAACAGCTTTTGGCACTTTCTTCGCGACCTCCAAAGCGGTGAAGTTCTCGCCGAGTTCCCCCTTCACCATGTCCCCGGCGAGGCCGTTGAGGAAAGCGCCAGCGGAAGCGGCCCTTAGCGGCTCGTTGCCGAGTGCAAGGAGTGCTCCAACGAGGCCCGCTAAAACGTCCCCGGTTCCCCCGGTGGTCATGCCCCTGTTACCGGTTCTGTTGTACTTCCAGGTTTTCCCGTCGCTTATGATGTCGTAAGCACCTTTGAGAAGAATTACTCCCCCAACTTCTCCGGCTTTCTCCCCTACGAGCTTGGCTTTCTCTCCGAGGGAGCCTTCCGGCTTCACCCCAAAGAGAACCTTAAACTCACCGGTGTGGGGAGTTAGGACGAAGGTCTTGCCCTTGAGAACACCCAAGTCCTCGGCCACTGCCTTCAGGGCATCGGCATCTATGACCATCGGCTTTTCGCAGCGCTTTACAAATTCCCTGACGAACTCCTTCGTTTCCTCAGCGAGACCGATTCCCGGGCCGAGGACGACGGCATCGGCCTTTTCAGCTATGCTCAGGAGCTCATCAACGTGCCCCGGCGAGAAGTTTCTTCCCTCAACTGGCCTGAGTATCAGATCGGGGTCGCTTATCCGTTTCGCCGGTTCGGAGGGCATCGCTAAGTAAACCAAATCGACGAGGTAGCTCGCCCCCTTGGAAGCAAGGTAAGGAGCACCGTAATAGCTGGAACTCCCACCGATGATGAGCAGTTTACCGTTCTGCCCCTTGTGCTCGCCCTTCTTCCTTAAAGCGAACTTCGCATCACCGGGGCCAACGAGGTGGTAGAGCTCCTTCGGATAACCTATCTTAACCACAACGCGCTCGAAGCCTTCATACTCCTCCTTGTCCCACTGGAAGGTCACCGCGAAGTCGGCATTGACGCGAACTCCACTTGGATAACCGCTCGGCAGGTCAACGCTGACTATCTTCGCCCTTCCCGCGTATTCGTTAATCTTCTCTATTGCAGAGCGTATCGGCTCGCGCGGCTCGCCCTTTGTGCCGGCCCCGAGGAGGGCGTCGACGATAACGTCAAAGCCAGACAAATCAAGGGCTTTAATGTATGCCGAGTCCTTGAGGACTTTGATCTTCACAAAGTCCAGGCCCTTGAGTGTCTCCCAGTTGTGTCTCGCTTCTTCGCTCCTTATCTTCGTCTCATCTCCGACGAGGAAGAGAGTAACGTCGTTCTCGAAGCTGAGGTGTCTCGCTGTTACAAAGCCGTCGCCGCCGTTGTTGCCGGTCCCGGAGAAAACCGCTACCCTCAGCCCCTTTCCAAAGCGCTCCTCTATAACTCTGGCAACACCCGCTCCGGCGTTCTCCATGAGCTGGTAAGGAGTTATGCCGAGCCACTTGGCGTTGATGTCCCAGATGTAAACGTCCTCAATTCGCATCGGCACCACCGTGAGTGCTTAGGTTCAACATGTTAAATCATTTTCAGTCATTGCCCCACTAACCAGCAACACCGAGAGGAGAAGCAGGGGGTGAAACCCAAGAAAAGAACCAAAACAGCATATGCCACACGTTCCAACGACATTCAATTTCACCCCTTCAAATCTGAACTGTTTTCCACAGAAGATGTTTTCTCATCTTCATCCATTTCTTTCTCAGAGGAAGCCCCATCAAAACCGAAGCTCAGGTATAGCATCACAAGTAGAAACAGAGTTCCAACTACAAAAACCGCCACCGCCATGTCCAGCCCGTAAACAGGGCTCATTGAAGCAACAGGTCCGGGGTAACCTCTGCAATCCACGGAAAGACATATCAGCTTCCTGATGGAGTAATAGAGGATTAAAAAGCCCGTCAGATACAGCAGTATCAAACCGACTGCAATTCGCTTGACGGTTCCTTCACAGGAGGAAGCCACTATTACCACCAAAATAAATGATAAATTCAGAACTTATAACATTTTTGACATTCGATTCAACCCAAAAACACTTAACGCAGTCCGGTATGCGTCCCCCGAGTACAGCACGAGATAGACCTTCTCCACACTCCTCGCTCCCTTCGAGAACCCCTCCACAACCTCCTTGAACGTCCTCACGACCTCCTCCAAAGGACAGCCGTAGATGCCAGCGCTAATGGCCGGGAAGGCTATGGTTTTGACACCGAGCTCTTCCGCTTTTCTCAAGGCGCCGAGAATGGCCTTCCTGAGCTTCCCCTTTTTGTCCTCGTCCCATTTTCCACCGCAGTATGGCCCGACCGTGTGAATGACGTATTTGATCCCAAACTTTTCGAGCCTCATAGGAGGAGTTACGACAACCTCGCCGTGCTCAATTGAGCTCTTTCCCAGCTGTTTTTTCATAGCATCTTTGCTTATCCGGATGTATTCATCAACGTTTCCCGCGGCGGCCTTCGCTATGGCATAGGCCACGCCACCACCGTGCTCCAGATAGCGGTTGGCCGCGTTCACTATGGCCTCCGCCGGAAAGCGGGTTATGTCCCCGCGGACAATCTCAAAGGAGGGCATCGCAATCACCGTTTTACCGATTACTCATAGGTGATTTAACGGTTGCGAGGGTTGTTACTCAGTATCTCTCCCCATGACATACAACTTAAAACAGTAAACATTAAATAGTGTAAAGGCCCATAAACAACGGTGGTGGGATGAGGGCATTTGAAGCAGTGACAGAGGCTATTTCATCGATTTCCGAAGACAAAAAGCTGTGGAGGTATCCAGTTGCGGCATCGGGAATATCCGGTACGCTCCTGGCCATCTCCGGGCTTGATTCAAACGTGGAACCAGCGGCGTACACTCCCCGTTTCGGCATTGGCATCGCGATTTTGCTGGCCCTTATGGCCCTGCTGATAAAGCTCACCGTGATCTACTACCCCACCAGGGCATTCTACTATCACAAAAAGGGAATACCATTCGAGGAGTCAGCCCTCATAAGGGAGTCCCTGAGGGGTGGCATACTGGCCCTCCTGGTGGGCATAGTTTATGGAATCGTAATCCTCGTAGTCGGCGGCCTTATGCTCTTCCCGGCGATACTGGCTTATTATGCGCTCTCAGGAACGACAAAATACGTAGTGGCGGGAGTGCTTGGACTGCCCCCTGCGATCTTCCTGATGGGGATAATCACTATGATGATCCCGGCGTACATCTGGAGCCAAGACTTCGGTGAGGGTCTAGGGATCATCGGCACCGCACTGGACAACGCTAAAGAAGTCTTCGTCTTCGGGGCGCTGATGGGGGCGATCATCGTCGGCATCGGGGCCGCAGCAGGGGGGCTTGTTTTCCTGGCCTCCTTTGTTGCCAGAGGCTTCATTGGGGCCCTGCTGGCGGGCCTGCTTGACGGCATCATAACGGGCATCTCAAGCGTGCTCTCAGCCATCGCCGGGGCAGCCATGTACAGGGCGCTCAAAGCATGGGGAGAAAAGAGGGTGAACATCGACCCCGACTGGCTGGCGAGTCTCTAGACCAGCTTCTCTATCGTTTTTTCGGCCTCATCAAGGAGTTTCTCCTCGTCGAGCGTTAAGACCTCGCGGTCGAGCATGAGGATTTTTCCGTCGACTATCGTCGTCTCGACGTCGCTGCCGCTGGCCGAGTATACTAGGTGGCTTATAACGTTGTTAATCGGCCTCAAGTGGGGCTGGTTGAAGTCGATGATTGCTATGTCCGCCAGGTAGCCCTCCTTCATGACCCCGGCGTTGAGGCGCAAAGCTCTGGCCCCATTGAGAGTCGCCATCCTGAAGACAGTTTTAGCATCGGCAACCGTTGGATCGAGGTTGTGAACCTTGTGGAGCAGAGCGGCTAGCTTCATCTCGTCGAGCATGTCGAGGTTGTTGTTGCTTGCGCTCCCATCGGTGCCGAGGCCAACGTTCACACCCGCGTTCAGGAGCCTCTGGAGGGGCATTACACCGCTCGCGAGCTTCATGTTTGAGCCGGGGTTGTGGGCTACCGTAACGCCGTGCCTCGCGAGTATCTGTATGTCCCTGCTGTCGAGCCAGACGCCATGGGCTATGATGACGTCCCTCCCCAGGAAGCCTATCTCGTCGAGGAGAACAACGGGGCTCTTTCCGTAGCGCTCGCTTATCTGGCCTATCTCGGCCATCGTCTCGCTGACGTGGATAGTGATGAGCTTGCCGTGCTCGTTCGCCAGCTTCCTTACCTCCTTGAGCAGGGCTATAGAGCAGGTGTAAGGGGCGTGCGGCCCGAAGACGAAGTGAACCCTTTCCGAGTTGAGCTTCTCGATGAACTCCATCGTGCGGAGGGCCTCCTTTATCTCCTTCCCCGTCTTCTCGGGGTCGCCGAGGTCTATCATCCCATAGGAGAGGTAGCCCCTCAGCCCGGAGTCAAGAACGGCCTCCGCAACGGCGTCCATGAAGAAGTACATGTCGAGGAAAGCCGTGGTACCGGTCTTTATCATCTCCAGCGCGCCGAGGTATGCTCCAACCTTGGTGTATTCGCGAGTGAGCTTCGCCTCACGTGGCCATATGTGGTTCTGGAGCCAGTCCATGAGGGGCAAATCGTCGGCGAGACCGCGGAAGAGGCCCATCGGGGAGTGGGTATGCAGGTTTATGAAACCTGGGGAAACGACCCTTCCCTTCGCATCGATGACGGTATCGGCGGCCTCGTTTATATCCTTGGCAACCTTGGCAATGCGGTTTCCCTCGATGAGAACGTCGGCCTTGACGACCTCAAAGTCCTCCCCGTAGATAACGCGGCCGTTTTTGATGAGAATACTCATGATAACCACCTCTTTTAAAGGGATGTGTTTCCCCTGGAAGTTAAAAAGGTGTCGGAGAAGAGAAAAGCCCTCAAATCGGAACCCAGAGGCTCCAGGAGTAGGGGTTGAACTCGTTGTAGTGGTCCCAGATGTTCGCGTAGCCACTCTCGACGAGCCACTCATTGACGTTTAAAGCGTAGCCGTAGTACCAGAACGGGAGATAGACGACGGCAACGACCCTGCCGTAGCGGTCGGTTCCGTAGACATCATCGACGTCGAGGTAAACGTAGTGGCCGTAGGTGTCAAAGAGCCACTCCAGGGCGGCCTTCGATTCCTTGCCTTCATCGGTGTATATCTCGGGCGCGTTTATGTCGGCAAAGCGGATCTTGAAGGTTTCTCCAGCCCTGTAGCCGTAGTAGGAGTGGAACCACACGGTGTCGCCATCGACGACCTTTGTGACGTACCCATAGGCCTGGAACTCGTAGGCGCTGGCAAAAGGAATCAGGAGCACTGAAATGAACACCAAGGCAGCAACTAAAGCAACCTTCTTCATTTAAGTTCACCGAAGAACGTTGCAATCAGGATTTATAAGTTTTTACTCACAGCCATTAACACAAGAGCAAAAACCCGGAAAATATGCATAAAAATGACAAAAACATCACACGAACATCGTCTTGAGAACCTCCCCACAGCTGCACTTCCTCTCCTCTGGAATCCTCGGGATGGCCTTCTTGAGCAGTTCCTGGACCTTGTAGTTGTTTTCCTTCATCACCTTGAGCACTTCCTGTGCATCGACGGGCTTGTCAGCCCAGACGTCGTAGTCGGTAACGGTCGCTATGTTGACGTAGCACATGCCGAGCTCCCTGGCTAGGTTTACCTCAGGAACGAGCGTCATGCCAATGATGTGGGCATACTGCCTGAACATGAAGCTCTCAGCGCGCGTTGAGAACCTCGGCCCCTCGATGCAGACGTAGGTGCCATTTTCATGGACCGGAAAGCCGAGCTCCTTCGCCGTCTCGTAGAATATCTTCCTCATCTCCGGGCAGAAGGGGTCGGCCATGGAAACGTGGGCAACGCGCGGCCCGTTGTAGAAGGTGTAGTCCCTCTTTTTGGTGAAGTCGATGAACTGGTCGGTTATGACGATGTCCCCCGGTTTGTACTCCTCCCGGAGCGAGCCCACAGCCGTAACACCGATGACCCTCTCAACGCCGAGCTCTTTGAGCGCCCAGATGTTCGCGCGATAGGGAACCTCATGGGGCGGGAACTCGTGGTGCTTGCCGTGTCTCGGGATAAAGGCAACCTCAACACCCTCGATTTCTCCTATCTCCACTGGAGCCGAAGGCCTGCCGTAGGGCGTGTGAACCTTCACCGTCTCTTTCGGCTCGAAGACGCCGTAAACACCGGAACCACCGATGATACCTATCTTCGGCATGGTCATCACCGTGTTAAATACTAGCTTCACTCATATAAGGGTTGCTTTTCCAGTGGAAATGAAGCCCCAACAGTGGAATTTCAACCCCTTTTATCGCCCACACCATCGTCATCATTAATATCCCTAAAGGCAAAAACCAGCGCAAGGACCGAGATCCCCAATCCGAATAGAGCAAAGCTCCGAGCACCTGAGGAACCCAAGAAAACAATGTAGAGAAAGAAGTACAGCAAGAGCGGGATGGAGGAGTAACGCGGGCGCTTTGTCCTAAGGGGAATCGAGAGCAAACCCAACAGGAGAAGCGCGCAGGAAGCGGACTCTGGGGTGAAGTCAATGCAACTGATAACACCGTCGATTGCAAAGACGAGAAAGGTAGAGAGGGCGAGGCCAAAAGACAATCTTTCTGCCTCCCCTCCTGGCTGTGTAACACCATTTCCAGAGAGTCCGAAAGCGATGAGCGAGAGAACCAGACTCGCGAAGGCTAGAATTGGAACCCAGGGAGCCCAGCAGAGGAAAGCCAGCAGGGTAACTCCAAAGTAAGTGGAAAGAGACGCCATGAAAAGCTTCTCGTACCTGGGAAACCACGCTATCACCGAAGCCAAACCAAAGATGAACATCCCCACTGAAAAAACGAGACAAGGCAGATTGTAAAAGGTTACGCAGAATGCGTAGCACGTCCCGTCCAAGGAGCCAAAGAGATATAAGAACTCAAAAAACGCAAAAATTGTTAGTAAAGCCGCTAGGAGCAACCTTTGAATCGTCCTACTATTTCTGTGGGGCTTTGCTTTCATTTCCAACACCGCCCTTCAAACAGAGGACCACCCCGCGAGGGTCCTGTCGAAGCGGGTAACGCCCATGAGAAGCGGAAAGCCAGAGCAGGGTATGCTCGTCGCAAGGAAGACCCTCTTGTTAGAGAAAAGCGAGGCCAAAACCACAAGACCCAGCGACTCCAAGACTGCGGAGAGAACCAGACAGGGATTATCATAGATAATGGGTCCCCTTACGTAATAGCACTCGGTCGTGAAGGGAAGATACCAGAATTCAAAGTAGATTGTTACAGCTGAAATTGCAAAAAGGGAAAGAAGGGAGAAAATCCGCTTTAGTTCCATGCCGGGTACCCCCAATTTTGGGCATGTCAGGATGCTTGTAAGGTTCTGAGTGAACTGTCCATCTCACGGACATCACCATTAGGCATTAGACCTATATATAGTTTTCTATCGACAATAGTTTAGAACACAAAACTCAAAATAGAAAGTATTGACGTCTTAAGGAATTTCTAATGTTTTCTCGTAATATTCGACCCAATATACTACAAGACAAATCGGCCCCAGCATTGACTCCGGAACGATAGAGTCCAAAACTTTAATAACCTTTTGGAATTAAATTTTTAGGGGGTGGGAGCATGGACAACGGGGGGCCTGTGAAGATAGTGCTCCCGGAGATAAGGAATCCTATACTGATAGAGGGCTACCCAGGGATAGGCCTGGTTGGCCACATAGCGGCCAACTTCTTGGCGAAAGAGCTCGGAATGGAGATGATAGGCTACGTGGAAAGTCCGTTCATCCCGCCCATGGCGCTGATCCTCGAAGGAAAGCCCAACCCCCCGCTGAGGTTCTACGGGAAGGGCAACCTGATACTGGCCATGGCGGACATCTACGTGCCCCCAACCCTCGTGAGCGAGATAGCCCGGGAGCTCGTGAAGTACCTAAAGGAAATGGGCGCAGAGAAGGTGGTGTCCCTAGGGGGCATCGGGATAGGCTTTTTCAAGGAGAGAATGGACGTCTGGGGCGTTGGAGCAAGGGCAGAGCTGAACAGGGAGCTTGAGAACCTGGGAGTGAAAATCCTCCAGTACGGTTCCATTATGGGCATGAGCGGGAAGCTCCTCTGGGAGGCGAGCAAGGAGAAACTCGACGCCTACGTTTTGCTCGGCGAGACCTTCGGGGACAGACCCGACCCAAGGGCAGCGGCGAACGTCATAGAGATCCTCAAGAAGCTGACGCCAATAGAGGTCTCAACGGAGCCGCTCATCAAGGAGGCGGAGATGATAGAGGCCCAGCTGAGGAAGATGCACGAGCAGATGGAGCAGGCGAGGAGAAAGGCCGAGAAGCAGTACGAGAGCATCTACCTGTGAGGTGGGAGTATGGAGGCGATAACCCTCGCCGGAATTGCGAGACGGGTTCTTGATGAGCTTTTGAGGAGCCCGTACAAGACCCTGGAGATAAGGGGCGCGAGGAACGTTATCGCGCTTGAAAGGGCCCGCGAGCTCGGGAGGGTCTTCCTCACCTACGAGACTTTCCAAGACGTCACCGTGGGTACTGAGGGACTCCTCGCGGAGATACTCCGCCTGGAGAGCATGGAGCAGAGGATTCCATGGGAGGAGAGCGACGAGAGGGAAGTGACCGTGTGCAGGGCGCAGGTGAGGCTTCTGGGCCTCGGCAGGATAGTTGAGGTGAGGAAGAGGAACACGGTGCTGGTGGTCAGGGTTCGCGAGATGCTGCCACAGGAGATGGACATAGGCTAAAACAGGGTTTTCTGCCTGCCCTTCCCGAGCTTTTCCCTCTTCGGCGGCTCAACCTTCCTGAACTCAAGGCCCTCCTTTTCAAGGAGCCTCTTCGCCCCCGAAGTGAGAGAAGGAGCCACGAGGATTCCCCTAACCTTTGAGTGCTCCTTTTTAAGTGCCTCAACGTAGCGCTTCAGCTGGCTTACGGCATGCAAATCAGCTTTCCTGCGCTTCAGCTCAAGGACGACGAGGTTTCCGTTCTTATCGCGCCCTAGGATGTCCACTATGCCGTGGCCGATCTGCTTCTCCCTGAAGAGGGGCTTGAAGCCCGGCTCAATGAGTTCGGGATTCTTAAATATCATCTCCGCCATCTCGGCCTCGCTGCCCGTTAAAGCGAGCTCCTCGTAGTCCTCAGCCCTGAACAGGGAGATCATATAGACTTCCTCAAGCTCGACTTCAAGTATTTCCTTCGGCTTTCGCCGGACAGAGCGGAGGACTAGAATCCCATCGCGCTCCTCAACCGTTACGAAGCTCCCCGGCGGCTGCCAGTTGACGGGTTCCCTCTTCCTGCTCTGATGGATGAGAAAAGCGCCGTCCGGCTTGATTATTATCACCCTGTCGCCGGAGCCGAGCTCGCTCTTAGCCCTTCCATCGTAGTGAACCTTACATCGGGCTAATATCGTCAGCATTGCCTCGGATGACAGGGCGGAATCGACCATCCTCATGAGTTCATCGCGGGAGGGGTTCTGAACGGCCTCAACCTTTGACATGGAGTGAGGTAAAGAAGAGGGGTTAAAAAGCTAACTCAGTCCTCGGCGCCCTTGTCGGTTATCCTGAAGATCGCCTCACCCTCTGGAAGGTGCGGGCTGTCTATGAGCCTGGCGACGCGCTTGCCGGCCTTGCCCTTCCTCAGGTAAATCCTAAGGGTCGCGCTGTGGGCGAGGATGTGGCCGCCGACGGGCCTCGTCGGGTCGCCGAAAAAGGCATCCGGTTTGGCTTGTACCTGGTTGGTGACGAAGACAGCTATGTCGTAGAGGTCAGCAATGCGGTGCAGGTCGGCGAGGTGCTTGGCCAGCTTCTGCTGCCTCTCCGCCAGCGTTCCCCTGCCGACGTACTCGCTCCTGAAGTGGGCCATTAGGGAATCGACGACAAGGAGCTTGACCGGCCTGTCCGTCTCGGCCTTCTCCTTGATTATCTCCTCGGCCCTCTCGACTAGGAGCATCTGGTGGTTGCTGTTGAAGGCCCTGGCCACGTAAATGTTCTTGAGCGTCTCGTCGGGGTCGAGGCCCCTGGCCTCGGCTATCTGTCTTATTCTCTCCGGCCTGAAGGTGTTCTCGGTGTCTATCCAAACGACAGAGCCGTGAAGGCCTCCCTCCTCCCCCGGGAGCTGAACCATCACCGCGAGGGTGTGCGCCAGCTGGGTGTTGTGGAGGACGAGGCCGTTCGGGGCTATGAAGTTGTGTGTCTCTGGAACAACGAGGTCGTAGACCCAGTCGTTGTATTCAACCAGTTCAACGGACTTTACCTCGTAGAACTCCAGCTTTTTGACGAGCTCAATAAATTCAATGGCTTTTCTGGCAATCCTCTCGTGCTCTTCAATCTCACTCAGAAGAGCCGAGACCACCCTATCCCCAAGGGGTTCGCGCTTTGGAAGTCCTCTCGTACGGTAGTTCGAAATCTGCCTATCGGTAAAGCCATACTTCCTGAGAACCGTCCACGGGAACGGAAGCTCTGGTTTCTCCCCGTTTTCAATTGCTTTCTTTGTGAGTTCAAGCCTGTTGAGAGCATCCCTGAAGTAGTCAGAGATCCTTTCAAGGGTTCTCTCGGTGAACCAGACGTTCTTACTGCGTGTCAGAATGTGGTATGCAGTTTCACCATCCCTCTTTGGCAACCTGAATTCAGAGTAAAGGGCAGAGAGGTACCTGGCCACTGCTGGGGGATAACGACCAACGCCGCCCCCGGGTAGCTCCGAGTTCTTGATGAGGGAAACCTCAAGAACAGAGCTGAAGGAAGCCCTGTCCTCACCAGTTATGAAAATCCTGTAGTAGGTTTCTCCGTTTATGACCTTCTCTGAGACCGAGGGGGAGATTCCAAGACGCTTCAGCAGGAAAACGATGCCTTCCATAAGGTCTTTGCTCTTTGTAGTGAACTCGACGTGAGAATCCGCAATGTGGCCATCACCGTCGAGGTAGCCGGCGAGGAAGCTTACTATCGTACCCTCGTCACCGTTGAGTATTTCCTCTGGAACGGATTTTGTCTCGGCCGTTGACGCCGCGATGCCGCCGAGCCACTCGGCGGTCTTCTTCCTAAGGAGTATCCGGTAAAGGCCGCGTCTCATCTCAACGGTGGGGTCGTAGCCGTCGTACTTCCTGATGAACTCCACTATGAAATCCCTGAGCTTCTCCGAGGACGTTGTTATCGAGAGCGGGTTGGATGTACCCTCAGCGACAAAGAGACCGAGGAAGTACGCCTTCGCCTCTGGAACTTCCAGGGAATTTGCAGGAACCCTGCGGATCCCGACCACAACGTCGCCTTCCCTGAGCTCCCCAGCACGAACCCACTGAAGGCCGTTTCTAAAGACAAGAACAGGATGAACTGCGGTTATCCTGAGCTTCCGTCCCCGAGAGAGGTTAAGATGAAGTATTTTCCTGACCCGCTCGCGATACAGATAAGATGCCTTAGTGCGCTTTATTTCTCCGGTCGCAGGATCAAAAGTGTAGACGCTGACGGTTTCCAGTGGAACCGCAAAGCCAGTGTCGAAGGAAACTTCCCCGCCCAAGGCCCTGTACTTCTCGTACATCTCCTCAATAGTCTCAAAGTGAACGAGAGTATCGTTCTCGTAGTAAACTTTTGTATCCTTGGCAAAGCACTTCCCGCTACCGAACTCACCGAAGACCTCTGTTATCGCCTGGGTCTCAATACCACCACCGAGGAGCTTATCGAGGCTCTTGCTTCCAGTGGAGATCTTGCCGATGGTGCTCCTCCTCTCCAGGTACTCGTCAGCGCGCATGAAGGTCCCTATGTTTGCCGCTTCCCTTGCGGCCTGGATTATCTTGAGCGCTGCACCTTCACTTATTCCCGCGATCTCCTTAAGTTCCATCGGAGAGGCAACGGCTATGGCCTCGATGCTGTCGTAACCAGCCTCGCGGAGCTTTTCAGCAGTGGCTGGACCAACGCCTGGGAGGTCTTCAAGGGTCTTTATCTCTTTCTCCTTCTTTTTCTTGGTTGAGCTTGATGGGGACTCCTCAACGACATCGAGCTCCTCAAACTCTTCGAGCTCTTTTATTTCATCCTCAGCCTTCTTCTTCCTTGGCATCTCACTCACCCGCTACGGCTACCTTCCATAGGGGTAAAAAGCCGAAGGGTTATATACTTTTCTTTCCGGTGGAGCGGCAGATGAAACTGCCCGTTGTTGAGGAACATTTCAAATTCATGCCCCCGAAAAACCGTTCTGCGCTTAAATAGGGCATGTGGTTGGACATAAAGAGAATAAAGCAACACCATCACCTTTTTCCACTGGAAGAGCCGGGCTTTATGACGATCAGTTTTGACCCTTCGGGAATCTCCTCATTCAGCACAGGATTGAGAACGGGCTTTTCCTTGTAATAACCAAGGAGGAAGTAGCCTTCACCGTGGAGGCGTTTCATGGCCTCGACGTAGGGGACGCCCCACAGGTCCCTCCGCTCCAGAACGGTGATATCGTAGCCGCCTGAGGCTGTGGTCAGGTCGTCTATGACGTCCACCACCTCCGGCTCGAAAACGGAACTGGCGAGAAGCCTTCCCGCGAGGCTCCTGCTGAGTATCACCCTGTCAGCTCCAGCCCCCTTGAGCAGCTCCAGGCTCTCCCCGCGGAGGGCTTCGACGAATACCTTCGCATTAGACATGCGCTTCACCATGAGGGTAGTGAAGACGGACTTCGAGTCGTCCTCGAGGGCAAGGATGACGTAGGAAGCCTCCTTCACGTGGGCGCGTTCCAGTGTTTCCGGATTCGTCGGGTCGCCGATGAGAACCTCCACTTCCTCTGGAAGCTCGACCTTCTTCCGCTCGCCCTCGTCGGGGAAGACCACCACTATAGGTTTCAGCTCCACCTCTCCACTGGAAATCGCGGAGGTGAGTTCGCTCACGCAGCTTGGTATGCTGCTCCCGCGGCCGATTATCACGTAGTGTCCGGAATATCTAACACTGTGCATTCCCATCATCCTCCGTAGAGACGATGAAATGAAGTATTCGGCCAGAATGGAAACGAGGGCGGTAAAAGTCGAGATTCCAGCAACGGCGGCGACCATAGCCACCGCGCGGCCGGCTTCGGTTTGGGGAGTTATATCACCGTATCCAATTGTGGCCATCGTTATGACCGCCCAGTAAAAGGCAGTGTAGAAGCCCACGTTCTCGAAATACATGAAAAGTAACGCGAAGATAGCCGCCAGTATAAGCACAAGTGCCGCTATTTGAAGGAGCCGGTTCCTGCTGACCTTGGCCTTCATTTGGAGAAGTCTTCGCACGAGTGGTACCGGAATCATGATATAAGCTACAGAGGAGGTTTTAAAAAACTATCATCACTGCCCCGAGAAGTCCACGGATGGAGTATTTTTTCCAGTGGAAACAAAGGTCTTTTTCGATGTCCATCTGAAAGACCCCCCAGAGTTCCATTTCCACTGGAACCCGGTTTTGGAGATGGACGGATTTTCAAGGATGAAAAGATGAAAGAAGTGTTTATAAACGATATTTCGAACATCAAATAGGCAGATTTAAAAACACACCCTGAATTTTATAGTCTTTCGTTCATTACTATTTGAAAATTTGGGAATTTTATGAACATTGTTCATGAAAACATATAAATACAAAAAGTTTAAAAGAAAACGGGAGAGTTTACACCTCAAAACAAAAAACTAGGAGAGTAACCAAAACCCTGCTCCACTGGAAACAAAACTCCCAGGGGGTATTGAAGTGTTTAACTTATCTTAATCGCAAAATACTTTTGTTTATTCAGAATGTCCAAAACAGTCCATCACTGTCCGTATTTTGGTGTCCATTTAAGTTCATTCATCTTTCAGTGGAAATGATCATTTGATTTCATCCGGACATTTACAAACTTAAAATTTTACTATACATTGGTGGGTCCTTAGTCCCTTCGCTTCCTGTGGAGAATGAATGCTTGAATTTGCCTGTGCCGTTTCAGGTGCAAAGTTAATTAACCTATATCGCATAGTATTCTTCGGTGGTTCCCATGGACGACGTCGAGGTTCAGGTTCTTGAGTGGCTTCGGGAGGGTGACGACACCGCCCAGGACATAGTGGATCTCCCTTGGTCAGTCAGGGAGGCTCAACCGGGTACTTATCTGGCCGAGCACCCTAGAATGCCGTTTTCTCTCCTTGTGATATTCTCGGAGGGCTTTGTTCACCTTCTCGTGCCTATGGGGCTCGAGACGTTCTCCATGTCCAATGACGAGAAGCTCAGGATTTACCACACCCTCCTCCGCCTCAATGACCAGGTTCACTTGATGAAGTTCACCCTGTCGGGAATGAACGATGATGTGTACCTCCGCGTTGATCTGGATAAGAAGACCCTGGGAAAGGAGGAGTTCAACGACGCCCTCACCGCACTCCTCATTGGGCTTCTTTCCTCTGTCTCCGCGTTGGGTCTTGAGGAGGCATTCGCCCGCGAGATATTCGATCGTATAGTCGGGATGGTCTTAGACAGGGTGGATAGGGGTGCCAGCAGGGAGGAGCTGATGAAGTTTCTGACCGTTAAGGTCGGCATGACGGTGGAGGACGCGAAGAACCTTCTGGATGAGGTTTTTGCCGCGAAGCGGTCCCTCGAGGGTCACGAGAAAGACGTTGGGTACTTTTAAACCCTGGCCTTTTGTTCTCCCTCTTTTGAATGTTTCTCCTGCTTCTGGGACGCCTGTGCGGGGCTTCCCGGCTCCATCTCCTGCAGGGTACGCAGAATAACATCCCATTTTCCGTGGTTATGCCCGGTATTTTCGGGTCTTCTTTTTACATCCCCCTGTTCAACAACGCATATAAACCCCTGACCTCGAATATCTATGCTTTCCTCTGCATCCAGTGCTTCCTCTGGAGTGTGTGTCTGATGTCCAAAATATAAATAATAACCTAGGAAGATAGCCAGTAATAATGCCTTAAAACAGTCTTATTGGCACGATCACATGGTTAAGTTTGTACAATAATCCGAAACCGACCTGGATTTCCATTGGAATGGGTGGTGAGCATGGACGACAATTACCTTGATTCAATCTTCGAGAAGTACCTTCACGCCAAGAAGATATTCAAGAATAAAGAGGTTCTCAGGCACAGCTATACCCCTAAGGAGCTCCCCCACAGGCGCGAGCAGATTGAGGAGCTGGCGCATATTTTGGTTCCCGTCCTCCGCGGCGAGACACCTTCAAACGTTTTCGTGTACGGGAAGACCGGAACCGGTAAGACCGTCACCATAAAGTTCGTTACGGAGGAGCTGAAGAAGATATCCGACAAGTATCAGATTCCCGTCGATGTTATCTATATAAACTGCGAGATAGTGGACACCCAGTACCGTGTTCTGGCGAACATCGTGAACCACTTTAAGAACGAGAGCGGCGTTGAGGTCCCCCTCGTGGGCTGGCCCACCGATGAAGTTTACGCGCGGCTTAAGGAGGTAATCGACGCCCGTGAGCGCTTCGTCATAATAGTCCTCGACGAGATTGACAAGCTAATCAAAAAGAGCGGTGATGATATCCTCTACTCCCTCACGAGGATAAACACCGAGCTGGGCCTTGCGAAGGTGAGCATCATAGGCATCTCAAACGACCTTAAATTCAAGGAGTACCTCGATGCGCGCGTCCTCTCGAGCCTGAGCGAGGAGGAGGTTGTCTTTCCCCCGTACGATGCCAATCAGCTCAGGGATATTCTGATGCAGCGTGCCGGCGACGCATTCAACGAGGGCGTTCTCGACGACGGCGTCGTCCCCCTGTGTGCCGCCCTGGCCGCGAGGGAGCACGGCGACGCGAGAAGGGCCCTTGACCTGCTCCGCGTTGCGGGTGAGATAGCGGAGCGCGAGGGCGCGAGCAAGGTCACGGAGAGGCACGTCTGGAAGGCCCAGGAGAAGATAGAACAGGACACCATGGAGGAGGTCATAAAGACCCTTCCGCTCCACTCGAAGGTTCTGCTCTACGCGATAGTTCTCCTTGACGAGAATGGCGAACTGCCCGCCAACACTGGCGATGTTTACTCGATTTACATGTCCCTCTGCGACCACATCGACCTCGAACCCCTCACCCAGAGGCGCGTGAGCGACCTGATAAACGAGCTCGACATGCTCGGCATCATCAACGCCAAGGTCGTCAGCAAGGGCAGGTATGGGAGAACGAAGGAGATAAGGCTCAACGTAACACCTTATAAGGTCAAGAACATATACAGACACGATTCCCAGCTCCAGACCATGCTGACGGTGAGCATGTCCCGCCAGAGGAGGCTGCTCTGATGGGTTTGATAGAGGATTTAATGGCCAATCGCTATCTAATCACTCCTTCGGCTTACTACCTTCTCGTGGATAGCTACAAGAAAGACTTCACGCTGGCCGAGTTGATAAAGTTCGCCAAGGCCAGAGGGGTCTTTGTAATAGACTCCGCCATTGCGAAGGAGTTCCTTGAGATGAAAGGTGGGGTTCCACTAGAAGTTCCCTCCCTCCTCGAGCCCCAGCCGTCCACCGAAACTGGTGAGGGGACCTCTGAGGATTCTGGGGCTGTGGTTGGATATCGGGAAGAACAATCTTATTCTGCGAATTCGGCCGGGGATAGTGCTTCGTCGGCAGAGGCTAGCGGCGTCGAGGGAGATTCAGATGATGGGCCCGGCACGTTGATTTCCACTGGAAATACCGAAGACGTCCTCCTAAAAACGCCTTCCTTTTCACAATTGGAGCAAGAAGAATCCCACTTCTTCGGGGGGAAGAGTTCTATTTCCACTGGAACTTCCTCTGGTGATGTCTCTTCGGAGGGGTTCGTTGAGGGTGTGGATGGGGATTCCGAGGCGGTGCTTCCTGTGGAAGATGTCGAGGCTGAGGGTTCCTCCGGATCTGATGTCCTTCCGGGAGATAACCCTTTGGAGGGTAGCTCCCCTGGGGTTCCTGTTGCTGAAACTGGATATATCAACGGAAACGGCTACGCCGACGATGAGTCCTACTACTCCGACGAGAACGGGAACGGTGTGAGGCCCAAGATAGTTTACGGTGACTACGGGGTGCCGATAGCCTACGTCGGCGATGAGGTGCTGGAGGAAGAGAAAAGCTACTCGGTTTACCGCGATATCGTCATAGCCCCACGTGAGGGCTTCATTTACCGGGCTAAGGAGATCCCTGACGACTGGGAGCTCGTCTTCGACGTCAAGAATGTGAAGTTTGAGGTTCCCAAGGTCAAGAGCGCCGCCAGCAAGGAGGGCGAGATAATCGTCAAGGTGTACTCGGACTACTTCAAGAGCCGGCTGAGAAAGATGCGCAGAATCCTCCGCGAGAACCCCGAGCTCGGCAGCGTCATAGACATAGGGAAGCTGGGCTATGTGGGAGGAGACGAGGAGGTAACCATCATCGGTCTCATCAACAGCAAGCGCGAGACGGCCAAGGGCTTCATGTTTGAGGTCGAGGACAGCACCGGGATAATCAAGGTCTTCATAAACCGCAACAACGAGGAGAGCAGGAAGTTCTTCCAGATAATGCCCGACTCCGTTATAGCCTTCCGCGGCCGCTACTCGGGGAGGGGCATATTCTTTGCCAACCGGATCTACCTCCCGGACGTTCCGAAGTTCAAGCGCGACAAGCCTCCGCTCGAGGAGAAGGTTTACGCCATCCTCCTCAGCGACATCCACGTGGGAAGCAACAAGTTCTGCGAGAAGGCCTTTGAACGCTTCCTCGAATGGCTCAACGGTGAGGTGAACAACCGCGCCGAGGAGGAGCTTGTGAGCAGGATAAAGTACATGATAATCGCCGGCGACGTCGTCGATGGAATCGGCATCTACCCCGGCCAGTACAACGAGCTTGCCATTCCGGACATCTTCGATCAGTACGAGGCCCTGGCGAACTTTCTCCGCAACGTGCCCGACCACATAACCATGTTCATAGGCCCGGGCAACCACGACGCCGCCAGAACCGCCCTCCCCCAGCCGGGGTTCTACGATGAGTACACCAGGCCTCTCAAAAAGCTCAAGAATGCCGTCATGATAAGCAACCCGGCCGTCGTGAGACTTCATGGGCGTGACTTCCTCATTGCCCACGGGCGCGGCATAGAGGACGTCGTCAGCTTCATCCCGAACAGGAGCCACCACAGGCCCGCCGAGGCCATGCTCGACCTGCTCAAACTCCGCCACCTTGCGCCGACCTTCGGGGAAAAGGTGCCAGTCGCACCGGATTCGGAGGATACCCTCGTCATAGAATCCGTTCCCGACCTCTTCCAGGCCGGTCACGTCCACGTTATGGAGTACAAGATGTACAACGGCGTTTTTCTGATAAACACCGGAACCTGGCAGGCTCAGACGGAGTTCCAGAAGATGGTGAACATCATGCCGACACCGGCCAGGGTGCCCATAATCGACGTCGAAACCGCCCGCCTGAGGGCCGTTGTGAGGTTTGACGAGTACTGCGAGGGGGTTTGAATGGGCGAGGAACTCTACTCATCCAAGATGAAATCCTACTTTGAATCCCTCCAACGTGAGATAGACCGGGCTTACGAGGTGGCGAGAAAGGCCCGTGAACAGGGAAAGGACCCCAGCCTTGAGGTTGAGGTTCCCCAGGCGACCGACATGGCCGGCCGTGTTGAGAGCCTCGTCGGTCCGAAGGGCGTGGCCGAGAGGATACGCGTTCTTGTTAAGGAGTACGGTAAAGAGCTGGCCGCCCTGAAGGTGGTCGATGAGATTATCGAGGGGAAGTTCGGCGACCTGGGGAGCAAGGAGCGCTACGCCGAGCAGGCCGTTAGAACCGCCCTAGCGATTCTCACCGAGGGAATCGTCTCCGCCCCCCTGGAGGGAATAGCCGACGTCAAGGTCAAGAGGAACGAGTGGGGCGACAATTCCGAATACCTGGCCCTTTACTACGCGGGCCCCATCAGGAGCTCCGGAGGAACCGCACAGGCCCTCAGCGTCCTCGTCGGCGACTACGTACGGAAGAAGCTTGGCCTTGACCGATTCAAGCCGAGCGAGAAGCACATAGAGAGAATGGTGGAGGAGATAGACCTCTACCACAGGGCAGTTACAAGGCTGCAGTACCACCCGGAGGCAGACGAGGTAAGACTCGCCATGAAGAACATCCCCATCGAGATAACCGGTGAAGAGACCGACAAGGTTGAAGTCAGCCACCGTGACGTTCCCGGCGTTGAGACCAACCACCTTCGCGGCGGTGCCATACTCGTCCTCGCCGAGGGTGTCCTCCAGAAGGCCAAGAAGCTCGTCAAGTACATAGACAAGATGGGCGTTGAGGGCTGGGACTGGATAAAGGAGTTCGTAGATGCCAAGGAGAAGGGCAAGAAGGCAGAAGGGCCCGAGCCTGCCGAGTCCAAGGCCGAGGATTCCGGGGCAAAGGAAGAAGTTGCCGAAAAAGTTGAGAAGGGCTTCTACTACGAACTCTACGAGCGCTTCAAGGCCAACATCGCCCCCAACAAGAAGTACACGAAGGAGATAATCGGTGGAAGGCCGCTCTTCGCCGAGCCCTCCGAGAACGGCGGCTTCCGTCTGCGCTACGGAAGGAGTCGCGTCAGCGGCTTCGCCACCTGGAGCGTGAACCCCGCAACCATGCTGATCCTCGACGAGTTCATAGCGATTGGAACCCAGATGAAGACGGAAAGGCCCGGCAAGGGCTGTATAGTTACCCCTGCAACCACCGTCGAAGGCCCGATAGTCAAGCTCAAGAACGGGAGCGTTATACGGGTTGATGACTACGAGACCGCTTTGAGGGTGAGAAACGAAATAGAGGAGATACTCTACGTCGGCGACGCTTTAGTAAACTTCGGCGACTTCGTTGAGAACAACCAGACGCTTTTACCTGCCAACTACGCTGAGGAATGGTGGATTCAGGAGTTCGTCAAAGCTATAGCCGAGACCTACGAGGTTGAGCTTAAGCCGTTCTCCGATAACCCACGCGAAGCCATAGAGGAGGCGGCGGAATACCTTGAGGTCGACGCCGACTTCCTTGAAAACCTGCTGAAGGATCCGCTCCGCGTTAGGCCCAGTGTTGAGCTGGCGATACACCTATCGAAGGTCCTCGATGTTCCGTTTCATCCCCACTACACCCTCTACTGGAACACGCTCAGGCCAGAAGAAGTTGAGGAGCTCCAGAGGGCTCTGGTTGGCGCTCAGATAGGGTGGGACGAGCACATGAAGAACAAGTTCGCGAGGAAGGTAGTTCTCGACAACGACCCCAAGATAAAGCGCTACCTTGAACTCCTTGGATTGCCACACGGGCTTGAGAGAACTGAAGACAGGAAGAAGGTTATAGTGATCGATTACCCGTGGAGTGCCGCCCTTTTGACTCCCCTGGGCAACCTCGAATGGGAGTTCAGGGCGAAGCCCTTTTTCACCGTCATAGACATCATCAACGAGAACAACCGGATAAAGCTCCGTGACAGGGGCATAAGCTGGATTGGGGCCAGGATGGGCAGGCCCGAGAAGGCCAAGGAGAGGAAGATGAAACCTCCGGTTCAGGTTCTCTTCCCGATCGGTTTAGCTGGTGGCTCCAGCAGGGACATTAAGAAGGCCGCCGAGGAAGGTAAGGTAACGAGCGTGGAGATAGCCTTCTTCAAGTGCCCCGAATGCGGTCACACCGGGCCGGAGCACCTTTGCCCTCGCTGCGGAACGAGAAAGGAACTCCTCTGGCACTGCGCCAAGTGCAACGTCGATTATCCTGAAAACGAGGCGGAAAGCTTTGACTTCCACTGTCCCAAGTGCGGCACCGAGCTGAAGCCCTACGCGAGGAGAACCATAAAGCCATCGGAGCTTCTCCGCGCGGCGATGGAGAACGTCAAGGTCTACGGCATCGACAGGCTCAAGGGCGTCCAGGGAATGACCTCCGGCTTCAAAATGGCCGAGCCGCTTGAGAAGGGTCTGCTGAGGGCCAAAAACGACGTCTACGTCTTTAAGGATGGTACCATTCGTTTCGACGCCACCGACGCCCCGATAACCCACTTCAAGCCAAGGGAGATAGGTACGAGCGTTGAGAAGCTTCGCGAACTCGGCTACACCCATGACTTCGAGGGCAAGCCCCTTGAGCGGGACGACCAGATACTCGAGCTGAGGGTTCAGGATGTCATACTGCCCTACGAGGCAGGTAAATATCTCCTCAAGGTGGCCCGCTTCATCGACGACCTTCTTGAGAAGTTCTACGGTCTTCCGCGCTTCTACAACGCCGAGAAGATGGAAGACCTGGTCGGCCACCTCGTGATAGGTCTCGCCCCCCACACCTCGGCTGGAATCATAGGCAGGATAATAGGCTTCTCCGACGTTCTTGTGGGATATGCTCACCCGTATTACCATGCCGCCAAAAGACGCAACTGCGACGGGGACGAGGATAGTGTGATGTTACTTATGGATGCATTATTGAACTTTTCTCGTTACTATCTGCCCGAGAAGCGCGGCGGAAAGATGGACGCGCCTTTAGTCGTTACCACGCGCCTCGATCCAAGAGAGGTTGACAGCGAGGTTCACAACATGGACGTCGTCAGGTACTATCCCCTGGAGTTCTACGACGCCACCTACGAGATGAAATCGCCCAAGGAGATTAAGTTCATCGAGCGCGTCGAGGACAGATTGGGCAAACCTGAGATGTATGAAGGCATAAAGTTTACCCACGATACGGACGATATAGGTCTCGGCCCGAAGATGAGCCTGTACAAACAGCTCGGCGACATGGTGGAGAAGGTCGAGCGCCAGCTGGCCCTGGCGGAGCGCATAAGGGCGGTCGATGAGCACCACGTGGCAGAAACGATAATCAACTCCCACCTCGTTCCGGACCTGAGGGGCAACCTGAGGAGCTTCACGAGGCAGGAGTTCCGGTGTGTGAAGTGCAACACCAAATACAGAAGGCCGCCGCTGACCGGCAAGTGCCCCAAGTGCGGCGGCAAGATAGTCCTGACAGTCAGCAAAGGTGCCATAGAGAAGTATCTGCCAACTGCCAAAATGCTCGTTACAAAGTACAGCGTCCTGGATTACACGAGGCAGAGGATATGTCTGACCGAGAAGGACATCAAGAGCCTTTTCGAGAACGTCTTTCCGGAGAGGCAGAGGACGCTGATGGGCTTTTCCGCTGATGTCTGTGAGAAGATGATAAAGGAAAGGACCGGCAAGTCCAACGGGAAGAACGGCTACCTTGACGAGCTGAAAGCAAACGGAAAATTCAGGAAGAGTGCTAAGACCGAGAAAAAGAAGGAATCCAAATCTCCCAAGCGCTCTGAGAAGAAGATAAAACCCGTCAAGGGACCTGAAAAGGCCGCCCTTAAGGAATACATGATGAAAAAGAAAGCGGAGGACGAAAAATCGAAGGGTAAGAAGAAAAAGAAGGGCATAAGCCTCGACGAGTTTTTCGGTTCTTAGTTTTTCCGTTAATCATATATATCATTATACCGCTCTTTCTTTGATGGAGATGAACCCAGGGTTCAAATTGCTCCCCAGCGTGGCCTACCTGCGGGTTCAGAGGCAGGCGTTCATAGGCTATTCTATGCCGTTAGCGGGGTGGATAGGTGAGTATCTGGTGAACTATCAGCGGCTTCCAAGGCCGAACTTCCTTGGGCGGGCAATGGGCAAGCTGGGCTTTTCTTTAGCTGGCGAGGAGCGCGATGATGGGTACATAACCCAGTTCTTCATGAAGGGGAGCGTTTCAGTAAGCGCGAGCTGGGACGTTGAGAGGGAAAACCTTTTCCTCCAGCTGATTCCCCTTCGCTCAAGGCTCTCCCGCGGCTTAACAGTCAGGGCTGAGCACATAGAGTTCTACGACCAGTACGTGGTGAGCATAGAGCCGACCGGCAAGCTCCCGCCCGGTGTCAGGGGGATTGGGATAAACGCGCTCATCCTTGAGGACTTCTACCCGGTCGAGACCCCCTACTGGGGCATGCTCCACGAGGACTGGGAGGTCGAGCTGAACCTTCTCGTGATGAAGGACGAGGTTTACGACAGGCTTTCCCGCGAGGAGTACCGCTGCCCTGTCTGCTTTGCCCCGCTCCATGAAGAGAACGGTGTCCTAAAGTGCTCTTCCTGCGGCTTCACCTACGCGCCCGAGCACGACTTCGAGAGGGTCATGGAAGAGTTCAGCGTGGAGGAGTTCGCGTTTTAGCAAGCTTTGCTTGCGCAAAGCTTGACCAAAATATTCCAACTGTTCAAATTGGGAGTGTGGAAATTAGCATGCCTTATACAAGGTGTTCTTAAAGGGTTTTATACTGACGTTGGACAATTTGGCTGGCGTTTCACTCCAAGCCAGTGCCCTTCTGGCGCCAAAAACAAGAAACACAACCAATAACATTGACAATTAAAGCGCAAACCCTACCAAAAATTAGCATCGCAAAAGGCATGCAACAACACCAAAAGCAAGAGAATAGTCAAAACATTCCGCCAGCGCTTGCGAAGGAAGCTTTTGAAAAGAGCTTCACCAAAGGCATGTAGCTCCTCATAAAGAACGTCCATACAAGCCGATTTTACACGCCAAATGTTCATTTTCAGGCGAGAACATTTTGAAAAAGCCTGCTGAAATGGGGTTTATTCTCTCCTGACGCCCAATGGGCGTCGATTTTAAAGTTAAACCCGCAATTAGGAAACAACTAGGAAAGTTCTCACTTCCAAAACAGCCACTCAAAGAAAAAATCACCTAGAATCAGCCTTTCAAGAGGAGCTACAAACTTTGATGAAACTTTGCGCAGGCAAAGTTTCTATGGTAGCCCCGCCGGGATTCGAACCCGGGTCGCGGGATCCAAAGTCCCGCATGCTTGGCCGCTACACCACGGGGCTGCCCGATAGAAAAGCCGAGTCCGAGCTTATAAATCTTAAGCTTTGGACAGTCCTCTAAGTCATAATTATTAAAACTTTCCGGCTTCATCACTCTGGAAGAGTGGTAATAGAAAAAATTTATAACTATCAAGTTGTAATTATGGACTCGTAACTATATGGGGGCCTGCCTATGGGTAGGGTTGAGGGGAAAGTGGCCATTGTGACCGGTGCCACTTCCGGGATTGGAAGGGCTATAGCGAAGCTTTTGGCCAGAGAGGGCGCAAAGGTTGCCGTTACCGGACGGAACGAGGAGCGCGGTAGGAAAGTAGTTGAGGAGATCATCTCAGAAGGCGGCACAGCAAAGTTCTGGAAACTTGACGTTAGCAACGAGGCAGAGGTGGAGAGAGTTTTCAGGGAGGTCGTTGAGGAGTTTGGCAAGCTGGACATACTTGTCAACAACGCTGGTATCTCTGGCCCGGACAAGCCGACACACGAGCTGACGGAGGGGGAGTGGGATCAGGTTATGGATGTCAACGTCAAAGGGGTTTTCTTCTGCACGAAGCACGCTGTCCCGTACATGATTAAAAACGGTGGTGGGAGCATAGTGAACGTCTCCTCGATCTACGGCATAGTAGGTTCTCCGGGAATTCCGCCGTACCATGCATCGAAAGGTGCCGTCAGGCTCATGACCAAAACCGATGCCCTCCTTTATGCCAAGTACGGAATCCGTGTTAACTCTGTCCACCCAGGGAGCATCTGGACGCCCATGCTCATGAAGGCCTGCAAAAAAATGGGTGTTGATGATGAGGAACAGTGCAGGGGGGTCTTCGCCAAGATGAACCCCGTTGGCTTTGTCGGTGAGCCGATGGACGTTGCCTACGCCGTCCTCTACCTTGCCTCTGATGAGTCCCGCTTCGTTACCGGAGCGGAGCTTGTGGTGGACGGGGGTTACACGGCTATGTAATCTTTTTTATATTGTCTATCTTTGAAAATGGGGAGGGAAGACATTAAAGAATCAGCGACACCAGATCCCTTATCGCCTTCTCCGGGTCCTTGGCCTTGGTTACACCGCTCGCGAGGAGAACGCCAACGCTTCCAAGTTCAAGGGCCTTCTTCACGTCCTCTCCGGTGGAAATCCCCGCGCCGGTGAGAACCTTGACGTCCGGGTTGACCATCTTAACCAGCTCGACAGTGTCGGTGATGACTTCCGGCTTGGCCTTGCTGACGGGAATTCCAGTACCTATCAGTTCAGGTGGCTCCACTGCAACGTAGTCCGGGCCAAGAGCTGCAACTGCAGCACTGACGGCCGGGTTGTTGGAGCAGACCATCGTCATCAGTCCGACTTCCTCTGCCCTTCTAATACTGGCCTCCAGATCCGCCAGAACCATTCTGTTCTCGGAGTGATTGAGGAGCGTTCCCACAGCACCGGCCTCTTTAACCGCCTCAGGAAGGACGTGTCCAGTGTGGCTGCCCGGCGTTATCGGGTCGATGTGCTGGGCGAAGACCGGAATCTCGACCTCCTGGGCGATGCGGTAGAGGTCGACCAGCTGTGGCGCAACGACTATGGTTATACCCGTCTCCTTCCAGACCTTCTCTGCAGCCTTGGCTATCCTCAAAGCCCCATCGCCCGTGGCCTGGGCGTAGGTCTTGAAGTTGATCGCTATAATCGGCTCCTTCAGCTTCGACATTGATATCACCGTAGGTGTTATTATCCGAGGGCTTAAACGTCTTTCCGTCGGGGAGTTTCGTTTCCACTGGAGAGCGGCCTCCCGAACGGGTCTATGAGGCCGGCCCTTATGAGGGATGAGCTGATTTTGGACCCGAGGGAACTCCTGACGAGGCCGATGGTTACTATATCAAGCGGTCTCAGCCCGTTTTCCTCACGCGCCCGGTTGACCACCAGGGCACCCTTGTAGGTCTCCTCGCTCACGACTATGGCTTCTAGGCCCTTCATCTCCCCCGCAAATCCTATCGCAGTGTGTATTTTGATAACGCGGTAGCCGGAGTAGCCGTTGACTTCGAAGAACTTGATTAAATCCCTGAGGCGCAGCTCGTATGGGAGTATCTTTTCCGCGTAGGGCTTGTTCCTGATCATCTCGTCGGATGTCAGGCCTATGTAAACGTATTCCCCCACCTCGAAGGCCTTCCTCAGCAGGGCCTTGTGGCCGAGGTGAAGCCTGTCGAAGGTTCCGCCGACGACGACTTTTCTGTACCTCTTCCTCATGGGGGTACCTTGGGCGACGAACCAATAAGCTTTTTTATTGCCTGTGGAGATTCTTTCGGAGGTGATGGAATGAGGAAGCTGGCGGTTCTGATTCTCACGGTTCTTCTCATCACTCCTCTCTTTGGCGTGGCTTCCGCCGCGGACGATCCCCAGCCCCTATTTGACATAGACTTCGTGATCAAAGTGGCCCCCACCACCGTGAACGGCTCCCAGGTCTGGATGGCTACCTTCAAGGTTCACGCCGTTCTGAAGGACCCTGTCTATAGGGCTTACTTCGAGAACCTCGCTTCCAACAACAGCACGAAGGCTGAGGATGAATTTCGGGACTTTGTCCGGCAGCTGGTGTATGAGAACCTCAAGGACAACTTTGAGAAGCGCTTTGAGGCGGCCAACGTTTCCAGCACGATATACCTTCCTGAGGGAGGCCCTGTTCGCGTCCTTGATAACTGGTCAGCCACGGTCACCTTCGTGATTTCCAACTTTCTTGTAAGCGACGACGGGAAGGTTCTCAGGTGCCCCCTGCCCGGCTCGATGGACTTCGTCTTCAAGGGACATGTCTTCGCCTACACCTGGGACAAGATGACGCTGATCCTCCCCGAGGACTATGAGGTCAAGAACCTGGCCCCCAAACCGGATGACTTCACCGATGGGGTGGCCATCTGGACGGGGGGAGACTACATACCGCTGATCGAGGTCTACACGCCCCTCTACACTTTTATGCGGTTCCTCAATGAGACCAACAGAACCATTACCCTGGTTTACGACCCCCACGAGGGCTACGTCCAGTTCAACGCCACCTTCAGCGGGGCGGAGGCCAGCAAAAGCACCGTGGAATATATTATCAAGGGATTTAGGGGCACCATGGATATAGTCAGCATCGACTCCTCCCAGAGAAACGGCAGCCTGGTTGTCATCGGTGTGGCAAAGCCCGAGGTCTCTTACAGGGAGACCTCCAAGGAGAAGGTGTGGCAGGCCGTCATCAAGCTCCCCGGAAGCTTCGATGAGGTTCATGTGGAGGGTGGAACGTACCAGCTCGCCCCGGACAACACAGTAATCATCACGGTCACGGAGGAGAAAACAAATTACGTTCCCTACCTCTGGGGCGGCCTGGTGGTCCTGGTTGTGCTTGTCATAGTGGTTCTAAAGAGGCGCCGTTCCTCCGGCTCAGAGGTGGAAGAAACCGAGGAGCCCCCTGAAGAAGGAGAGGCTTCAGTGGAAGATTCAGGGAATGGGGAAGAATCTGGAGAGATGGATGGAGGTGAGTGAATGGACTTCTTCTTTTATCCCTCTCGCGTTGCGGTGTTTGGCTCATTCAAGAATGGCGCCATAGCCTACGAAATCCTGAGGAACATCGTCGAGGGCGGCTTTGAAGGTGAAATAATCCCGGTCAACCCGAAGGGTGGAACTGTCGAGGTCGCCGGGAGAACCCTCCAAATCCGTGAGACGCTTGATGAGGCCGTTGACACAGCCATAATCGCGATTCCGGCAAAGTTCGTGCCGTCCCTCATAGACGAAATCGGTCCCCTCATCAAGGGCGCCGTCGTCATCTCTGCCGGCTTCTCCGAGGTTGGGAACGCTGATCTCGAGCGCGAACTGGTGGAAAAGGCGAGAAAGCACGGCATCAGAATCATCGGACCAAACTGCGCCGGCATCTTCGGCGTCCACGGGAAGTTCTTCGGCTCCTTTGAGGTCAGGGTTAAGCCCGGTGGGCTGGCATTAATCAGTCAGAGCGGTGCCTTCGGTGGCGCGGCTTTGGCAATGGGCAACGACGAGGGGATTGGCTTTTCTGCCTTCGTTTCCTATGGAAACGCCGCTGATTTAAACGAGAGCGACTTTTTGGAGTACTTCGCGGACGATGAGAATACCAAGGCTATAGCCCTCTACATCGAGGGCGTTAAGGACGGCAGGCGCTTTTTAGAGGCCCTCCGCTACGCGAGCACTAAAAAACCGGTCATCATCCTCAAGGCCGGCAAGAGCGCGAGCGGAGCTAAAGCTGCGGCTTCACATACAGGCTCGCTCGCGGGTTCTTACGAGATTTATCGCGCGGCTTTCAGGCAGGCTGGAGCTATCGAGGTCGAGGAGATGGAGGAGCTCTTCGATGCTGCCAAGGCATTCGAGATGTACACCCGAGCCGGGAAGAGGGTCGCGGTAATTACCAACTCCGGCGGTCCGGGCGTTCTCGCAACGGACAAGCTCGAAAGGCTGGGCCTTGAGATGGCCAGGCTGAGCGATGAAACCGTCGAGGAACTCCGCTCTTTTCTCCCACCCCAGTGCTCGGTAAAGAACCCAATAGACCTGATAGCGGATGCCGACTATGAGCGTTACCGGAGGACCATCGAGGTCGTTTGTGGAGATAAAAACGTGGATTCGCTCCTCGTTATCTGCGTGCCACCGATTTTTATTCCAAGCGAAGAGATAGCGAAGGCGGTAATCGAGGCCGAATGCGACAAACCGGTCATCGTCAACTTCATGGCCGGAGACCTGGTCAGGGAAGGCGTTCGGCTTTTGGAGGAGCATGGGATCAAGAACTTCCCGACCCCGGAGCGCGCGGCGAGGGCCCTTTCATGGCTCGCGAGGCGCAGAGGTTTTTGAAGCCCCCCTTAAGATGAAGGGTTGACTTTGGGAGAGAAATCCACTGGCCGGGGAAGTAGCCCGGCAACTTTTTATAGGTTTTCTTCAACTTTCATGGCGATGATAGCTATCGGAATAGAGGGTACCGCCCACACTCTCGGCATAGGCATCGTTACAGAAAAAGAAGTCCTTGCCAACGTATTCCACACCCTCACGACGGAGAAGGGGGGGATACACCCCAAGGAGGCGGCGGAACATCATTCTAAACTCCTCAAGCCCCTTCTCAGAAAGGCCCTTGACGAGGCAGGGATAGGCATGGAGGACGTTGACGTTGTAGCGTTCTCCCAGGGGCCGGGTCTCGGCCCCTGTCTCCGCGTCGTTGCCACGGCCGCGAGGGCGCTGGCGATAAAGTACAGGAAGCCCATAGTCGGCGTCAACCACTGCATCGCCCATGTGGAGATAACCAAAATGTTTGGGGTTAAAGACCCGGTTGGCCTCTACGTCAGCGGCGGAAACACGCAGGTTTTGGCTTTGGAAGGCGGTCGCTATCGGGTCTTCGGCGAGACCCTCGACATAGGCATAGGCAACGCGATAGACACCTTCGCGAGGGAGCTGGGAATAGGCTTCCCTGGCGGCCCGAAGATTGAGAAACTGGCACTAAAAGGTGAACGCTATATAGAGCTTCCCTACGCGGTCAAGGGGATGGATTTGAGCTTTTCTGGAATACTCACAGAGGCCGTCAGGAAGTACAGAACCGGGAAGTACCGCGTTGAGGATCTGGCATATTCCTTCCAGGAGACGGCCTTTTCGGCGCTCGTTGAGGTGACGGAGAGGGCCGTGGCTCACACCGGCAAGGATGAGGTAGTTCTAGTCGGCGGCGTCGCCGCCAACAACCGCCTTCGCGAGATGTTGAAGGTCATGACAGAGGACAGGGGGATAGACTTCTTCGTTCCGCCCTACGACCTCTGCCGCGACAATGGTGCGATGATAGCCTACACCGGCCTGAGAATGTACCGCGGGGGGGTGCGCTTCTCGCTGGAGGACACCGTGGTGCATCAGAAGTTCCGCACCGATGAGGTGGAGGTAGTATGGAGCTGATGGTTCCGCCCGTAGTCCTCGTGGCGGATGTTGTTCTCTTCCTTGTGATTGGTTACTCTGCATTCTACGCCATAAGGAGGATACACCGCTATGGTGAGCCCCTTGACAGATTCATTGTGATCATAGCGGGATCCCTGTTCCTGGCCTCCATCGGAAGGGCTCTCGATGTGGTGGATGATCTGGTCGATGTAGGGGGGGCTTTTGTGCCCGCTGAGGGGACTCTGTATTTCTTCTCTATAATCGGGGTTGCATACGGTCTGCTGAGCTATATGGGCAGCATTGAGAGGAGAATTCTGCCCACCCCTGTCAGGGAAAAGGGGAGTGACGTTCTTGCCCCCGGCGGCTATATGTACACCGGAAGCGAGGGCCTCGCCGAGTTTCTGTCCGCGGTGGATGGGCCGGTTCTTGTTATAACAAGGAGCCCCTGGAAGTACCGGGAATTTGAAAACGTTCAGGCACTCTGGGTGACTCAGGCTGGGGAGGAGGGGGTGGGCCCGACAAAGCTCCACGTTCTCCTGGAGGCTGCGGTGGACTTCATGCGGGGCGGCGGCAGGCTGGTTGTTATTGACTGCCTTGAAATTCTGGTGCTCTACAACGACTTCAACTCCGTGTTCAGGTTCCTCTCCACCCTGAAGGACTACGCTGTCGGCACGCGCTCCACCCTTCTGCTGATTGTGGACAGGGAGGCCATCGAAGAAAAGGAATTCAAGGTGCTTTCAAGGGAGTTTCCACCCATCAAGAGTTTATGGGATGTCCTTAAAACTTCTTCTTGATCCTCATGGTGTACTTTGGATAGACCTCGTCCGTGAAGCGCACGAACTTTGTTCTCCTGGGTGAGAGCTTTATCGTTATCTCTGTCTCCGGTTTCAGGTAGGTGTAGAACTGGCCATCTATGGCGAGTATTATCTCCCTCTCGAGGGCTAGGTTCCTCACGTCTATCGTGCTGTAAGATGGTACTATCATCGGCCTGGAGCTCAGCGCTATGGGTGCAAGGGGCGCTATAACGATCACGTCCAGCCTGGGATCGACGAAGGGACCGCCAGCGCTCATAGAGTAGCCCGTCGAGCCCGTTGGCGTCGAGACTATCAGGCCGTCGGCCCTTATCTCGTCCGCCAGCCCGCTCTCGATGTAGTACCTGAGGTGGATTATCTTTCCGGGGATTCCCGTCAGGATAGCCACCTCGTTGAGGGCGTCGGGGACTGTGTTCTCCCCGTTGAGGTATGTCCTCAGCTTTATGCGCTCGTCTATATGATAGTCCCCCTCTATGAGCTTGCTGAGGGCAAAAAAGGCCTCGTGGGGTTCGACCTCCGTGAGAAAGCCGAGCGTGCCCATATTTATTCCGAGGATCGGTATCTCCCTTTTTGTCCTGTGCTCGACCCGCAGTATGGTCCCGTCGCCGCCGATGACGATTATGAAGTCAACATCGAACTCCTCAAGGGGGCATACGTCCTCCTCCTGGAACTCCGGGAGATGCCTGTGGGTCTCGGTGTCGACGCATACCTCGTACCCGCTGACCTTGAGGAAGTCGTAGACGCGGTAGGCGAGCTTGAGTGCCGCCTCCCGGTCCCTCCTGGCCACTATCCCGAACCTCATCCTCCATCCCTTTCGTCCGTTTCTTCCATTCCCTTTTTCAGAGTTTTCTCGTCCGGTGCGGTAACTGGCATCTCCTCCGGGGCCTCAGGTTTGTAGTCTGCGGTCACGAGTGAACCTATGACCGTCGGACCCCAGAAGGACAGCAGCCTCTCAAGGATGACCCCTGTAACAGCGTGCTCGGGGTTTATACCGAGCGCTATGAAGACGGCTGAATTGACTGCCTCGATTATGCCCGCCCCTCCCGGAACGATGGCGAACATACCAACGACCATCGAGACGACCAGGACGACGGTTATATCAATGGGTGCTATTGGATAGCGTATCGCGAGGAAGATCAGGTAGTAGCGGACTATCGTGAGACCCCAGTAAACGAAGGAGTGGAGTGTGGCAATGATCGTGATTGTCTTGTTCCGGTATAGCAACCGGAAGTCCGACTGGAGGCGTGGTATTGTGTTCTCGGCTATGTTCCTGAAAAAATCCCTCTGCTTCTCGGCTCTTCCCGACAATATCCTGTGGTAAAGCCGGTATATTCTCCATACAGCACGCGGAGCCCTGGTCTCGCCCATGAGGAGCCAGACCACGAGGGCTGTGAACCCCATCAGAATAACGTCGAGCACTATTATCAGCACGGTCAGCTCGATCTGCCCGAGCCGGTAGACGTGGAGCGTGGCTAGAACCATCATAACGGCGACCGGAACGAGATCCAAAATCCTGTCCATCATAACGCTGGCCGTCATCAGACCGTAGGGGCTTCTGGCCCTCTTTGCCAGATAGTAAACCCTTATGAACTCTCCGAGTCCCTTTGCCCCGGGGCTGATGTTGTTGAAGAACATCCCGACGAAGATTGCGGAGAAAACGGCCCTGAACGGGGCTTTTATGCCGAGCCCACTTAGGAGAACCTGCCACCTGAGGGCCCAGGCGACAAGGGTTACAGCGTACACCAGAATGGCGAGGAGAAAGTACTTTATGTCCGAACCCTTCAGGATTTCGGCTATCCCCTGGGCCCCCGCCCAGTTGATGAGGGCGCCTATGATTATGAGCGCTCCCGTAAAGAACGCTATCTTTTTCCAGTCCATAGAGTACACCGTCAAACCTGTTGTTGGGGTTCATCGTTTATATCCTTGTCGTCCTTTGCTTCCAGCTTCCTGTCCTGACTCACCTTGATGCCGAAGTGGGTCATTACTCCGGCACCTATTGCCGTCGGTGCCCAGTAGGATATCAGCCTCTCCAGCAACGTCGCGGTCACCGCTATCTCCTTGTCTATCCCAAGGAGCACGTAGACTGCAGAGTTAATGGCCTCTATTAGCCCAGCTCCGCCGGGTATTACCGAGAACATTCCGACGACTATGCCTATCATCTGGACGACCATGACGTCCGGGAGGCCGATGGGGCTGTTTATGCTGATGAAGATGAAGTAGGAGCGCAGCAGGACGAGGAACCAGAAGGCGAAGGAGTACAGAAGGGAGAGGGTGAAGGCCACCTTGTGCCTCATCAGGAGTTTGAAGTTCTCCTGGAACCTGGGAACGTCAACTTCAACCGCCCTGATAAACCGCTCTTCGTACTTCATAGCCTTCTTGGGCATTATCCTTCCGAACTGGCGGTATAACCAGTGTAGGATTCTCTTGGTTCTCCTCTCGCTGAGGAGGATTCCAACGGTGGCCAGGGTTATGGCGGCGAAAACGACGTCCAGGAGAAATATCGTCAGAGTTAGGGTGAAGGAGCCGAGCCGGTAAACGTGGACCGTCGCCAGGAGGAGCATCACGACGACCGGAATAACGTCCATTATCCTGTCCATCATTATGGTGGCAAAAACGTGGCCGTAGGGCTCGCCGGTTCTCTTGGAGACGTAGTACATCCTGACCGGCTCGCCCCCACCCCTCGCGCCGGGGGTCACGTTGTTTATGAAGATGCCGACGAAGAGGCCGCCGACTATTGTCTTCATCGGGACTTTTATCCCGAGGCTCTTGAGCAGAACGCGCCAGCGGAGAGCCCACATGATTACCGCCAGGACGTAGGCCAGAACAGCCAGGAGGAAGTAGTCCTGCCTGGCGGTTTTGAGTATCTTCAGCACGTCGCCTGTTCCAGCCCACCAGAGGAGCAGGATGATTATGAGCAGGCCAACGCCCAGGAGGGAGTACTTCTTCCACTCCATGACTACACCTTCCTGAAGCGGGCTATGAAGAAGCCCTGAGTGAGGTGTCTGTTCGGATAGAACCTCTGAACCTCATCAATGCCCATACCGCTCGAACCTATAAAGATGCTCTGCTCTTCGAGCTTTAAACCTTTACTCAGGATGTACTTCACGTTGGCCTCGTTCTCCTCGTAGCTCAGCGTGCAGGTGGAGTAAACGAGAACACCGCCCCTTCTGAGGGACTTTATGGCGGCGTTGATGAAGTGCCTCTGGTAGCGCGCAGTAGCTATTATGTCCTTCGGTGTCCTGCTCTCCCAGAGCTTCGGTCTTATTCCCAAAGCTGTGCACGGTGCGTCGAGGAGTATCTTGTCCGCCTGGATTCCCAGCTCAGGGAGCTTCCGCGAGTCCATGTGGATGGGCTTGACGTTCTTCACGCCGAGCCTTTTGAGTTCCTCCTCCATCTTTTTGAGCCTGTTCCTCGACTTGTCTATCGCTATTATCTCGCCCCTGTTCTGCATCAGCTGGGCTATGTGGCTTGTCTTCCCTCCGGGAGCGGCTGCCATGTCCACTATCAGCTCCTCCTCGCTCGGTTCCAGAACATGGGCGACCACCATCGAGGGCAAACTCTGCGCGTAGAAGAGGCCCTCTCTAAAGGACTCCAGCTCGCTCAGGCTCGGGAGCTTGAACTTGGGCAGGGTGACCTCCACGGCCAGCCCCCTCGTGGAGACCACCATCTCCTTGGCGCTCATTCTGGCGATGCCTATTCCGACGAGCAGACCTCTGGGGTCTCTTATCTGAACCTCGTCGCCGGGTTTTATTCTTTTGTCCGCCTGCAAAACTCCGGGAGCGTAGAGCATCGCACCCTGATAGACGCTCTCGCTCGCGAACTTGTTGGCGCGGACGACCGGAAGACCGGGTTCGTAATCGTCGGGGAAGTTCGGGCCTTCCCTCTCGAAGTATATCCCCTCCTTGAGGTAGGGGCTCCTCTTGGGTTTAAGCCCCTCCCTCCGGAGGATGCTCATAAGCTTTGACCTGCTGGTCTTTAGCGTGTTTACCCTGATGTAGTACTTCTCCACCGGCGTTCTGAGGGAGGCCATTATCTCCTCCGCTTCCTCCCCAAAAAGGCCGCGGTAGTACTCCCTGAGCTCCTCAGGAAATGCTTCCTCCGGTTTCATGGCGACACCTCAGAGGTCGAAGATTTCGAAGCGCTTTCCGATGTCTATCAGCCTCAGAATCCCCTGCTTCAGTGCCCCGACGCTCCCGAAGTTCGCCTCGAGCTGGAAGAGGTTTTCACTGCTCCCTTCGATTTTCTCAAGTATTTCGGTCGGGGAGACCCTTCCGTCGCGCCTCCAGTTGTAGATGTCGCTGAGGAAGTCCTGGGCGCCGTAGATGAAGCTCCTTGGGAATATCTCAATGAACAGACCAACGAAGTTCTCGCTTATCCTCTCCTTTGGAACCGCGACGACGAAGTAGTAGCTCTCCGGGGTTGCACCGACCTCTATCTGGGGCTTTATCTCGAACGCTGGGTGGGGGTACTTCATCAGCCTCCACTCGCCGTCGAGAAAGATGTAGGCCCCGAAGGCCTCCTCGACGTCTTCAACCTTAAAGCCCTCCGTGGGGAGCTCCAGCTTAAGCTCCTCGTTGAGGGTGAATATGTTCTCCCACATCTCGTTGAGGAACTCGTGGATCTCTCTCACGTTCATTTCTCTCACCGGAAAATGAAAGGAGAATTGATTTAAAAGTTCATCCCCTGGAGAATCAGCCGAGCATCTGGTTGAGGAGGTTGTTGAGGTCTTCAATTATGTGCGTCCGGACTATTTCCTCGTAGCTTGCCAGTTTGATGTCGTAGGGGTTCCCCATAAGGTTCACCCTCAGGAAAATGTCTGCTGTGACTCTGCTCGCCTCGCCGTTTCTTATGTGGATTTCCCAGACCTTGGGCAGTGAGTCCTCATTAATGTACATCCTCACGTCGATGGTCGCGTATCCCTTCGCTGGGATAACCGTCTTCTTTGAGGTTTCTCCTTCACCAATCTTGATGCTGTTGGCGTACGCTTGGAAACTGAGCTTTGTCACCGGAACCGGGAATCTGTTGGGGTTGTAGAGTTTCATGTGGGCTACCAGAACAGCTTTTCCGTTTTTCTCCCCTCCCCAGTCGAATGTCGTCTCGACCACCGCTGGGCTCTTGATCAGCCCTCCCGCGATTTCCTTGCTGTCAGCTGTGAAGTTCAGATACGCAAGGATGTTCTCGCTTATACCCTTTTTCAGGTCTAGGTTGATGGGTATAGCCTTTAGGAACGTTCCGTTAAGAATTATATCGACCTCTCCCCTCTGCTCGCTTTCCAGGTAGCTTATCAGGCCCCGCACGAGGTTTCTGTTGTCTACCCCTATGACCAGGGACACCTCTGTTTTCGTGGGCTCGTACTTGAATCTCTCTATTCTCATTACGGGGATCCCCGAGAAGACCACCGTTAGGTTTTTGATCGATACCGGAACGAGCAGGGGCTTGCTCAGCCTGGCGTCTATCCATATCTCCGTCGTCTTCTCGTCAACGTAGCCCCACTGGGAGCTAACGCGGGGGCTGAGGGTGTAGGCCGCGTAGGCAACGTACCCCACCCAGATGATGAAAATCAACGCCAGTCCAAGTATTATGTACCTGAGTTTCATTTTCCCACCGTGCCATTCCTTTCTTCGAAGGCCGTTTAAAGGTTTCCCGCTCACTTTTTCCTGCCCCTCATGTACGTGTAGAGCACCACCACGACCACCAGGGCCCCGATGGCGATCGCCAGGTTTCTGAGGTTGCTCTCGGTCCTCGTGTTCTCCCCCACGGTCATGACGACGGTTCTCTCGAAGACGTATACGTTGTCGTCTCCCTGGTTGGGGTCGCCGACGGCCCTTATCCTCAATCCTATGTTATAGTCCTTGGGTATTGCGTTCTTGTCTATCTTGAGGACTATCACTCCTTCCCCGACCGCCCCCGGGGCGAGGTCACCGATGTAGTCAGTCCTCTTGTCGAGGCTGAAGGGCTGATCCGCCTTCACGACGCCCTCGATGAGAACGCTCGTGGCCTTCTCGCCGCCGGTGTTCTTCAGCTTGATGTAGACGTTGACGGTCTCCCCCTGGAGGGGTTCGGGGTTGAAGCGCACCTCCACGACCTCTATGTTGGGCTTTGCTCCTATCATGACGGGAACCCTGAGCGTGAGGTTCTTCTCCACCCCAAGGTCGTTGGTGTAAGTCAGCAGCAGGGGTATCTCGTAGGTTCCGGAGCTGGCGTTGTCGGCCACGTTCACTCTGAAAGAGCCCTGGGCAGAGTCGCCCTTTCCCAGGCTTCCGAGGCCAAGCATCTGTTCGCCGCTCTCGCTGAAGGTGAAGGGCCACTTGAGCAGGGGCCTGACTATCACGGTCCTCGCCGTCCCGGTACCAGCGTTGTCTATCTTGAAGCTCACCTCCACGTTGTCGGTGCCGGGGAGAACCTTGCTCGGGGACGTGGATGCCTTCGAGAGTATCAGCTTTGCTTTTCCCGTTATCTCGATTCCCACGAGCCTCTCATCGGTCACCGCACTCTCGTCCGGCTCGCTCACGTACTTCAGCTCGATCTTCATGGGGTAGATACCGTTGGCGAGCCTGTCGTTCGCCTTCACTCTGAACTCGAGGGTGACGTTCTCCCCCGGCATCAGCTCTGCCGCGTACTTCACGTTGTCCTCACCCACCGGCAGGAAGGCTTCGATGTTCTCCTTTGCCAGCTGGTGCATCAGTCCGTTGAGGTAGTCCTGGAGGTTCTGGCTCAGACCCTCCGCACCCTGCACCGGAATCTGAGAGAGGCCGGAGAGGTCGACGTTACTCACCGCTCCCTGCACAAGCACCTGGTAGGAGCTTATTTTGAGGCTAACGGCCTTGACGGGTTCAGCTCCGGAGTTAACGAGGGTGAAGCGCACACGGAAGGTGTCACCTGGGCTTATCTCTCTGGGTTCTGTTTCGACGTCAGTTATCTCAACGAATCCCTCCCGCCTCTTCTTGACGGTGAGGGCGATGAAGTTGTAGCTTTGAACCATCCTCATGTTTGCCCCCATCCCCGTGAAGTACACCACGCCGACGTAGAGCGGGTAGGTTCCAACGTTTGCGTTTGGGTTTATTTTTATCCTGAACGTCAGTGTGACGTTCTCCTTGCCCTCCAGGTATTCAATGTACTGTGCCGCGCTCCCCTCGGGGTAAAAGACGCTCTGGGAGAGGCCGCTCTGACTCAGTGCCATTGACACGGCGCTCGCTATTGAGGAACTGCCGTTGAAGCTCATGGGTGTGGGGGTAACGAAGACGTTGAGGTAGCGCACCTTCATCGCTCCCTCGTTCTTCAGGTGAACTTTGACGGTGACGGTCTCCCCGGGTTGCACCGTCGGCGGAACCTCCACATTGCTTATGATGAGACCCGGGAGTGTCGCGGCCCTCCACCCGGCGGGCCCGCTCACACTGAGCCTCACACCGTTGGGATATATCTCGTTCACGGTGACGTACGCTTTCCCTCCGTCTACATCGACCTCTACGGTCTCTCCTTCCCTGACGGGCGTGATGTCTGGGTACGTGACCTCCATCAGGACGTCATCCTCTTTTATCCCGAGCTCCGGGTGCGTCTGAATGGTCCGCACCACGGCGTCTGCCAGCTCCCTTGGGGGGGCTGTGTTGAGCCACTGGTAGAAGCTGTAAGCATTGGCCAGGAGGCAGGCGTTGAACGCGGGTGTGTTGTTGATGTACTCCTCACACTCGCTCATGTCATACCCCTGGGTTTTGGCTAGGGCCACTAGGAATGCTGGATTTAGAAGCAGGAACTGTATCTTCTGGGGGTCGGGCACGAGCATCGTTTTGTACTCGGCGTTCAGTATCTTCCCGTCTTTCATTATAATCAACATGGCGTAGTACTCGCCGTTTCCGTAGTCCTTCTGTGTGTCGGTGAGGGTTATCATCAGTGGGCCGAGGAGCACCGCCTCGCCCTTGCTCAGGTATCCCTCGAAGAGGGGACTGCCGGTTTCGGAGGCGGACGCGCTTCTGGCAATCCCCCCAAAGGTCCCCGTGATGAGCAGTATGACAAGCAAGATTCCGTGCTTTTTCATCTGGAATCACCTCCGATTTTTCTCCCGTAGAAGACCTGCAGCAGCGCGGGCGTGACGAGGTACGCGGCCATCATCGAGGCGAATATTCCAAAGGCCAGGGTGACCCCGAAGTCGTGTATCGTTGGAAGCTCGCCCGCGAGCAAAGCCAGAAATCCTCCCGCGGTCGTCAGCGCACCGGCGAGTATGCCCGGCCCGACGCTCCCTACGGCCGTGACTATCGGCCGCGTGCTGCCCTCGTTCATCTCCTCCAGGAAGCGGTGGGTGAGGTGCATGCCGTAATCGACGCCCAGCCCGACTATCATTGATATAACCCCCGCGAGGGTCTGGGTGAATGGGATGCCCGCGAGCCCCATGAAGCCCACGGTCCAGAGGGCACCGAGGAACATGGGGGTTATCATTGCCAGGGCCACACGGATTCTCCTGAAGAGGAGCATGACGATGAGGACAACGAAGATCGTTCCGTAGGCGGATATGCGGTTTATCTCAACGCTGGTGAGCTGGTCAAGGACGTAGTTCAGGTACAGATCACCCGTCAGGGCCAGCCTCACCCCGGGCGGAAACTCCGTCCCCTGAGCCCGCTCCGCTTCTCCCTCGAAATAGCGCATTATCCTCCTGAACTCGTCCATTGAACCTCCGAAGTCCCCCGTGAACTTGATCACTGCCATTGAGTAATCCGATGAGACCAGGCCGGATCCCTGGTATGAGGCCAGTGCCGCCTTTATCTTTTCACCGTCGTTTGGGATGTAGCCGTACTGCCTGTAAACAACGTCGGCCAGGCTCTCGGAGCTGAAAACCCCGTTGTAGTAGGAGTCCGCCTTCACCTGATTCTCGAAGCGGTACATGGCCCTCACGATGGCGGGGTTCCTAACGTCGTCCGCCCTCACCAGCACGTACAGCTCGTCCTGGCCCCCGAACTCAGTTCTCACGTCCATGATCGCCTCTATCTCGGGCATTCCTGGGGGAACGAACTTCTCCAGCCTCACCTCGGTTGTAACCTGGGTCACGCCGTAGGCAAAGACCAGGGTGACCAGAAAAACCGCCCCGAGAAATGCGTGGGGTCTTGCCTTTATAGCCTTCCCGAGGGAGTGGAAGGCGCTTCCTATGAATCCCGAGCTCGAGCGTACCTCCGGGGGAACGTAGTGTCCCCTCAGCTTCTTCATAACGTCCTCCTCCAGAATTATGACCGCGGGGGTTATCACAACGGCGTTGAGGGCGGCTAAACTTAAACCGAGGATGAGCGTGGTTGCAAGGTTGTGGAGCATGGGGAGGGTGGAGAGGTACATGGCCGCAAAGCCCGCTATTGTCGTAAGCGCCGCGCCGAGGAGTGCCTTCCCCGTCTCGGCGACCGCCTCCGCCGCGGCCTCTTCGATGTCCCTGCCGCTGCGCCTCTCCTCGTAGTAGCGGTTCGTGACGTGGATGCCGTAGTCTATTCCCATACCGATGAGCATCGCGCCTATCGTGGTGGTTGCCAGGTCGAGGGGAATTCCAGCCAGCCCCATGAAGCCCAGCGTCATGGCCACCCCGAAGACGAGGGGAATGAGGGGAATCAGGGCTTTGACCGGGGAGCGGTAGAAGTAGAGCAGGAGCGCGATGACGAGGAGGAACGATATCGCCATCGTCTTGTTGAGGTCGCGCTGGAGGAGCTGGAGGATGCGGTAGGTTATGCCTATGTTGCCGGTCTGGATTACCTCGACGTTCTGCGGGAACTTGACGCTCTCCATGTCCTCCTGGACTCCCTCGTACACCCTCACTAGCGTCTCCGTCTTCTTCTCCCTGCTTATCGTGACGAGTATCATCGTCATCGTGTAGTCCCTGCTGACCAGGGAGTACCTCTGCTCGGGTGGGAGCATGTCGAGGACGAACCTGGCCTCCTCTTCAGTCCGGGGAAGCCTGCCGAGGACCTGCATGTACACGTCGGCTATGCTTATCGTATCCGTTATGTACTCCCTTTTCCTGAGCCTCTGTTCGAGTTCGTAGACCGCTGCTATGACCTCCGGGTCGCGGATGTCGTAAACGCCGCCCGGTTCGATTGAGTCTATCTTCACCACGATTATCGTGCTATCGCCGCTCTGGAACTCGTTCTGCAGGGCGTTGTAGTCGTCTATGGCCGGGTTGCCCTCGGGGAGCATTGAGCTAAGGTCGCTCTCAAAGCGAAGCTGGCTCATTCCGTAGATAGAGACGACTAGCAGAAACAGTGCTATCAGCGCGAAGGCAACCCTGTACCTGACTATAACCCTCGCCGCTCCCCTGAGCACGTCCATGAGCTTACCTCCAAACTTTCGGAAACTTCCGAAAGTTTTAAATATGTGGAACTTAAAAACCTTTTGTCAGTGGCGGATGAAATCGAGGTGTGGACGATGGGTATCAAAGAAGCCAAGAGAATAGTCATGGAGCACTTTGCCGGGGCCGCGAGACGCTTCGGCTTCAACGAGCTTTACGGATATATATACGGGGTTCTCTTCCTTGCGGGCGAACCGATGAGCCTGGGTGAGATCGCGGAGACCACCGGGTACTCGCTCTCCCACGTGAGCACCGCCCTCAAGTTCATGGAGCGCATAGGGCTCGTGGTGAGGATAAAGAAGCCCGGAGATAAGAAGGCCTACTACAGGGCCACCAAGCTCCTGAAGGACTGGCGCCAGGCGGCTTACTATTCCAAAGTAATGGAGGACGTCCAGCAGACTATGACAAACCTCGAGAGGGCTTTGCGGGAGCTTGAGGGTGAGGAAAGCGATGAGGCCCGGTTCATAAGGGAGAGCATCGAGTTCGCCATTAGGAGAAACGCCCTTGCTGAAAGGATTCTGAGGTTTCTCATAGAGCACGACGATGAAGAGGTTCTGGAGCGCCTCTTAAACTGCCTTGAGTCTGAGGAGAAGCGGTAGCTTTAAAACCGGCGGTCTGTACTCCAGACGGGTGGAATAATGGGGTTCGTTTCATCTCTCCTCTGGGCGTTCTGGTACATACTGCCGGCCTACGTCGCCAACGCCTCCCCCGTGCTCGTCGGAGGAGGGAGGCCCATAGACGGCGGCAGACACTGGAGGGACGGGAGAAGGGTGTTTGGGGATGGAAAGACCTGGCGCGGCTTCATCGGTGGAGTTTCCGCCGGAACTCTCGTCGGTGTAATCCAGTACTTCATCACCCCAGGCTTCTATGGAACTCTTAAAACCGCCCTCATGCTCGCTTTTCTGCTCTCGTTCGGTGCCCTTCTCGGCGACCTCGTGGGGAGCTTCTTCAAGAGGCGCGCGAATCTGCCACGCGGTGCTCCGGCCATAGGCCTCGACCAGCTGGGCTTCCTCATAAGCGCGCTTGCCCTGGCCTATCCAGTCAAAACGCTCGATTCTGGCCAGATAATCTTCCTTCTCGTCGTCTCGCCGTTCATTCACTGGGGGGCCAACTACTTCGCCTACAGGATGGGCTGGAAGAGCGTGCCTTGGTAGCATAACCGTCCAGCAAGCCTTTTTAACCCTCCGTTCAACTTTCCTCGGTGGTGTGAATGAGGGTCACGGTAAGGTATTTTGCCCGCTACCGCTCCCTCGTCGGGAAGGGCGAGGAGGAGCTTGAGGTTCCAGGGGGAATAACGGTTCTCGAACTCATCGAACTGCTGAAGGAGAGGCATCCTGTTCTCAGGAACGAGGTCTTCGCGGAGGAAGACGACCTCGCTGACGTCAACGTCTCCCGCAACGGCCGCTACGTCCGCTTCGATGAGGTTCTCCGTGATGGGGACATAGTGGCAATATTCCCCCCGGTTAGCGGTGGTTGAGATGCTGAGCGAGAAGGAAATCGAACGCTACGACAGGCAGATAATGATCTTCGGGAAGGAGGGCCAGGAGAAGCTCAAAAGCTCAAAGGTTGCCATTGTTGGTGTCGGCGGCCTCGGAAGCCCCGTCGCCTACTATCTAGCCGCCGCGGGGATAGGCATGCTCATCCTCATAGACGAGCAGGAACCCGAGCTCAGCAACCTCAACAGGCAGATACTCCACTGGGATGAGGACATCGGAAAGAATCCGAAGCCCATCTCGGCGAAGTGGAAGCTGGAGCGCTTCAATCCAGACATTGAGATCGAAACATTCGTCGGCAGGCTGAGCGAGGAGAACATTGACCGGGTTCTTGAGGGCGTGGATGTGATAGTTGACTGCCTCGACAACTTTGAGACGCGCTTCCTGCTTGACGACTACGCCCAGCGGAATCGCGTGCCCCTCGTTCACGGTGCTGTGGAGGGCACCTTCGGCCAGGTCACGACCGTGGTGCCTGGCGTCACCAAGAGCCTGCACGAAATCTTTCCAAGGGTTGGGAAAAAGAAGGAGAAGTTCCCCATCCTTGGTGCAACTGCCGGAGTCGTCGGCTCGATTCAGGCGATGGAAGTTATGAAGCTCCTCACGGGCATCGGCGAGCCCCTGCTGAACAAGCTCCTCATCATCGACCTGGCCTTCAACACCTTCGACGTCGTCGAGCTCAGATAGAGGGTTCCCTTACACTCCTCTTCTCGTTTATTGAGTCTATCTTGAATGTCTCGCTCCACTTCCCGTCCTGCTTTATCGTCATTTTACCTAGGGTTGGGTCGTCAACGTTCGTCTCCGAACTGACGCTGAAGCTCAGTCTGCCCCCGATAAGCCTTTCCTCGCTGAACCAGAGCTCCAACTGGCCGTCCTTCACGTATACAACGGTGTCGGGGGATGCCGCGAAGTAAACCGTGGCGAGGGGCTTGAGCCTGTAGTCCGGGATGCTGTAGGTCAGCTTCGTGACGGCCCCGGTCTCGACTGAATCCGGCTTCTCCTTCAGGTATTCCCTGGCGAGGCCGACGATGCTGTACCTCCAGAGGATATCGCTCGCGGCCCTGTCTTCCGTCCTCACCCAGCCAACGATGGTCTGGATGTAGGTGACGTTTTCAACGACGATCCTCGATGTGTTGGTCCTCGCCCCGTCGGGCAGGCTGACGGTCGTCGAGTTTATCCAGGCGCTCCAGGATTCAAAGTCCATGTATCCCCTTTCGAGTATGTGGAGGGTCACGTTGTCCTCCTGAGAGGTGCCGTTCCCCTCGATCGTCACGAGCATCTCGAGGCTGGCGTTGCTTGTGTATGTGAACTGCCGAATCTTGGAGACTCCCTGGAGCAGGGCGTTTACATCCTGCCCGGAGGGGGTTTCGGTCGCGGTCTGGCTCGGCGTCGTGGTGGTCTGCTGGGTGGTGGTTGTGGTTGGAGAGGTGCCCCCGCTTTCTGTCGTGGTGCTTGGAGTCACGCCTGAGCCGCCCCCTCCGAGACAGCCCGCTACCGCGCCGGTCAGAAGAACCACGATGAGAAGGAACGCGTACCTCTTCATATCCTCCACCTGGAGAGGCTGCGGTCGGAACCACTTAAACCTTTCCACCGCGCGGTTTTTAATCTCCATTGCCCTTATACCTGAGGGGGGTATGCATGAAGGTGAGGCTCACGAAGGAACCCTTCGACCTGAACGAGGCCCTTCGCTATCTCCTGGTTCCTGAGGCCGGAGGCTACGTGTTTTTCCTGGGCAAGGTTCGGAATGAGAGCCACGGGAGGCACGTCAGGAAGCTCATATACGAGGCCTATCCGGAGATGGCGGAGGCCGAGATGGAGCGGATAAGAAATGAGGCCATTGAGAAGTTCCCCATCCTTGACATGCTCATATGGCACCGCTACGGGGAGCTGGAGGTCGGTCAGGATACGATACTCATCATGACCAGCGGGAGGCACCGGAAGGAGGCATTTGAAGCGTGTGAATGGGCCATAGATGAAGTAAAGAAACGCGTGCCCGTGTGGAAGAGGGAGGTGACCGATGAGGGCGAGTTCTGGATAGAAGGGGACATGGCGGTCCCCCTGAGGTGACGGTGAGATTTTCCATTTTTTGCAGACTACTTATAGTGGTGTGCAAAATCGGAATAGAAAAAGTATATATACGATTCTCCCTATTCTCCCAGTGGTGATGTTCGGTGGAGAAGGTGGCTTATGATACCGCTCATTCCTTCGGTATAGACCTCTCCCCAAGGGTAACGTCTGTGGCGAAGCCCCCCTGGAGCAACAGGTCCCACAACGGCAGGCTCGAGAGGCTCATACTCCAGCTCGGTGCGGGCAGGGGTAAGTTCTCCGAACCGACCGGAATCCCCCGCTCGATTGGGTGTATCGGAAACAATTCTTTTATCCTCCGCCGGGATCCCCTGAGTGTTGAGCGCGTCAGGGAGCTTATCAGGGAGTTTCTGGAGGCTGGTGGAAGCGAGCTCTGGCTGACCAACTACGACAGCGTTGGGTACCTCCTTTCAATGGCCGCGTACGCCGTGGAGATAGGCGTTCCGGAGGTTTACGCGGTTGTTCTTCTCGATGACCTGGACGAAGTAAAACCGGTGGATGGTGTCCGTTTCATCGCTGAGCTCGAGTATAGCGAGGAGAACATCCAGCGGCTTGAGGCCCACAGCTGGCTCCACGGTGCCCTGGTTATGGTCAAAGGTTCTGACCTGGATGAGCTCAGGGGCCTCAAGACCACCTTCCCCGGTGAGATATACGTGGACGTCCTGTACCCCGGCTCCGCGAGGAAGCTCGACTTCAACGTCATTGAGCTGAGGCGTATACTCAACCCGACCACCGAGAGGTACCACGACTGCCTGGCGGGGACCCTCGCGATAACGGCCGACGGCTACGCCCTTCCCTGTCCGCTCCTCAGGAATAACGTGGTGGCGGATGCCAAGGAGGTTGGAATTAAGACGGTGCTCCGGAAGAGGCGCCTTAAGGAGTTCTGGAGGATGACGAAGGATAAGATCGAGGCCTGCAGTACGTGCCCGTTCAAATACATCTGCCACGACTGCAGGGCCCTCGAGTACCAGGCCACTGGCGAGATAGACGGCATAGAGTACTGCCAGATAACGTTCTAGAAGTCCAGTATTGAGCGATACCCGCTTCCGTCCTTTTTAACCATTCGGGCGAACCTGGTTTCTCCGTTTTTATCATTCATTTCCTTGAAGGTTGAGTCAAAATAGTGGATCACTATCTTATCCACGTAGTTGCTGAACTCAAGTATCTTCGTTCCCAGATCCTCCTTCGAGGAGAAGAACCATTCGAGGATATATCCCGTTCCTGGGAGCACCCCAACGGTGATTTCGTGTTCTTTGAACCTTTCCAGCACTGCCTCGTCCAGCGTTTTCGTTATCCCCAGGACGCTTCGGTCATGGACGTTGTTCTCCAGTATGGGCTCGAACCCCAGTATGATATCCATGCTCCTAAGCCGGTTTATCATGAACTTCACGGTGGGACGGCTCTTTCCAAGTTTCTGTGCTATCCTGGTTATTGGGGTTCTGGCGTCCACGTTCAGGATGTCCATGAGTATGGCATAGTCGTGGCTTAGGGTCCACTCCCCAAAGCTGTCATCCCCCCGGTATGGATATGCCCGGACCTCGTAGTACTCGTAGTCGTCGGAGTATTTTGACAGCATTTCGTCTATCCTGTCCCTCTGGTCGTCTGGAATGTGGAGTATTGGTGCCAGCCCGTTCTTGAATCCAAACATCGGGTTCACAAAGGCCACAAAAGGATTTTGGGTCATTCTATAGCCCACTTCAAATATCCTGTCTGATGGGACACTCAGGAACGCCAGATAACTTCGGAGCCCTATCACTTTGATGTTGTACACGGCACTGACGGTTATATACTTCCCGTAATACTTGTCGTAGAGTCTCTTGAGCCGGTAGTAGTCTATTCCCTCACTCTCGGCTATCTTCTTTAAGCTATCCAGTGGGTACTTCTTAAAGATTTCAACCAGGAACTCCAGCTCGGACATGACCGGTTCGGTCATTTTACCTCACCATTTCATCGGACGGGAAAAAGTTATATCGGTCGGGATATTAAATCCTTCCGGTGGTGACCATGGTAAAGATAGAGGTCGTTGACATCGAAAAGCCAGAGGGCGTAGAGGCCATAATCGGACAGGGCAACTTCTCCATATTCACCGTGGATGACCTCGCCAAGACTCTTCTGACGACGGTTCCGGGCATAAAGTTTGGGATTGCGATGAACGAGGCCAAGCCGCAACTGACGCGCTTCAGCGGCAACGACGAGGAGCTGGAGAAGCTGGCAGCCAAGAACGCCCTTAAGATCGGTGCCGGCCACGTCTTCGTGATACTTATGAAGAACGCCTTCCCGATAAACGTCCTCAACGCCGTCAAGAACCACCCCGCGGTGGTGATGGTCTATGGGGCCAGCGAGAACCCCCTCCAGGTTATAGTCGCCGAGACGGACCTGGGACGGAGTGTCCTGGGAGTCGTGGACGGCAAGGCCGCCAACAGGATAGAGGACGAGGAGCTCAAGAGGGAGCGCAGGGAGCTCGTGGAGAAGATTGGCTACCGGATCGACTGAAGAACCGGCAACCTTTTTTACCCGCCTCCCCTCTTCTCCTTTGGTGATGGTATGAGGCTGGCTTTCATCACTTCTAACCCCGGAAAGGTTGAGGAGGCTAGGAAGTACTTCGAGCCCCTCGGCGTTGAGGTTTACCAGCTTCGGTTCGAATACCCGGAGATACAGGCGGATACGCTTGAAGAGGTTGCAGAGTACGGCCTCAGATGGCTCGCGGAGAGGATAGACGGCCCGTTCTTCTTAGATGATTCCGGGCTGTTCATTGACGCCCTCAACGGCTTTCCGGGTGTTTACTCGGCCTACGTTTACAGGACCCTGGGGATAGACGGTATCCTAAGGCTTATGGCGGGTGTTGATGACAGAAAAGCGCACTTCAGGAGCGTGATAGCCTACTGGGACGGTGAGGTTCACCTGTTCACGGGCCGCGTCGATGGGGAGATAACCGGGGAGAAGCGCGGGACCGGCGGCTTCGGCTTTGACCCGATATTCATGCCTCAGGGATTTGACAGAACTTTTGCCGAAATGACAACGGATGAGAAGAACAGTATATCACATCGTGGAAGGGCTTTAAAAGCCTTCTCAGAGTGGCTAAAGGAAAACCTTAAATAAGCCCGATGTTCCAAAGTTAACAGTAATAATTGAATGAATGACGAAGGGGGTTGCGATGGCAAACACTCTTGATGCCACCGATTTGAGGCTGTTGAAGGAGCTCAAGGAGAACGCAAGGGAGAACATAGCCTCGCTCAGCAAGAAGCTCGGCATACCCCGAACCACCGTTCACTACCGCATCAAAAAGCTGGTCGAGGATGGCGTCATCGAGAAATTCACCGTCAAGCCTGACTACAAAAAGCTCGACCTCGGGACCACTGCCTTCATCCTCGCCCGCTACGAACCTGACTCCGGCCTGAGCCAGAGGGAAGTGGCTGAGAGGATAGCGGCCCTTGAGGGAGTTTACGAAGTCCACATAATAGCCGGTGAGTGGGACCTCCTCATAAAGGTGCGCGCCCCGAGCTCGGAGGCCGTTGGAAGGATAGTCGTGGATCGGTTAAGGGAGATAAAAGGGGTTGGCCAGACGGTTACGATGGTGTCATTCGTGACCGTCAAGGAGGAGCTTTAGCTAGGGCGATGATCGGCGTTCTCCTTTCTGATTTATGATGATGCGAGGAATGGTGAGCCCTACATCACACAGCACTCGTAGATTATCTCCACCTCCCTCACGCTCTTTGCCCATTCGATGACTTTTCTGGGAGGGTTTGTCAGCCTGTCGATGCCGGCCAAAACCGCCCCCCTGTCGAACTCCAGCCTCCACCGTCCCAGGGGCCTCATACAGCCTATGCTCAGCTCACCACCAAACTTCTCCCTGGCGTATTTCACAACCTTCAGGCTCTCCTCAACGCTCGGCTTCGGAACGTTTTCCATCTCCGTCCCCTTTGTCGGGATGAGAACATCTAAAACGAGGACGTCTATGGGGTACTCGACGAGCATGTCTATGGCATTGAACTCCCAGCCGACTCTGCCGAAGTCAAGGCCTATGGTTATATGGGGGGCCACTTTTACCCCGGCTTCCGTGAGCAGGTCGAGGATTCTGAGGTAGTCCTTCACGGTTCTGTCTATTTTGTAGACCCTCTTTATCACGTCGTCATCGCCCACGAAGTCGAGAGAAACGACATCCACGTATTTGACCCACTCCAGATCGCTCTCGTCTATGAACCCGACGTGGGCGTTGAGCTTGAGGCTCGTTCTTCGCTTTATCTCCCCCAGTTCGTCAGCGTACCTATCCAGGGGCACCTTGAGCCTCGAATCCATTCCGCCGCTGAGGAGACAGCCGGTGTAGCCCTCCCTCTCCAGACTGAGGCAATAGTCAACCAGATTCTTTCTGGTGGGTGTTCTCATACCCTCGAGGTAGTGCCTTCCGCAGTGGGCGCAGTTCAGCGCGCAGTAGTTGCCCGTGAGCGAGATAGAGGGAAACTTAACGCCCGGAATGTAAATTTTGAGCTTTTTCATTTAACTCACCTCAGAAAGGGGGTTGTAGGGGGCTTTGCCCCCTCCGGTATTTAAAAGAGGAGGAAGGGTCTGGGAAACGTAGTTTCCCGGCTTATGTGGGGCGAAGCCCCACGTTCGGGGGGAGGGGGTTGGCAAGGACGTGCGGGGTGAAACCCCCCGGTCCTGCGAGGGGAATTTGATGCCCGGGATGTAGATTTTGAGCTTTTTTCGTTCTACCATTCAATTTCCCTCCCACCGTGGGAGTCCGCCCTCCCGCTTAAAACCCTGACTGGACGTTTCTGTTTCCTCGAAGGTTAGGAGGAACCTGAGGTAAAACAGCTTGCCTAGTATCGCAAGAACAGTGAAGGAACCAATTATGGGAGCCGCTAGAACCGCCAAGGGCCAGGTCATCCCTCCAGCGTTGGCGAGCGCTGGCAGGAGCGGGATCGCCACCATGAGGAACAGAACGATCGAGTTCAGCCTCGACATCCAGAGGCTCATTCTCAGCCCCTCAATCTTCCATAGAACGCTGTTCCTTATCCCTACCGCGAGGTAGTTTATCCCAGCTCCCACGAGCGCCACAACCGACGTTATCGCGAACTCCCTTGGGCCAAATGGGAAGATGTTATCTATCACGGCTGAGTAGGTGTAGACTGCCGATGCGAGCATGAGAACCCAGGAAAAGGCCCTCAGGAGATACGCCAGGGTGAAGCGCTTCACCGCCCACCTTCCGAGCCTTTCCCCCACGAGCTCGGTCATGCCTACATAGTAGATGACCGTCGAGGCTCCGAGGAAGGCTATCGAGACGTTGTAGAATCTGGAAGCCAGAACCGCCAGGAGAAGAAATAACTCGGCCAGAATGAGGAGCGGTCTGGGCTTTATGAGCTTCTCGAGGTCAAACTCCATCGGCTCCACCAAAATTCCAAAATTAAGGAAAAGGAATCAGAGGAAGGGGTTCCTGAACTTCCTGCCGGGGTAGAGGGCTATTCCCTCAAGCTCCTCCTCTATGCGTATGAGCTGGTTGTACTTGGCGTTCCTGTCGCTTCTCGCCGGAGCACCGGTCTTGATCTGGCCGGCGTTGAGGGCCACTGCAAGGTCGGCTATGGTTGAATCCTCGGTCTCTCCGGAGCGGTGGGAGACGACGACGCCGTAGCCTGCTCTAAAAGCCGTGTATGCGGCATCGATAGCCTCGCTCAGCGTTCCAATCTGGTTCACCTTGAGGAGCAGAGCGTTGGCGGCACCCATCTCGATGCCCTTCCTTATCCTCTTCGGGTTGGTGACGAAGAGGTCATCTCCTACTATCTGTATCCTGCCACCGAGCTCCCTGGTTATCATAGCGAAGCCTTCCCAGTCCTCCTCGTGGAACGGGTCCTCGATGGAGACTATCGGGTAGGTTGAGACGAGCTCGCGGTAGAGTTCGAGGAGCTCCCCGCGGTCGTATTCCTTTCCACCGACGACGTACCTGCCCTTGTCCGGGTGGAAGAACTCGCTGGAAGCGGCATCAAGGGCGAAGGCTATCTCGTCGCCCGGCTTGTAACCGGCTTCCTCGATGGCCTTTATGAGAACCTCGAGCGGCTCGGTGGCTTCCTTCATCGGTGGGGCGAAGCCGCCCTCATCACCGACGTTGACCGCGTTCTTTCCGTACTTCTCCGCTATGACCTTCTTGAGGACGTGGTAGGTCTCGCTGACCCACATGATGCCTTCCCTGAAGGAGCTGGCCCCAACGGGCATTATCATGAACTCCTGGAAGTCGAGCTCGTTGCCGGCGTGAACGCCGCCGTTGATGACGTTGCTCATCGGAACGGGCATGACGTAGGCGTTGGTTCCGCCTATGTACTGGTAGAGCGGAAGTCCGAGGGCGTTCGCTGCTGCCTTGGCAACGGCAAGGGAGACGCCCAGAATGGCGTTGGCTCCAAGGTTGCTCTTGTTCTCCGTTCCGTCGAGCTCGAGCATGAGGCTGTCTATGTCCCTCTGCCAGGTGACGTCCATTCCGATGATTTCCGGGGCAATTATCTTGTTGACGTTCTCAACGGCCCTTCTAACGCCTTTCCCGTGGTAGCGCTTTCCGCCGTCGCGGAGCTCCAGGGCCTCGTGCGTTCCTGTTGAGGCTCCGCTCGGAACGGCCGCTCTTCCCATGCTTATCGGGGTGTAGACTTCGACCTCAACCGTCGGGTTTCCCCTGCTGTCGAGTATCTCCCTGGCGACGACTCCGGTTATCTCAAAGGGGTTCTCCATCTCAATCACCTCGGGTGATATTCCCGGCAGGGCATATAAAGGTTTTAGCTTCGAGCGGAGTTGAAGCGATGGACAGGCGTATATATTTTGGCGCCCTAAACCATCCGGTGGGAAAATGAAGAGGCTCGCGGCGCTCATAGTCCTCATTATGTTTACCCTGACTCCGGTTGTTAAGGCATGTATGAGTCCCGCCGACACGTACGCCGTCGAGGTGGTGTTGAACAAGCCAGGAATAATTTATAAGCCCTATCCACCATTCCATGCCCTTCACAACGCGCTGATTGAGAATGGCACCTTCATCTTCCGCTCCCACTACGATAGGAGGCTCTACGTCAGACTCTGGAACGGGAGCGACGGCCCCCACCTCAGGGTTCAGATACCGGTCGAGTGGAAGACCGAGGACGTCTCGATGGGGTCATTAAACGTCTCCCTCCTCGTCACTCCGGATGCCCTCGAAAGGCTCAAGGAGGACGGATGGAGCATCTCGGACAACACGACCTTTGAGAGAGGGGGTTACGATAACCCTCCTACCGGTTAGGGGTGGCGAATGCACCTCAGATGGGGATTGTGCCACCGGCGGCTGCTCCGGTGAGGTCTGTGCTCCCAGAGAGGAGGCGTCAAAGATAGTCACCCCCTGCGTTTACAGGCCATGGTACGACTGCCTCTCACTGACGAGCTGCGGCTGTGTGGACGGCCTCTGCACCTGGAAGCCGAACCCGGCCTTTGAGAAGTGCCTGAGGGAGCATGGGGTTGATCCATCCAGGGTGATCCGCGCGGGGTACTTTGAGCTCAGGGTTGAGGGGGTGAACAAGTCCGACGGCGAGATAAACGCAGCTCTAAAGGACTTCCTCGGTGCTTTTGGAGTATCTTGCAACTCACCGCTTACGCTGGTCAAGACTGCCGTAACCCGGCTTTCTCCCGCCATAGACCCCTCTGAAGTTAACGCTTCCGAGGCAATAAAGGCCGAGCTCGAGTGGCTGATTGAGACCGGTGTCCTTTGGATGGACGAATCGGACGTTGAGGGCGTTCTCCGGGCTGCGGAGTGGGGAAACGCGGGGCACAACTCCAACATAGGCTGGTACGAGACCAAAAACGGAACCTTCTCGTGGGTTCCCTACCTGGGGAGCAGGGATCCAAAACTCATCAGATGCACCTCCCAGGTAGTGAGGGAGTACGAGCTTCCCAACGGCACGGCCTACGTCGGACCGACACTAACTAAGCCCCCTTCGGCAAATCCTACCACGACGTCCGGTTCAACTGGTGGAGAAGTATGCGGGCCAGGGATAGTGATTCTGCTGGCGCTGCTGGGTGCCCTCGCGGGGAGGAGGTGAACTTTTAAACTCCCCCTCCAACTTTTCCCCATGGACTGGAAGAAACTGCTGCGCGAGGACGGCTTCGTCGAAGTCGATGGCTTTCGAATAGAGCTCAGCCTGGACAACACGTTCATGGACCTGGACTACATCCCCAGGGTGCTGTTCTACGACCCCCCAACGGGGAGATGGCACGTTCTCAGGAACCCGATTCCGAGGGGAAAGAGCCTTGAGGAGAGCTGGGACAGCGCGGTGGAGGTCCTCTGTAAAATCCTGGATGGGGAGGAAACGCCTGTGTTCGGCGAGGAGGGGGTTGCGGAGAGGTTTCTCCGTGTGCTTGAAAAGCTGGAGGCCCGATGACATCCCTTTGAAGTTTCTTCAAAAACCTGTGTTTCTTTCTGTTCTGTGGATATGGAGCCGGAGATTGCTGGAATTCCAAAACAAAGTCCGCATATTTTCCGGGGACTTGCCCATTTTTGAGGAGAAAAAGCCTAAATACCTTCAGGGAAAGTAGTCATTGGTGATGGTTATGGAGGATCACATCGATGTCGCCAGGTACATTGACCATACGAACCTCAAACCCTACGCTACCGCCGATGACATTAAGAAGCTCTGCGATGAGGCGATAGAGTACGGCTTTTACGCCGTCTGCGTCAACCCCTACCGGGTCAAGCTGGCCAGGGACTATCTCCGCGAGAAGGGCGCCGACGTCAAGGTCGCGAGCGTCATAGGCTTCCCGCTCGGGGCAACGCCAACCGAGGTCAAGGTCTTCGAGGCGATGAAAGCGCTTGAGGACGGCGCGGATGAGCTGGACATGGTCATAAACATCGGCGCCCTCAAGGACGGGGACTACGGGTACGTGAAAAACGACATAGCGGAGGTCGTTAAGGTCGCCCACGAGAGGGGCGCTAAGGTCAAGGTCATCATCGAGACGTGCTACCTCACCGAGGAGGAGAAGGTCAAGGCCTGCGAGCTGGCGAAGGAAGCCGGGGCTGACTTCGTTAAGACATCCACCGGCTTTGGAACTGGTGGTGCCACCGTTGAGGACGTAAGGCTCATGAGAAGGGTCGTCGGCCCGGAGATGGGGGTCAAGGCCGCCGGCGGAATAAGGACCTACGAGCAGGCACTGGCGATGATAGAGGCCGGCGCGACGAGGATTGGAACTTCGAGCGGAATAAAGATTGTGGAGGGAGCCCCGAAATGAAGGAGGTACGCGACCTCCTGAACAAGGCCATCCGGGAGCTCCGCGATGAGGGCCTCGAGCCGGACATACTCCTCGTTGGCCCCAAGTTCATAGAGTACGCGGTTGAGCAGCTGCGCGAGTGCAGGTTCAAGATATACAAAATAGAAGAACTGGGCTACGACGCGGTGGTCGCGGACTCCAGCTACCTCGGCCAGGTGAAGCGCGCCTCGAGGAGAATCTCAGTTGAGCCCCTGTTAGTCGAGAACGAGATGTGGGAAGAAATAAGGAAACTGGACGTTTAGAGGAGGTCCTCTATCTCTGGATATCTCTTCTTTATTGCCCTTGCAAGGACCGTACCCACGATAACGCCCGTGACTGCCTGGAGCATGTTCCCCGGGACCTCCGTGGCGGCAGCGGGAACGCCGAACATGTAAACCTCGAAGGCGAAGTAGCCCGAGACCATTATTATTCCGCCGACGAGGCCGGCTATCACCAGGGTTGAAACGTTGTCGCTTCTCCTGGCGATGTAGCCGACTGCCAGGCCCTCAAGTCCCTTGACTACGAGCGTTATCGGCGCCCATCCCGGGTAGCCGGCTATTATGTCGCCCAGGGCCGAACCAACGCCGCCGGCGAAGACGCCGATTACTGGGCCGAAGACCATTGCCGAGAACATGACCATGGTGTCGCCGAGGTTGAGGTAGCCGCCGGTCGCGGGGGTAGCTATCGTTATGAACGCCGTGGTGACGCCCACCACCGCGGCCATCACGGCGGAGAGGGCGAGGACGCTCGCGCTCCTGAACTTCTTCCTGTTCATAAAGAGGTACGCGACGTAGAGCAGCGTGACCGCGGCGAGGACGTACGGTCCGTACGGTTTGAGCATCTCGGTCAGCTCGGTCATCTTAACCACCGGGGATATCTCAAGTTATAACTTTAAAAACTTGTGGTATTGGTGGTATCTCTGTGTATCTTGAGTGTGTGACAAAGAATGGCTTTTCATATGGGCCGATGACCTCGGTGCCTACGGCATAAGCGACGTCGATATGCTCACCGACCCGAACGACAGCAACAGGATAACAGTCGAGGACGTCGTCTTCGGTAGCTGATTCCCTCTCTTCCTTTTCTCCCCCGAGTATTAATCGGAGCTAATTTCCGCCCCAACGTTTTATAAAACCTGAAAACCTAACTTTTTCTGGGGTGGAATTGATGGGATGGAAGAAGAAAACATTCATAGTTCTCATCCTGGTAGCCATACTGATTGCCCTCGACTACCAGTTCGCCTACGTCCCATATAAGAAAAGAGGCTACCCCGACTGGAATTATTGGCTCAAACGCGATTTTAAGTGCTCCAGGGACAGGGCAATCCCGCATATAATAGGGGTTAACGCCACCAACGAGAGGGACATCTATCTCGAACTCTCAAGGTATCTGGTGAACGGGAGTGGCGACACTCTGGAAATACGGGTCATCAACGGCACCATTTTGAGGCTCATCTCGGAGGATATATACAGGCCACCCAAGGACGACAAGAACGTCAATATATGGTGGATGACAATCCCTATTGAGAAGTATGGACTAGGTGTTCGTGTGAACACGAGCACTCGGATGGTCATCAAGGTGTACACCATCCATTCCCTCGACGACGCTGTCCTTGTTGTCAGAATGAATACTCCACACGTCACAATCACATATAACAACTGCACCGACGTCTTTAACCACACATACTGGGAAAAACTCGTGGTGAATAAAGAACACATAAAGGTCGACTTCCCGACTTTTGTGAAGAGGCAGGTCGTGGAGGCCATCGCCTGGCTTCAGGGTTTTCTGGACTCACTATGAGGATCTCTTTTGACTTTTCTCGAAGTATGGATGTTCATCGTCGAAGTGTTTCTACAAAACTCGGGTTGGGCTCTGTCTGTTGAATTTAGAATTATCCTATGGCCGTGACGACGAAAGCTATTCCAACGAAGACCATCTGGGCTTTTCTCCTCAAAAACCAACCCAAAGAGAATAGGGGTGGAAGAGTTTAAGACCGGTGCTTCACCCACAGGAGGCGAGTGCGAGCTCTGGAGTGGTGCTGACGGCGGCGCTCCCGACGAAACTGGCGAGATACATCTCTGCAGTGTCCCTCATATCGCCCGGAAGGAGGCCGAGGACGGCATTGTTGCCGAGGGGCTTGACATAATACCTCTTCACAAAGTTGTAGCTGATGACGTATGGGACGACCGTGACCTTATAGTAGACCCACCTGCGGTATTTGTTGTCGTAGAACTTGAAGTAATACTCGAGGGTGAGGAAGTCGGGGTTCCTGACCCAGTCGTCCTGCATACCGAAGTATTGCGGGACGTCTACGAGGCCATCGACAAACGAGAGGTCGGCGTATATTATCAGGTCGTTTATGCTGTTGTCGGAGCTGTTGTAGGGCATTATCCCGACCTTGGGGTGGAAGACCCTGTGAAGCCTGCCGTTGAGTCCGTGAGCCACCACGAGGACGTCGACCTCTCCAGTCTTGTCGCCGAGGGGGTTCACCCCGAAGTCGCTGAAGACCGCAATCGCTGGGGAAACGAAACGGTTGTATATGCCCTCTTGGTGGTCTGCTATTACGACGATGGGGGTCTTGAGACCGTTCATAAGCTCGACCCTGATGTGGCTACTCGAAAACTCATCGTCCTCGAGGGCGGTCGTGCCGTTGAGGAACGCATCAACCTTCTCCTTCCAGTCGGGGTCGCTCTTCAGGACGCAGGTCTGGTTGGAGCCAGCCGGGGCGTAGGCAACTCCCTCGTAGCCGTCGTCCAGCTCCTGGGTGTTGGTATCCTGGCTGTAAGACTCATAGGTGTGAACTTTGGTAACGCCGGTGCTGGTGCATCCGGAGGCTGAAACAACAACGCCGATGATGAGTATGATCACAAAGAGGTTTCCAACCTTCATCTTTCCACCCCATAACATTTTGGGTTTTTGGTATTTATAAATATGTGCAAAAATTTATGGACAACGATTACCATCTAATGTGGGGAAAAAGATAAGGGATGACTCACCACCTGTTGTCGCACTCCTCTGTCTTATTCCATTCACGGACACCATCCAGGATAATTAGCTCCTCCTTCGGGAGGACGAATGTTTTCTTGACTGTTATACCCCTGTCCATCGTCGTAACCTCTATGCTGAAAGCGAACTCGTCCCTCTTCTCGAATTCGTGAGGGTCTATTAGAATCTCCAGGTGGACATAGACAAAACCACTGCTGTCCTCCGGGACGGTGACTTCGTCGCTCGTCTTGTAGTCGGATGGTGAGATAGCTTCAACGCTACACCCTGAGAACACAAGCTTCAGCCCTGGGGTGAGACTCGTTGCCTTGACGTGGAACTCCGGGTGAGGCCATATGGTCTGACGACCGTCACCATCAGGCTTCAGGAACACGACCTTGATCGCACCCCCGGTGAGATAGTACGTCTCGTTGGTCGGGACATACACTGCTTTGACAGTCTCGATGAAGGCACCTATTCTCGTCGGAATCGTGAGGTTGTATTCGGGGATCTCATATTTCTTTTCCCCGACTGTGTTCGTCGACGTACTCGTCTTGGTGCTCGGAGCGGGGCTCTGGGTGGGGCTCTCGGTCGGTTTCAGCCCGGTTGAAGTTTCTCCGGGGTTGGTTGTGGTGGCCTCCCCAATGCCCCCTCCCTGGTTTGCCCCACCGACGTCGGTGAGACCCTTCGTGGGGGTGGCCTTCTCAGTACTACCACCAAGGCAACCGGCCACGAGGACGGCCAGCACGAGTATTCCAACCAGTATTCCACGCCTCCAGCTCATTATATCACCACAAGGGTATAGATTTTGCGAATTTATAAATCTATGTTTTATTTAAGTATTCGCTCTCATACTAGTATTAATTGATTACATTGGTATAATGGTGCTTATAGAGCAGGGAATAGAACAGCTAGATTTTAGGCTGAGGCAGTGCATCTTTTGCCATTAAATTGTGAAATATGAAAGGAAAAATCACCCGATGGTAGCCTTGAGGGCCTCCTCGAATATCTCCATGGCGACGTCGATCTCCTCCTTGGTGACGATCAGCGGCGGGATGAAGCGGATGCTGTTGTCACCGCAGCCGAGGAGGACGAGTCCGCGCTTTGCAGATTCCTTGACGATTCTATCCCTCAGCTCGGGGTACTTCTCCTTGGTGTCCTTGCTCTTGACTATCTCGACGGCCTGAGCCAATCCGAGACCTCTGGCATCTCCGATGACCTCGTACTTCTCCTCAAGCTCCTTGAGGTACTTGTGGAGGTAGTCTCCGACCTCCTGGACGTGCGGGAGGAGCTCCTTGACTATCTCGACGACCTCTATTCCTGCCGCTATGGCGACCGGGTTGCCGCCGAAGGTGGTCGCGTGCCTGCCCGGCTTGTCGAAGCTTACCTCCTTTCTGTGGACGACACCTGCGAGCGGGAGGCCGCCGCCTATGGCCTTGCCGAACTGTATGAGATCCGGGGCGACATCGAAGTGCTCGATGGCCCAGAACTTTCCGGTTCTTCCTATGCCCATCTGGACCTCATCGTCCGCGAGGAGGATTCCGTACTCGTCGGCGAACTTCTTAAGGGCCTTGAAGAAGCCCTTCGGCGGGACGACGTAGCCGCCTTCACCCTGTATCGGCTCGAAGAATATAGCACCTACCTCGTGCGGCGGGACGTGCTTGAAGACGTACTCCTCAATGAAGTCGAGTATGCGGTTGGTGAGCTCGTCCGGCTCCTCGTAACCGTCGATTCCCCAGAGGTTTCTGTAGGGGTTCGGGTAGGGGATGTGGGTGACGCCGGGCATCGTCGGGAAGAAGCCATCCTGCTGGACCCACTTACTTGCAGTGAGGCTGAGGACTGCCTGGGTTCTGCCGTGGAAGGCGTGATAGAAGGCTAAGAACTGCTTCCTCCCGGTTCCGTACTTGACGAGCTTCATAGCTGCCTCGTTGGCCTCGGCGCCGCTGTTGCCGTAGACGACCTTCTTCTCGAAGTCTCCTGGGGCGAGCTCCACGAGCTTCTCGGCCAGTACAACCGCGTTCTCGTAGAAGAAGTCAGTGAGTGAGTAGTGGGTGAACTTCTCGGTCTGCTTCTTTATGGCCTCGACGACGCGCGGGTGGGCGTGTCCGACGTTCAGCACTCCGACACCGCTTGCGAAGTCGTAGAAGACGTTACCGTCAATGTCGTAAACCCTTATTCCCTCTCCGTGGTCGATGACTATGGGAAGGTTCTCGGGGTCCTGGGTCGTGGTCGCGAGATATTTGAAGTTCCTCTCCATAATCTCCTTGCCCTTGGGGCCCGGGAGTTCCTTAACGTTCGGCCTAACCACCATATGCATCACCGGTGGGAGATTGTGCTTCTCCTATATAAGTCTGTGTTCATCGATGAACATTTTTGACCGAAGAATTTTCGGGAGAATTGGGGAATACCTCGATTCCCAAAACGGAAATCCGAAAAACGCCGAGAGAAAAAACGAGGGGTGTGGAAAATCACTCCACGACCTTTGAGTTCCACTCGTCGATGAGCTCCTTCGCCGAGTTGGCGGCTATCGCTCCCTGACCTACTGCCACTGCAATCTGCTTGAAAACGTTGGTTATATCGCCTGCCGCGAAGATTCCCTTCATCTTCGTGCGCATATGCATGTCCACCGGGATGTAGCCGTACTCGTCGGTTATTCCGAGGTGCTTGACGAAGTCCGTTTTAGGTTCATAGCCGATGAAGATGAAGACGCCGTCAACGGGCATCTCGGTCTCCTCACCGGTCACGCGGTTCTTCAGCTTGACCGCCTCGACCTTGTTCTCCCCGATTATCTCGGTCACGACGGTGTTGAGTATCGTCGGAATGCCGCTTTCCCTAAAGCGGTCCTGGAGTATCTTGTCGGCCCTGAACTGGTCGCGCCTGTGGACGAGGGTAACGTCTACTCCTATGCTCTTCAGGTAGAGTGCCTCCTGAAGTGCCGTGTTGCCTCCACCAACGACTATGACCTTCTTGCCCTTGAAGAGCGGGCCGTCGCAGGTCGCGCAGTAGGAAACGCCCCTTCCGGTCAGCTCTTCCTCGCCCGGAACGTGGAGCTTTCTCGGCGCGGCACCGACGGCTATGATTATGGTCTTCGCCTTGTACTCCTTGCCGTTCTTGGTCTTCACCGCGAACTTGCACGGGCCCTCGTAGTAGGCGCACTCCGCAGGGTCTATGCGCTCGACCTCGTCGAAGACTATATCAACGCCGAGGTTCTTGGCCTGCTCGTGCATTCTGTTGGTAAGCTCTGAACCGCTTATCTTGATGAACCCCGGGTAGTTCTCTATAAGGTCAGTCAGTGCCATGTTTCCCCCGAGGTCCTTGCTGAGTATCAGCGTTTCAAGGCCGAAGCGCGCCGCGTATATCGCCGCGGTGAATCCTGCCGGTCCCGCTCCAATAATGAGCACGTCCCAGGTCTTGTTTTCGTACTCTCCTCCGCGTGAGAATCCTCCCAGACTGAACATCTCTCCCACCTCCGGGCTTTTCTAACGTGAGCTATTTAAAAGCATTGTTGCCCAGTGGTGGGTATTCATACCACGACGTTAGTTTCCGGACTGCCCTCTGGGAACCCTTCCGCGGGTTCGATCAGGAGTTCCGTCCCCGCGTGTTCGTCCTGCTTCAGTGGGACGTCCATCGTGAGCAGAACCTTGTATTTCCCGTGTCCCTCCAGAACCCTCCGCGCTCCGAAGGCCTCACGGAGCTTCCGCGGATCGCTGACGTTCCTGTCCATCACCAGTATCAGGGGCTTTTCCCAGAACCTTCTCTCAAAATCCTTCTCCCCGCTTCCCCGGGTCTCCACTAGCTTCTCCTCTCCCTTCGATTCCGGGTGGATCAGCTCCACCCTGGCTCCCCTGCACTTCGCGACGCTGGTGTAGAGCCTCCCCGAGATCATCCCCCTCCCCGTCTCCAGCCGCAGGTGAGCGTACTCGTCGTTGTGGGACGTTCCCAGGGAGTTCTCCCCCGCCTCGATTCTGTACGTGGGCAGCACGGGGGATATCAGGGCGTCCCTGAACCTCCCCTCCGCGATAACGTAAACCGGGAGCTCAACCCAGGCATCGTCGTTTTCACCTATGAAGACGAAGAATTTCTCTGGCTCCAGCTCTATCCTGTCCGAGGTGAACTCCTCTGAGGTTCTAAGTTCCCGCTGCACGGAGTAGTGCCTGTGCTTTGCCCCGATCCATTCGCCCCTTATCCACAGGGTTCCCCTCAGGAGCCGGGTTTTCTCGGGAAGTACGAGGGTTCTCCCGTCGATCCTCATCGAGGAGGCCAGTTCCGTGCACTTCTTCCTTGCCTTCGCTTCCCTCTCCATGTCCATCAGTATGATGCCCAGCATGATGAATATGAAGACGATAAACAGGACCCCGCCGCCTTCCATGAAACCACCGGGACAAATACGAAGATGGAAAATAAAAGAGTTTCTCTACAGCAGTGATAGCTCCCCGTCGAGGAGCAGGTGAAGGGCATAGCCGCAGAAGGCCGCGAAGCCGACGTAGAGTCCCTCCCCTGTCGTCATGTTAAGGCCGTACTCGACCAGAACGAACGCCAGGCTCCCATAAACCGCCGCGAAGAGGAAGGAGTGAACTATTCCCCTGTGCTTCGGCATCATCCACGTGAAGGCGAACCACGCTATCACGGCGGCAAGAACCGCTATGCCCCATTCAACGGCCATGTTGAGCCATGGCTCCCCGACGTTTATCGACCCCGCGGCGTTGACGTAGACCGCACCCCCGACCACCACGCTGACTATCGGCTTCGTCCCGCGGTGTATCAGAGCGTTTGGATGGTCCATGTCCGGCAGATCACTCCCCAGAACGTAAAACGCGTAGCCCAGCACCAGGGCCATCGTTGTGAGGGCGAAGGGAGCGCCATGGGCAGCCGCGAGTCCCGCGGCGGCGACGATGACCGGATAGCTGGCTATCCCGCTGAGCACGTGAACATCGTAGTTGGGCATCGGGCATCACTCTTCCTCGTTCTCGGCTTGCCCTTCCTCAAGGAACTTCCTCACGTACTCGGGGACCTTGTAGTTGCCCTTGGGGTCTCCGACCAGGAAGCCGAGCCTTATGAGCTCGTTGAGCTGGTCGTAGACCTGTATTCCCGGCCTCTTGACGACCTTGGCTATCTGGATGTAGCTCACCGGCCCACCGTTGAACTCGTAAACGATGGCTTCAACTAAGTCCTTGTACTCCTTTGGAATCCTAGTGAGGTACTCCTCAAGGCTCTTCGGCTCCTCTAGTATGGTGGTCACCACGTAGTCGTCTATCGGGTCGAACTTGTGCTTCGCGGCTTCGCTCAGGACGTAGTGGAGCAGGCGGAGGATCTGCCTGGGATTGCCCTTTCCGAGCTGGTGGATGAGTTTTATGGCCTCCTCCGTGAAGGGGTAGATTGGATCATCAGTGTCCCTTATCCTCACCCTGTTGAGCCTCTTCTTGACGAGCTCGTAGGCTTCGTCTATGCTCATCGGTCTGAGCTTGAACTCGTAGTGCAGGCGCATGAAGAACGCCGGGAATATCTTCGTGTACTCATCGTAAGCCTCGGGAACGCAGGCGAATGCAACGATACAGCCCTTGGGCATGTTGCTGATGAAGTGCCTGAGCATCTCGAAAAACTGTATCTTCTCCCTCTCGCTCGCGCTCCCCATGTTCTCAAGCTCGTCCAGGAGAAGGGCGCAGTATGGATACCTGCCCATCTGCTCGGTCAGAAGCTCGGCTATGTCCCTGCTCTTGTACTCGTCCCTGCTGCTCAACATCTTCTCGAGCCTGTCTATGAACCCGAGCTTCCTTGAGAGGTTTTCCAGGAAGATGTTCGTCCTGCTCTTCGGCGGCTTGAGGGCGTAGAAGATATCCCTGGTCAGCTTGAGGATGTCGTTGGTGTCAACTTTGACGTATATCGCCTTTCCCCGGTTCTCCTCTATGGCCTTGGCTATTGTCTTGAGCCTCTGGGTCTTGCCCATTCCGAGGGGGCCTACGATGCTCATGGCTATCGAGCTTTTATTGCCGATCACCTCGGAGATTATCATCTGGAGGCGCATGTCTATCTCCTGGTAGACGTGAATGCTCTCGACGTCGCTTATTCCCTCGCTTGCAAGCTGTTCAAAGGGGTTCCGAGAAAGACCGTAAACTTCGTATGACTGATAGGGATAAAGCTTAAGGCCACCGGCTTCCATTTTAACTCACCGCATAGTTTAGGAACGCGAAATATAAAAACCTGTCCATCGGTGAGCGGAGATGACGATTCTTCTCGTTACGACCCCACAGGGACGCGAGGGTGATGGGATACTTGAACTGGAATGGGCGCTGGGAGAGGTCCGGGTCCGGGGAACGGACTGGAAGGGGGTCCTCCTAGCTGAGACGCCTCTGTCGAAGGACGAAGCTCTAGAACGGCTGAGAGACTTTGAGACCCAGGCTATACAGAGGGTTGTTCCCCTCGACATCATCGTTCCAGCAAAGAGGGAGGAGATTGAAGGGGCCGTCTTCCAGCTGGCGGGGAAAATAGACGGAACCTTCGCCGTTCGGGCAAAGGTCAGGGGAAACAAAAAGCTTTCCCAGAGGGAGCTTGAGATCGGCCTTGGCTCCCTGATAGTCGAGCGCTTCGGCCTGAAAGTCAACCTGAGCGACCCTGACTACACCCTCGTGGTTGAGGTCTTTGGAAAGAAAGCCGGGATCGGGCTTGTGCGGAGGGGTGAGTTCCTCCGCTTTGAGGTGGTCGAGTGAAGCCTAAAATAGGATGAAGTCGAATTCATAAACATGAACGTCAAGCGAGTTTCGTACCTGGTTATCGCCTTGGTCGTGGTTTCTTCGGTTCTTCTTTTCGTTAAGCCCCACGTTATTTGGAAAGAGGGAGGTGAGAGAATCTCTGGTGAGGTTGTTGTTCTCCCTGAGCCGAGATTGACTGGAGAGATGAGCGTTGAGGAGGCCATAGCAAAGCGGAGAAGCATCCGCTCGTACAGGAACGAACCGTTGACCCTTGAGCAGCTCTCCCAGCTCCTGTGGGCGGCCCAGGGAATAACAGATCGGCGGAAGTACCGCTCGGCCCCCAGTGCCGGGGCAACCTACCCCTTCGAGGTTTACGTGGTGGTCGGAAACGTTGAAGGCCTCGAACCGGGTATCTACCGATACGACCCCTTCAACCACACGCTGGTTCTGGTGAGAAAGGGGGACTGGAGGAGGGCCCTCCAGAAGGCTGCGCTGGACCAGTCGTGGGTCGGGAGGGCCGCGGTAGACATCGTTTTGGTGGCGTACTACTCTAGGACGACCTCATACTACGGAGAACGGGGTGTCAGATACGTCCACATGGAGGCTGGCCACATAGGCCAGAACATCTACCTCCAAGCGACAGCTCTAAACCTCGGAACCGTTGCGGTCGGGGCATTCTACGATGACCAGGTTGCTGGAGTAGTTGGAACCGAGGGTGTTCCACTCTACATCTTTCCGGTGGGTGTTCCGAATGGTTAGCTTTGACCATTACACACTGGGCTATGCAGCCTTTGCCCTCATGAGTCTGGCCATGGTCAGCGGAGCGTTTATCTTTCTCTCCAAGCGCAGGGATGCATGGATACGGATTCACATAGCCATCAGCATAATAGCTTACATCGTCATGTTCCTCTCGATATGGCTCGTTAGATGAACCTAAAGCTTATTAGGCCCTGCGGGCTATCCTTACGGGGGATGGGAATGTACGGTGTCCACGAGGTCGTCGATGCCCTTTCAAAACTGAGTTATGAAGAGGCCCTTGCGTACTGGATAGAGGGTGAGAAGGAGGAGGCGGAATTCTACCGCGAGCTCGCGAGACGTGCCCGGAACCTGGGTCTCGGAGAGGAGCTTGTGAGAACATTTGAGAAGCTGGCCGAGGACTCGCTTGCCCATGCGAAGGAGCTTGAGGCACAGTTTGAATCCAAATACGGCCGGAAGCCCGTGAGCAATCTCCCTCCACTTGAGGTTCTCCCAGTCCTCGAGGAGTTCGAGAGGGCCGACCAGCTGGAAGAGGTTCTTAAAGCCGCGATGGAGAGCGAGCTGATAGCCCATGAATCCTATAAGCTGCTCGCGGAGAGGGTTGATGGCGAGCGGCTGAGAGAGCTCTACTCCAGACTGGCAGAGGTTGAGCGGGGACACTACGAGATGCTCCGTCAGAGGTACGAGGAGCTGACAAGAAAAAAGGACCGTTCCTGAAATTCGGTTTTATTCCTTGTCCCTTTTCTTGGATCCTTTGATGGTAACAATTATCGTGGGTTGTGTGACAACACTAAATAAAAGAGGGCCGGATGCCCGGCTCACGCTAGCCTTCTGACTCCACTGCCTCCTTCACCTCTTTTTTAAATAGTTCCTTTGCCTCCGGCGGCTCCTCTATCAGGTTGTTGCTGTACTTGTCGTAATCCGCCAGCAGGAACTCCTCGCTCATCCTGAGCGCCTTGACGGCCTTCTCCTCGCCGGGGAACTTCTTGCCCGGACAGACATCGACGCAGAGGGCGCAGAACATGCAGCGCGAGACGTAGTGCCTTATCTTCTTGAGCTCCGGTACCCACTCCATGGCATCCGCCGGGCAGACCATTATGCACAGCCTGCAGCCTATGCATCTCTCAGGGTCATAGACCAGCTTACCCCTGAACCCTTCGGGAACCGGAACGGGCGGGTTTATCTGGACTTCGCCCTTCTGCACCTTCTCTATTAGGGCAGTGACGTTAGCGGGAGCATGCTTGACCGGGAACGGGTTTGTGGCTGGTCTCTTGACGAGCTGCTTGAGGAGGACGAACATCATCTTGTTCACCATGCTTCACACCCCCAGCCATACCAGCGCGAGTCCGACGAGCGCTATGATGTTGACGTAGACCCAGAACACCCTGGATGCCTGCTCTATCCTGAACCTGGCGAAGGACGTCCTGACCAGCGTTATCGCCAGCAGGTATATCGCCAGCACCTTGAAGAGGAACCACAACGCCTCGACGGCGTAGTATGCTGTTCCAGTGAGGCTTAGGTTCAGCATGCTCGTCAGCGTGAACGGGAAGAACAGCACCACCTCCAGCGCCGCCATGGCGAAGCCCCTGACGGCATCGGAGAGGTAGAACAGTGCCAGGTTCCTCCCGCTGTACTCGGCGAGCATACCCTCACATATCTCCGTCTCGGCCTCTGCAATGTCGAAGGGCAGTTTCGCCAGCTCTGCGGGTGTAACCGCAAGGAGCGCCACGAGGAGCAGCAGCACTCCCATGGCGGCGAGCGGGCCCGCGACGCCCCACACCGGTGTGCTCGCTATGGTCGTCAGCGAGAAGCTCCGGTAGAGCACGGCGAAGCCGACTATGACCGTCGCCAGCGGCATCTCGTAGCTCATCATGAGCACCATTTCCCTCTGCGCACCCACCGATGAGAACGGACTTCCTGAGGCGAAGCCGCCTATGGCCATTGCCAGCGACTGTAGGGTTAGCAGGTAGAGTATGACGATTAAGTCTCCGTAGCCCTCCAGCGGGGCCTTGAGCACTCCGAAGGGTATGTAGAGGAGCAGGGTCATCGAGGCCGCGAAGGAAACTATCGGCATGGCGTTGAATATCCATGCCACCGCGTTCTCGGGAACGACGGTCTCCTTCAGGAGGAGTTTCCCTACGTCCCAGAAAGGCTGTCTTATGGGTGGGCCTATCCTGGAGGTCAGCCTCGCCGAGAAGCGCCTGTCTATACCCTTGTAGACCAGCCCGAGGAAGACCCCCAGCACGGGGAAGGTGAAGGCATACAGCAACGTTTCAGGGGTCATTCTCTCACCCCCTCAGTCCTTTCTGACGAAAGCGCCGTTCTCACTGTCGTTCGAACGTCCTTGACGGATGGCGGAATTTTTCTAACTCCAAAACCGGCTTTTCCGCTGGTGGGTGCCTCAATAGTGTCCATTGTCCATTTGCTCACTCTTAAAGTGCGCCCTCCGGACTCAGGGTGGGTGTGAGCCTCACGAATGGCCGTGGTCCCCATGCACCCCTCATGAACGATGCCGCCGTTCATTCTCTCACCCCCAGCTCTTCCCTGAGCTTCCTTGTTTTCTCAACCGCCTTCCTATGGAGAGTTGCTGGGTCGATTATCCTGCCGTCCTCGTCCCTGACAACGGCAACCCTGTCGTTGCAGCACATGCACGGGTCGATGTAGGCGACAACTATAGGTATGTCCGCCACCTCGGCGCCGAGGAGAAGGGGTTTCCACGTGTTGATGTTGTTGTAGCTTGGAGCTATTACCTTCCAGACGACCGGTCCGTCGCGCTTGTTGCCGTATTTGAAGTAGTGGATGACCTCACCGCGAGGTGCCTCGTGGGCTCCGATGGCCTCGCCTTGGGTTCTCCTTATCTTTGCAAGAAGCGCCACGTAGTTCGGAATGGCCATTATCTTGCCCTCTGGCATCTCCTCCAGGCAGTACTCGATGATGTCGAGGCTCTGGTCTATCTCGTAGAGCCTCACCATGGTTATGTCGTACGCATCTCCCCTGGCCTCGCCGACTATGTCCTGGGGAACCACCGCCCTGACCCCGATGTCGGCGTATGCGTCGTATGGTATGTCCTGCCTGACGTCCATCCTTACTCCAGCGGCCCTTGCCACCGGTCCGACTGCGTTCAGCTCAAGCGCCATCTTCTTGGAGAGCTGGGCAACTCCTCTCGTTCTCGCCTTGTAAACCGGGTCTGAGAGGAAAACCTCCTTCATTTCCTCGTTGAATATCCTGTAGTAGCTTATCATGTCCTTGAGGGCCTTTACGTGGCTCTCCTTGATATCCCTCCTGACGCCGCCTATCATGAACACGGAGTAGTTTATCCTGTTTCCTGTGAGGAGCTCAAGTATATCGAGAACCTTTTCCCTGCCCTTCCATGTCCAGAACAGGAGGGAGTCGAAGCCCATTTCGTGGGCAACCACACCGAGCCAGAGTATGTGGCTGTGGATCCTCTCCAGTTCGCCTATTATCGTCCTTATGTACTGGGCCCTTGGTGGAGCCTCTATTCCCAGGGCCTTCTCGCTTCCTATGACGAAGGCATAGGGGTGCGATATCGAGCAGATTCCGCATATCCTCTCCGAGAGGTAGAGCGTCTGTATCGCGTTCCTCTTCATGCCCATGTACTCTATTCCCCTGTGGGCGAAGCCCCTCTTGACGTCCACCTCGACTATTTTTTCTCCCTCGACCTTAGCCTCAACCCTTATAGGCTCTTTCAGTGCGGGATGAATGGGCCCGACGGGGACGTAGTACTGGGTTTTCGCCATCACTCCTCACCCCTCATCTTCCTTATTTCGTTCACGCTCCTGTGGGTGTGCTTCACCATGTCCTCGACGCCGTGCTCGTCCTTCCTCCAGGGGTACTTGCCCTCGGGCCAGTCGTCCGGCAGGAAGAGGTGCCTCTTGTTCTTCAGTCCCTCGAACTCAACGCCCAGCATCTCCCTGATTTCCCTCTCGTTTGTCTCCGCCCCGGGCATCAGGTCGGTTATCGTCGGCAGGACTAGGTTATCCTTTGGAAGGTTGAAGCGTATGGTGACGCTGAGCTCTCCCCAGGGAATGGCCCAGAACAGGCCGAAGGAGTAGACCATCCTCAGAGAGTCGCCCCCGTCGTCCTCTCCTGTTATGAAGTGCAGGTGCGGGTAGTCAAGCTCGAACATGACTTCGACGGCCTTTCTGAAGGCCTCCGGGTCTATCTCTATCCACAGCTCCCTGTACGTTCTCTTCCTCCTGACGCCCATGGTGTACTCCCTGATCTCGTGGGAGAGTATGGCCTCCCCGAGCGCCTCCTGGAGCCTCTCGAGGACATCTTCCGCGCTCATTGGTTCCCTCATTCTTTCTTCCCCTCCAGCTCCTTTTCCAGTTTCTCTATCTTTAGCCAAGCCTTCACAACGCCGTCTATTATTGCCTCCGGCCTCGGCGGACATCCCGGAACGTAGACGTCCACAGGGATTATCTCGTCTATCGGGCCGGCTATGTTGTAGGAGTCGTAGAACACTCCGCCGGTGGTTCCGCAGTTCCCGATGACCACGACGGCTTTTGGGTCGGGCATCTGCTCGTATATGCGCCTCAGCTTGTCGGCGAAGTCCCTTGGAATGGCCCCGGTTACGAGGAGGACATCAGCGTGCCTTGGACTTCCGACGAGTTTGATTCCAAAGCGCTCGGCGTCGTAGCGCGGTGTTAACGCGGCTATAATCTCGATATCGCAGGCGTTACAGCTCCCTCCGGAGGCATGGAAAACCCAGAGGGAGCGTTTAAAGTTGGTCAGCTTCCCCATTCACACACCCCCCACGAGGACGAACAAGATTACGGCACCGAGTCCGAGGTACCAGAGTATGTAGTCCCTGAGGTCTCCGCTGTGCATCCTCATGAGGACGCTGTAGTAGCCCTTGAGCGCCTCGATGAAGCCCCAGTATATGTCCCCCGCCCTTACGCGGATTTCTTCCACGTCCTCAACCTCGTTGCCGCTCAGGAAGGGCTTCACCTGGTCAGTGTTGGACTTGTAGCTCCTGTTTCCGCGCGAATAAATGAGGTAACCGATGACCGCGAAGACAACCAGGAACGCCAGCCAGACTATCGGGTTCCAGAAGCCCGACGGCGAGTTCAGCGTAAGGCTCTCAATCCAGGTCATGGCAGACCACCCCACGTCTGGTAACTGCTCAGCTTCAGCAGCGCGTCAACTGCCGGGTACACCAGCTTGTCCAGCACAACGTTCGGAAACAGACCGAAGAGGATACACAGCGCCGCCAGGATTAGCATCGCCACTACCATGCTCCTCGGAACCTCCCTTACCTCTTCGTACTTCTTGACCGGCGGCCCAAGGAAGGCCGAGGCAAAGACCTTGACAAAGGACGCTAAGGTCAGAACGCTCGTGACCATCGCGAACACCGCGAATATCGGGCTGAGCTGGTAGGACGTCTCGTAGATGAGGAACTTACTGGCAAAGCCGTTGAAGGGCGGTATCCCCGATATTGCCGCGGCACCGACTATGAACGCTATTGTTGTGTAGGGCATCTTCCTGGCCAGGCCGCCCATCTCGTTGAGGTTCCTCGTCCCGGTGACGTAGAAGAGCGCCCCAGCGGTCATGAGGAGGAGGCTCTTGTAGATGATGTGGTTGATTATGTGGAATATTCCACCTGCCATCGCGTCCCTTCCGAAGGCGGCGAGTTTTGCCGGGTCGTTGAGAACGGCCAGGCCAACGCCAACGCCGAGGAGCATGTAGCCGGTCTGCGAAATCGCGTGGTAGCTCATGAGCCTCTTGACGTCCTTCTGGACGAGCGCCATGGTGACGCCTATGAACATCGTGAGGACTCCGAGGCTGCTCATTATCCACCCGAGGCTGCTCATGTTCACGGTTACCTTACCGAAGAGGCTGAAGCTCACCCTGAAGAGGGCGTAGAGGCTCGCGTAGGTCGCCACCAGCAGCGTGGGGTTGATTCCCGAGGGGACCTCGGTGTAGGCATCGGGGACCCAGTGGTGGGTCGGCACGGAACCGCACTTCATCGCGAAGGACGCGAAGAGTATTCCGAGGGCTATCATGTCGACGGTGTTGAAGCTTATCTGAGTGCTCAGGTAGGCCATGTTGAGGTTTCCGTACTGGCCGTAGAGCAGGCCTATCGAGAACAGCACCATCAGCGAAGCGACCGCGCTGACTATGAGGTACTTGATCCCTGCCTCGCTCGCCTCTCCCCTGTAGTTTCTGAAGCCTACCAGCGCCGAACCTGCTATTCCGGCTATCTCAAGGAACACGAACAGGTTGAACAGGTCTCCCGTCAGGACCATGCCCAGGATACCGACCTCGAGGAGGAGAAGCAGTGCGTAGTACTTCTCAAGGCCGGTCTCGTTCTTCACGTGGCTGTATGAGTAGAGCGCGCCGATGAAGCTCATGAGCGTCGCTGAGAGCGCCATGAAAGCCCCTATCGCGTCGACCTCGAAGATTATCCTCACCGGAACCCTGTAGCCGGAAGGCAGAACGAGGGTCGGGTTGTCCGCCCCGAAGACGTACACCATCATACCTCTCGCGAGCACTTCCTTGACGAGCAGCAGCCCCATGCCCAGCGTAACCGCGGTGATTATGATGGCCCACACTGCGGCGGCGTTGCCCTTCTTTTTGAACAGCGGTGCGACGAACGCCCCGAAAAGGGGCACGGCTATCATGAGCGCCGGTAAATGCTCGATCATCCTTTCAGCCTCCTGACCTTTGTAACGTCAAGGGTTCCGTAGTGGCGGTAGATGTTGACGGCGAAGGCGAGCATGAGGGCCGATACTGCGACGCCTATGACGATGCTCGTCAGGGTTAATGCTTGAGGCGTTGGCAGAACCATGTTGTTAACGGCTTCCTTCGGTGCCATGGTGTATATCGGGGCGTAGGCGCCTTTGACGTAGCCGAGGGCTATCAGAAACAGGTTGACCGCTCCCTCAAGGATTTCAATGCCTATGACGACCTTGATGAGGTTCCGCTTGAAGCCTACCGTGTAGAACCCCACCGCCAGCAGGAGCGCCACGACTATGAACGGGAGGTTGACCAAAATCACGTTATTCATCCTTCCTCACCCCCAGGAGGAGGTAGAACACCAGGATTATGCTCGTTAATCCGGCCAGAACCTTCGTTCCGACGAATATGTTCATGTACGGCAGCGTTCCGCCCGTGTTCAGGTAGCCTGGGTTTATCCCTATCGGGGTCGGGTCTCCGAAGAGTGGGAACCCGCTGTTGGCTATGACGTTCCTGAAGAAGGTGTATCCCATGAAGCCGAGTGTCGCCATTCCCAGAAAGCCAAGAGCGCCTACGCTCTCAAAGGCGCTGAGCGGAACCTTTCTGAACCTCTTCGCTATGACGTCCTTTTCGCACGCTACTAAAAGGAGCGCAAGCCCACTGGCGAAGACGGCCCCTCCCTGGAAGCCTCCCCCCGGAGTTAGGTGTCCGTGGAGGATGATGTATGCTCCAAACGTCAGTATGAGCGCCGTCAGGTACCTGGTGGTCGTCTTGATGATGAGTGTCGTCATGCTTTCACCTCCCTCTTTCTGAGGGCCATCAACACGCCGGCAACCGCGGTGAACAGCACTGTGGCCTCGCCGAGGGTATCGAAACCCCTGTAGTCGAAGACTATGCTCGTCACGACGTTGTTGGCCGAGGCTTCTTCCTGGGCGTGCCCGATGAAGTAGGAGTCCATCTCGGTGTGAGCCGGCTCGCCGAAGGGTCTGAGGCTTGTCACGGCCACGAGGAGGAACAGCGTGAAGCCCATGAACGCGAAGAGGCCTAATGCGCGCCTCATTCTATCACCTCCTCATCGGTGGTTTTCTTGATTGCCAGAAGGTACATGGCCGTCGTGAGGCACGCTCCAACTCCCGCCTCGGCTATCGCGACGTCCGGCGCTTGGAGTATGTAGAACTCCAGCGAGAGTATCAGGCTGAAGACGGCCATCGCGATGACCGCTGAGACAAGGTTCTTGAACCTCACCGCCGCTATGGCTGATACCAGAAGCCCCAGCCCCGCCATGACCTGAAGCGCCCAGAAGAGTTCTTCGAAGTTCATAGGCGACCCTCCAGTTCGTCTATAACAGCCCCGTGGGGTAGTATGCCCGACTTTCTGGCGGCCCTGCCGATGGCGTGGGCTCCTACGGGGTTGGTGAGGACAAGGAATATGACCACCAGAGCGGAATGTATCCCTATGGTTATCCACGAGGGGTCCCTCTCCACCCAGAAGTAGCTGTATATCGCGTAGGTGACCGTGGCCAGCACTATGAATATCGTGCCGAAGGTCGTGCATTTTGTTGCCGCGTGTATCCTCGTGTAGACGTCGGGGAAGCGAAGGATGCCAGCGCTGGCCAGAAGGTTGAAGAACACGCCGATGGCCAGGAATACCGCTATCACCCACTCTATCATACCGCCTCCCCCTCCTCGCACTCGCATGCAACTCCCACCCTCTTTTTGACCAGATAGCGGGCTATGTAGAGGGTCGCGATGTAGCTCAGGACCGCGTAAACCAGCGCGACGTCTATGAAGACAGCCTGTCTGGTTATAACGCCGTAGAGAACCATGGCACCCGCCGTTGTTGTCGTCATTGAGTCGAGCGCAACGGCTCTGTCCGGTATCGTCGGCCCCGCCAGAAGCCTTATAAGCGTCAGCATGGCCGAGAACAGGAGCAGTATCATGGCCCACATGAACATACCATCGACCGTCATTCCGCAATCCTCCTTGCCCATTTTGGAAGGTATCCGCACAGCTCTTCGGGAGTGGGCCTCTCCTTCCCGGGCGGAACGTTTATCCAGTGGACGTAGAAGTTGCCCTCGTCGTCTATCTCCAGGGTGAAGGTTCCAGGGGTCAGTGTTATCGAGTTGGCCAGAAGAGTCCTGCTCTCATCTCTGGTCAGGTCCGGAGATATCCTTACGATTCCGGGCCTTATTTTGCCGGTTATGACGCGGTAAGCTACGTCAATGTTCGCCTTGGCCATGGCGAAGAAGAACGGCCCTATCGCGTAGACTATGAAGAGTAGCCATCTCCTTGGGCTGAAGAAGTAGTCCACCTTTTCGTCCATGACTTCCTTTGTGGCGTAGCCGATGATGGCCGCTATTACAATTCCTGCAACCAGCTCCCCGGGGCTCCAGGCGATGACATTGCCGGAACCTGCTGTGAGGAGCAGGTAGACGATAAGGGACCACAGGAACGGTGCGGCAAACCCCATTTTCCCACCTCAACTTTAGGTTTTAAACCCTTATCGGGCGTATTTTCCCGAAATCTCGATTATAAATTGGCTAAATTTTTATAAATGGGTTTCTAAAACAAATGGTTAATAACCAGAAATTTGACAAATATAAATTGGACGACTCTTGACGTACGTCCATAAAACTGTACGTTGTAGTAGATTAAGGGGGATGAGCGTTCAGAAAAGTTCATTATGGAACTGAAATCGTCGGTGGGAAAAACAAGGGAAGAGGGGCTACTTCTTCTGGGACTCGGCCCCTTTGGCCTTCTTCTGCTCCTCCAGCTTCTTTTTGAGCTCCTCTATCTCATCCTCCTTGAACCAGCGGAGGTTGTCGTTGTACTTGTCGTCCGTCGCCAGGAGGAACTCGTCGCTCATCTCCAGGGCCTTTACGGGGCAGACGTCCACACACTGCTGGCAGAAGACGCACCTTCCGAGCCAGAAGGTGACCTTCCTGACCTCGGGGACGTATTCTATAACCCCCGCCGGGCAGACCATGACGCAGAGCCTGCAGCCGACGCACTTCTCGACGTCGTAGTTGAGCTTGCCCCTGAAGCCCTCTGGAGTCGGAACCGGATCGCTGGCCGGAAACGGATTGGTTGCCGGCTTCTTGAACAGGTTGCTCAGCACGGCTGAGAGCGTCGGTGGGATCCTCATACCACCACCCCCAGGGTGTCTATTGCCAGCAGCAGTGCTCCCACTATTGCGGCCGGAAGCATCCTGGTCCAGAACAGGGTCACCGCCTGGTTTATCCTGAGCCTTCCCGTTACCGCCCTGAAAAGGCTCATGCTCACGAAGAGGACCCCAAAGACCTTGAGGGTGTGGAAGAGCAGGTCCATGACAACCGCCGGAAGCCCCGTGAGCCCGATGTAGCCGGATATGCCCCAGGGGAAGAATATCGCCACGACGAGGCTCGCGCTCACGAAGGCCTTTATCGCGCTGGCCAGCTCGAAGAGGGCCAGGTGCCTTCCGCTGTACTCGGCCATCGTCCCCTCGGCGAGCTCGGTCTCGGCCTCGGGGATGTCGAAGTAGCCGACCTCAATCTCGCTGGCGAGCCAGGCCATGAAGACGAGCAGGAGCACCACGGCCCCTATTATGCTCATCGGCGTCCCGAGCTCCCAGACGTTGTGCTCGTAGAAGGTGCCCATGCTGAAGGGCTTGGTGACGCCGAGCTCATTGAGGCGCCAGAGTATGGTGAAGAGGGCCAGCATCATCGGTCCCTCCCTGGAGACGAGGATTACCATCTCCCTCTGGGCACCTATCTGGGCGTAGGGAGAGCCCGAGCTAACGGCACCGACGACCCTGAGGAAGCCGATTAGGGTCAGCAGGTAGATGAAGAGTATCACGTCACCCTTGGTTCCGAAGATTGGTTCAAAGCCGAGGGGAGTGTAGGCGAGCAGGGCGATGGAGGTGGCGAGGGCCAGCACGGGGGCCAGCTCGAAGAACCTGTTGGCGTCCCTTGGGATTATGGACTCCTTGCCCACCAGCTTCAGGAAGTCGTAGAAGGGCTGGAGCAGCGGGGGGCCCATCCTGCGCTGCATCCTCGCAACCAGCTTCCTGTCTATGCCTCCCCAGAGCAGTGAGGCGAAGGATACGTAAGCGTAAATCCCCAGGAATCCGAGCGTTGCGTAGAGGACGTTCATAGGACACCACCCCTTGGGCAGCCTACCCCAACAACTTCGGGCTTCGCCCTAACGTTCGGGTTCAGCTCCCTCGTCTTCTCGATGGAGAGCTTAAGGAGGTCCCTCTCGGTGAGGACCTTCTTCCCCCCAGTGTTCGCATCGATAACCGCGACCCTATCCGTACAGCTCAGGCACGGGTCTATCGAGGCTATCGCGACCGGGACGTCCGCCACCTGCTCGCCGACCAGCGCCCTGGCTATCGCGAACAGGTTCGGGAAGGTCGGTTCACGCATCTTCCACTTCGCCGGAACGTCCCTGCCCTTCTGGCCCATGACGTAGTGGATGAGTTCTCCGCGCGGCGCCTCGTACCTGCCTATTCCCTCCCCCTCGGCTTTCTTGAGCTGGAACAGGAGGGTGTTGTCCTTTGGAACTGCCTTTATCTTGCCCTCTGGCATCTGGTCTATGGCCCTCTCTATGAGCTCCATGCTCTGCCAGAGCTCCCCAACGCGGACGACCATCCTGTCGAAAACGTCCCCCTTGACAACTCCGGTGAACTCCTTGGGCGTTATCGGCTTCACGCCGAGGTCAGGGTAGACGCTCAGCCTCTCGTTGTAGCGGACGTCCTTCTTCACGCCGCTTCCCCTGGCAGTCGGTCCCTGGGCGCTGTACTCGATGGCTATCCTCTTGGGAATAACGCCAGCGTCTCTCAGCCTGGCCTCGACCGTCGGATCGTAGAGGAATATCTCCTCTATCTTGGGCATGACCTCGTTCCTGTAGTTATCTATCATGTCGAGTATGGCCCTGATGTGCTTCTCCTCCAGGTCCCTCCTCACGCCGCCGATGGTGTTGATGGAGTAGTTGACCCTGTTGCCGCCTATGGCCTCGAGGATGTCCATGACGCGCTCGCGGGCGAGCCAGCTGAGGTGGAGGGTGGTGTCGTAGCCTATGGTGTGTCCAACGACTCCGAGGTTGAGCAGGTGGGAGTGGATCCTCTCGAGCTCGCCGATTATCACACGGATGTACTCGGCCCTCTCGGGTACCTCTATGCCCGCTATCTCCTCAACGGCTCTCGAATAGGTGTGGTTGTGGGAGAAGGAGCAGATTCCGCATATCCTCTCGGCGAGGTAGAGGATCTGGATGTAGTTTCTCCTCATGGCTATCCATTCCAGGCCCCTGAGGTTGTAGCCGAGCTTGACGTCGACGTTGATTATCCTCTCTCCGTCGAGCGTGATGATGAACTTCTCGGGCTCCTCCAGTGCTGGGTGAATGGGTCCGATGGGTACCTTAACCCAGTACTCAAGCTTTCCGTTCATTTCTTTTCACCCCCCATTCTATAGGGGTGTCCTGCGTTCTTCACCATCTCCGGCTTGATGCCAGTCTCGTCGAGCCTCAGCGGGTAGATTCCCTCCGGGAAGTCGTCGGGCAGGAAAAGCCTCCTTGGGTCTGGGATTCCCTCGAAGAACAGCCCGAGGAACTCCTGGTTCTCCCTCTCGTAGGGCAGTGCGCTCGGGAAGATGTCTGTGACCGTCGGCAGTTTGGGGTCGTCCTTGGGGACGCTCGTCCCTATGACGAGCGACAGGCTCCCCCCCTCCTCCCAGAACATCTCCAGGTGGTACTTGGCGAGCAGTCTGTCGCCGGCGTCCATTCCGATTATGATGGAGAACTGGGCCTTCGGGTCGAGCTCCTTGACGAACTTCATGGCGTCGTGGAACTTCTCCCTGTCTATCTCGACCCAGACGCGCCTCTTCGGGTGGGGCTGCTTGTTCTCGCTCACCCTTATCTCGGCCTCGGGGAACCTCTCGCCAAAGGCTTTAACGAACTCGTCAACGTTCATTTCCCTACCCCCTTCCCTTCAATCTTCTCAATCAGCTTCTGCAGGCCGAGCACGACTCCGTAGAGTATCGCTTCCGGTCTAGGCGGGCAGCCGGGTACGAAGACGTCCACCGGTATGTGCCTGTCCAGCGGAGCGTTGGTGAAGGGGCTCTCGAAGAACACGCTTCCGCCGGTGGGGCACGCTCCGACGGCTATGACAACCTTCGGGTCCGGAGTCTGCTCGTAGACCAGCTTGACCCTCTCAAGGCTCTGGTCGGTCACCGGCCCGGTTACGAGCAGTATGTCGGCGTGTCTCGGCGTTCCGACGAGCTTCACACCGAAGCGCTCGGCGTCGTACCTCGGGGTTAGGGCGGCTATTATCTCTATGTCGCAGCCGTTGCAGCTGCCGCTGTTCACGTGGAACACCCAGGGTGAGCGTCCTATATACCTGCAGAGCTTTGATATCTCCCTCTCAAGCCTCTCGCGCTCCGGGAAGTTTGAGCTGACATTGGTCTCTGCCCTTGTAACCTTAATCGCCATTCATCTCACCTCCTCATCCCCACACTATCAGCGCTCCCACAATTATCGCGGTCGTGACGAGCAGGTAGCTGATGTAGTCGCTCAGCAGCCCGGTGTGCTCCCTGCGGAAGATGAGAAACATCCTGTGGATTCCCCTTATGAGGCCCCACATGACGTGCCTCCCTGTGACGTAGCCCTGGAAGTGCTCGAACTGTGGAATAACCTCGTCCTGATCCTCACCGCTGAGGAATATCTTCGTTCCATCGCCGGTTCTCCTCGTTCCCGTGCTTGACCTCTCGGCCCACTTGTAGAGGGCGTACGAGATGAGCAGGCCTATGGCAAAGACGTAAACGAAGTAGAGTGCATCCCAGTAGCCAAACATTTCACGCACCCCCCAGCACCGCCGAAACGTAGGCACCTATGTTCTCCAGAGTCTTTGCCGCCGGAAGCATGACCTTGTCGCTTATGGCCCATGGGAAGAGTCCCATGACGATTATTGCCGCCACCAGTATGAGCATCGGCACAAGCATGGCCTTCCCTGGCTCGCTGGCATTCATGACCCTCTCGCTCGGCCTTCCGAAGAACGTGAAGAGCACCCTGATGTAGGCGGCGGTACAGAAGGCCGTGCCTATGACGGCTACTGCCGCGAGGAACGGGTTGAAGAGCGCCGAGCTCTCGTAGATGAGCCACTTGCTCGCGAAGCCGTTGAGCGGCGGGAGGCCGATTATCGCGGCCGCACCGACCAGGAAGGCGAAGCTCGTGACCGGCATCTTTCTGGCTATTCCGCTCAGCTCGTTGAGGTTCTTGGTTCCGAGCCCGTGTATGACCGCTCCCGCGACGAGGAACAGGAGGGCCTTCATTATCGCGTGATTCACGGTGTGGTATATCGCTCCGGCAAGGGCAACCTGGCCGACGTCGCTTCCGTACGCGGCGAGGCCAATTCCTATGCCGAGAAGGATGTAGCCGATCTGGCCGACGCTGGAGAAGGCGAAGAGCCTCTTCATGTCGGTCTGTATCACCGCCATCGCGTTTCCGACTATGAGGGTCACGCAGGCGAAGAATATGATTATCCAGCCGACCGTTCTGGTGCTGATTCCGGCGCTGAAGACGCTGAAGGCGAGCCTCGCCAGGGCGTAGGTTCCCCCTATCTTGATGACGAGGCCAGAGAGCATCGCACTTATCGAGCTCGGGGCGGCCGGGTGTGCGTCTGCGAGCCACATGTGCACCGGAACGGCGCCGCTCTTGAAGAGCAGTCCGCCCGCGAGGAGACCGAGGGCCACCTTTGCTGTAAATGTCGGGTTCTCGGCTATCATCTTGGCCAGATATGCCATCGTCAGCGTTCCGTACTGGCCGTAGAGGAGCACTATGCCGAGGAGGATGAACGAGCTGGCGAGGGAGCCGACGAACATGTACTTTATGCCCGCCTCGATGCCCTCCCAGGTGTCGTTTCTAAACGCCACCAGCGCGTAGCTCGCTATGCTCATTATCTCCAGGAAGACGTAGAAGTTGAACAGGTCGCCGGTTACCGCTATGCCGAGCATGCCGACCTCGAGGACGAGGACCAGGGCATAGTACTTCTCAAGCCCCGTGTCGTGCTTCATGTATTCGCTGGAGTAGAGCACGGCCACGAAGGTTATGAATGCCACCATCAGGGCGAAGAGCGCGCCCAGCAGGTCGACCTCCCAGACTATCCTTATCGGGAACGGAACGCCGTTTCCAAGGGGGCTCTTCGCTCCAAGGGTGTAGACGAGTATCTCGCCGCTCTCCCAGACTTCTTTGAACAGTCCGGCCGCGACGCCGAGGGTGATGCCGGTTATGAATATCGCCCAGGCCCCCCTGGCCTTCCTTCCCGCGAGGCCCACTATGGGCAGTGCGAACGCTCCAAGGAGCGGGGCTATGATGAGGTATGGGATCAGCCCGTTCATCCTCTCAACCTCCTGAGCTTGTTAACGTCGAGGCTTCCGTAGTGCCTGTAGGCGTTCACCGTGAGGGCCATCGCCAGCGAGAGAACGCAGACTCCGATGACTATGCTGGTGAGCGTAAGCGCCTGCGGAATCGGGGCGACCATGGCGCTCTTTACGGTCTCGTAGCCCGTGTAGATTGGCGCCGTCGGTATCTGGCCAGCCTCTATGCGGTATCCGAAGCTTATGAGGAGCAGGTGGATGCCTGCATCTATGATGTTGAGGGCCAGTATGAGCTTGATGAGGTTCCTCTTGTAGAGGAGGGCGTAGATTCCCATGGCTATTAGCAGGAACGCCGTGATGAACTGGAACGGTATCATTCGTTCCACCTCCTGTACGCTGCTATAGCCACCATCGCGCTGACCAGTCCCGCGAAGACCTTCAGTCCCACGGCGAGGTTCATTACCGGCAGGTATCCGGCAGAGAGCAGCGTTCCCGGCTGGCCGTTGAAGACCGGCCCGTTGTGCCACAGCGTGTTGTAGAAGAACGCAACCCCCAGTCCGAGCATCGCCGCACCGAGGAATACCAGGCCGCCGAGACCCTCGAGGGCCGAGTAGAGGTGGTGGTTGTAGCGCCTCTTCATCTCGCCCAGCCCGAAGGCTATGAGGAACAGTATCCCGGCTCCCGCTATGGTCGCTCCACCCTGGAAGCCGCCTCCTGGCGTGAGATGACCGTGGGAAACTATGTAGGCGCCGAAGATTCCTATGAGCGGGATGGTGGCCCTCGCGGTGGTCTTAACGATCAGTCCCATGTCACTCTGCGCCGAACGGCGGTTCATTCTTCATCCCTCCTCCAGGGCCTTAGCAGAGCCACAGCTCCTGCTATTGCAGTGAAGAGAACGGTAGCCTCTCCAAGGGTATCGTAGCCACGGTAGTCGAACACTATGTCGGTGACTATGTTGGTTCCGCCGACCTCCTCAAGGCCGTGGTCTATGTAGTACTGGTCGGTGTAGCGGTACTTCGTCCACTCGTCCCCGCCGAGGCCGAACTTTATTCCTGTTGAAGGGCTCGCAACGACGAGCAGCACTCCGAGGAGGAACAGCAGTGCGAGAGCTCCGAAAGTCCTCTTCATGGTCCCTCACGCTCCCATCTCTCCGTTTTGGCAATTCCATACACGACTATGGCCGTAACGACGCCGGCTCCGACCGCGGCCTCGGCTATCGCAACATCCGGCGCGTGGAGCATGTAAAACTCCAGGCTGAGAAGCAGGCTCATGGCTGCCGAAGCGATGGCCGCGCTGAGCAGGTCGCGCATGGTTATCGTGATGTAGGCCGCTACCAGCACGCCGAGGAGTATTCCGAACTGTATGACCATGTCCATCGAAAGGGCGTTCATTCGGCACCACCCCTGAGCTTGTCCTCGTACGCGTCAATGACGGCTTTGGCCGGCTTGTAGCCGCTCAGATGGGCCGCCTTGGCTATCGCGTGCGCTCCTGTCGGGTTTGTGAGGAGGAGCGCTATCAGTGCAACGAGGCTGTGAAGCGCCATCTGAAGGTACTTGGGGTCGCCGGTGAGGTGGAGCTGGTAGGCGGCGTGAACCACCACCGCCAGAACCGCGAAGATAGTGCCAAAGGTGGTGCACTTGGTCGCTCCGTGGAGCCTTGTGTAGACGTCCGGGAACCTGTGGAGCGAGAAGCTGCCCAGCAGGTTGAAGACTATGTTTATCGTGAGGAATGCGTAGATGACGTAGGTGACCGCGCTCATTCCAATCCCCCCTGGAGGTATTTGGCTATGGCCAGGGTTCCCACGTAGCTCAGAAGGGCGTAAACGATGGCGATATCGATGTATATCGTTCTGTCGTAGGCAGCTCCGAGGAGAACCATTCCGGCAACGATCAGCGTGTTGAGGGTGTCCACTCCAACGACCCTATCAGGTACGCTCGGTCCGAAGAACACCCTGAGCAGAGCCAGGAATGCTCCAATCATGACTATGACGGCCGCATAGAAGAACTCCGGTGCTATCATCTTCCCAGCCTCCTCGCCCATTTTTCGAATGAACCCGCTATGACCTCAGAATTAGCTGGCTCCTTCTCGGTCACGTTTATCCAGTGGACGTAGAGGGCCTTCTCCTCCGGACGGGCATCTATCGTGAGCGTTCCGGGGGTGAGGGTTATCGAGTTGCTGAGGATCGTGTACTGGGCGTCGTTTTCGAGGTCAACCGGGACGCGGACTATTCCGGGCTTTATCCTGCCGGTTATGACGCGGTAGGCAACGTCGAGGTTTGCCCTGACCATGCTCCAGAAGAGCGGGCCGATGGAGTAAACCACAAAGCCGACCCACTTTGCCGGGTTGAGGAAGCGGGATGCCTTCTCACCTATGACATCCTTCGTCGTGAAAGCGATTATCCCCGAGAACACCACCCCTGCGACGAGCTCTTCTGGACTCCACAGCATACCCTTGCTGCCCGCTGTCAGTACAAGCCAGAGCACGAATGACCAAATGAATACAGGAATGAAACCCATTGTGCGTCCCCCCACTTTTGGTTTACAACCCTATATCGGCTTCATTTTCCCGGATTTCCGCTTAACATAGAAAAAATTCTCTTAAAAGGGTTTTTTGAAGCTTAGAATTGAAAACAAAGGTATCTAACGCTTTGTTGTTAACCAAAGGTTAATTACCTGCCTGTCGACATCGGCGCTGAAGCCCGCCATGGTTGCTGGTTGGAAGCGCGGGATTTCTGGAAAATCCCGCATCAGTGTCCTCCTATGGTCTGAAACGGCATTTTAATGACTTTGGGGTCTTAAAATACACCCAAAGCTTTATATACCCTCGAGATGAGTTCCCAATGGGACTCTTCTCGGAGTTTTCCCTGAAGGGCCCTGAAAGTTGAAAGAGTTGGTGTTGGATATGTATGGAGATGGATTTGGCGGTGGCTACGAAGCCCCTGTTAAGGTTGGAGAAAGGTATAGAGTTAGGATCGAGAGCCTTGGAAAGGGTGGCGATGGTATCGCCAAGATAAAGGGCTTCGTTATCTTCGTCCCGAACACTCAGGTCGGCGACGAGGTCGAGATCGTCATTAACTCGGTCAAGAGGAAGTTCGCCTTCGGCGAAGTCATCTGATTTCCTTTCCCTCTTATTCTTACCCTTGCCCGCAAGACGTTTTTAATACCTTAGCTCAAAGTCTCTTGGTGATCTCATGGACAAGAGTCTGCGATGACGTGGTTATAGTTGGGTTTCTGGTTCTTCTCTCACTTATCATGCTCTACCGGATGGTAGCCTTCTTCGACACTATCTGAGCTGACCGATATCTCCCGGACGTTGCCTTCACGGCCCTATCCTCACTCGCCCCGGCCCTAATTGTCTGTGCTCTTTCTTTCCCGGTTATGAGGCACTACAACCGGCCTTACCATTGGATAAAGAAGACGTTGCTGAGAGTTGGCGTATTCCTCTTCGTGGCGCTCTTCATGCTCTAAGTATGGTGAGCTTTGTTTGATTTTGTCTTGATACGTTGAGATAGGAGTTGGAGTCATTGGGTGATTTTTATACCTTACGAAATCTTTAAATATATTTAATACGTCATTATATCTGGTGGTTCCTAAATGGGCCACCGTGTTAAGTACATAATGTTGGGGATTGTTTTTTTTGTAGTTTTAAGTAGTAGTTTAGTCTTAGCTACTACTGAAAGTATGACAAAGATTCCAGTTCTAGCAAAGGACAAATTTATGACACCCCTTTCCACATCTACAACCGTTATATGGAAAGCCAGTGCCACTATATATATCAAGGGAATTTTCAGAAAGACTGTTTACTTCTCTGCCTATTCTGAATCCCGGACAAAAGACCGTCATCCCTTCAACATTGATCACATTGGTCTCGAGAGTACTGTAAAGGCCTATTATGACTTGGGATGGCACGTTGTCCACAGAGGTAGACATGATGATTGGAACGACTGGTACGTGAGTGATCTCTGGAGTGAAAGGGCCCATTATGAGAGATATCTTGCAACGACCCACCACTGGTTTGAAGACGCAAGATTTCAAAACTGGTATCCCACTTTAACTGTCAGCGTATCGAGGTGAAGTTGTCAATGGGACGTAATCTCCTTATTGTCATTTTTTTGATTGGGACAGTGCTGATTGGTTTTCTCGCTTATAACATGCATCATACGGAAACTGGGGATCTTCAGGAGAAAGGTTCTGAGGCAACTTCTTCTGACATATTTTCACCCCAGTCTTCCTCCTCAAATGAAATTCCTGCTGGAGGGAATTATTCTCTAGAGGAACTTATGAAGTCCAGACCGGACTATTTCGGCTTCGGTCTCTACTCCAAACCAAGCTATCCAGATGGGATTTTCAAAAAAGCAGTTCACCACATCAACGGATCATTCTCAGGGTATATTCTTCTTGCAAATGCAAAAGGGAACGACTACATTGTTTTTATCCTTCTAGACTACCGGGAGGTTCCCTTTTATCTCAACGGAACGCTTAACATTACTCACCATGTAGTTCTTGGGGACATGGAGTATAGGTTCTTTAAGTTTGAGATTCCCAATATCTCAGAAGGATGGCACGACGTTTTCGTCGGGGTTTTTCCAAGCCCGTACTCAACCGAGGAACAGGATCCTCACCTCCTCTATGGTTTCAGGCTTCAGCTCATCTCTGGAAATCCAATACTAGAGCTCCCTTCTTTTGAACATCCGTCAGTATGCACAAGAAACAATACTGGGCTAGATGCGTACCTTCTCCTAACGGAAAAACCCTGTGATAATACGGTTTGGTATAAGGCTTCTTTGAAGGCAGATTTAACCCTCCCTTACTTCGCTGTGGTGGGCAACACGCAAGATAACCTTCAAACCTTTGCTCTTGTTCAACTCTTAGATTACAAGCAGGTCCCCATTGGAAACAGAACCGTTTACTTTGGCTATCTCTACAGGAATGAGATCGTTTCAATCCCCCTGAGCATAAATGTGCCTAAAAACGGTATGCATCGGCTGGTTCTTCTCTACTTTGCTTATCCCTATGAACCTCTTGACTATCCACCAGGGGTTGAGAACGTGAACCTCCGCCTTATCAACGAGCAGAGCAATGTCCTGATTCTTTATGTCGGCTAACTTTTAGTTTCTTTCTAAACGTTTTTAAACCCCTTCCCAGAGCGCCCTCCGATGGTAAGGGTTCACGTTGAGACCTACGGATGCACGAGGAACAGGGCCGATGCTGAGATGATGGAAGCGATTCTGGTTAGCTCTGGTCATGAGTTAGCCGAGACCCCGGAAAGCGCCGACTACGTGGTCGTGAATACCTGTGCGGTGAAAGACCCCACCGAGAAGCACATGCGCGAGAGAATAAAAGAGCTCCTTGATTCCGGGAAAAAAGTCATCGCCACCGGCTGTCTCGTTCACGTCAATCCTGAGGCCATAGACCCCCGCGTCTCCGGGATTCTTGGGGTGAAGAGCATAGACAGGATAGCAGAGGCCATTGAAACCGCCGAGCGCGGCGAGAAGCTGGTGAGCGTCGAGGGCTGGCGCGAGAAGAGCATAGACAAGCTCGAACTCCCTCGCCTCTGGAAAAACGGCGTTGCCTTCGTCGTTCCGATAAGCGAGGGCTGCCTCAACGCCTGCACCTACTGCGCAACGCGCTTTGCAAGGGGTGTTCTCAGGAGCTACAAGCCCGAGCTCGTCGTCAGGTGGGTGAAAGAGGCCCTCGCCAGGGGATACAAGGAGATACAGCTGTCGAGCGAGGACACCGGATGCTACGGCTTCGACATCGGCACGAACCTCGCTAAGCTCCTCGACGAGATAACGGCTATCGAGGGCGATTTCAGGGTCAGGGTCGGCATGATGAACCCCAACCACGTCCTCAAGTTCCTCGACGAGCTCGTTGATGCCTACACCGATGAGAAGATATACCGCTTCCTCCACCTGCCCGTTCAGAGCGGCGACGATGAGGTTCTGAGGAGAATGGGGAGAACGTACACTGCGGAAGAGTTTGAAGATATAGTTCGAACATTTCGTGGGAAAGTTCGTGATTTAAACCTCAATACGGACATAATAGTTGGCTTTCCCGGGGAAACGGATGAGGCCTTCAGGAACACTGTAGAGCTTGTGAAGCGCGTTAGACCCGATAAAATCAACGTTTCACGCTACTCGCCTCGGCCCGGAACGATAGCGGCCAAGTGGAAGCAACTGCCGGGCTGGAAGGTCAAGGAGCGCTCAAGGGAGCTTCACAGGCTTCGCCTCGGGATAGCCTACGAGATTAACCGCGCCTACGTTGGGAGGACCGTTGAGGTACTCGTTCACGGCGAAGGGAAGAAGGGTGGAGTAGAGGGCAGGACGTTCAACTACAAGGATATAATCCTCGATTCCGGCGAACCCGGCGAATTCCTGGAGGTTCGGGTCGATTGGGCCGGTTCGACGTATCTTAAGGGTATATCCCTCCGCTGAGGTATCTCTCTTGAGGAGTATTCAATGATTGTTGGGGGATGTCTAACAGGTTCTAGGTTTTATTGTAGAACTTACAATATCAAAGGGTGAACCAATCCGGTTGGATTTAGAAAACTATTTATACTATCGTTTAATCATACTTTATAGCTCTCTAGCTTAGGGGGTGAATCAGAATGAGAAGGAGTAATAAGAAGAGGTTAATCCCGCTGGCGCTTGCCCTCGTTCTGGCGCTGGTTGGTGCAGCGCTGGCTGTTCCGACTATAAACATGAATATCCAATCCATTGGTGCAGGAAAGTCTAACATACCGAATCCCGTTGTGAGTGCTACTTTCAACTGGCAGGTTGATTCCACGGATCCAGATCAGCTCACACAGTTGGACGTTACGATTGACCTGAGCCAGGCCTCTCTAAACTCGGGAACTCTGTACATTAAGTTCTACAAGGGCGATACATACGTTGGGAAGATATCTTATGACCTCAGCACTACTCCTATCAATGATGGGGACACGCTTAGTATTACTGCTGCTAATCTTCAGTCTGCAGTTGGAGCGTCTGGCACGACTCTCGAGGAGTTATTCGACAAGTTTGACACTGTTGCAGTAGTTTATGTGGGTCCGCAGCAGTGATTAGGAGGCCCTGAATGAATGCTAAGCGCCCCGACCTCCTTTCTCTTTTAACCTACTTTCTTTTCTCCTTCGTAGCCCTAATCGTTATTCTCCACTTCGTCTTCGGCTTCCAGTACGTGGTCATTCTAACTGACTCGATGCAACCGGAGATAAACCCCAACGACCTCGTGGTCACGAGACCTGTTTCTCCCGATGAGCTTCACGTGGGGGACGTTATTCTATATCGCCTTGAGATTGGCAATTCTACATACAAAATCCTTCACAGAATCGTTGAAATGCGGGTGGATAATAATGGCAGTGTTTATTACCTAACTCGTGGAGATAACAGGAGGTATATTGATCCATGGAATGTTTATCCTGACCAAATAGTCGGAGAGCTCTTTCTGGTCATCCCGAAGGTTGGCGTGGTGTGGTACTACACGCCGCTGATCGTGTTCGGCCTTTTCCTTGTCGTCATAGCTTCCCTGGCCTACGACCTTGCCTGGCTCCTGCTCGAGGAAGAGCCTGTACGCCCCAAGTCCAGAAAAGCCGACCTTCTCGTTCTCAGGAGAAAGAAAATAAAGGTTTACCATTACAAGCACTAAGCCCACTCGTCCTCCGGGATTGCCTCCTTCTTGGCCGGGATTATGCATAGAAACTCCAGCGTTTCTCCGGTCGCCTTGTAGCCGTGGGGCTCGTTGGGCGGAACGTAGAGGAAGTTCCCTGCCTTGACGTGGTGCTCCTCGTTTCCGTTGGTTATGATCCCCTCTCCCTTTACGATGAATATCTCGTGCTCCCAGTCGTGGTTGTGGAGCGGTATCTCCGCACCCTTCTTGAGAACGAAGTAGCGCATCGCGTAGTTCTTTGCTCCGAGCTTTGGAGAAACGAGCCACCTGATGGTAACACCCTCAAAACCGGTGTCCTTCTCGGGGACGTCTTTGTAGTGTCCGACGAACATGGTATCACCGATCCGACTTGGATGAACGGATATTTAAACGATGTGGTGGGTGGAAAAACGAATCAAAAGGACTTTAAGCATCCCCCTCGAGGGAGTTACCGGTGAAGATCATGAGAAGGGCTGCTCTTGCCATTTTTCTGGTATTCATCGTGTTTGCCTCGGGCTGCATAAGTTCGAACACCGGCACGCCGAGCGACACGGGCACCACCGGCACCCCCGCCGGCGGAATAGACTTCGGGGCCTACGGAAAGGGTGAGGTTCTCGCGGACTGGTCCGAGCTTGCGGACGTTTCCAGGGTCTACGTCAGTGAGGGCTACGAGGATCTGGCCAAGCACTACTTCCCGGACGCGAAGATACTCCCCGCAAGCCAGTACGAGGGCGGGGTTGCAATACTGTCCCCTGCCGATGCGAGGGAGTTGCTCAGAGGAAAGCCGATACTGATAACGGTCAACGACTATTTTGGCTACATAGTTTACAAGTTCGGCGTCAAGTTCGTTGGAAAGGACAAGGGTATCTTCGCCGCCTTCAACGAGGATGGAAAGGCTCACTTCGTTTTCACGGGCACCAGCAAGGCTGGCGCTGGCGCGGCCCTTGAGTACGCTATGAACCTCAGGAACGGGGCATCCCTTAGAACGGATGACGTCGTGAGGAGCGGCGAGTTCGAGGGAATAGTGGTCAAGGTCATAGGCGACAACAACTGGAACGGAGTTCCGGACGACGGCGAGAGCTGGTACCTTGACTCCTTCAGGACCGAGGAGCCGTTCCTATACTACTGGCGCGTCGTCGATGGCGAGAACGTCACCGTAAAGGGCGGCTTTATTCGGCTCGTCAATGGCTCCACCGTTTATATCCACGCCCTCGGCTTCAACGTGAGCGTGGAGGTCAAGGACGGAACCGGGGCGGAGCTCACCTACGTTATTGAGAACACCAATCCCTCGGTGCTGAACCTGCCAGCTGGAGCAGAGACCGGCGATACGTGGGTCAGATTCACGACCTCGGAGTCTTCCTTCAGCGTGGTTCCGCTGGAGGTTGGCAATTACACCGTTTTAGCCCTCGGTGACCACAGGCCGGACGGGGGGAAGGAGCTTCCACCGGTGTTCCTCAGGATACGGGACGAGATCAACGGGGACGACGGGCTGTTCATTATCGATGGCGGTGACCTCGTTTACTCCGGCAAGGTGGACGAGTGGGGCGAGCTTCTCAAGGAGTGGAAGTGGAACAAGCCGATATTCGTCGCCCCTGGCAACCACGAGTACAGGGGTGAGGGAATAAACGTCTACCACATGGTCTTCGGTCCGGACGACTACTCCTTTGCCCTGGGCGGTTATTACTACATCATCATCAACAACATCGAGCACGACTACGGGCTGAGCGATGGGACCTTCACTTGGCTCGAGAACGAGCTCAGAAAGGCGAAGGAATCCGGCAGAAGGCCGGTTCTGGTTCTCCACGCGCCGCCGATAGACCCGAGGCCGAGCGGTGACCATGCCATGAACCCCGCGGATGGGAAGAGGCTCCTGGGGCTGATGAAGGAGTACAACGCCTTCGGAGTCTTCAGCCACATCCACATGTACTGGTACGGCGAGGAGGACGGCGTTCAGATGCTCATAACGGGCGGCGGTGGCGCTCCCCTCTACGTCTCCGCTGACCAGGGTGGCTTCTACCACTACGTCAGACTCTCGATGGGGGCCGACGGCACGATAACGGTCGAGCCCGTCAGAGTGGAGCCGTGAACTCGCACCCTGGCTCCTATTTATTCTATTTGTCTCTATATAGATACGGGTATGGAACTATATTCTACTGCGGCAAGATATTTATATGCCGCCCTCGAGCCTCTCCCGGTGGTGAGTGTGGACGTATGGCTACTGATAACCGTGATCCTTGGATTCTCCATGGCCTGGGCGATAGGTGCCAACGACGCCGCAAACTCCATGAGCACTGCCGTCGGCGCCAAGGCGATAACCCCAAAGCAGGCGGTTATAATAGCTGGCTTCCTTGAGTTCACAGGCGCGTACTTCTTCGGAAAGAGCGTCACCGAGACGATAAGGAAGGGCATTCTCGACCCGACGATGATAACCGACCCGATGGTTCTCGTGTATGGCTCCGTCGCGGCCCTGCTCGCGGCGACGATATGGCTCATCATAGCAACCAAGTTCGGCCTGCCGGTCTCGACCACCCATTCAATCATAGGCGGAATAGCCGGCTACGGCATCGTTTACGCCGGAACGGCGATAGTCAACTGGGGCAAGATGGGCCAGGTGGTTCTCAGCTGGATTCTCTCCCCTATAATCGGCGCCATAATGGCATACTTCATCTTCAAGGCCTTCACCAAGAGCATCTTCGAGAGAAAGGACCCCGTCAGGAGCGCCAGGATATGGTCCCCGTTCTGGATTGGACTTGCTTTTGTCGTCATCGGAACGATGTTCTACATCAAGGTCCTCCACGGAAAGGACCTCAAGACGGGCGTTTTCATGTACGGTATTCCCCTCGGCATAATCGTGTTCGTGATAACGTACCTTCTCATAAAGCTCCGCTTTCCGAGCAGCGACCCCTTCATCGGCGTTGAGGCGATATTCAAGAAGGCGCAGGTGGTCACTTCCGGCTACGTTGCTCTTGCCCACGGCGCCAACGACGTTGCCAACGCCATCGGCCCGGTCGCCGCTGTCTATGCGGTGGCAACGATGGGACTGAGCGGCATGCAGGTTCCCGTTCCCAGGTGGATACTCGCTATGGGCGGTCTTGGAATCGCGGTCGGTGTTGCCACATACGGTTACAAGGTTATGGAAACGGTCGGCAAGAAGATAACCGAGCTCACCAATACGAGAGGCTTCACCATCGACTTTTCAGCGGCAACCGTCGTCCTCGCCGCCAGCTGGCTTGGACTGCCCATTTCGACCACTCACACCGTCGTCGGTGCGGTCATAGGAATAGGCCTTGCAAGGGGAGTAAAGGCAATAAACAAGGACATCGTTAGGGATATAATAATCTCCTGGTTCGTTACCGTTCCGGTCGCTGGAATAATAAGCGCGGCCATATTCAAGGTTTTGATGATCGTGGGGTGATAACATGCAGGTCTGGACCAAGCTCTTCGCGAAGAGCCCCTTCAAGCCCCTGATAAAGCACGCGGATGTCGTGCTCAACACAGTTGAAACGCTCGAGAAGGCGCTTCAGGCGTGGTACGCGTGCGACTATGAGGGTATGAGGGAGTTTGCCATCGAGGTGGACAGGCTAGAGGACGTCGCTGACAGGATAAAGGAGGAGATAAGGGATTCACTCAGCTCGAAGCTCATGATGGCCGTCGCGAGGGAGGACGTGCTCATATACCTCCACATGCAAGACAAGGTGGCAGATGCCGCCGAAGACACTGCGAAGTGGTTGCTCGTCAAGAAACCCGACTGCGTCCCGACGGAGGCCAAGGATATAATTCTGGAGATGGGCATGGAGAGCATCAGGGCGGCAAAGCTAGTCCACGAGGCCATAGTCCAGATGGACCGCGTTATAGAGAGTGGTTTCACCGAGGGCGAGATAAGGCGGGAGTACGAGATAATCAGGCAGATAGAGAGCGTCGAGAAGGAGATAGACGGCCTCGACACGAAGCTCATGCAGCTCGTCTTCGAGAACGCCGACTCGATGAGCTGGGGCGACGGCTTCTACATCCTCAACATCGCCAGAACCCTCAGCAACATCTCTGACAAGGCCAAGGACGCCGCCGAGAGGATAAGGCTCATGATGAACAAGTGAGCGCTACTTTTTTAAACCTCCCTTCTAACCTTTTCTGGTGGGAATAAAGGACGGCCTTAGAATAGTCCGCGAGTTCTTCAATGTTCAGAGGGAGGTCTTCTTAGTTACTGAGGGAGAGACCGTCGGAGGGTGAGTTATGTATCCCGCGCTCAAACTCGAAGTTCAGGGGCTTAAATGGAAGCCCTTGGCCTTCTATGCCATAGGTTTGACGGCAACCCCATTCCTCGGAGAGGTTTCGCCCCTTGTCCCATATTTCTTCACAGGTTTCCTGTTCTCGGCAGTTTTCTCGGGTGGCCTCTATAAAACCTGTAGTTTTCTGCTCCCAAAACCCTACAAAAGGGCTAACCTTTTTGCCGAGGTTTTCATCTCGCACCTTTTCGTGGCCTTCCTCTTTGCGATACCATTTGCCCTCCTTGATACCATATCTTTCTTTTTCGCGCTCTTTGCCCTCCCGTTCCTTCCCCTGGGCTATTTGGTTTCCTTAACCTTCAGGAATCCCAGAAAAACTTTAATCGCCGGTGTTTTGCTCTTCCTCCTGCTCACCTTCGTTCCGCCGGGAATAGTCCAGATGAAGGCCCAGGAAAAAGCCCAGAATGACCTCGGAATAAAGAGCCTGGAGGACTACGAGGCTAAAAAAGGGGACTACCATCGTCTCGTCCTGGAGCTTGAGAAACGCTACACCACCTACGCCTTCTTCTCCCCCGGGGCACAGCTTGAGCTCTTTGCCAGGGACGTCGAAGTGAAGGATACTCGGGACGCTTACCTCAGGATTGCCCTGACGCTGGCCACCTTCCTCGCTTTCACAGTACTTAGTTTCCTTCTCTTCCTCCGCTTTGAGCCAGGAGCCTTCATCAGGCCCTCCCCTCCGGCCCTCTATATCACTTCCCTTCCGTGGTGGATTAGGGTGGAAATAGCAAACCTCTGGGCTTCCAGGGCCTTCGTGGCCTTTCTCCTCCTGATGCTCCTCCCGTTTGGTTCAGTCCTGAAGGCCTTCGGCATGCTCTTCCTCCTGCCTCTTGCTACCCTTGAGATTCTCTCCGCGAGTCCCGTCTTGATTCTCAGCAAGCCGGTTGGAAGGGGATACCTTTTGAGGCGGTTCATGGTAATCTCCGCCCTCTTTGCCGTTTCCCTGCCTATCGTTGGAGCCTCATTTGGAGTGGCTTTCTTTCTGGCCTCCTTCGTCTTTCTCTTGGGCCTCTTCACGAGGAGAGGTGCCCTTCTTGCCCTCCCTTTCTTAGCCCTCCTTTTTGCCCCTGCCATCGATTCCGGTTTGGCTTCCCTCCTCCTGATGCTCCTCTCCACGGTTCCCCTCGGAATATCCGCCTTCAGGATCTCCCGCATGGACATCAGCGCGTGGGGTGGTATGGGTGAGGACTAGGTCTCTGCTCTTCATCATCTCACTCTTCCCGGCCGTAGCGGTCGAGATAGATGTTCGCAGATTTACCGCCCACTATCAGGATATTTCAGCCCGAGAGCTTGGTCACCTGATAACCGCCGACCTGCTCACAAAGTGGCTTCCAAATTTAATCAAGCTTCTCCTGGTTCCCCTAATCCTAATCCTGCTCCTCTCGCGCTTTGGCTCGGACTTCGAGCGGGGCAACACCATCTTGATGCTATCAAAGCCCCTCACGCGGAGGCGCTACTTCCTCGGCTGGGTTCTTGAGGGGTTGAAGCTTGCCCTGGTTTCCGCACTTGGGATTGCACTCTCGGGAGCGCTCGCGATGCTGGCTCACGGTTTCGCGGTGAGGGACTACCTCATCGGTTCCTTAGCTCTTTCGCTCTCACTAATCGGTGTCCTTGGAATCGCCCTGTTCCTCCTTCCCTTCGCAACCTCCCGCGATTCCGGAGTCTTCCTCGGACTGGGAGCATTTATTGCGCTCCTTCTCCCCGGAAAATCTGACTACTCTTTCGTTCCAACGGTCTATCTTGAGAGGGCCGTTTCCATTGGTGAGAGCGTTTCCGTCTTACATGGGGCCGTTGGGCAACTTTTGGCCCTCTTCATTGTCCTATCGCTCGCTGGAATGGAGGTCTTCCGGAGGAGGGAGCTGAAAAGTCCCGGGCCATTCTCAGTTCTAGAGTTTTCATTCTCTTTCAGGGGGCTCTACGGCGTTTTCCTCGGGCTGAGCCTTGGGAGCAGGCGTTTCATAGCTTTCGTCGCCTTCACCGCCCTGATGGCGTTCCTGGGCAAGGGAACTCTCGACAAGTATTACGCTAACTACGGCGTTCCCGGCCTTCTAAATGCAGTAATCCAGACCCTGAACGGCTCTCTCCTCCCCCTCGTGGTGCTTCCGTTGGGGGCGCTTTCTATAGGCTCGGCCATCGAGAACGGCACGGTGAGGGTTCTGCTGAGCAAGCCCCTGAGAAAGAGGGACTTCTTCCTTGGAACGCTCCTGAGCGACCTCCTGGCTGTGTTGATTGGCACTGTCCTCTACGTTGCTTTCATCGTTGCCTACGCCCTGCACCTTGGCTCTCCTTCGGGCAGAACCCTCGAACTCGGCCTTGCCTTTGGTTCCTTCCTTTTCCTCTCGCTCCTCCAGTACTTGGCCCTTGGCTACCTGCTTTCGGCCTTCATAAAGGGCAGAAAGGCGCTTTTCGTCTCGTTGATTCTCGCTTTCCTCCTGGGTTTCACCGTTCCAATCGCCATCATCGCAGCTTCAAATTCGGCAGGGGGTTCCTTCGTTGATGCTCTGGCCAAAAACTCCCTTTCCGTGCCGAGTCCTTTCTTGCACTACGTAGTACTTGCGACGGCTGTCTCTCCGAAGAGGGGCCTTCCGCCGAAGTCCCTATCGGAGGTTCTAAGCTATCCTGGCAACCTGGCGATGCTCGTTGTCCCCATGCTGGTTTACCTCGCCCTCGCGTGGCTCAGGTTCAAAAAAGCCGATCTGAGGGGATAGGATGTGGGGGTTCGAGCTTGAGCTGAAGAAAAGTCTGAGGACGAAGAAGTTCTGGCTGATACTCGTTCTGATTCTGCTAATCTACGCCATGGCTTTTAGGGAGGTCAAGGATAACCTCGAAGGGGCCACGAACCCGCAGGAACTTCTCGTCACGAGCGTCGTTGGTTACATAGCCGTCAGCGCGTTCCTCTTCATCGGCCTCTACGCCCTCATGGCGGGTGCAACCTCCGTAAATTCTGACCTCGAAAACGGAACGGTTAGAATAGCCCTCAGCAAGCCGCTGGGAAGGGTTTCATACCTGCTCGGCAAGTTCCTCGGCCAGGCGCTCAGCATAGTCGTGGCGATGCTCTTCGCAACGCTGCTCTCCTTCGTGATAACGAAGTACTACGGCCTTTCCCTCACGGCTTCCCTCGTTGGGGATTTAGTCCTCTCCAATGTCCTTATTTTGGTTGCGATGCTCCAGCTTTTGGCCCTGGGCCTGCTGATTTCAACGTTTATTCGCTCCTCCAACACCGCCTTGGGTTTAGCTCTGGTTCTGTTCTTCGTTACCGGTCTCGTAATGCCCCAGATCGTGGACGGCTTTGCGGAGGACAAAGCAAAGGAGGAGTTCGGAATTAAGGGCTGGAAGGACTTCGACAAGCTTTCAAAGGACGAGCTGAGTGCCTACCGCGAGCGCCTGAACGAGCTCTACCGGGAGTACCACCTCAAATACCTCTTCTACGCCCCCCAGGTGCTCATGCTCGACGTCTTCACGGACATAGACAGAACCACCTTCAACGACGACGGCACGTACACCGTTGAGTACATCGGGGTTAAGCGGGCCATGGCTGACAATTCCGCCCAGACGGCGCTGATAGCTGGCCTTACCCCGGTTTATCTTGGATTGGCTCTCTTCAGATTCAGGAGAATGGATCTGAGGTGATGGTGATGTTGAGGGTTGAGAACCTTGTTAAGGTTTATGGGGACGTTAGGGCTTTGGACGGCCTTAACCTTGAGGTTAAGCCGGGTCAGGTTTACGGCTTCCTTGGGCCGAACGGCGCCGGCAAGAGCACGACGATTCTAAGTTTACTCGGCCTCATCTTCCCTCAGGAGGGGAGGATTGACCTTTTCGGCGAGGAAGTCTTCAGGGACGGGAAGTTTGACGAGGACAGGCTCGTCAGGGCTAAAGCCAGAATCGGCTACATGCCGGAGCACGCTACCCTCTGGGACTTTCTAACTCCAGTTCAGACGCTGGATATCATTGCTGACGCGTTTAAAATCCCCCAAGCGGAGAAGGAGAAGCGCATAGGTGAACTCCTCGACCTGGTTGGTTTGAAGGAAGCCAGGAACAGGAAGGTTGGGAAGTTCTCGAAGGGCATGCGTCAGAGGCTTCTTTTAGCGCAGGCGTTAATCAACGACCCGGAACTACTAATCCTCGACGAGCCGATGAGCGGCCTTGATCCGAAGGGTATCGCCGAGTTCAAGGACATCATCAGGGAGCAGAGGAAGGCTGGGAAGACTGTCTTCTTCTCCAGCCACATTCTGGCTCATGTTGAAGAGGTTTGCGACACAGTTGGGGTGATTGTTAAGGGTAAACTCCGGTTGGAGGACAGCATAGACGACATCAAGCGCGAGTTCCTGAGGAAGGCCGGCTACACCATCATCATCGAAACCAACAGCCCCGTGGACTTCTCTGGGGTGGAGTGGAGGGTAACTCCGCTCGGTGGGAATAAGTACCGTGTTGTTTCTCAGGAGGACGTTAGAGAGGAGTTGCACGACTTTGTAGCGAATCAGGGGGCGAAGATACTCACCATGCAGGTGAAGGAGCCAAGCCTGGAGGAGATATTCCTAAAACTCGTCGGGTAGCCTGGCGGGGTGATCTCATGGGCCGGGCTATCTCCCGCGCACTCCTCAACTACCTCCTCCTTATTCTCTTGGTGGCTCTTATCTCCGGCATCGGGATAAAGGATTACCAGTTCTACCGGGCGGACATGGAGTTCAGCCTGTTGTCCCCTGCGGAGAGGGCCGTGATAGAGGCCAACGCGAGTTCCGTCGGAATGGATCCCTACGACTACTACATGCGTTTCGTGGCCCCGAGGGACTACCCCACCCTCGTGATGAACCCCCTCCATGCGGGGCTTTACGTGCTCTACCACTCCCTCTTCGAGCCGGACTACGACTACCCAATACCCAGAAAGCTCATGGTGGCCAGAACGCTGGTGCTAATCCTCCTGGCTGAGATCACGATAATCCTCATCGGCTTCCCACTGGCGAAGCTCGCCCTCAGGAAAAGGCGCCTCCGCTCCACCGTCCGCTTTCTCGCCAGGGTCTTCAACGGCCTCCCCGTCTGGGCCGTGGCGGCGCTCTTCTCGCTCCTCGTCATAATGAGCGCGCTCCCCAACTACCTGATAAACGGCCTCGGCGCATCGACCTCCCTCACCAGGAACCTCGCATACATGGCCTTCCCGCTGATTTCCATAGTCCTCGTCGCCCTCTGGGAGTTCGTCGAGGCTTTGGTGATACTCCTCCGGGACGAGTTCGGGAAGGAGTACGTGCGCGCCAAGAGGGCGATGGGACTGCCGGAGCGCAGGGTTGAGAGGCACGTTCTCCGCGCGGTCATGCCGTCTTTCCTCGGCTTCCTCTTCCAGCACTTCGTCGAGGTCTCGACGCTCGCCCTCGTGGTCGATGCCTTCTTCGGCCTCTTCGGCCTCGGCAAGATGCTCCAGTGGGGCTTCCACATATCGGGCGACCTCTACACCCTCGACCCGGACATCTTCTTCTACCCCATAGCGGTTTTCATGGTCGTGAACTTCTTCGTCCTCCTGGCGGTGACCCTCCTGTCGGAACTCCTGACCCCCGGAGGTGGCGGCGTTGAGGCTTGACCGGAATGAAAAAGCTGGAATTACACTGATACTGCTGGTGATGCTCCTCGCGGTCGTTCCAGTGCGTTTCCTCGTGCCCCCTGAAAAGGCCGCCAACTGGAACTACCTGCCCTACTGGAACGACTATCCCAAGAACGCCAGGCCCATCTGGCTTCCCTCGGGCTTCAGAACCCTTGAATCGACTGGAACGAACTTTTCAATGACCTTCACGGTTGATGGGATCGTTCCGGGAAACGTGATGATCGAGGGCAATTCGACGGTCAGGCTTGTAATTCACCGCCCCGACGGCCTTTCCGTGGTTCTCGGTCCGGTGGAGGTGGACGGAAGGACGAGCATCAACTCCAACCCCACCCTCGCCGCGGGGGCTTACGAGTTTGCCGAGTCCCTCGGCTACGGCCTGGAGAGCAGGCCCCTCTTCACGCCCACCCAGTTCCTCTTCATGGGGTACGGCGGCGAGGTTCTGGAGGGAAGGTACACCCTTGAGTTCGAATCCTCTTCCCCCGTTGCTGTCACGGTCTTTGGCGATTCCTACGGTCTCCTCGGTACAGATTCCTACGGCCGCGACCTCTGGGTGGGCTTTGTTCTGGCCGGCAGAAGCACGCTACTCGTGTCGCTTGAGGTCTCCCTCCTTGTGATGACCATCGGCCTGCTCCTCGGTCTCTTCGCCGGCTACTACCGGAGCCGGCCCGCGATTCTTCTTGAGGGCCTGCTGAACTCTCTCGGAGCGCTCCCCGTCCTTCCCCTCGCGATGCTCATGATATTCTCATTCTCAACAACGGGCATAGCGATGACCAGGGAAATAAAAACGGAAATCCTGTCGCTGATACTCGCCCTCCTGCTCGCGGGCAAGTTCGGGAGCGCCGTGAGGGGTTTCGTCGTTCAGGAGAAGGTCAGGGAGCACGTTGCCGCTGCCAGGGCGCTCGGAGCGGGCGACCTCTACATCCTAAGGAGGCATATCCTGAAGCCTGTAATCCCCTACGCCCTGAGCCACTTCAGTTTATTGTTCCCCAAGGTGGTCGCGCTGGTGGCGATACTCGGGTTCTTCAACATGATTCCGAGCGACAACTGGGGTTCGTTCATACTGGAGGGTCTCAACCAGAATGCCCTCTACGCGGGCAGATGGTGGTGGTTTTTAGCTCCCCTCGTCACGATGGTGCTTCTGAGCGTGGGTTTTGCCCTGCTCTGGGAGGATGAGACTTCAGAGGGGGTGCTGGCATAATGGAGAACGGAAGAACGAAGAACGAGAGAATCAGATGGCTATCATCGTCGAGGTCATCTGGATCTCGGTCATCTTCCTTATCTTCTCGGTTATGAACTGGTCAAGGTCCTTGAGCGTGTCGGTTTCGACCTTTACGACGAGGTCGTATTCGCCATAGACCACGTAAGCCTCTTTGACCTCCGGCATGGCCAGAAGCTTCTCCATAACTTCCCTTTCCTTTCCAGCGGCCGTCACCATCAAAATAAAAGCCGTCACCATGGCTATCACCAAAAGTATTTTATCGGCGGAGTATTTAAGCTTATCGAGGAGTATGTTCGACCACTTGATAAGCAAAGCTCAATTGGGGCGGTTTTACTCTTACCTGAGGGGGCTTGGATTGGACGAAATATGGCCCTACGCCAAGGGCACGACTAGCTTAATCTTCAGGGCCAGATTAGATGAAAAAAACGTCATAATAAAGCTTCAACGACCGGACTCCCCGAGGCAGAACTTTGAGAGGGAGGCGAGGATAATCGAGGCGCTGGAGCCATTCAGGGTAACGCCCCCGCTCGTGGCTTACGGCGTCTTTGAGGGCCTTGAGTATCTCGTTCGGGAGTTCGCGGAGGGGGAGATAATCTTTCACGCGGACCTCGAAAAGCGACACATCTTTGAGATAGTTGAGAAAACAGCTTTACTCGACAGGCTCGGTCTCGACCACGGCCAGATTCAGGGGGGAAAGCACGTAATAGTCGGCGATCGGGTTTACCTAATCGACTTCGAAAAGTCCGGCTGGAGGAAGCCGAAGAACCTCACCTCCGCGATGGCCATGGTGTTTCTGAACGACAACCACATCTCGCGCCGGGTTCGGGAGAAATTCGGGGTGGACCGGGCATTCCTGGGGAAAATGAGGGAGGAGGTGCGGAACTACAAGAGAACCGGGAAGCTCTCAGGCCTCCTGAGCCTTCTTTCTCGCCTTTAGCCTGTCGGCGTAGAGGGCCAGGAGAGGTATCGCCACCGCCATCGCTATCAGGCCCATCCTCGGATCCCAGAAGTAGTTAAAGACCAGTATCACGGCCACGGCTATCGCCATCATTAGGAAGAGGTCCCTGTCGAAGAGCCTGGACTTTGCCAGGATGTTCTGCTGCCGGGCGACGTACGCGAGGTAGAGGGGTATCCCGACGGCGGCTATTGTCACCCCGGCGTAGGTTCTGAACGCCACGGAGATGAATATTCCCAGACCGAGTATGATTCCAACCCCGTGCTCCTCCTTCATCATCTCACCTGGCCGGGTAGTTACGCTTATATACTTTTAAGGCTCTCTACCAAATAGGTGATAGCGTTATGAGCGGTATCGAATGGAACCACGAGACCTTTTCTAAGTTTGCCTACCTGAACGACCCGAGGATAAGGGGGAATCTGGTTGCCTACACCCTCACCAAGGCCAATATGAAGGAGAACAAGTATGAGAGCACGGTGGTCGTTGAGGACCTGGGAACCGGGGTTAGGCGCTTCATCGAAAACGCCTCCATGCCAAGGCTCTCGCCAGATGGCAGAAAGCTCGCCTTCACCCGCTTTAACGAGGAAAAGAAGGAGAACGAGATATGGGTGGCCGACGTCCATACCATGAGTGCCAAGAAGGTCCTCTCAACTAAAAACGTTCGCTCGATCGAGTGGAACGACGATTCGAGGAGACTCCTTGTGATCGGCTTCAAGCGCCGCGATGATGAGGACTTCATCTTCGACGACGACGTTCCCGCCTGGTTCGACGGCATGGGTTTCTTCGACGGCGAGAAAACGACCTTCTGGGTCCTCGACACGGAGAGTGAGGAGGTAATAGATTGGTTTGAGAAGCCGAGGTTTTCGAGCGGGATATGGCACGGCGATTCCATAGTCGTCAACGTCCCGCACCGCGAGGGAAGCAAGCCAGCGCTCTTCAAGTTCTGGGACATCTACCTGTGGCGGGACGGCGAGGAGGAGAAGATCTTTGAGAGGGTCTCCTTCGAGGCCATCGACTCCGACGGAAAGGCCCTCCTCCTGAGGGGCAAGAGGGAAAAGAGGTTCATCAGCGAGCACGACTGGCTCTATCTCTGGGACGGCGAGCTTAAGCCGGTTTACGAGGGCCCGCTCGACGTCTGGAGCGCAAAGCTGACCGACGGGAAGGTTTACTTCCTGACGCCAGACGCTGGAAGCGTGAACCTGTGGCTCTGGGACGGAAAGGTGGAGAGGGTTGTGGTGGGGAACCACTGGATTTACGGCTTGGATGTCAGCGACGGAAAGGCCCTGCTCCTCGTAATGACGGCAACGAGGATAGGCGAGCTCTACCTCTACGACGGCGAGCTGAAGCAGATAACCGACTACAACGGGCCGATATTCGCCAAGCTGAAAACCTTCGAGCCCAGGCATTTCCGCTTTAAGAGCAAGGATTTGGAGATAGACGGCTGGTATCTGAAGCCTGAGCTGAAGGAGGACGAAAAAGCTCCAGTGATAGTCTTCGTCCACGGCGGGCCGAAGGGCATGTACGGTTACAGGTTCGTTTACGAGATGCAGCTGATGGTGAGCAAAGGTTACTACGTGGTTTTTGTCAACCCGCGCGGCAGCGACGGCTACAGCGAAGACTTCGCTCTAAGGGTTCTTGAGAGAACCGGTTTAGAGGACTTCGAGGACATAATGGCCGGAATCGAGGAGTTCTTCAAGCTCGAACCCCAGGCCGACAGGGAGAGGGTTGGCATAACCGGCATAAGCTACGGCGGCTTCATGACCAACTGGGCCTTAACGCAGAGCGAGCTATTCAAAGCTGGCATCAGTGAGAACGGGATAAGCTACTGGCTGACGAGCTATGCTTTCTCAGACATAGGCCTCTGGTACGACGTCGAGGTCATCGGAGCAAACCCACTCAAAAACGAGAACTTCAGGAAGCTCAGCCCGCTCTTCTACGCCGAAAACGTGAAGGCTCCAATACTGCTCATTCACTCGCTGGAGGACTACCGCTGTCCCCTCGACCAGAGCCTGATGTTCTACAACGTGCTCAGGGACATGGGCAAGGAGGCATACATAGCGGTGTTCAAGAAAGGTCCTCACGGTCACAGCATACGTGGAAGCCCGAAGCACAGGGCAAAGCGCTACAAACTCTTCATCGAGTTCTTCGAGAGGAAGCTCAAGAAGTACGAGGAGGGGTTCGAGGTCGAGAAGATACTCAAAGGGGAGGGGAGCTAATTCCCAACTCCTTCAGCTTTTCTTTCAGCATTTTCTTGCTCCCCCTGAAGTAGAAGACGCACCATCCGTTCCTGCAGGCGATTTTGAACTTTCCCTTAACGTTGTCGAGGTCTTCATCAAGGGGAATTACCCCAACGAAACAGCCACTGTCCCTCCAGATTTCTGGCTTTTCGGGCCTTAAAAGTCCGCTGTAAAGAGCCTGTCTCATTGTCCAGAACTCAAGTGCACAGCCGACGATTCCGAAGCGGTGGTTGTGCTCAAAAAGCCTGAGGAGAAAGGCTATGTAATCTTCATCGTTCAGGTCGTAGATGGGATCGGGCAATCTTTTCACGATTTTCTTTGGAACGGGCTTTCCCGCCAGGAAGAGCGTTCCTGCCAGGTAGAAGGGAACGTAGGGGTCGCCGACTTCAATGATGCGGATCCTGCCCCTCTTTGCCTCCTCTATCAGCTCCTTTGCCCCCTTGAATCCGGCAACGACACCTAGAAGAACGTACTTCCCAAGGAGCTCAAGGAGAGACTCTCCCCTGTATTCCATCAGCCCTTCCATGAAATAATTTCTCTCGAATTCCCTGAGGATGGCCTCGAATTCCCATCTGTTCCCATCAGCGAGGGCCCTGCTCGCCTTGGCGATTAGCACGGGATGGAGAAGATGTTTCTTTATCTCCTTGACCATGATAACGCGCATGATGCCATTGTGTCCCGGGAGTTTAAATTATTTTCTGAATGCGTAAGGCCCGCTCCTACTCAATAGTGCCCAGCTCTGCCGTTTCTTGTCACGAAAGCGTTAAAAGACGCATCCATCAACTAGGTTGCTACGTCAAATAAACCGGAGGTCTGCTCATGTCAGGGAAGGAGGGTGAGAAAAAACTCTACTATCATGGCCTGAAGGAGCAGAAGAAGCTCAACGTATCGAGGATCAAATACCTGTCGGTTCTACTCTCGGTCATCGGCGTTGCCCTTCTGCTCGTCGCAGCCCAGAGCGCTCAGGCACCGCTCGTCAGGGTGAGCGACGTCTACGGCAACTACCTGATGAACTACGCCGTGGTGAGGATAAACGGAACCGTCATCACGGTTCCCTACGTCTCCCAGACCGGCGGAAAGCTCGGCCTCACCTTCACTGTGGACGACGGAACTGGGCAGATAGACGTCAGGGTCTACTCCCCCCTTGCCGATGAGATGATAAGAAAGGGCCTCGTTCCCTTCCCCGGCGACGGGGTGACGGCCGAGGTTCAGCTCCGCGTGAGGGAGACCTACACCTACTCGATGCTCCAGTACCTCGGTGGCCTTCACTTCCGCTCGAAGCTCCACTCCGAAAACCCGCCCCTCTTCAAGTCGCTCAACGCCAACATGAGCAACACTTACGTGGCCGTCGAGGGGATAGTAACTAAGTTCTCCAACGTCAGCTCCGGCTATCTTTTGACGGTTGATACTGGTGATTCTCAGGTTTCGGTGCTCGTTCCGAGGGTTCTGCTCGTCTTCAGCAACCTCTCCGTCAAGGTCGGAGATACTGTTTACGCCCCGGGAATCGTCTACCTCTACAAGGGCACCTCGCCGGAGATAGTCGTCAGGAATCTTAGCCAGCTCTCCGTGACTCCGATCGAGGAAGCACCCGTAGTCCCGATAGGCGAGGCACCCAACTATCCGGGAATGGTCATGGCCGTCGAGGGCTCCATAGCTGGAATATCCTACGAGAACGGCCGCTACGTGCTGACCCTCACCGATGGAGAAGACTACCTCGACGCCCTCGTCCCGAGGGACGTTCTCGCAAGCTTAAACCCGTTCAACGCATCGAGCGAGAGTACAGTTAAAGTCGCGGGAAGAATGGGTTCAGATGGCAGGCTCGTTGCGGCCTACCTTGAGGTCGTCAAGGCGGTTAAGACGGAGTTCAGGCCGATCGGCGTCCTAACCCCAGACATGCGCGGCTCGATAGTCGCGGTAAAGGGCAACATCGAGGAGGTCGATAGAGTAGGCTCGAACCTCAAGCTCGTCATCGACGACGGAACGGGAAGGCTGGACGTCTTCGTTCCGTCAGCTACCCTCGCGGAGCTCTCCAACGAGACAAAGGCAGGGCTTAAGGTCGGCCTCGGAGTCGAGGTCGCCGGCTACCTCGAGGAGTACCGCGGAAAGCTTGAGGTGGTCGTTTACACTGGAGAGGGAATAAGGGCCCTCGGAGAGCCTCTCCCGCCGGAGGAGATAGAGCTCCCGAAGGTCACGGCTGAAGAACTGGCCGATTACGAGGGCCAGCTCGTCGATTTCGCCGGCTCCCTTGAGGGGATGACCTACACCAACGGCACCTACTACCTCACCGTGGACGGAGTTAAGGCCTCGCTCCCGAGAGAAGCTTTATTGAACCTCAACCCGCTCGAGGCTGGAACCGGAAGTCAGGTCGTGGTCAGGGGCCTGGTGGCCGGGGATAACCTTGTGAAGGGAGAGAACCTCACGGTTGAGGTGCCGATAGCTCCAATTCCGCTCAAGCCCGAAGAGGTCACCGCGGAGATGGAGGGCGGGCTGGTCGCGGTAATCGGTAAGGTCACGGACGTGGCCAACCTCAGCGGCAACCTCAAGATAGTCGTTGGCAGCCTTCCGGTTTTCGTGCCCCGCTCTACGGCCAGTGAGCTAACCTACGTCCCGGCCAAGGGCGACCTGGTGCAGGTTGGAGGATACGTTGAAATCTACCGTGACAAGCCGGAGGTGGTGCTCTTCAACCCGGCCGCGATTGAGAAGCTCCAGCAGGCCGGGCCGGTTGAGGGCACCGTCTCAGACCTAAATACAGCAATGGAACCCCTACTCCTGACGGTCACCTGGGACTCGTTTGCCTACCAGAAGCCCGACTACGCCCTGACCTTCCACGACTCCACCGGAAGCGCAACCCTGCTTGCCGAGCGTTCGCTGTTGCCCAACCCGCTTAAAGCAGGGACTGGTAGCACGCTCAGGCTTATAGCAGACCCGCTCTCCGGCAGGATAACCGCGCTGAACATCACCAGGGCTAAGCCCTCGCCTATCCTCAAGACCGGCTCAATCGGGCTTTCGATGAAGGGCAGGACCGTTGCCCTCAACGGCACCGTAACGGAAGTGAGGGTCATCGGCAAGAACCTCAAGCTGACCCTGGATGACGGAAGCGGTGGAATAGCGGTCTTCATACCTGGGGGAGCAAACCTGAGCGTCGAGAAGGGCCAGAGGGTCATCATAGCTGGCTACGTGGACGAGTACAACGGAAAACCCGAAATCATCGCCTACGACCTCGATGCGATTAAACTTGAGAAGCCCTCCGGAGGAGCCGCGGGGATCGGGGAGGTGAAGGTCTCGGAGCTCTCTAAAGCTACTGGAAGGGTGAACCTCACCGTCACCTGGGATGGGCTGAGCTACGACAATGGCTACGTCATGAAGGTCCACGACGACACCGGAAGCGCCGAGCTCTCGGTTTCGAGGGAGCTCCTTCCGGATCCAAGAGAGGCCGGAACCGGAAGCACGCTGAGGATAACCTACGACGCTGACTCTGGAGAGGTGGTTTCCATAACCGTCGTCAAGGCGATTCCGGCGGAGGAATTAAGGACGGGCGACGTTACCCTCGACCTCCTCGGAACGACTGTGGTCGTTGAGGGAACCATCAAAGATGTCTACACCGGAAAGAGCTTCACCAAGCTGACGATAGATGATGGAAGCGGGGAGCTTGTGGTATTCATTCCAAAGAGCGTGGCCCAGCTCACCTTCAGCGAGGGTCAGACGGTCAGGATTGCAGGCTACGTCGCCGAGTACAAGGGAACCGTTGAGGTCATTCCTTACAGGAGCGACTGCATCGAGGTGAGGTGATGGCCATGCTTCCCCTTTCAGACCTTTTAATCTGGTCCCTCGCGGGTGTGCTCTTTGGCTCCCTCATATCCTGGATTCCGGGCTTCCACATATTCAACATAATGGCCCTACTCGTTGCAGTCTTCGGCGTCGGCGAGCTGATGCCGGTCAGGGCCTTCCCATTCTTCGCGATAGGTGCGATAGTTGCCTACGCCTACGTGAGTGCCATTTCCAGTGTCTACTTCAGCGTTGCCGACGAGAGCGCCGTCTTCCTCCTATTCCCCACACAGCGCTACCTTCTCCTTGGTAGAGGCCACGAAGCTGTGCTCCTCTACCTCATCGGAGCGGTAGCGGGAACGCTCTTCCTCGTGCTCGGCCTGCTCTTCATCTTTCCGAAGGTTCTCCCGCCAATCTACCAGGCAACCAGCCCCTACATCACCTACTTCCTCGTCGCCATAGTGGTCTTCATGTTCATGAGCGAGTGGCCCAAGGAAGGTGATAGAGGAAGAACTCCGGGGGAGAGGCTCTGGCTGGCCTGGAGGCAGATACTCGGCGGGATATTCGTCTTCTTCCTCTCGGGAATACTGGGCTTCATAGTCATGAACACCAACCTGCTTCCCACAACCAGCGCATACACCCGCTTAACTCCGATGTTCATAGGCTTCTTCGGAATGTCCTGGGTGATACTCAACATCCTCTCCAACCCGCCCATGCTGGAGCAAAAGCCAGATGACAGGGTCGAGAGCAGCCTCTACAACACCCTCAAGGCCAGCTTTGGAGGTGCCCTCGGTGGAACCATAGCGGCGGTCTATCCAATAATCACCGGCGGAATGGGCGCGCTCGTTGCGGGTCACATGACGAGCCAGCGCGGGGACGATGCGTTCATCATAAGCCAGGGTGTGAACAGGGTCATCTACTACGTGGGAGCTTTTACACTGCTCTTCCTGCCCAACCTGAGGCTCACGAGGGGAGCGGCTGCCTGGCTCGTCAGCTCAATCTACACCCCCAAGAGCTACTCCGAGTACCTCGCCGCCATAGGGGTTATTCTGCTCAGCGCGGGGATAAGCTTCCTCTTCACCTACTACCTCTCCAGGTTCATAGCCAGGAGCTTCAACGTCGTCCACATCAAGAAGCTCTCCTACGTGGTGGCGGTGACGCTGGTGGTGATAAGCTACCTCCTCACCGGACTGATGGGACTGGCGGTGCTCTTCGTCTCAACTGCCATAGGAATGATGGCGGCTGCCTTCAACACCAGGAGGAGCTACTGCCTCGGCGGACTTATCCTGCCCGTGCTCATCAGCATGACGGGCCACACGGGCTACTTCATGTCCCTGCTCGGACTGGGGTGATGGAAGATGAGGGGATTCACCCACTACATCTCCGGTTTGGCCGCGGCGACCTTCTTTGGAGCGCTCGTCGGTGATCTAAGGCTGGGCATACTCATTCCGGTCATAGCGGCCGCTGCCGCTTACTTCCCCGACTTCGTGGACTTCAAGTTCGGAAAGTTCCTGGCTAGAAGGGACTACGAGATTGATCCAGCTCCCTGGGACGAGAAGAAGCACTACGCGCCGAAGCTCGTCAAAATCAGCGAGCTGAGCACGGAAAACCGCTACCAGTTCTTTGCCGTTGAGGGAACGGTGGAGGAGATACTGGCGAGAGGCTCCGGGAAGGTCTCCTACAAAGTTCTCCGCGAGGACGGGAGCGAGGAGACGGTAACGGAGAGCTACAACAGCATAGTCTTCACACTCGACGACGGAACCGGAAAGATAACCGTTGAGGCCTTCGGCGACGACTACGAGTTCTTCGAGGAGGAGTTCGGAAAAATCGAAGAAGGAAAGGAGATGCTCGTCTTCGGTTACATCGACCTCGAGGAGGACGGCTCGCTCAAGCTCGTCGTCAGCGACGCTCCCCACCCTCAGGGCATAGCGGACACCATAGCGAAGGCCATCGAAGAAGCATACAGCGAGGGCGAGAGGATAGTCAAGATACACAACATCCGCCTTCCCGGCGACGTTTACAGGCGCTTCATGGTTCACCTAGACCCGCCCAAGCGGGAGGTCAGGGTGGAAATGGGCCCGATAGTAACGCCAGGAGGGGTCGCGATAGGCGGCGACGTCCCCGAGTACAGGAAGTACGGGATAGCGAAAGTGAGTGTGCCCTTCATCAAGACCTACCCCAAGCCCACTAGGATAGACTCCTTCTCCGGCCCGGAGATAGCCTTCAGAAAAGCGGAGTTCAGGGGAAAAACCGTCGTCAAGGATCGCTTTTTGCCCTGGCACCACGGCTTCAGCCACTCCCTCACGATGGGCATGATAATAGGCCTGGCCGTTTTCGCTTTCTTCAAGCTGATTGGCTACAGCCATGCCACCGAGCTGGCTTTGGCTTCGATGCTCGGCCAGTGGCTCCACGTCTTCGAGGACCAGCTCGGCTTCATGGGAAGCAACCTGCTCCCGCCCCTCACGAAGGACGTCGTTCCTGGCTTCAAGCTCGGAGAAAGCGGCAGTGGGCTTACCAACTTCTCGACGGCCTGGCTGATGATAGCCTTCATGATATGGAACTTCAACCGCTTCACTGAGCCAAGGGCTATACCGATAAGCGACGCCAAGCTGCTGCTCCTCCTGGCCTGGCCGTCGATAATAGGCTTTGGAATAGCGATAGCCAAGAGCTTCAGGCTTAGAAAGGAAATCTCTGAGCTCATGGACTACTACACGAACCTGGAAGCCTTTGAGGAGATGGAAGAAGTTGGAGGGATTTAACCACCACCTTTATATACACCTTTGGACATCCCCCTTTTCGGGGTGTGTCCTTAAATGTTGTTTGATGTCCGTCCAAAGACATCAATCCGCGAGCTCTTTGGAAGAAAGGCTGAGTACCTCGTCTTTAGGGATGCCCTGAAGAGGGGGAGGAATTTCATTCTCATCACCGGCCCGAGGAGGATCGGCAAGACGAGCTTTCTCTACGCTTCTCTCAACGAGCTGGTCGGGGATGGGGTTCCCCATATCGTCATAGACACGCGGGCGGCGACTTCACTGAACTCAAGATATCCCCATAGGGTAATCGCAGAGGGAGTTTACAAGGCCCTGCTCGGAAGGAGCGTGGTCGGTAGTGTGCTCTCGAAGGTTAAGGGACTGAAGCTCGGCCCACTTGAGCTCGACCTCGGTGATAAACCTGACCTCGTTGAAGTATTTTCCCTCCTAAACCGGGCGGGAAGTCCGGTTGTGGTTGCCTTCGATGAGGCCCAGTACCTAAGATTTTCAAACGAAGACCTCACGAGGTTCTTTGCATGGGTTCTCGACGCCCTTCAGAACGTTGTTCTCGTTTTCACGGGCTCTCAGGTGGGGATTCTTGAGAGCTTCCTGAGGCTCTACGACGGGTCTTCCCCGCTGTTCGGCAGGTATGAAGTGAGGATTCGTCTCCCCCGGTTCAACCCCTCGGAGAGTCTTGAGTTTCTTGAGAGGGGATTTGAGGAAGCCGGCAGAAACCCCAACGACGAAGAACTGTTATCAACAATAAGAACCCTCGACGGTATTCCTGGCTGGCTTGTCCACTACGGCGCCTCAAGGATTGACGGCTTAACTCATGAGGAGGCAATCGAGAGGGTTCTGGAAAAGGCCATGGCCTACGTTATGTCCGAGTTCAGGGAGCTTTCCAGGCTCTCCCCCAGGTACGAGCTCGTGATGAAAGCGGTTGCAGGGCTAAGCGAGGGGATTGGCAGTGCAAGGCTTGAGGATATTAGGGAAACCGTGAGCGTGGATGACAGGTCCCTGAGGAACTACATCAACAGGCTGATTGACTACGGCTTCCTTGAACCGGCAGGTCATGGGAAGTACAGGATTCCTGACCCTGTCATGTACCGCGTTTTCAAGAGGTTATGATTTCTCCACTTTCCTCGCGACAACTCCCAGCGCTTCCTCCACCCTTCTAACCCCGACGAAGCCCGCTTTTCTTAACCTCTCCATGACACCTTTCTGGAGGTCTTTCCTCCGGTATTTCTTTCCAGGGTTTCCAACGTAGTGGAAGAGCCTTCCTCCGGGTTTAAGGACCCTGAACAGCTCGCGGTAGAACACCTCCGAGTAGAGCTGTCCAGCTAAAGAAAAGCGCGGCGGGTCGTGGATAACCACATCGAAGCTCTCATCGTTGAACTTCTTCACGACCTCGAAGGCGTCTCCCTGAATCACCTGAATTTTACCGCCGGTGAAGAGCTCCCTGCTCCAGGGATTTATCCTGGCAAGCTCAATCACGTTCGGGTCTTTCTCGATGGTTATGACGTATGCCCCTCTCTTTGAGGCTTCTATCGCCGTGTAGCCGAGTCCCATGCAGGTATCTAAGACCGTTTCGCCCTCCCTCGGCTTCACCGCGTTCACCTTGTTCCTCGTGTCCTGGAGGGGGTTCACTTCCTTCGTCCTGTGCATTCTGATGCCGTTTATCTCAATCGTCGGCGGAATCGTCGGCACGAGCTTGTAGAAGCCCTCCCCGGCGATGGCGGCTTTGTAAACCCCACCCCCTCCCACGAAGTAAACGCTTCCCTCGTCCCTTGCGATTCTCTCTATGACGTCCCTCCCAACCCGCGTTCCGTCGGGAAAGATGAACTCGTCTCCTTCCAGCTTTACCTCCAACGTCCTGTTGGTTTTTCTAAGGTCGAGGTTGAGCTTCGCCCCTCCCTTCGCGAAGAGCAGTCTTCTCGCGTCTCTCGCTGTCAGAAAGTAGAGTTCCTCCATAGTACCCGCTCCCTACCCTCTCTCAGAACTGAATCTATTGTTTCCTCTGCGTTTATGTTTTTAAAAAGCTCAATTAACTCTGATAATGACCGGGTTCTATATAGTGGTTCAGATTTTGACGATGAATTCTTACTCATTGTAGATCGTTTTTGCCTTTTAGGGTTCCCATTAAAAACCTAACCCACGACCCTCTCAAAAACGCGCTCGAAGTTCTTGAAGGTTATTGCCTCGACTTCCCTCTCGCTGAAGGTTTCAGACAGCCTCTCCACCAAGTGGGGTATCTTCGACTCGTCCTCGAAGCCTTCAACGCTCCTTCCGCTCCAGCCTGGGAGGTAGTAGACGAAGTCGAAGCCGAGGCCGACGTGCCGGTAGCCGGCTAAATCTGCCATGTACGCTATGTGCTCCACGTACCGCTCCAACGTCGGCTTTTCTCTGTGGACGAAGCTTGGAATGGCAACCGCTCCAATGACGCCATCGCGCTCCGCTATAGCCTTTATCTGCTCGTCCGTGAGGTTTCTGGGGTGGTCGCAAAGGGCTCTCGCGTTGGAGTGGGACGCTATAACCGGGAACGAAGTCACATCAAGGGCGTCCCAGAAACCGGTCTCGTTTATGTGGCTCAGGTCTATCACAATTCCCAGCTCCTCGGCCTTTCCAACGACTTCAACGCCGAAATTCGTCAATCCGCCGCCGGTTCTCTCAAAGACCCCGTCAGCTATGGCGTTTCTCAGGCTCCAGGTGAGCGTCAAAACTCTGAGGCCGAGGCGGTGGAAGACCTCGAGGAGGTCGAGGCTCTCCCCTATCGGCTCCCCGCCCTCAAGGCTGAGCCACAGGGCGACCTTTCCGTTTCCGATGGCATTTTTCATCTCATCGACGGTTGTGACCAGCTCAAAGCGCTCGCTCTCCCCGATGTCCTTCAGCAGGGAGTTCAGGACCTCAAAACCGTAGGCCGTTGCGTCTCTCCTTCTCTCCGGCCGCGTCCAGATGGCCATGACCCTGGCCCTAACCCAGGGACCGAAGAACCTCTCGGAGTTCCTCTCCAGCACGAGGCTCCTTCCGTTCAGTCTCTCGTCGTGTATGAGCGTTGGCAGGTCTGAGTGGGCGTCGAATATCATGGCGACACCTCAGGTGCTCTCTTCCATCGTCACTATCTCGGTGAGCGCCTCCGCCCTCACCCCGGGATCGGGGATGCTCTCGACCAGCCTCCTTGCATCTTCAAACTCCTGCCTCTTGGCCAGTTCCACGGCGATGGCCTTAAGCGCCTCACTCTTCTTGTGGATATCCTTTATCTTCCTCGCGAACTCAAGGGCCCTCTTCAGGCTTCCGAGTTCGGTCAGGAGCCTCGCTATCCTCTGAACGTTAGCCTCGGTGAATATGGGGTTTTCACACCTCTTGAAGGCGCCGTCCACGATATCCATGTACTCAAGGTTGTTCATGCGCTTCATCCAGAGCGCGACCTCGAGTTCACCGATGAGCCTTGCAACCCCGCTGTATTTTTTCTCTATGAGCGCGAGTGCGTAGTGGTACCTTCCTTCCAGCAGGGACTCCCTGACCTCCGGAAGCCCCACCTCGTGGACCGTGTTCACCAGCTCTATCTTCTTCTCAACGACCGCCGCCCGCTGGTTGACGTGGAGCTTGTCGAATATATCGAACGCCATCCTGTAGAACTCCAGGGCCTTGCTGGATGGGAGCGCGTCCCCAGCCCTCTCCATCAGCTCACCTATGCGTATGATGCCGTCCACCTTGTGGGTGTAGTTCATCTCGGCTCCAATTATTGTATCAAAGGCGACGTTGAAAACGTCCAGAGCGCTCTCGGGGTATCCCCCGATGGCCAGATGATACGCGAGGGTTGAGAGGACGGTGCCCTTCTCTACTGGATTCTTTATGCTGTCGGTCGCGTCCAGCGCCCTGCCGAAGAAATCTACCGCGTCCTCCTCGTAGCCGATTATCCCGAGGGCGGAAGCGATGATGGAGTATGCCACGGCCTTCTGGGCCGGATCCTTCAGTTTCCTGGCAATGTACATGGCGTCCTCTATGGTTCCGGGTATCCATTCCTCCGGCCCACCGTGGCGGTGGATGGCTATGGCCAGGTCCGTGAGAAGTTCTACCTTGTCTATGGGATCGATTAACTCCCCGATCTTCGAGAGGGCCTCATCGTAGTACCCCCTCTGGATGAGCATTTCTATTTCTTCTCGCGTCGCCATACTAACTTTTTAATTCGTTCTAAATCCTTATAAAGGTTTGTTGGTTACATTGCCCATGGCAATGCTGACGATAGCCCTGTACAACACCTACGACCCCAAGAGGCTCCATGAGGCCCACCTGCGCGCCATAGCCCGAGCGGGGCCTATAGCTTATGCCTACGGCTTCCACCTGGCCCTGGTGGGCTTTCCCTTCGAGGGCAGACCGATCGATGTGGCGGAGGAGATAAGCGGCCACACAACGATAGGCGAGGGCGGCAGGTACCTCATGGAACTGGCGGAGGGGAACCGCTTCCACCTTCTGAACTTTCCCAGGCGGGGTTTTCCGCCGCAGTTCGGAACACCCGTTGCCACCACTCGAAAGCCAAGCGATGAGAAAGAACTAACGCCCATTGAGCTAGCCGAACGTGCCCTCCGTGGTGAGAGCTTTCTCCTCCTGGTGGGCCTCGGGCGGCACGGCCTTCCAAAGGAAATCTTTAAGACCGCCCGCTATCACATGGACATAACTGGAAAAAGGGTGAGCCTCGAAACGTGCACCGCCATCGGTGCCATTCCCGCGAGGATAAGCACCCTCATGGAGGCTCTGAGATGGAGGACGGGTGGAAAAAGGATATAGCATGGGTGCTGATAGCGGTTATAGCTGTCTTCATCTTCCAGTTCGGCCTTAAGGTTGCGCTTCACACCGACTCTCCCCTCGTCATAGTCGTCAGCGGCTCGATGGAGCCAGTCTTCTACCGCGGGGACGTCGTCCTGCTGGAGGGCATAAGCGAGGAGAACATCGACGATGTTCACATCAATGATGTCATCGTCTACAAGCGTCCCGGCTACGAGTATCCCATCATCCACCGCGTCAGGGGGATAAGCGAGGTGAACCTCGGCGGCAAGACCGAGAAGTGCTTCCTTACCTGGGGCGACAACAACTGGGCCCCCGACCCCGAATACCCGACCCCCTACGGGATGGTGCCGTGCGTCCCGGCCTACGCCGTCGAGGACAAAGCTTTGCTGGTGCTCCCGAAGATAGGCCTCATCCCCCTTGAAATCAGGGAAAGCCTGGGCCTGGGATGATGTGAGGGTAGGTGGCCGAGGGCTCCGATGATGAACTAATCGGCCCCTGACCAACAGCCCTTTGCTTCGCAAAGCGCTGGCGGAAAAATGGCGTGCAATTTAGCTTTCTCTTCTTTTTTGGGATTACTTTCAACTGGCGCTCTTACAGTGTTTCACCCCTCATAGGGCGTCTTCCAGACGCCAGAATATGGGTGAAACTAGTTCAATAGGCCAGTTTTTACGTCAATCCCCAATCCGTTGCTGAATTTTAGGATGCACGCTCTGATTCCTGCCAATTTGTAGATAAGGAAATCTTTTGGTGAAGCTTTTTCCAAAAGCTTCCTGTACTCTCAAACCCCCGAGGTGGGGTTCCACCCCACAGCCCCACTTTTCTCTAAAAATCTGGGAAACTACGTTTCCCCACCTTCCTTGTTTTTTAATCCCCTGGGGGGCTAACGCCCCCACATCCCCAAGAACCCTGTCTAACAGATTCTTAATGAAAATCTGCTACAAAGAGCTACGAACTCTTTGGTCAAGCTTTCTCAAAGCTTGCTCCGTACCCTCAAACCTTTGAAATTTCTCTGCTTCTTTGTGGGACTCGTGATTCTTATTGAGTTCGTCTGGTTAATTTTGGGGTTTTACTTGACTTGGAGCTTTTTTGGTAACTACTCTCTAATTGGCTCGTTGGGGGGTTTTCTATTCCCAGCGCCCGGAGGGCGCTTGTCCAAAAAGCAAGCCCCTATCAAAAACGAGCGTTGGTAGAGGTTCCACAAATTAAACAAACAGAAAAAAGAAACCCTTCTCAAGAGATCTTTATGAAGGAATCACGAACTTTGATGAAACTTTGCGAAGGCAAAGTTTCTATCCGCTCAGTGGTGACCGCTCTCCTCATCGTTGCCTCGGAAGGGCTTGGGCCTCATCATCGCTGGACTTAAAAACGCTCACGACCTTTTAACCTTGGTGATGTTATGAGGTTCATCCCGCTCATCGTTGCAAGGCCCGAGGTTCAGATGGCCATAGACGAGGCGATAATGCGCGCCAGAATTGAGGGGAAAGTCCCAGACACGGTGAGGCTCTACGCCTTCTCGCCGAGCTCGGTAACCATCGGAAGATTCCAGAGCGTCGTCCACGACGTCAACCTAGACGAGGCACGGAAGCTCGGAATCCCCGTCGTCCGCAGGATTACCGGCGGTGGTTCGGTGTTCCACGACGAGTTCGGCGAGATAACCTATTCCGTCGTTGCCAGCGAGGACTTACATCCCATGCTTAAAAACGTCGAGACGAGCTACCGCTATCTGGCCGGCCCGCTCGTCGATGCCTTGAAAGAGCTCGGCCTTGATGCCGGCTTCTCCGGCCTCAACGACATAGTTGCCAACGGGAAAAAAATCAGCGGCTCCGCACAGACGAGGAGGAAGGGGGTCATCCTGCAGCACGGCACCTTCATGTATTCCACGCGCGTTGGGGTGCTCGGAAGGGTTCTCCGCGCTTCGAAGGCAAAGCTGGCCGACAAGGGCGTTTCGAGCATCTGGGAGAGGGTAACAACGCTGGAGCGCGAGGGGATAAAGCTGAGCCGCTGGGAGGCCTACGAGCTGTTGAAGGACAAGTTCTTTACCGCGTTCGGGCTGGAAGAAGGGGAGCTAACGGACTACGAGCTCGAGCTCGCCGAGAGGCTGGTGGAAGAGAGGTACGGGAACCCGGAGTGGAACGAGATGAGGTAACTTTTTTCTTTTGCAGGCCTCGCCCTTTTAGGGCGGGGAAGAGGTCAGTGCGGGATGCCCTTCCATGAAGAGCTACATGAGTCTCACCTGGCTTTGATTTCGAACTTCTCCGCCAGCTCGTAGAACAGCCCGTCTTCGCCGAGCTCCTCCCTCAGCTTCCTGAAGTTTCTCTCCAGGCGCGGCAGTCTTCCCTTGCTTCTCCTCAGCATGGAATTGCCGACTTCCAGAGCAAATCTCAGGTACTCATCGTCGATTAAAACCCTCCCGTCCCTGCCGAGGGGGGCGGTTAGGTACTCGGTGGCGTTTATCTCGACCAGGTATCGCTTCGAGATGACCTTGAATGTGGTGTACTTAAATCCCGATGCCAAACCGAGCTCGTGGAGCTTTTTTGCCTTCTCCAGGTCCTCCGCAACGATGTGGAATATCGGTGGCTGGCTCTTGAGGAATATGAGGCCCCTTTCGGCGTTTCTTAGGGCCTCCCTTGCCTCCTCGAACTCCATCGGCCTGTGGACCTTGATCAACCACCTCGCGAGGGGCTTGGCCCCGAGGTCCGGTTCTTCCATTATACCTATCCTGCCGGAGCAGGAGGAGGTCGTGTAGATGCCATCGATGGAGTTTATGAACAGGAGGAGGTCGATTATATCTTCGTCAACCTTTCCTTCCCTCATAGCCGTGAAGAGGCTCACAAGGGCTTCGCGTTTGGCTTTCATGTCGAAACCTCCGGACGATTCTTAATTCCAGCGAAAGCGCCGTTACATGGGGGTTGGATTAAGTAAAAGGTCTCAGCTCCCTCTTTCAGCCCCTTCCGTCGAAAACTTTATAAAGCTAACCCAAAAGGTTTAGCTGGAAATGGCCAGGGTGGTGTAGCCTGGTTAGCACAGGGGACTGTGGATCCCCTAGCCCGGGTTCAAATCCCGGCCCTGGCCCCATAAGAAACTTTGCCTTCGCAAAGTTTCATCAAAGTTTGTGATTCCTTCTTGAAGCTCGCTTCTAAAGTGTGATTGTCGTTAAATTTAACCTTTAGAGTGTTGGAATCCGCTAGAGCACGCCCTTTCGTGGGGGGTTCACTTTTAAACCGACGCCCGAAGGGCGTCAACAAGGATGAACTCTTTTTAAATTGCAAAGCTAGAGGAATTCCAAGTTGAAAACGCCCCGACTAGAGTAATCACACCCAAATAAGCTGCTTTCCAGGAGCCACTAACTTTTGGTGAAGCTTTCTTGGAGAATACCAAACTTAGTCGAGTGCTTCTTGTTCTGATCAGGAACCTCACTGGCGGTTAGTGCGGTGTGGTTATGTTAATTTATGTCATAGTAATAGATTTTCATAACAGCACTACGATATCATTACACGAAAAATTTATAAATTTGAGAATCTCCATCCTTTTCTGCCCGTCCGCTTAATACAGCTGGCAAAATACAATAAATGGATTGAATGGGATGGTTGGGGGTGTGTTAAATGATTGAGGCCAGGTTAGTGTTTAATGGGACTTTCGATGAGGCTGAGGCGAAAGTCAAGGAGGTTCTTCCGCAGGCTGGTTTTGCCGTCGTCTGGGAGCAGGACTTCACGGCTGTTGTGAAGAACAAGCTCGGCATTGACATGCCGAAGTACAAGACTCTTGGCCTGTGCAATGCTAAGATCTTTTACGAGCTGTGGAAGAGGAATGAGGAGATCGGCATGGTTGCGCCGTGCCACCTGCTCCTTTATGAGGAAGACGGTAAGGTTCACGCGAAGATGGCTGTGCCGGACGAGTTCTGGGACGAGGAGGTTCTTGCTGAGCCCTTCAACAGGGTCGTCGAACTCCTCAAAGAGATCGGGTTCAATTGAGTTTTTCTTTAACTTTTGAGCTCGGCTCGGTTAGCTCTCCGAAGGAGTGAACAACGACAAAAATCCGAACTGTTTACATGGGGGATGAGGTCAAAGCAGGCTTTCAATCAGCCTGTAGTCTCCCTCCTGGATTTCTCTCATCGCCTTACCCATCAGGTGCCCGCTCCAGCGCTTCTTGTTGGTGATGAAGTTGAGCTTTGGGATGAGGGGCTTGAAGTCAACCTCGCCGAGCTTTACGGGCTTGACCTTGATCCTGAGAGGATAGGTCTCGTTGAGATGCGGCGGGCTCTTGAATATCTTGCTTGAGTCAGTATAAGGCTCGCTCACGACCTCATAAATTCCGACGATCTTTGGCTCAAGGATTTCCTTGTTCTTTCGCTCCTGCTTGACGTAGAAGACGAGCTTATCACCGGGCTTGACTTTAGCGATTGTGTTCCTGTGTCTCTTAGCAACGCCCCAGACGTTCTTTTCTTTTATAACTTCCCAATTATCTCTATTGGTTATACAGAGCCAGTAAGCCATTTTCCATCCCCCATGTGAGTTCTGTTTTTCTAGGATATTAGCCTTTTGTTGTGACCATATTTTTAATATCCAAAACCCAATAATGTGACGGTGGTGTTATGGAAGATTTTGGGGAATGGTTGGGAGGCTCCTCCATGCCGCCGGAGGTTGTTCTCCTCTTAGGGGATGGTAGGGAGATGAAACTTCGACCCGATGAGGTCTCCGTATACGAATACATCACGTTCATAACATATGAGGGTACAATACTGGAGCTTCAGCACTCCGAGAACGTCAATCCACAGGAGCTTATTAATGCTATAACCTCCTCGGGGGTGGAGCGGATTATACTGAAGGTCAGAGGTGGGGGGAGGCGGTTCGTTCTACGCGCACTGCTCGTTGAACGTAGGGAAGTGCGCCCCGTGAATTTTCCCCCGGTGAATGACCGTGGGGCAACACTCCTTCTACCAACTCCCCTGGGGCTACTTGAGGTTTATGGGGACTCCTGCGATGATATTGAGGTGTATCTTGATGGCAGGTTTTTAAAAGCAGAGGAAGCGGGGCGGATATTAAATACACTGCGGGAAGAGTATGGACTCGATGTCTGCCGGATTTTGGGGGTGGTATTAAGGGGGATTTGTCTTTTTTGGTTTGGAATGAGAATAGCCTCAGGAAAAAGGATAGATAGTGAAAAGGATATTAAAAAATTGAGAGCTAATACACTAAATCGTCGACAATAAATAATCAAAGAGATACTAAATCAGTGGTCTCTGAAATCTTTTCTCAATGGGGATTATCGGTTCATACTGTAATGCCGTGAAAATGCGTTCTCTGTCGAGTTTCTTCATAATTGATGAGCCTATCTTCTCAACCCTGGTAAATATCTCCTTGGATAGCTCATCGAACTTTTCTCTTTCTCCAGTCAGTCCCCTAATGTGGTATTCCGCGAACCACTCGTCGAATTGTATATCCTCAAGCAACCCCTCGATCTCATCGACGGGAACACCCTTTTCCCCAAAGTATAGCGAGCAAACTATCACCTCCCTCAAATCATCGAAGAACTTGAACAGCTCCCTACATCTAAGGGCGTCTCTTTTATCTCTAGCTTCCCTTTCCATAACCTTCAAGAATGTTAAATATTCCACGAGCCTTCCGAGGACGCTCTGTGTTTTTTTATCGGCGATTACTATGGGCAACCTCCTGACCTCGGGCATCGTAACATTATTTGATGAGGAGAACTTCTGGAAAAACCAGTCGAGAAGACGGGAGTTGAGGAGGGCAAGGAGGTATTTTGGGGACACCCCGCCTTCGTTCACCACCATAAAGTCGACCGCGTGGGTGAGCACGACGTTTTTCGGTATCAGCGAAAACTTCAACCTGGGCACCTGTGCCTTGTTGACAACTGCCCTCCATCCGATTCTTTCCTTCTTTATGTTCTCACTGACGGAGGGATACTTTTCGAGCAACCTGTTAAAGTCCTTTACCCACCTCGGCTTTGGGCCATCCGGTCGGAGGTCGACGTAGTAGCGATCCAGGTGGATGCCCTTTATGAGGAGCACCTTGGGATCGCCGGGTTCGTCGCCGAGGAACTCCTTATCTTTTGTTTCATTGATATCGCCCTGTTTCATTTCAATCCCAAAAGTGTTGAGTTTTGGTAGCTCCGAAAGACGGGAGAGTTTGTCCCACTCTTCCTGGTTCTTTATGAGGGGCACTGTATAAGTCCCATCCGTTAGTCCCTTAAGGGAGGTTTTGTTGACTTTCACCGGAGTCAGCCCATCGAGGTCTCCGAGTTCCGGTGGTGCTATTCCAGCCACGAGCCCAAAATCATAGTCTCCAGTTTCCCCGTTCCCATCTTTTTCATAAACTTTTTGAAGAAGCATCACCGTCACAGCCTGTGTCACACCCTTGAATACCCTCGTCTTCTCCGGGAACTCAAGTATCCTTTCCACAACCCCTTTTTCAAAGAAGGTTTTCCTGAGCCCTATGGAGGTGGAGTCGTTGAGGAACGGCGCGGGGAATATCATCCCAAAGTAACCGTGTGTTGTTAAGAGATCATAGGAGCGTTCAAGGAAGACTTTGTATATGTTGACTTTTCTCCCTTCACCCTGCAACCTATATCCGGATACTTTTTTACTTTTGAACATCAAACTCAACAGCTTTGCGAGGTCTTCATCCGGGACAATCCTGTTTATCTCCCCATATGGCGGGTTCCCTATAACCACGTCAAACCCGGGGTTTTCCCTCATAAACACCTCGGGGAACTCCCAGGGCCAGTGGAAGGAGCCGATCTTTGAGAGGTCATCCAGGAGCTCCTTAAGCTGGTCGCTTGTTATCCTACCCTTCTTCCCCTCCTTCTCTCTTATGCGTTCTGCCAGAATCTCCGCAAACTCGCGGTTGAGGTTACCGTTTACGGCACCCGTCATCTCCTCCAGCAGTCTGATTATCTCGCGTGCGTGCCTGGTGTCCAGTGATACGAGCAGTATTTCCGCCAGCCTGCTCTTCAACCTTAAAAAGCGCATCATGAGCTCTCTGGTGAGCTGTGAATCTAAATTCGCTTTCAATATCCTTAATTCGTCGACTACTCCTTTGCTTGTGGTCGAATTGAGCTTCTTCTCGATGGATTCTATGTATTCTTTTGTATCCGTGCTCAGTGATAAGTTGGCCCTGGAAGAGCTCCCTCTGGGGGGACGTTTGGTAAGGGTGAGCCATCTGTCAAGCCTGTTTTTCTCCTCCTTCATCAGGAGATTCTGAAGTTCCTCGATTGTTGTGAATCCTATCAAACTGTTCCCTGGACGTATATTGAAGTGGACGTTGGGGAACCGGATATAGATGCCGCTTGGATCGAAGCTCTCCGTCAGCGTCAGGAAAAGCCTCGCCCTCGCCAGGCTGACGGCCCTTGGGTCAATATCAACTCCGTAGATGTTGCGGGAGATTATGACATAAAACATGATCTTCAACTTGAATTCATCGCCCGCCCTGAGTTTTGTTATGGGGATGTTAACGAGTTCTCCTTTTTTATCGGCTGTGGTTATGGTGAACTTTAACTCGTCAAAGCCATATTCGAGAACTGCATTTCGTATCTGCCTGTAGATATCGACCAGAACTTCAATGGCACTCTCAAGGAAATGGCCGCTGCCAACTGCAGGATCAAGTACCTTTAAATTCCTCAGTTCATTGAACAGGAACTCATACTGCCTTTCTTTTAAAGTCCTATCTGCTTTTTCATCATTAAAGAATTCATCCAGTGTCTGGTACTTCGTCCCGAATTTCTGGTTTAACTTATCAATGAGGTAGGGTTTTATGGTGTTCTCAGCGATGTACTTGGTTATTTCTTCGGGCGTGTAATACGCCCCCCTGCCCTTTCTGGCTTCGGGGTCAAGGAGCTTTTCGAATATTGCCCCGATAACATACCTATCTATCTCTCCATCGACGCCCTCTACAGTCCAGTCCCTGCTCTCGAAAATGGCTAAAACTGGAACACCCCCTTCATTCAGCTCATCCTGAAGCATGCTCTCAAGGAGATTTTTGTTTCCCCTGCTTCTCAGGGGGTTGACCGTTATCAGATAATGCAGTCCCCTTTTTATACCGTCTTCTGTGGAGAAGTAGAAGACCCTGTTTGGGATCCTTACCTGTTCAATTTTTTCGAGGGATGTTAAGAAGGGTGCGGGGCCGGTTATGAAAACTCTTCCGAGGTCAGGACACTCTGCAAATGCCCCGTCCTCTCCCAACTCGCAGCCTTCAACGTTACCCATCATAACGTTAAACAGCTTCTTGAGGAATTCGAAGTAGGAGTACTCCCCCTTATCCTTCACTTCGAGGAACTTTTCAATTAGGTACGGTTTTTCATTCCCTTCTGGGAGGAAGCCCTTTGACTGGAGGTACCACACGATCAGAAGCTGGAGCATGAACTCATCCACGAATTGACGTTTTTCCATGTCGTCGGTTATTCCCTGAAGTTCCCTGTACATGTAATCCCTGGCGAGCTTAAAGAGCTGGAAGAACTCCTCTATAATATCCCTCCTGTCAAATATCTCCTGCCACACCTTGGGGAGGTAATACTTTGCCACGGACTTATCGGTTAGCTTATCTATCGAGACGACGACGTACTTCTCCGGCTTGCTGAATGAACGTGCCAAACTTTTGAGTTTTTCCTGAAATGCAGTTGAGATTTTGCCTGGAGATTTTATAATGGTGTCAATGCTCTGGGTGGCGGATGGGCCTATGAATGTTAGTCCTCTTTTTGAAAAAACGATGGCGTATTGGGGGCGTCCCGGCAAACTGGTTCTTCTTAACTCCTCCTTTGAGAGCAATTTCATGTTCTCTACAACATCACCGTAATCCTCAGCAGGATCAACAAGCCCTATTGTCTCACGGTTTAAGATGGCTCTGAGATAGCTTACACAGTCTCTGTGTTTACCTCCACAGTTCTTTATGATAAGTATCCTGTCCCTGTCTTCAACCGGATCCATATCCAGTGGCCTCAATCGGAACCACACTTCATCCCCGGGAGGCACTTCCTTCTCACTGTATCCCTTATACCACGTCTGCCAGACTGTTTTAACGTTGTCGAGTTCTGGATATCCCATGCTCTTGAGTTTCTCCTTAAGGGTCTCGTAGTCGAGAAAGTCCTTCCATACAATTCCGTGCCCTCTTCTCATCACATCCACCACCCAATCAGCCTGTATGAAACATTCTTGTCAGTAATATTCGAGTGAAAACGATCAAAATACTCTATAATCCCATTCACAAGTCTGGGAAAATCTGCCGGAACAAGTTTTTTACCCTTTGTTTTCAGTCCCCCGGTTCTTAGTAGGTGTTCTTTTAGCTCTTTTATCTCCGATGTGGTCAGCTCAGCCATTGAAAGGTATGTCTTGGCTAGTTTAATCCTTTCAGGAGTCACGTCTCTTGTCAATATTGCTTGAACCGTATGTTGTTCCATGATTCTATAGAGCTCCGCAATGAATCCCCTTAATGGAGCTCCCTTTGAGTGCTTGGCTAATAATGTGTTTTTGGAGTATCTGTGAAGTGCGTTCAATCTTTTTTCAAGGGTTGGCAAGTTGGGGGATTTGGGAGTGCCGGCTTCAGTCCATAGGTACTTTAGTGTGGTACATCCCGTTTCAGACACTCCCGTCTCGTCTACCACTAAGACTTTTTTTCCTGTCACTCGCTTCCCCTGACGTATCTCAACCATTCCAAACAGTCTTCCCATGTTAGTGAATGTATATAGCGGCCGGTTGAAGTGGAGTAGATCCTTTATATCTTCGAAGTCTTTCTTAGTAAGCCCCAACTCGTTCTGAATGTAGTCTAGGAGCTCAAATTCCTCAACCACATCTTGGGGCATGCCCCCTTTTATCAGCTTGAATTCCTCTGACTGGGAGGTTTCTTCCAGCTGACTCAAGCTTAGTTCGGCAAGACTCTTTAGTTTCTCTCCAAAAGTTTCGAGGCTTACGTCTTCATCCGAGCTTAATATCTGGAACTCCTTGCCTACGAGTATTGTTATGTCCTTTATTTTTTCCTTGAGTTTGGAAAGGACACCAAGGGTTATCTCTATCTCCTCCGCGGGGAAGAAGTTCTTTACAATAACTTCCTTTTCATTACCAATGCGACTGACCCTTCCCACCCTCTGGACGATTATCATCGGGTTCCATGGAAGGTCATAGTTGATAACCGCATCGGCGTCCTGTAGGTTCACACCTTCACTGAGGGAGTCTGTGGAGATTAGAATCTCAATCTCTCCATATCTTTCGGCTACATCTCTGCTGTTGTTTGCGATTGGAGCGAAACGTTTTATTATGTGCTCCTTCTGTTCGACATCCAGTTCTCCTGTGACCAAGCCAATTTTTAACTGGTTATCTCCTCGTACCAAATACTGTAAAGCCGCTTGGTTGGGTGCCCAATAACTTAAGTAAGCGTAAAGATACTTTGCTGTATCTTTGTACTGGGTGAAGATGATACATTTTTTTCGTAGAAATTCAGTCTTAATTATTTCTTTGAGGCGTTCAAGTTTTGGATCGTAATAATTGTATATGGGGATTTTCTCTGATTCTTCTGTTAGATATCCTATCACTTCAGGTTCATTTGAGCCATTCTTTCTTACTTTTACTTCTTCAAGCTTTGAGAGAATGGCTTTCATTACAGTTATGTCTGATTTTATTTTGAAAGAGACCGAGGTCATGCCTCTGATAAGGGCGTGCTCTAGATGCTTCCTATGAACATGGTGTAGGAGTTCCTCTGTCGTTTTGAACTCCGGAAGCTGAATCTGAGCACCTTTTTCAACGAATTTTGACAGTATAACGAGTTTCGTATTGTATGTCTCGGGTTCTTCTCCGAGCTCCGTTAGTAATTTTGACTCAACATCTTCCTTCTGAAGTACACGAAGGAGGTCTTCACCAAGGTTCATGACATATTTATCGAACTTAGCACGATCAGTTTTGGCGACCTTCAATTTGGGAATGTAGCTTTTGAGGATAGTATAAATACTGTGGTTCTTGCCATACATTTTGTTTAGGGTTCTCTCAAAAGCGAAAATACTGCTCTCTATTCTTTTTGCCAGCAAGAGCTTTAGTATTGATGAAAGGGATACTTTGACGAATTCCTCCTCCGCTTGTGCGGGGGTTGTTTCCTCTGGGCTGCTGCCGAGGATTATATATCCGCTGGTATACAGATTAACATATTCGAATTCTAGTTTCTCAAAGTATTCCGGGAGTGTCTTAATGAATTCCCAATATCTCTGATATTGCCCACCAGTTATCTCTTTGTACGTCACTCTATCTGGTTTGGGATCCTGGAAAATTAGCTCTCTCTCACCAATTTTTATCTTTCCATCTTTTCCAAACGTCTGCAGAATGTATTTCCTTGTCCTGAGAATCATTGTGTTGTCAAGGACCTCTTCTTTTATCTTTTGGGCGATTCTCTGTAATTGGGCCTCATATTTAAGGGGGTCTTCTTTCCATTTTTTCTTGGCTTCGCGGAATTCCATGAATAACTGTGTAATATCAATTCCCTTTGATTTAAATGCTGAGAAGAAATCGTCAGAAAATACTTTTATTAGGTTATAGATATCCCAGATAGTATTGTTTAATGGTGTGGCTGTTAGCAGTATAAACTTGTTTTGATATGAAATGGATTTGTCCTTGAATCTTAGCACCCGGGCATTCTTCCAGCGTTTGGTGGCGCGGTTTCTCAACCGGTGGGCTTCATCTATCAAGATAAGGTCGTAGTCGTAATTGAGCCCCATATTTATAATATCCTCTTGGGAATATGCGCTGAATTTGTCCATTGATAGAAAGGCTATTTCCCCCACTTTTCCCCTTGTCTTATGGAATATAGTGTACTTTCGAAATCTGGCCGAACCGGAGGATATGGGCTTTAGATAAAATCCTTCACTCCTGGAGAAAAAGTATTCGCCACTAGTTAAGAGATACTCCCATTGTGGTATCAGGGAGGGGGGTAATATCAACAAAGCTTTTCGTTCTTTTTTAATTCCAAAGCGATTTGGGTCCCAGTTAGGAAGTTTACCCCTGAGGTATTCCTCAATGATAGTTGCCCCAATAAAGCTTTTTCCCAGACCGACGGAATCGGCTATTATGACTCCATTAAATTCAGAGATAATTCTGATGGCGTTTATTACACCTATCAACTGGAATTCGGCTAAGACTCCTTTTTTTTGCACTGGCTCTACCATGCCGTCAAACCATTTCCACACAAGGATTTTGAATAATTGTTTAGGTGTCACAAACTTTCCAAAGTTTATACCAATATTTTTTCCTGCTTCTATCAGTTCTAGGATTTCTTCTTGGATATCCTCGCTTTCTTCCCAGAGTTCTTCAAACCATTTGTCGAGTTCTTTTATTGTGTCCACATTTTGGAGTATTATGTTTAGTTCTTTGTTCTTAAACAGCCCGGCGCTTGTTAGGTTGGACGAACCAACTATAGCAACCTGTCTATTGTCCCCAGTGAAGAGATATAATTTGGAATGGAGTCTTCCCTGAGTGTAAGCTCGAATCTTTACTATTTCATTTCTTATCAAATTGCATAAGTTCTCAACAGTATCTGAATTTGAGTGTTTGGAAATCTCTTCTAAGAATCTTAACTTAAATTCATCCTTTGAGATGCCGGCATCTATATCAGGTGAATTGCCAATTACCAACTTCAAAAAATCTTTTGGGGCTGCTGAGGGGACTCCATCATTAATAAGATTCCATCCACTAAGGTAGAAGTAACCAACCGCGAATTTAGCATTTCTGCTTTTCAGCAGTTCTTTCTTGATGTACTCGGATAATGGTTTTTTTGTGTTGTCTATAACCTTTATTTCGCCAGTAATTTTCATCACCATTAAGTATACTTTACTGCCACTAAATATTTATATCCTTTTAGTTGGTTAGTTGGTTGAATGTATTGTTAGGCCATGATCATTGGAGGGTGTTGTAATGATCGAAATCACGGATAAAAAGGTTACGCAATTGTTGCGGGGGGATTTTGAAGATATATCAGAAGTCAGGGTAGAAAATGGAGAACTTAAAATCTCTGGAGAACTTGAAGATTCATTTAAACTTACATTGTCTGATTCACACCCTGGGATCCAGGGAATATCAATTAAAGCTACTGTTGAGGAAGACAGAGATTCAGTTGTCAGCCTGTCACGTATTCCCCTGAAGGAATTTTTTGTAAGTAAACTGCATTATTGTTCTACAGAAAGGGCTAAATTCCAAATTGGCATAGCCAATATTAACACTCTGGATAGCGTGATTCTGTATGATATAAACATCCCCTTGGTTCTTAATACTGAATACACGAGTATTGAGAAATTTCATTTGGAAAACGTGGAAGTGGATTACATCAGGATGGACAACTTTAATGTGCACGCCTTTACCTTGGAACGCGTAACCGGAAGTGGAACTGAACGAAGGATTGAACTACTGGGTATAGAGAATATACTCGATAATAGGGCCAGGTCAACGGAAATACGGCTCAAAGAAATTAAAGACATCACGGCTATTGTCTTGAAAGCCGAGGGAACGTCTAAACAAAGCACCGTTCCAGTGCTTGGAAGCCTGACCATTGAGGAGGTAGATGCAAAGAGTGTTATTATTAGTGGGGTTCATATCAGAAAGTTCTACTTAGAAAGTAACGATCTCGTGATAGACAAATTAATTCTATCTAATGTGGAAGTGGATGAATTGTACATATCTAAAAACGGGATAAGAACACTTGTTATAGAGAACGGCAGGATTGGGCGGTTCAATGTTAAGTCAAAAACCATTGAGAAGATCTATCTTAAGGATGTTACTGGCGTGAATCTGAGAGAAAACCAACTCGAAAGTAGTAGTATAATTTTGGATTTAACCAGTGCGTACATTGAGTTGAAAGTCCGCAATGGACAAATAAAAATTACCGAACTCGAGATGGGTTCAAAACTAGAGATCAATTCTCTTCAATGTGCGGGGGATTTAGTATTTCAGCCTAAAAAGGATATCGATGCAGTAATCCTAACTGACCTTCATGTGTACAACGTGCACCTCTTCGGTTTGGAAAATACAGAGAGTGTCCCACATATAGGGCAACTTAAAATACAAGGGGATTTATATTCAGGGAATACCACCAAGGTTCAAGTGGACATAAATATAAAGGACATAGATATTGGGAAACTTGTCATGTTCAACGTTGATGTGGGTAATAACCTGCAGTTAATGGGTTCTGTTAATAATTACAGCTCAATTTTTGAAGGATTTCGGGTAGAAAGGGTAAATATCGGGAATGACTTTAAGATTGTAAACTACAATATTTGTCCAAAAGAGGACTGTCTTAATAGGGAGGTTAAGGTATCAAAAATTTACGTTGGGAAGGATATATTATTTGGGACAGTAGATAATGCTGGAAACGAAAGGATTGGCTTACCTCACAATACACCTGCGTGGATACGTGCAAGCATGTATAGATTGGCTAGACGTAATTATGATTCAAATGGCAATCCTGAGAAAGCTGATGAATATTTTGTTCTTGAAATGAGATCTAGGCGGGAGGACAATAGGGCTAAGTCTAGGACTTCGGGGTCTATGTGGAAAAAAATAATGGGTGAATTGGCATATCTGGGGGAAAAAATCTTTATAGATATATTTTCTGAGTATGGGACGAATTGGAAACGCACTTTTGGCGTTTGGCTTGGCATATGGCTGATAGGAGCCATTTTATATGGAATATATGATCTTTTTGGACTTCTCTCGAGTGAATCAGTACATAGTATTGTAGGGTACATGTATATTAGCCTTTCAGCGTTAGTGACTTCCGATCCATATGTCGTATTTTCAACTAGATTCGCCATTTGGACGTATGCCATCGAGATGGGCCTTGGAATATACATATGGACCCAGTTGCTTGCGTTGTTCTCTCGTCAGTTTATGCGGGGTGCTTAAGTTGAGTCTTTTGTTTTTTGTTCGGGTTCTCTAACGATATTACTAAAATCTCGTCCAACACCCTTTAAAACCCCTGGCAATTATATCCATCCGGTGAAGTCAAGATGGCATGGAAAGACAAGCTCGGCTTAGTTCACATCTACACCGGGAACGGGAAGGGGAAGACGACGGCGGCCTTCGGCCTGGCCGTCAGGATGCTCGGCTCAGGGGGAAAGGTCATCATCCTTCAGTTCATGAAGGCCCCGGATGTGTACGGCGAGCAGAAGAAGATAGCCGAATGTGGCGCGGTCATAGAGTCCTTCGGCCTGCCCAAGTTTGTCCACGGAAAACCCGAACCGGACGACATAGAGGCCGCCAAGAAAGCCCTTCAGCGGGCCAGGGAGGTAGTCTCAAGCGGGGAATGGGATCTGGTGATCCTCGATGAAGTCTGCGTCGCCCTCGGTTTCAAAATGCTCGACGTTGAGGAAGTCAGAGAGCTCATCGGGAGCAAAGCCCAGCACACGGAGCTTGTCCTGACCGGCCGCTACTGCCCTGAGGAGCTGTTCGAATTAGCGGACTACGTAACGGAGATGAGGGAGGTAAAGCACCCCTATCAGAGGGGAATTCTCGCTAGGAAGGGCGTGGAATTCTGAATCTGCCCTTCTCATCTTCCAATTTCGACGTTGACCGAAAAGCTTTTTAGTTAGAAAAGCTTAAGATAATCCGGGAAGATTTTAGTAACAATTCTTTAGAAAAGGGGGTGATAGAATGAGCGAGCTCATCGGCCAGATCGTGCAGGTTCTCAAGGAGCAGGTCGTTCAGGACACCGTTGTTCCCAGGAACATTAGAAGGGCTGCCGAGCAGGCCATAGAGGTCCTCCTCGACGAGAGCAAGGAGCCCGCCGTCAGGGCGGCCGATGCCATAGCAATCCTTGAGGAGATAAGCGAGGACCCGAACATGCCGATGCACACGAGGACGATCATCTGGGAGGTCCTCGGTGCCCTTGAGCAGGTCAAGTGAGCGTTTTCTTTTTACGCTCATTTCCCTGCGTTTCTAATGAGTAAAAAGGAGAACTATTTTCTGCCCAGGTACCACAGCTTCGCGCTCTCCTCCACTAGTTCGGCCTTGTAGAAGGCCTCCCGCAGGGTTCTTCCGACGGTAACTATGCCGTGCCGCTCCATTATGACGGCGTCCGACTGGAGTATGGCGTCTGCCACGACGTCGGCCAGCTCCTGGGTCCCCGCAGGCCTGAACGGGGCTATTGGAATTCTCCTCAGGTATATCTCCGCCTCGGGGGTCATTATCGGCAGTTCACCCACCGCCAGCGTCGAGGAGACTATGGAATACGGCGGGTGGAGGTGGGCTATGGCCCTAACGTCCGGCCGGCTCCTGTAAATGGCCAGGTGGAGCCGGTACTCCGAGGACGGCCTGACGCCTGAAACTTGCCTTCCGCTCATGTCGATAACTGCCACCTGCTCGGCAGTCATATCGTTCATCACCGCTCCCGTGGCCTTGATGAAGACGAGGCTTCCCTTCCTGATGCTGAGGTTTCCGCCAAATGCGGCTGTAAGTCCCCTCTCGTGGGCAAGGCGGGAGTACTTCACCAGTTGGGCTTTGATTGCCCTGCTCATGGTTCCACCTCAAAGTTTTTTGAGGAGTTTTATCAACTTCTCGCCGCTAACCACTGGCAGTTTGCTCAACTCTGGACACCTCGAACTCCGAGAGCGTCATGACAATTATTTTCTCCCCGCTCTCGATATCCTCCTCGAAATGAAGCTCTACAGCCTCCTGGAGGTTTTCCATCAACTCATCTAGGGTTTTCCCCTGAGTGAAAATGTCCTCGTTAATTCCTCTGGCACACCAGTACTCCCCATCGAAATACACGTCAAACTTTACTATCATCACACTCCCTGGGAATGGTTCTTTATCTTGGTACTTAACCTTTTACCCTCACGCCGTAGCCGCAGTCCCGGCAGTAGGCTTTCTCCCCCTTCCAGGCGAGCTCCCCTCCGCAGACGGGGCAGGTGTGAACGTCTCCCTCACTCTTCCAGCGCTCGTAGGTCTCGCGGTCTATGACGAGGAAGAGGCCCTCCTCGTCCTCCTCGAAGTGGCCGAGAACGGGGTTGCTCTCGGGCTTGAGGGTCTTTTCGTCTATGATTATCGGTTCTATCCCGATGTTGCCCTCGTACTCGAGGTCGTTGGCGGGCAGTATCTCCACGACGAAGGCACCCAGCTCCCTGTCCCTGTACGCTATTATCTCCAGTGCATCGCTCAGCTCTCCGCTGGAGGATATAACATCGATGACGACGTTCTCTCCACGCGGGAACGCGAGGACAACCAGGAACTTTGTCCTGTATATCGCCATTCCCCTGTCGAGACAGCTTTCCTCGAGGCCGAACTCCCTCATGAATTCCCTGATTTCGTCCCCCTCCGGAAGGCGGCCTTTCTCAAGTATAAGCCCGCCTATCCTCTTCGCGAGGGGCATCGCGAGCGTGACCGGTTCGTACAGCTTCATGTTCCCACCCCCACTAGATCAGGAGAAAAATTTATAAACCTACCCGGGGCACTATGGAACGGGCAGAGGTCCCGCGGTAGCCTAGCCTGGGAGCGGCGGCGGACTGTAGATCCGCAGGTCCCCGGTTCAAATCCGGGCCGCGGGACCACCAGAAACATTCTCCCCTTCTGGAAGTCCTGAACTGCGGCGTTCTTCCCACGTACTCGATTTTGGGCGGTTTTGGGTATCTTTTCAGGCTATCCAGTTAGGGGTGTCGAGAAAAACTTTTAACCATCGGCGCCTTGTTAAACTTTGGTGTTTAAAATGGGGAAGGGGAGCTTTCTAACCGAGCAGCAGATTAAAATTCTCAGGCTCCGCGCCAGGGGCCTTAAACAGAGCGAGATAGCCGAGATACTCGGAACGAGCCGGGCCAACATAAGCATCCTTGAGAGACGCGCCCTTGACAAGATCGAGAAAGCCAGAAACACTATCCTCATATGGGAGCAGATAAACTCCAAGATAAGTGTCGATGTGAGAAAGGGTGAGGACATATTCACCGTGCCGGAGAAACTTTTCAGAAAGGCCGACGAGCTGGGGATAAAGGCCCCCTACAGCACGGCGGAGATAATAGCCTTTCTCGTGGAGCACGCCCCGATAAGCGACAGGATAGCGAAGCGCGACTTTACACTTTTCCTTGACGCCAAGGACAGGCTCAGGATAAGCGAGTGCCTACTTGAGGACTTCGATAAGGTAGGGAAGCAGTAACGATGTGAAGACGCCGTTCAGGGCCATCGCAAGGCCGCTCACCGCTCCCGCGAGCTCATCGTCCAGTATTATCCTCGCCGTTCCAAGGCCGTGGGAGCTGACGCCAGTCGCCAAACCTCTGGCTATTCTGTCCCTAACCCTGATAAGGTCGAGCAGCTCCGGGGCGAAGGCGTTGCCGAGGAGTCCGGTGAGTATCACGAGTACCGCGGTTAAAGCCGGAATGCCGCCTATCTTCTCGCTTATACCGATCGCTATGGCGGTGGTAACGCTCTTGGGGGCTATGCTCAGGAGGACCTCTTCGCTACCGCCCAGAAACTGTGCGATATAGAAGGCGCTCAGGATTGCAACCGTTCCGCCGACGGCTATTCCAAGCGTTATCTCCTTCGCGTAGGCCCTTATAGTCCCCCTGCCTTTGTAGACCGGAACCGCGAGGCTCACCACCGCCGGCCCGAGCAGGAACTTGAGTATGCCTGCGCTATCCATGTAGCTCCCGTAGGGGATTCCGAACCACTTGAGAATGGCAGCTATCGTGATTATGGAGAGGAGAACCGGGTTGGTATAGAATGCCCTTTTCCTGGAGTGGAGCTCCGAGAACAGGTAGAAGACAACGAGGGTGAGCGTTATTCCGAGCGGGTTCATTCCTCACCCCTCCTGAGGAACTCGACCGTCTTCGCCGTCACGACGAGCGTAACCAGGAAGCTCAGAACCAGGGCGACGAATATCGGTACCGCCTGGCTCTTTATCAGACCGAGGTATGTGACTATCCCGACGCCGGGAGGGATGAACATGACGCTCATGTTCCTGACGAACAGCTCTGCCTCGCCCTCCACCCACTCGGGTTTGATGAGGCCTGTGAGCAGTGCGCCCAGGAGGAAGAGCATGCCGAGCACGCTCCCCGGAATCGTCAGGTTGAGGGCATAGGTTGTAAACTCACCCAGCGCGTAGAAGCCGAATATTATCGTCAGTCCTCGGTAGGGCCTCATGCTCCGGTCTAGGGTGCCTCCATATAAAAGCATCCCGGGTGATGCGAAAGACCAATAAGCCCCTGCCGCGTAACACCAATGGTGATATCATGCTCATGAGGAACTACCGTTTTCCTGGTCGCTACGGCCCCGAGTGGGGCAGCGGGGGAATATTCGGGTTGCGGTACCACAACGGGACGCTTTACTTTACGCTGGCCTTCGAGGCCGAGGCACACTTCATAGACGTGAAGAGTGGTGATGAAAAGGTTTACGATTTCACCCTCCTTGGCGATGCTCCGACGAGCGGCGGGGACACCTACAACGCGGTCGAGGCGGTTGATGAGTTCATATACTTTGGCGGCTGGGTTCATGCCCCGGCCGTTTACAGGGAAGACAGGAGAATACTCTTCCGCAACAAGTACTCCCACGTCCACGTCTACGACACGGAGAACGATTCAATAAGGCTCCTCTGGAGGGACTCCATCCATCACGAGACCGACTGGGCCGGTGAGGTAAGCGATATACTCTACGACCCCTATGGCGACAGGCTGCTTTTGGCGAGGGAAGACGGGCATGCGAACCTCGGCGTCTACGCCCTGGACCGGAGAACCGGAAAGGCCGAACCTTTGATTCACGAGCCGACCCCCAAGGGAACCACGGTTCACGACGCTGCCTTTTTCGGCGTTGGAAACAACTTCACCGGCGGTCTGAGGGAGTTCAGGACCCTCGACCTGGTGGAGGGGAGATGGGAGACCTTCAAGCCCGGCGGAAGCGCTGACGGGCGGCCGTACATAAGGCCCGAACTCGGGGCCATGGCCTCGGCGTACAACAGGGCCTTCGCCTTCGTCAGGGGAGGGGTTCTGGCGGGGAATCCCCTCATGGGGGAGGAGTTCACTTTTTTCCGTCTCTTCGACTTCTACACCTTCTACGCCCCATTCAGGGTGAACGCGATTAACGTCGGTGGAGGAATACTAACGGCCTTCAACGCACACCACGACGCGGTTTACAGGCCGGGTTTCCGTGATGCCGGAATCGAGTGGAACGCTACCAACACCGTCGTCGGGCCGAGCGTTCTTCTCTACATCGCCCCGCCGATGGTCCGGATAGTCGGGGCATTCGGTGCCAGGGTGACGAGCATCGAGAAAGTGGGTGGGAAGCTCCTCGTTGCCACCAACACCGCCCCCAACACGGGCGCGACTGAGGCGACGCCCTTTGATACGGGGAGCAGGGATGTGGTGGTTCTTGACGAGAGGATAATTCAGGAGAGGCCGCCGGCGGTGAGCTTCTCCCTCCCGCTCGCGCTTCCGAGCGCCGCAAAGGGCCTTGGGGCGGGGACCTTCGGTGGAATCCCGCTGGACGGCTACTGCGAGCCTAGGATGGTTCTCTATCTGAGCAGTGATAACCGCCTTACCGTCTACGAGTACAACCTCTCGCTTCCAGCGGGGGAGGCCGTTGCAGAAACCTTCGATGTCAAGGCGGGCAAGAACATCCTTGAGCTGGACTCCTTCAGCGGAATCGTGGGCTTTGAGCTGGAGAAAGAGGACATGAAAGGAAAAGCAAGAATAGAGCTCCGCTGAACTTTTCTTTTTACGGTTCCATACTTCCCAGTATGTTGTTCCACGAGTAGCTGGATTCTATGAGCTCCCCGAGGGTGAGCCGGCGTATGGCCGTTACCTCTGGCTCGAACTCCCTCAGTCTGGACAGGAGTTCGTCCTTCGGGAGGGCCTCCTCGTCGAAGACCACGTAGCCGTTCCCGGTGTAGCCGTTGAGGAATGCCCTCCAGATTCTCTCGTCCTTCAGGAGCTCGTACTGCTTCGTTCTTGCTTCATCCGGTGCTATCTTCCTGAACTTGAAGTCGATCCTCAGGAGTTGCTTTCCGCTTGCCCCCTCCATCGCCATCACCTCACTCCGCCAGGCCGAAGTAGTCCTCGATGTCGATGTAGGTCTTCCTGTAAAGCTCGCTCTTTTTCATCTCCTCGACAAACTCCTTCGTTCTGATGTACTTGTCCTTCCGGTACTCCCAGTCTGGGTGCATGGCCTTCCACTCCTCCCAGGTGTAGCTGAACTGGGCCTGGACCTTGTCGCGGTAGAGCTCTGGAATCACGTTGAAGGTGCAGAAGGGCACCGTCCTGCCGTCCGGCATGGCGTAGTGGATGACGCAGCGCTCGACGCGCTCGACGTCGTAGTTGTACTCGTCCATGAAGTGCATCATTCCGAGGAAGAGGGCATTGGTGTGGAACTTGCCGAGGGCGTCGTAGTTGCCGTACATGAAGGCGTTCTTTATAAGGTCGAGCACCTTCACGCCTTTGGGCGCGTACCTGTCGTCATAGAAGCTCTTGAACTTCACGAATATCTCCGCCCCGAGCTTGAGTTTCCTGAGTCTGCCCATGGTTTTCCACTGCTCTATCTCATCAGCCTTCTCTTCAAGGTACTCGACGAAGCCCTCGACGTCGAGGAACCTGCTTATCGGGATGACCTTCTTGTTCTCGCGGTCGAGGAAGACGTAGGTTGCCGCGCCACAGCAGTAGTGGCTCGTCATGTAGTAGCGCGAGCCGGTGAAGGCCTCGAAGAACCTGGCTATGTGTCCTGCTATCGGAATCGGGTACCAGTCGTCCATCGCTATTGCACCGTTGGTCTGTTCCTCTATGCGCTCTATGGCGCCGGGAATGGTTATTCTAAACCTCTGGCGCTCCTTCCTCGGGACCCTTCCGACGAGGGAGATGGGCTGGAAGTTCACACCCCTGACGATGTCCAGGTGGTTGAGGGCGAAGTTTATCATGGCTCCGAGTTCGTGGTCGTTCACGTTCCTTATGGTCGTTGGAACCAGGACTATTCCCGGCCCTCCGGCCTTCCTGACGTTCTCGAAGATGAGGGGAACCTCCCAGTGGTTCTTCCAGTTGGTCTGGGGCGTCATTCCGTCGTAGCTCATGTAGAGGGTATTAACGCCAGCCTCGCGGATCTTCTTTACCAGCTCCGGCTCGAAGGCGAGCTTTATTCCGTCGGTGTTGAGCTGGACGTGGTCGTAACCTTCTTCCTTCGCGACTTTGATTATCTCTATGAGGTCCTCGCGGAGGGTCGGCTCTCCGCCGGTCAGCTGGACGGCATTGGCCCCAACAGGATACTGCTTCTTGGCGTTGCGGAGCATCATGCGTATCTGCTCGAGGGTCGGCTCGTATATCGGCTGGCCCTCCTTGGCGTAGAAGAAGCAGTTGCTTATCAGAATTCCATCCCCGGCAACGAACGCGTGCTCCTCGCTGTCAACTTCAAGGTCGTAGACGTAGCCGCTGTACTCTTCCGTCTCGATCGCTTCAACGGCATCCAGGAAGAAGTCCCCAACGCGGTCTATTCTCGCGGGCTTTCTCTTCCCCACGTCGCCAAGCCTCTCCCTGTGCCCTTCTCTGAGCTCAAGCAGCTCAAGGAGTTTCACCATGTCGGTACCGGCTATGTAGAGCTTGTGAAGGTCGTGGTTTGCCCCGCTCATTTTCTCCTTCTCAACAGTGTAGACCCTCGCGAAGACTCCAAGAGAAGCCAGGAGATACAGCATGTCCCTTATCAGTGCCCTTGAAACGCTTGCGTAGCCAACGCTGAGATGCCTCTCTCCCCTTACCACGTAGCCGTCGCCGTTGAAGAGCCCGCTCAGGAGGGCGACCTTCGCATCGAGCGGGAACCTCAGGAAGTCCCTTGGAAGCCTCTTGTTCTCGGCTCCCTCGGGAATACCAAGTGCATATTTGAAGACCAGCCTTAGGAGCCTGCTGCCGATTACTATCTGCTTCGCCTTGCCCTTCCACTCAAGGAAGCTGAAAGGTAGTCCGAGCTTCTTCAACAGGGCTACAATTTCCCTCTCCACGTCCTCGTGGCCAACGGTTATCCTGAGGTCCTTGTCGGTGTAGTGCCCGTCGGAGATGAAGTAGCCAATGAGCTTGGCGAACTCTGGGGTTACCTTGAGTTTCGAGGGGAGCTCATGGTCGGTGGCGTCCCTTCCGAGGCGGAAGTTTCCGGAGACGTTGAGCTCGTAGAAAGCTTTCAACGGCATTGAGTCCCTGCTCTTCCACTGGTAGATTTTGTCTCCGTACTTCTCCTTCAGCGGGCTTAAGTCCAGTTCACCGATTCCGCGCACGTATGTTTTCTCCTTCTCGTCCTCCGGCAGGTCTCTGAACGCTTCAAGAAGGTCAATCTCAAATTCCTCGCCTTCAGAACCGTTCCCAAAGTTCCAGAGGAGAACGAGCTCATCACCGGCTTTCAGCTCATCAGCCCTCTTTTTAACGAACTCCCCGTTTGAATAAACCAGAAACTTATGCTCCGGAGTCGTTCTGAGGACCCTTCCAGTGTGGGTTCTTATCCTGTAGACCTTACCCTCGTGCCTCCTCCTGAGGAACTTGGTAACCCTCGCCCACTCGGCCTTTCCATTTCTGAAGGTTATTACCTCAAGCCAGTCCGGCGTGCCGTATTCTCCGGAGAAGCCGTCTATTTCAACCCTGTGTTTGAATTCCACCAGCCTGGCCACGTCCTCCATTCTGGCAATCACGGGTTTCCCGTTTATCCTGAAGGGGACTTCCTCGTCCCTTGGAAGACAGTACCAGCAGCTTAAATTACAGCGGTTGGTGAGCACGATGTTGAGCAGGTTAGTGTGGGAGCGGTGTCTGGCACACATTCCACAGTCAAAGGGGCAGTTAACGCCGGTGTTCTCAACGTTTGTGCTCATAAGCTTGAAATCGTACTTCCACTTCTGGAAGCGGTAGTACTGCTCAATGCTCTCGTAATAGACGTCGGTTATCATTCCTTCGGGACAGCGTTTGGTTATCCAGACCTTCCCATCGTTCTCCCATACGAGGGCCGGAACAACTCTCCTCGTTTCGGGACAGAGGGAGTACGTCCTGTGCGGCAGGGGCCCTCCATAGGCCCTGCTTGCAATCTTGAGCATGCGCTCAAACTCTTCCTCATTTATCTCGGGGAATTCGATGATGTCTCTTATCCTGCGGGTTGATTCGGCGAACTCTTTTTCGCCGCTTGGAACTTCACCAACACTTTCAGCCATGGGTTTCACCCCTGTGTTTGACTTCGCCCTGTCTGCTTATTCATCCAATCCATGGGTATAAAAGCTTTTGCGTAAATATGCAAATTTTCCTGCATAGGTATGGGGCAGATGTGAGTATCGGCGGAACCGTTCGCTCCGAGAAAACCATTAAAAGCCTGCTGTACTATCCTTGGAGAGGTGGTAAAATGCCGGCGAGAGAGATGAGGATGGAGATGTTCCTGAGGGCCCTGCTAAAGCGGGACTTTTCCAGGGCCAAGGGGCACCTGGAGAAACTCCAGAAGATGGCTGGGAGTGACGAGTGGGGCAGGGGCTACGGCAAGGCCATAAACGGCTTCATGAGCGCCATAAAGGACAATGACCCCAACGCCCTCATAGTCCAGCTCATCGGTGAGCACGAGAGGGAGAAGGCGGAGAAGCTCCTCGAGCACTTCCAGGGGATCCTCGAGCACGAGTTCAGGGACGAGTACGAGAAAGGCTACTACACTGCCTGGGTCGAGTTCCTCAAAGCTTACCTCTCCCAGAAGACGCTCTCATGAGGTGCTCCCATGGGGAAGGAAGAACTCATGAGGAAGCTTGAAGAGCGCATAAGGAACTGCCAGAAATGTCCCCTCGGGAGGCTCAGAACCAACGCAGTTCCCGGCTCGGGAAGCTACGACGCTAAGGTGATGTTCATCGGGGAAGCGCCGGGCTACTGGGAAGACCAGAAGGGCCTACCCTTCGTCGGAAGGGCGGGAAAGGTACTCGACGAGCTCCTGGCCGAGATAGGTCTCACCAGGGAGGAGGTTTACATAACCAACATCGTCAAGTGCCGCCCGCCCGAGAACCGCGACCCGCTGGAGGATGAGATAAAGGCCTGCTCCCCCTACCTCGACAGGCAGATAGACATCATCAGGCCCAGGGTTATAGTTCCGCTCGGCAGGCACTCCATGAGGTACATCCTGGAGAAGTTCGGCTTTGAGCCAGAGCCCATAAGCAAGATACACGGAAAAACCTTCGAGGCCCACACCCTCTTCGGAAAGATAATCATAATGCCAATGTATCACCCGGCCGCCGCACTCTATCGGCCGCCCATAAAGGAGGAGCTCAGAAAGGACTTTCTTAGGCTCGGGGAGCTCATCGGTTCCTCACTATGAACCTTCCTTCACCTTTCAATTACTATTCCGAGTGAACGGGAAACATCTGGCTTTTTTAAGGCCTTTCCGGATTTCTGTGAAGCTTTTTCTAAGAAAGGTTTTTATGGGGGTGGTGCGCATTAATGTACTTGAAAGTATCTAATAATGCAGGGCAACAGGAATGTTCACTGAAATGGCCATACAATATCATGGATCTGCATGGCAGTTCAGCAGTATTTTCGAGGGACTGACGATATGCCAAAAATATTCCAGGAAAATTTATATATTGCCGATATTTATGGGTTTGAAACCCGTTGGAGGTGAAACCGTGTCGGACTTTGGAATACTGTCTCTGCTGCCACCGCTGGTGGCTATTATCTTGGCGATATGGACTAAGAGGGTTGTACTTGCTCTGTTTGCCGGTGTCTGGATTGGGGGCGTTATGGTATCGGGGGGAAACCCGATAACGGGAACCACCCAGACCCTTGAATGGGTGGTTGGCAGTGTCACCGATGACTGGAACGCCAGGATACTCATCTTCGACTTCCTGATTGGAGCCGGTGTCGGTTTGATATACAAGTCCGGAGGAGTTCATGCACTCGCAAAGGCGCTCTCAAAGAGGGTAAAGACGAGCAGGGGTGCCTCTGTCTTGGGATGGATTATGGGTGTCCTGGTGTTCTTCGACGATTACACAAACACGATAATAGTCGGCAACACCATGAGGCCAATAACCGACAGGACCCGCGTTTCCCGTGAGATGCTGGCGTACATAGACGACTCAACGGCCGCTCCGGTGGCGGGTCTGGCTCTTATTTCAACGTGGATCGGCTACGAGCTGGCGATGATAGGAAAGGGCTTTGATGGGTTTGGGGTGACGTATAACTCCTACGATGCTTGGATTTCGAGCGTCCCCTTCAGGTTCTACTCGATACTCGCGATTCTCCTGGTTCTGATAGTGGCCTATACCCACAGGCACTACGGCCCGATGCTTCACGCCGAGTACCGTGCCAGGACCGAGGGCAAAGTTCTCCGCGATGGCGCCAAGCCGCTCATGACGACGGAGGTCGATCTCGGAATGCCCAAGGAAGGCGGCAACCTCTGGGATTTCGTGATACCCATCCTAGTGCTAGTCTTCGTCTCGATGATCGGCCTCTGGTACACTGGGGCGGCGAACCTTGAAGCCTACAGCCAGGACCTCGGGTGGTGGACTGAGCTGGATAACCCCTTTGGCGTGAACTTCCTCAACTACAGCTTTATCGAGTCCTTCCGTGAGGCCGACGCCGCAACGGCGCTCCTTTGGGGAAGCTTTACAATGGTTCTCGTCGCCAGCATAATGCTCCTCGGCAGGAAGAAGATGAGCATCGAGGAGTGGGAGGACACTGTCGTCAGGGGAATGAAGCAGATGCTCTTCGCCAACACCATCCTTGTCCTCGCATGGAGCCTCGGTAACGCCGCAGATGCAGTTGGGACGGGCACGTACATAATAGACCTCGCCACCGGTTCCGGCGCCAACCTCGGTCCCTGGATGCCGCTCATAATGTTCCTCGCGGCGATGTTCGTTGCATTCACGACCGGAACCAGCTGGGGAACCTTCGCCATAATGGTTCCGCTCGGCGTTCAGCTCAGCCTTGCCTTTACCAACGGGCATGTAAACGAGATAGTCTTCGCCACCATTGGAGCAACCTTCACCGGCTCGATATTCGGCGACCACTGCTCACCGATCAGCGATACAACAATCATGAGCTCGATGTTCTCCGGAAGTGATCACATAGACCACGTGACAACGCAGATACCCTACGCGGTGACTGTGGCATCGATAGGCGCAGTTCTCTACATCCTCTTTGGACTCGGCGTCAGGAGCTGGGTGGTACTCCTGCCCGCTGGAATAGTGCTCCTCGTTGGGGCATGGTACGTCCTTAGCGAGTGGTACGGCAAAAGGTACGGCATACCGCACGGCAAGGTGCCAATCTACGTGGTTGAAGAGTGAGCTTTCCCCTTTCCTTTTCTCGCCACTTTTAAAAGGCAAAGGTTTGACCCTCTTCTTGGAGGTGAGAGGTTGCTCGTTAGAACCTTCGTTCCAGCCCACATAACGGCATTCTTCGTTCCGGTCTTTCACGATGACCCGCTCAAGGCCGGCTCCCTCGGGGCCGGGATAAACCTCGATAAAGGAACCAACGTCTTCGCGAGCATAGAAACCGGCACGCTTGAGAGGCACATCCACATAGCCTTCAACGGCGAACCTGTTGGGAAGAAGAGGGCAATCATAAGCTACTCCGTCGCGGATGAGCTGGTTCCAAATGATTTCGTGGGTGAGGTTGAAATCTGGCAGTACTTCGACTTCCCGAACGGTTACGGCTTCGGCAACAGCGCGGGAGGAGCTTTGGGAACTGCCTTGGCGTTGAGCTACACCTTCGGGGGGACGTGGCTTAAGGCTGCTCAGACAGCGCACAGACACGAGGTACTCAACAGGGGCGGTCTCGGGGACGTTGTGGGCCAGCTGGCCGGCGGGATAGAGGTTCGCGTTAAACCCGGCGGTCCGGGAATAGGTGTGGTGGACAATCTCTTCTTTGAGGATTACCGCGTTCTCGTCGTTCCGCTCGGAAGGCTCTCCACTAGGGAGGTGCTCGATGGGGATGTCGTTAAAGCGATAGAGGTTGAAGGAAAGCTCGCCCTTGAGAAGCTCCTCAGGAGCCCAAGTCCGGAAAGGATGATGCTCTTGGCGAGGGAATTCGCCGAAAAGACGGGCCTCCTGAGCGGCGAGCTCCTTGAGCTGGCGGAGGAACTGGACAAAGTTATCTCCACTCCCAGCTCCATGATAATGCTCGGAAGGGGTCTCTTTGCTCTTCTACGCAAAGATGAAGTGGAGAATGCTATAGGTGTAGTTTCCGACCTCAACCTGCCCTACGACGTGGCCAAAATCCACGAAGGAAAGCCAAAGGTTGGAAGGTGGATTGGCTAAACCCTTTTATCTCCCTATCCCTAACTCCATTCAGGTGGTGGAGATGAAATACACCGAACTCGCTGACCTTTACAAGAGACTTGAAAAAACGACCCTCAAGACCTTAAAGACCAGGTTCGTCGCCGACTTCCTCAAGAGAACCCCAGATGATCTCCTGGAGATAGTCCCCTACCTCATTCTCGGAAAGGTCTTCCCCGACTGGGACGAGAGGGAACTCGGCGTCGGTGAGAAGCTTCTCATAAAGGCCGTCTCCATGGCTACCGGCGTTCCCGAGCGGGAGATAGAGAACTCGGTGAGGGACACCGGCGATTTGGGAGAGAGCGTTGCCTTAGCTTTGAAGAAGAAAAAACAGAAGAGCTTCTTCTCCCAGCCGCTGACGATTAAGAGGGTTTACGACACCTTTGTAAAGATTGCTGAAGCCCAGGGTCAGGGGAGCCAGGACAGGAAGCTGAAGTATCTCGCGAATCTCTTCATGGACGCCCAACCCGAGGAGGGCAAGTATCTGGCAAGAACGGTTCTTGGAACGATGAGAACCGGCGTTGCGGAAGGGCTCATGAGAGACGCTATATCCGAGGCGTTTAAGGTTAAGCCCGAGCTCGTTGAGCGGGCCTACATGCTCACGAGCGACTTCGGCTACGTCGCGAGGGTGGCCAGGCTCGAGGGCAACGAGGGCCTCTCAAAGGTCAGAATCCAGGTGGGCAAGCCCATAAGGCCGATGCTTGCCCAGAACGCGGCCAACGTGAAGGAGGCTTTGGTGGAGATGGGCGGAAAGGCCGCTTTTGAAATAAAGTACGATGGGGCACGCGTCCAGGTTCACAAGGACGGCGATAGGGTCGTTATCTATTCGAGAAGGCTGGAGAACGTGACGAAGTCCATTCCTGAAGTTGTGGACGCCATAAGAGAAAGCGTAAAGGCCGAAAAGGCCATCGTGGAGGGCGAGCTCGTTGCCGTGGGTGAGGGCGGGAAGCCCAGGCCCTTCCAGTACGTTCTTAGGCGCTTCAGGAGAAAGTACAACATCGAGGAGATGATAGAGAAAATCCCTCTGGAGCTGAACCTCTTTGATATACTCTACGTTGACGGTGATGGGCTGATAGATACACCCTTCTCCGAGCGCAGGAAGAAGCTGGAGGAGATAATTTCCCCGGGGGAGCGGATAAGGCTGGCTGAACAGCTGGTAACCACCAGCGCCGACGAGGCGGAGGAATTCTATAAGAAAGCCCTTGAGCTCGGCCACGAGGGTCTGATGGCGAAGCGCCTGGATTCGGTTTACGAGCCCGGGAACAGGGGCAAGAAGTGGCTGAAAATAAAACCCACGATGGAGGACCTTGATTTGGTCATCATAGGTGCCGAATGGGGTGAAGGCAGGCGCGCACACCTCCTCGGCTCCTTCCTGGTTGCTGCCTTTGATCCGCACAGCGGCGAGTTCGTCCCGGTCGGAAAGGTTGGGAGCGGCTTCACCGACGAGGACTTGGCAGAGTTCACCAAGATGCTCAAGCCCCTGATAGTCAGAGAAGAAGGAAAGCTCGTCGAGATAGAGCCAAAGGTCGTTATCCAGGTTACCTACCAGGAGATACAGAAGAGTCCGAAGTACGAGAGCGGCTTTGCCCTCCGCTTCCCGCGCTACGTGGCCTTGAGGGAAGACAAGAGTCCCGAGGAGGCTGACACTATCGAGCGCATAGCCCAGCTCTACGAGTTCCAGGAGAGATTTAAGGCGAAGCGCTGATTTCCTCGGTTTCTCCGGCGTCTTCCCGTATTTTTTCCGTCTCTTCATCCTTCCCTGGAACCAGTTTTCCGGCCAGTTCGGCGGCTTTATTTGCCATGAGCGGTGTCACGAGAAGGAAGCCCGTTGAGAGTCCAGCTAAATACGCCACAACGGTCCCGGAGTAGCCGTCCACCATGGCCAGGGAGGGAAGGTCGTAGAGGGCATGCCCTATCATCGAGAAGGCCAGCCCCGTGAAGCGCTTCCATCCCCTCTCGCCGAGCAGGAAGCCGACCGAGATGGCCGCCCATATGGTGTGCAGTCCCATAAGCACTATTCTAACGGCCACTAGGTATGGTTCTTGGTTCAGGGCGAAGATTCCCGCGGTGTACATTATCCCCTCTATAACCCCGAGAAAGAGGCCCGCACCTATGACGAGCTTCCACTTCTCCCATTCCGGCGAGCGCTCGAAGAACTTCAGGGGCAGGAGCTTCACAGACTCCTCAATTATTCCGGCAGCAAAGGCCAGCGCAACCCACGTCTTGAGGAACAGGAGGGGCGCCTCAAGGACGGAGGCTATGACGAGGCCAAGAATACCGAGGGCGAATCCCTGAACCTTCCAGCCGCTCTCCGGGAAAGAGCGCCACCTCTGGAGGGTGTACTTGACTGCCAGCAGAACGGAGAGACCGCCGACTACGGTTATGATACCAAAGTAGTATCCGATGACCTTCTCCGGCGTGAGCATGGTATTTTCTCCACCATTCTTCCTTATTAACGTTGGCCCCAACTTTTTTAAATTCGATGTGGATTTTTCTCTAGAACTGTCAAGAAATTTACACGAGGGTGTCCAAAATGGAGGATATGAAAGGCCAACTCATCGACATGTTCTTCTCCGAGGGAGCCATACTCTTCGGCCGCTTCGTTCTCACCTCCGGAAAAGAGAGCGACTACTACATCAACGTCAAGAAGCTCTCCACCAACCCGAGGGCACTGAGGATAATCGCGAGGCTGATGGCAGAGAGGACTAAAGCGTTTGGCATCGAGTTCGACAGGATTGCTGGCCCGGAGCTTGGAGCGGTGCCGATAGCGACGGCCCTGTCCCTGGAAACCGGAAAGCCCCTCGTCATAGTCCGCAAGAAGCCCAAGGAACACGGCACGGGAAGCCAGATCGAGGGAGAGGTGAAGTCCGGCGAGAGGATACTCCTCGTCGAGGATGTGACGACCACAGGGGGAAGCGTTCTGCGCGCGGCCAAGATTCTGGAGAAGGCTGGGGCGGAGATAGCAGCTATAAGCGTGGTGGTTGACAGGGAGGAAGGGGCCGGTGAGAGAATAGGGGAGGAGTACCGGTTTATGCCCCTGGTCACGGTTTCAGAGCTTTTTGCCCGCAGGGACTCTGCCGGAGTGAAGGAATGAAAGTATCGCCCCGTAGAGCCTGTGTAGCATACCCTCCTTTTTCTCCCTTCCGAATATCCACTCTTTCAGGATGTCGCCGCTCTCGGCTATCGCCCGCGATGCCTTGGTGTGGGGCGCGTAGTCTATAACCGGCCGACCCATGTTCGTTGCCTCCGGAACTCTGTGATCGAAAGGTATGACGCCGACCACGGGCACGTCCACACTGTACTCGAGGAAGTCGATTATATCGTCCACGCTCTGGGATGATTCCCGCACCTTGTTGAGTATCACGCCAACCTTGAGGCCGTACGCGTCCCCCAGCGATTTAAGCTTCACGACCTCGTTTTCGATCATCCTGTGGACGGAGTGTATCGGGCAGCGCTCTATCTCCACTATGATGAGCTGGTACTGGGCGAGCCGGAAGGTGGATATCGTATCGAAGGGTATGCCGACCGGGGAGTCTATTATCGTGATGTTATACTTGGACTGTATCTCCCTCACTATCTCCCTCAGTCTTTTCTGATCCAGGTTGATGACGTCGTAGAGCTTTGAACTGCCCGGGAGTATGTCAACGCCCGTTCTGGGGTCGTGGTACACCGCCTGAACAACCCTCATGTTCGGATTCTTCAGAAGGGTGTGGATGTTGTACTGGGGGTTGTATATCCCGAAGTGAAAGGCGAGCTTTGGAAGGTACAGGTCACCGTCCACGACGAGCGAGCGGTAGCCCCTCCGTGAGAAGTACGTACTCAGGTTTGCGCTCATCGTTGTTTTTCCCGCACCCCCCCTCCCTGTGATCACTATGGATACCATTGACCTGCCTCCTGTTGCATTAATTCTACAAAAGATAAATTATTGAAAGGGGCTCAGATGTAGTCCCCTATTGTTTTGGCGCGAACCATTATGGCGGCCTTGTCTTGGCCGTAGAAGACCTCAACGAGACCGTCGGATTCCAGCTCCTTCACGGCCCTGAAGACCGCGGGTGCGGGTGTCTCGAGTTCGGCGCTCAGGCTCTGGAGGGCGACCGCCCTCTTTTTTGTGGCGAGTATTCTATACACAGCATCCTTACGCCTGCCGAACATTCGGTGGCACCGTTACTAGTTACGTTAACGAACTAAATAAACCTTCCGTGAGCATGGTTGGCAGGTGTCCAAGGGCAGGTTTATAAAGCGTATCGGGGAGGGAGGAGTATGCGGGGAATCGTTGAGAGGCTCGATCATGATGGACTGGGCGTTGTACGTGTGGGGAAGAGGGAAATCCACGTTCCTTTCACAGCACCCGGCGACGTTGTTGAAGTGAGAAAATGGCGGAAGAAAAAGAGAACCCTGATTGCCACCGATTTTGAGGTCGTGGAACCTTCCGCCCATAGAGTGGAGCCGGTGTGTCCCAGCTTTGGGGTCTGCGGCGGGTGTCTTCTTCAGCACATCCCCTACGAGAGGCAGGTTGAGTTCAAGGCGGAGAAGCTCTCGGCCCTTCTTGGTATGGACGTCGAAGTTATTCCATCACCCATGATTTACGGTCACAGAAACCGCATCGATGTTGTCATTTCGACAAATGGGATTGGGTTCAGGAGGCGCGGTACCTGGTGGGACGCGGTTGACATCGGGTGGTGCCCCGTCTTCGGCGAATCCAGCGGAAGGGTTCTCAGATCCTTGAGGGAGTTTATAGAGGACTTTAAGCCGAGTCTGTACGAGATACGGAAGAACGAAGGCTTTTTGCGCTACATCGTCATCCGTGAGGGCAAGTTCACGGGTGAACTGATGGTGAACCTCGTTACCTCGGAGGGCAGTCTTCCTGAGTCCTTTCCCGACTATTTTGACTATGCGGACTCGGTGTACTGGAGTGTGAACAGGACCCCGAGCGACGTCTCCTATGGAGAGATAGAGCGCTTCTGGGGAAGCGAGTTCATACGGGAGCGTCTTGACGACGTTACCTATCTGATCCATCCAAACAGCTTCTTCCAGACGAACAGCTATGCCGCTGTAACGCTGGTTAGGAAGGTGGCCGAACTGGTCGACGGTGGGAAAGTCCTCGATCTCTACTCCGGTGTGGGAACCTTTGGCATCTATCTTGGCAAAAGGGGATTCTCCGTTGAGGGAATTGAGGTAAATCCCTTTGCGGTGGAGATGGCGAACAGAAACGCCGAGCTCAACGGCGTTGATGCCGCGTTCAGGGTTGGGCAGGATAAGGATGTCGAAAATCTTTCTGAATACGATACTGTAATAGTTGATCCGCCAAGGGCGGGATTGCATCCCAAACTGATAAGGAAAATCTTAAAAGACAAACCGCAAAGCATCGTCTACGTCTCCTGCAATCCAAAGACCCTTGTTCAGGACCTTGAGGCACTGGGAGAGCAGTACGCGGTCGAAAGCGCCACCGGCATTGACATGTTCCCGCACACGCCCCACGTGGAGACGGTTGTCAAACTTAAACTTGGGGTTTAATTTTAGAACCCCTGGGTTCAAAAACTTAATATACTTGGTCTGCATAGAGGTAAATAGAGGTGATGAAAATGCTTGACGAGAGAGATAACATCATAATCGAGATGCTCACCAAGGACGCCCGCACTCCGTTCACGGAGATAGCGAAGGTCCTGGGCATAAGTGAGACCGCCGTAAGGAAGCGTGTAAAGGCCCTGGAGGAGGCGGGGGTTATAAAGCAGTACACCGTCGTGGTGGATCCATCGAAGCTCGGCTACAACCTCGTCAGCCTCACGGGCGTTGACACGCTGCCGGAGAAGATATTCGACGTTGCGAGCAAGCTCAAGGAGTTCGATTTCGTGAGGGAGGTGTACCTGACCAGTGGTGACCACATGATAATGGCCGAGGTCTGGGCCAGGGATGGGGAGGACCTCTCCGACATAATCTCCAACAAGATAGGCAGGCTTGATGGCGTCACCAAGGTCTGCCCTGCGATAATCCTGGAGAAGCTGAAGTGAGGCACGCCACCGGCGTGCATTCCTCTGATTTTTGCGAGTTTTTGCCGGGATTCGGTCGAAAAAGTGAGAGTTCTTAATTAGAAACAACTCAGAAATGGCTTTGGGGAGAATCGCCAATTGGTCAAAAACTCTTTTGGGGCCGTCGTCCCTTAAAAACTGGCACTTCGAAAGGAATCACAAACTTTGATGAAACTTTTCGTCAGAAAAGTTTCAATGGTGGGGGCACGGGGATTTGAACCCCGGTCCGCGGGTTTCTCCGGGTCAGAGCTCCAAAGGCTCATCCCCAAATCAGCAAACCCGCAAGTCCTCATACCTCTGGAGCCCGCGATGATGGACCAGGCTACACCATGCCCCCGTCCAGCTTAAGCTTAGCGGGAAGAGGTTTATAAACTTTGCTCCCGGAAGTTTTATTAACTTTGGCTTACAAAAATATTCTGGTGATTACCGTGGAGGAGCCAGTGGTTATTGGAAAGGACAAGTTCAAGATAAGCGACGACGAGACCGCCAGGAGGGAGCTCCGCATAGTCAAGGTCAGTGACGACGTTATTCAGGTTCAGGAAGAGGTGCACGGCATCATAGCCCTCGTCGGGGCGAGCTCCAGTGTCAACATCAAGAAAGAGGAACTCAGGAACCTTATCAATGTAGCCAGGGAGGAGTTTGGCTGGACGGACATCTGCGAGTGAGGTCCCTCTCGTTCTTACTCCTGCACCCTTAGACTTCCCGAATTTTGACTCCTTTTTGTGTATCATCGACGGTGATATTAACGTTTTATAAGCATAAAAGTGGTTAAAGCTATCGGTGGTTGCCAATGGCAGTTGGAGAAAAGATAACCCTCAGCGTGATCAAGGCCGACATCGGCGGCTGGCCGGGGCACTCGAGGGTGCACCCTCAGCTCGTCGAGACGGCCGAGGAAGTTCTCTCAAAGGCCGTCGAGGACGGAACCATCATTGACTTCTACGTCGCCACCTGCGGAGATGACCTTCAGCTCATCATAACCCACAGGAAGGGTGTTGACAGCTCCGAGATACACGGCCTGGCCTGGAAGGCCTTCGAGGAGGCCACCAAGGTTGCCAAGGAGCTCGGCCTCTACGGTGCCGGCCAGGACCTCCTCAAGGACGCCTTCAGTGGCAACATAAGGGGCATGGGTCCCGGAATAGCCGAGATGGAGATAACCCTCAGGAAGAGCGAGCCCGTTGTCACGTTCCACATGGACAAGACCGAGCCGGGAGCATTCAACCTGCCGATATTCAGAATGTTCGCGGACCCGTTCAATACAGCTGGCCTCGTCATCGACCCGAACATGCACATGGGCTTCCGCTTTGAGGTCTGGGACATAAAGGAGCACAAGCGCGTGATCCTTAACACTCCTGAGGAGCTCTACGACCTCCTCGCCCTCATCGGCGCCAAGAGCAGGTACGTCATCAAGCGCGTTTTCCCGAAGGAGGGGCACAAGATACCCAAGGACGAGCCGGTCGCTGTTGTGAGCACCGAGAAGCTCTTTGAGATAGCCGGCGAGTACATAGGGAAGGACGACCCCGTCGCGATAGTCCGCGCCCAGAGCGGACTGCCGGCCCTTGGTGAGGTTCTCGAGCCCTTTGCCTTCCCGCACCTTGTCAGCGGATGGATGAGGGGTTCCCACAACGGCCCGGTCATGCCGGTCCCGATGCACCAGGCCAACCCGACGAGGTTCGACGGCCCGCCGCGCGTCGTCGCCCTCGGCTGGCAGATAAGCCCAGAAGGGAAGCTCGTCGGTCCGGTTGATCTCTTCGACGACCCGGCCTTCGACGGCGCCAGGCAGAAGGCTCTGGAGATAGCAGAGTACATGCGCAGGCACGGCCCGTTCGAGCCCCACAGGCTCCCGATGGAGGACATGGAGTACACCACCCTCCCGGGCGTCCTCAAGAGGCTCGAGGAGAGGTTCGAGAAGATCGAGTGATCCCTTCCTTTTTCTCCATTGGTCTCTGCAGCTGCCCTCAGCCGTCCCGATTGCTAAAGGTTTTTATAACCTCCCGCCCAACTTTTTTGATAGGCCCATCGGAAGCCTTAAATATTCTTCAGCCCAAAACTAACACTCGGAGTGATACACAGGGGTGGGAGTCATGAAGTTCACAGTTCTCAGGCTCAATCTGGACGAGAAGAAGGTGGAGAGTGAGGAGCTGGAGAGGGACGGGATATATGGGGTCATAGACTATGGCATAGAGGTTCACGAGAACCTCGAAACCTACGGGGTTGAGCCATACGACCCGAAGAACGTCGTGGTTATGGGGATGGGGCCCTTCTCGGGCTCGACCCTGCCCGGAGCACACAGGCTCATGTTCTTCTTCCGTTCCCCCCTCTACGGAACCCTGTTCCCCTCCGCCATGGGCGGAGCGGCTTACGCCTTCAAGAACGTGGGTATTGATTTCGTGACCTTCGAGGGCAAAGCCGAGAAGCCCGTCGTTGTTCTCCTCTACAACGATGGAGAGAGCGTGAGGGTTGAGCTCCACGAGATCGAGCTTGAGAAGGTCATCGAGATATGGAGGGGCTACAAGGATGAGGAAGGAGTCTATGCCCTCACTCAGTACCTCATCGATACCTTTGGCGATAAGTTCGACTTCGAGTACCGCATAGCCGTTGTAGGGCCCGCCGCTCTAAACACCAACTACGGCGCGATATTCTCCCAGGCGCTCAGGAAGGGAGAACGCTTGGTTGGCAGTGAGGACTGGGCCGCTCGCGGGGGCTCTGGAAGCGTTTTGCTTAGAGCCCACAACGTCGTCGGAATAATCTTCGGCGGGAAGCCGAGGAAGAGAACCTTCCCGGGAGAGGACATCGGCAACTTCAGAACGGCCAAGGGCATAGTTGAAGGCGTCCACAAGAAGCCCTACAACGAGATTATAAGTGAGAAGACCACCAAGTACCGCTTCAACCCCAAGCTCAACACTGGCGGAACCTTCGGCGGCAACTACCCGGCCGAAGGCGACTTCGTTCCGGTACTCAACTGGCAGATGCCATACATCGAAAAGGAAGAGCGCATAAAAATCCACGAGAACATAATGAAGCACTACTGGGGGCCCTTCAACGAAGAAGCCATAAAGCCGAAGAACTGGACGACGTGTGGCGAGCCGTGCCCGGTGGTCTGTAAGAAGTACCGCCGCGGCCACCACGTTGAGTACGAACCCTACGAGGCCAACGGTCCGCTCAGCGGAAGCATCTCCCTAAGGGCAAGCGACATAAGCGTCCACGCGGCAGATGCGATGGGCTTCGACGCCATAGAGTTCGGTGGAACTGCCGCATGGGTGTTGGAGTTAATCCACCGCGGTCTGCTCAAGCCGGAGGAGGTGGGCATAAGCGGAAAGCCGGAGTTCACCAAAGAGGCCCTTCTTGAGAGACCGGTGGAGGCGAGCGAGGTCAATGCCAAGCTCGTGGCTGAATTAGCCCACCGCGTTGCCTTCGCCGAGAACGAAATAGCAAAGATAATCGGCCTCGGAAAGAGGAAGGCCAGCGTTATCCTCGACGAGAGGTTCAAGGACAGGCTGAAGTACGGCGAGAGCTTCAAGGACTACGGCGTCTTCGTTCCGCTCGGCGAGAACGGAGAGATGACGCCGACGATGTACTGGGCGATAGGCAACTACATACCGCTCCCGATTCAGGGTCGCTACTGGACCTTCTACCAGTTCGGCGTCTTCCTTGAGCCGGAGGAGCTGGCGAGCAAGATAATAGCGAGCGCCCTCTGGGAGTTCTGGTACGACAACGTCGGCTGGTGCAGATTTCATAGAGGCTGGATGAAGCCAGTCCTTAAGGCCCTCTTCATGGACGCCTACGGCGAGAACGTTGACATGGAGGAACACGCCAAGAAGCAGATTAAGAGGCTCATAGAGTACGCCAAGAAAGCAGGCTACACCCCGGCGTTCTGGGACAGCATGCGCGTCATAGACCTTGTTTCAGCGGGAAGCGAGGAGTTCGGAAACGAGCGCTGGGCCGAGAAGTTCAGAATCGACAAGGTCGGCACCGCCAAGGAGTATCTTGAGAGGGTTCTTGACGCATACAGCGAGGCTCTCGGTGTGGACTGGAGGCTCTGAGTTTTCATTTTTCTATCTATTTGCGGGAAGAACGATTGTCGGTTTTCTACCCTATGACTGGCTCAAATCTAAAAATGTAAAAATGCGGCTGGCTAATGATAACCAAGAAACCTGAGTGTATCGAGCGCTAAAAACGTTGGTATCGACCCTCCCTGCTCGGGGTGCTCGCAGGGGGCGTAGGAGAAGAAGCCATAGGGACACTTCCTCAGCTCAAGCGCCTTTACTATCTCTTCTTTCCCGTCAATCTTGGCCCCCATTGAACTTAGAGCCAGCAAAGCGTACCTAGTTATTGGTAGGGACCACCACAATGCGCCGTTTCTGCTGGATTTGATGAACTCCACTGTCTTTTCGTCCCTGTATTCGTACCCAAGCTCATTGAGGATCAGGACAGAGTAAAGAGTTATTTCAAGCCGGTTAATTTTTATCTTTGATATTTTGCTACCAAATCCACCATCGCTATCCCTAAGTCCCAAAACGAAGGAGGTCACGTTTTCCTTCCATTGTTCATCGATCTCAATGCCCAGTTCCCTGCTCGTTACGAGGAGATAGTATATATCCTTCAGCAGGTGGTGGTTTTGATAAACCTCCGAGAGGTTCATGTTGGCGATGAAGCTTTTCAGACGGGGTTCTACTCTCGTTTTAAGATCACTGTTGGACACACCAAGCTTCTTTAGTGCCCTGTATTCAACCCATATCAGGCTCGGTTTACTCTCCCGTGAGATTTCGGTGAGCAGGTAGTTCCTGACTGCCGTCTCACTGGGCACCGTTGAATTCAAAAGCTTAAGGGTCATCACGGAGAAGGCAGTGCCCACGGGATTCGGCACAATGTAGTTCGGGATGCCTATGAAACCCCCCAGGGGCCCTTCAAGGGACCGCAGGTAGCTTACAGTGTCTTCTCCGACTTCTCCCCCCGCATAGGTTATCGTCTCCACCGCCCAGTGGGTGGTGTCGATGTATCCCTTTTTGGCACCCCTCGTGTCGGAGTATGAGCCATCAGGGCACTTGTATTTCTGAATACTCGTTAGTATTTTTCTCCTCAGCGTTTCGTTTTTGATGTGCTCCTCCCGCATGAATCTCGCCATGGTTTTGAGGTCGAAGAAACCAAGGTTCTCTATTCTACGGGATGCCTCATCAAACACGGCCCTCGCGGTGTCATACATCACGGTGTAGTTAGGTATTTCATAGGAGGAATATCCCGACTCCAGAAGAAGCCCCCTGAGCTGAAGGAAGTCCCACAGGAAGTCCAGTGAGTGCTCCGGCCTCAGCTCGAGCCAGAGGGACATGGAAACGTTCTTCGCCAGGGTGGAGTTAAGCAGAATGAGAGTTTTTGCATGCAGAAATGTGTAATTTGACCTCTCCATGTCCTCAATGATGAAGTTTTCGAAGGCCCCCCTGTTTCTGGGGCTTATATTGAACTCTTTAAAGAGTGCTAACAGGTAATAGGCGTCAAGAACCGAAGGATAATTCCGACCGCTGTAAAAATTCTCCTCTTCTTCTCTCAGGAACTCCATGGTTTTTTCGGGATGTGCTGGACTCAGGTTCAGAAGGGCCAGCGTCATCACGCCGTGATATGTATGGTACAGGCTTGGGAGTATTGTAAAAGAGACGTCACCGTTCCAGCCACCTGTAACCGGATCCTGGACGAGGTAAAGGCGCCTTACCGTCCAGTTTGTCCATGAGGGAGTTGTTATATTGAGTGCAGTGGCGTTTTCAGTGTGCGTTTTCGTTATTGAGATGACGGCCGTGATGCTCAATAAAATCAAAAGGGTAGCTAGGATTTTTTCCCTCATCGTCCCACCTCAAAACGCGGATGAATCAATTGCCACGTACGTGCTCGCGGAGAGGCTTTCGTTTTTGCGATATATAATTCACTGACCTTTATAAGCTTTTCATTTACTATGAGTAAACTTTCTTCGTTTTTTTCTGGTACAATTTTTTTCGGAGTTAAGGTTTTCCAGTAGGATCGACGAAAATACGCCTGAGTAAAGGACTTGCATAGCCATGCAATAGGTAAACCCTTATATTCTCCCCTTCCCTCAGGTTTTCAGGTGAGAGAAATGAGGGCAGTTGTAATAGGCTCCGGAATCGGCGGCCTTCTGACGGCCTCGTTCCTGGCCAAAAACGGCTACCAAGTTACCGTCATTGAAAAAGCCCCCTACACTGGCGGTCGCTTCACCAATCTAAACTACAGGGGCTTCGGCCTCTCTACTGGAGCGTTCCACATGCTTCCCCACGGTGAGGACGGGCCTTTAGCGCACCTCCTTAAGCTCCTTGAGGCAAACGTCCAAATAGTGAACTCGAATCCAAAGGGCATGATTTTCTACAACGGGAGAACCTTCCACTACCGCGATGGCTGGAAGTACCTGAGCTTCACCGAAAAAGCCAGGGCAATGAAGCTCCTGGCAGATATAAAGAGGAACAAACTGCCGAAGGGAGAAGAGGCCGAGATGAGCGGGAGAGAATGGATAAGGGAAAGGATAGGCGACAACGAGTTCGTTGACCTCTTCATCAAGAGCTTCCTCGGCTGGGCCGACAGCGTCCTGGACGTTCCTGCTGGTGAGCTGGCGAGGGAGATAAAGGCGGCCCTGAAGTGGGGTGGGCCGGGCTTGGTTAAGGGCGGCTGTAAGTCTATCCCCGACGCGTTGAGCTCAATAATCCTCAGTAACGGTGGAAGGATAATTACGAAGAAGAGGGCCGTCGAAATCGACCCTGAGGCAAGGAGGGTCATCACCTCCGACGGCGACGAGCTTCAGTACGACGTTCTCATCTCCAACATCGGAATAAAAGAAACCATCGAGCTGATCGGCCGGGACAACTTCGACCGCGAGTACCTCAAGCGCGTTGATTCACTGAAGCCGAGCGAGGGCATAAAGTACAACGTGGCACTGAAGGGTGGATCGAGGATTGGCAACACCGTCGTTTTCACCCTCGATACTGAGAGGGTAAACGGCTACAACGAGCCCTCCTCACTGAGCCCGGAGCTTGCTAAGGAAGGCTACACCCTGATAATGCTCCACCACGCTTTGCAGGGCAGGAACGTCAAGGCAGAGCAGAGGAAGGGCATCGAGGACATTTACAGAATCTTCCCGAACCTCGATGAAGAGGGCGAAATCCTTCTCATCCAGACCTACCTCGACGGGAACCCGGTGAACAGGGTCGCGAGCGGTCAAGTGATTGAGGACTTCCCAATCGAGGACGTCTACATCGTCGGCGATGCGTACAAGCCACCCGGAGGGATAGAGGTTGAAGGCATCGCCCTCGGCGTCATGAGGACGCTCGAGAGGCTTGGGCTGGGAAGCTTCTCCGAGTGGTATCTCTGAGGAGAGCCGCCCTTTTGGGGCCTGCTATTCTTTACCTTTGCCAACTTATTTCCCGGCCTTTCGAACCTTTTTCCAGTGAACAGGGCTGGCTCCTAACGAACGTTTTTATCCTCCCCCGCGTATCTATCCATCCCGGAGGTGAGGGTTATGAAGAGGGTTGTAATAGCTTTGGGCGGTAACGCAATCCTTCAGCGAGGTCAAAAGGGAACCTACGAGGAGCAGATGGCCAACGTCATGAAGACGGCCAGGCAGATAGTGGATATAATCCTAGACGGTGACTACGAGGTTGTAATCACCCACGGAAACGGCCCCCAGGTCGGTGCTTTACTCCTCCACATGGACGCCGGTCAGGCTACTCACGGCATTCCTGCCCAGCCGATGGACGTGGCTGGAGCAATGACTCAGGGCCAGATAGGTTACATGATCCAGCAGGCGATAAGGAACGAGCTGAAGAGACGCGGAATGGACAGGCCGGTGGCGACGATAGTCACCCAGACCATAGTTGACAAGGACGATCCGGCCTTCCAGCACCCCAGCAAGCCGGTTGGACCCTTCTACGACGAGGAGACGGCAAAAAAGCTCGCGAAGGAGAAGGGCTGGACCGTGATAGAGGACTCCGGCAGGGGTTGGAGGAGGGTCGTGCCGAGCCCCGATCCAAAGGGTCACGTTGAAGCTGAAATCATCCAGGACCTCGTTGAGAAGGGCTTCATCGTTATAGCCAGCGGGGGCGGTGGAGTCCCCGTTATCGAGGAGAACGGTCAGCTCAGGGGCGTCGAAGCGGTTATAGACAAGGATCTGGCCGGGGAGAGGCTGGCGGAGGAAGTAAACGCGGACATATTTATGATTCTGACCGATGTGAACGGCGCGGCGGTGAACTTCGGCAAACCCGATGAGCGCTGGTTAGGTAAGGTCACCGTCGAGGAGCTGAAGAAGTACTATGAGGAAGGGCACTTCAAGAAAGGAAGCATGGGACCGAAGGTTTTGGCGGTTATAAGGTTCGTCGAGTGGGGTGGGGAGAGAGCCGTAATAGCTTCCCTCGACAGGGCCGTCGAGGCCCTCGAAGGAAAGACCGGAACGCAGGTCATAAAGGGCTGAACCAAATTCTATAAATATCTCCTCTCCCTCCTTTCTTCGGTGATAACATGGGAGAGGCCGCTACCGGATTCTTCGGCTCACTGCTGTGGTGGCTGTTCTTCATGTACATCCTGCTGTGGCCCCAGATGCAGTACAGGAGCCTTCAGATGGCCAGGGCGAGACTTCTCAAGAGGCTCTCGGAGAAGAGGGGCTCAACCGTCATAACGATGATTCACAGGCAGGAGAGTATAGGCCTCTTTGGAATTCCCTTCTACAAGTTCATAAGCGTCGAGGACAGCGAGGAGGTCCTCCGGGCAATAAGAATGGCTCCCAAGGACAGGCCGATAGACCTGATAATCCACACCCCCGGAGGCCTCGTACTTGCCGCGACGCAGATAGCGAAGGCACTTCACGACCACCCTGCTGAAACGCGCGTCATAGTCCCCCACTACGCCATGAGCGGCGGAACACTGATAGCACTCGCGGCAGACAAGATAATAATGGACCCGCATGCGGTTTTGGGGCCGGTTGACCCGCAGCTCGGCCAGTATCCCGGGCCGAGCATAGTGAGAGCCGTCGAGAGGAAGGGAGTTGACAGGGTGGACGACCAGACCCTCATCCTGGCCGACGTTGCGGAGAAGGCCATAATGCAAGTCCGCGACTTCGTTTACACCCTGCTGAAGGACCGCTACGGCGAGGAGAAGGCCCGGGAGCTTGCCCGGGTGCTCACCGAGGGCAGATGGACGCACGACTACCCGATAACCTATGAGCAGGCCGGGGGGCTGGGCCTTCACGTCAGCACGGACGTTCCGGAGGAGGTTTACGCCCTGATGGAGCTCTACAAGCAGCCAATGAAGCAGAGGGGCACGGTGGAGTTCATGCCGTACACGCAGGGGGGCGAGGTCGGCAAGTGAGGTCTTTTCCCTTTTGTGTTTCCATTTTTCTCCGGTTGAGGGAATTTTGGCCAAAAAGTTTTTATTTGCTCATTCCTTTTTGAGTCCAGAAATGTTTGAGCAGGTCAGCTGTTCTAAAAAGGGAGAGGGGTAAGAGCGATGCAGACGAAAGTGGACCCAGAGGAGATTAAGAGGATCAAGAGGGAGATAGAGGCCCTTGAAAAGGAGAGAAACGAGATAAGGGCCAAACTGGATGAGCTTGAAAAGGAGCTTCAAATCTGGATCCAGAAGAGGGACGAGAAGAACAACGAGGTCAAGGGGCTCCGCCAGAAGGGCAGGGAGTACAAGGCCAAGCGCGATGAAATCAACGCGCAGATACAGGAGCTGAAGAAGAACCGTGAGGAGATAAACGCGAAGCTTGACCTCCTCTATCAGGAAATACTCGAGTACCGCACCAAGAGGGACGAGTACAACCAGCTCCGCAGGCTCAAGATGCCGCCGGCGAAGATCCAGGAGAGGATAGAGAAGCTCGAATGGGAGCTCCAGACCAACCCGAACATCACGCCCGACAGGGAGAAGCAGATCGTGGACCAGATACAGGTTCTCGCCACCGAACTTGAGATACTCCAGCAGGCCGAGCGCTTCCACAAGAAGCTTGTCGAGTCCAGGAAGAAGGTCGATCAGCTCAAGAAGGCCAGGAGGAACATCAGCCTCGAGATACAGAAGCTCGCCAACCAGAGCCAGCAGTTCCACGAGCAGATGATAGCGGCGTTCAACCAGGCGGACGAGGTCAAAAAGGAGGCAGACGAGTACCACGCCAAGGTCGTCGAGCTCCGCGACAGGATCAGGGAAGTCAGGAAGGAGCTCCGCAGCATCGAGAGGAAGATAAGGGAGTATGACGAGAAGCACAAGGAGCTCATCGCCTACAGGCTCGTTGCCAGGATGCACGCCAAGAAGGACGCCAGCTTCGAGAAGGCCGTCGAGGCCCTTGAGAAGTTCAAGAAGGGCGAGAAGCTCACCCTCGACGAGCTGCTCCTCCTCCAGAGGTACAACCTTGTCTGAGGCCTGGCTATGGAAGTCATCAGGCATGAGGGGCCAGGAAGGCTGGGTCTCGTCAGGACAGGGGAGCGCTCATTCAAGACCCCGGCACTGGCAGGGGTAGATTTCACGCTCTCCCCGTTTAACTCCTTCTTCCATCCCCAGGGGCCGGGGGAGTACGATTTCAACCTCGCCCCCGCGATACCCCTCGGCTTCTACACGCCGGACGAGGTTATAGAGAAAGCTTTGGGAAGGCTCTGGAGCGTGAACTACGAGGGCTTCAACGCCTTCTACCTGCCGGCTTTGAGAAGGACCTCCTACCTGGGCGAGTTCTTCAAGATAATCGAGCGCTACAGCTTCGATGCCGTCTATCTGGGCAACTCAAAGATTCTGGTGAGGGAGTACCGCTACTTCGTGAAGATAATCAGGGAGCTGCGCGAGAGGTTCCCCAACGTTATGATAATCGCCGATCTGGAACCGTTCTTCTATCCGCTGGCTGTTTACCTCGGCGTCGATGCCTTCGACACCCGTTCTCTCAAGCTCTACGACTTTGAGGGGAAGGGCTTCACCGGGTACAGTCCGTTCCTCTGGAAAGAAGGGCCGAACTCCATGGATTTCGCGGAGGAGACCGTGTTCCTGGTCAGAAAAGCCCTCAAGGAGGGTAAACTCCGCTACCTCGTCGAGAACTTCTTCAGCACCCAGTACCACGCGGGAATACTCCGCATAGCCGATTTGGAGCATCCCAACTACCTCGAGAAATACACGCCGATCCAGAGGGAGACGGTCTACTTCATCAGCGACGCCTCGATTAGAAGGCCGGAAGTTAGGAGATGGCATTCAAGAGTTGCCGAGCGCTTCGTTCCGCCGAAGAACACCGAACTGGTTCTCCTCTTCCCCTGCTCTGCCAAGAAACCCTACTCCTTCTCCCGCTCGCACACACTCTACCGGAGGGCCGTCAAAGAAGCTTTAGGCTCTGGAATAGCCAAGGTTCACGAACTGATTCTGACTTCTCCCTTCGGTGTCGTTCCGCGGGAATGGGAATGGCTGGCAAAGTACGACATAGTCGTCACCGGTCACTGGAACGAGGAGGAGATTAAACCGGCGGCCGAACTTCTGGCGAAAACCCTTGAAAAGTACCCGAAGGACGTTCCGATAATAGCGCACCTGGATGAAGCCTACGTGGAGATAGCCAAGATGGCCGCTGAAATGACAGGCAGGGAGATAATCTTCACCCGTGTTGAGAACGGGACCACGAGCAAGGAGAGTCTCAGGTCACTAACTGAAACCCTCGGGGAGTTCGAGCTTGAGGGAACCAAGGAAGACAGGACGTACCGCTACTTCGAGGGCATAAGGAAGGTCTTCGACTTCTACTTCGGCGTTGGTGCCGGAGAGGCGGTTCTGCCGGACGGCGGGAATGTCAAGGGCTCCAAGATGCTCCGCCTCTTCATTGACAACCAGCAGACCGGAACCTTCAAGGACGGCGTGATAAGCGTCACACCCTATGGAATGCAGAGGATATACGATGCCCTCGAGGCCTACTGGGTGAAGGTGGACTTCGAGCTCCGCGGCGACGTCTTCGCGGTCGGCGTTGACGAGGCCGATCCGGCAATAAGGCCGGACGACATAGTGGGCATAGTAAGGGACGGAAAGGTAACGGGCGTCGGAAAGGCGGTTTTGGCTGGAGAGGAGATGGTTAGAGCCAGGAAGGGTGTTGCGGTTAAGGTCAGGAAGAGGGCCTAAGTATGAGGAGGGTTCTTGGCCTTCTCCTGTTTCTCCACGTTCTTCTCCTTTCTCTGCCGCCGGGCTCTGCGGACTACCTTGGGGCGGAAAGCCTGGACTTTTACGTCGTCGCTACCTACGGGGACGCGGCGGTGCTGTCGCTTGAATACACCACCTACTCGCCCTCAATGAGCGGCGCACTCGTGCCATCTGCCTGCTGCGTTCACTACAACTTCTACATAAACTCCAGCGGGGCGTATTTCATTGGCAAATCCTGGGAGGTTCCGATGGTTTACCAGTACCGGGGGTTCTACTACCTGTTCGTGGCCTCGATGGACGGCTCGGTCAGGGTTTACCGCATGGGGCTGGACTGCTTTGAGCCGGTCACCGCGGTGAAGTCGAACACCGGTGGGGAGCCTAACTTCGCCGTTGCGGTCCCTTACCTCGTGGTCCAGACCGGGGAGAACGAGCTGGTCGCGGTCAACGTCGCCAGGAACGTTACCGCCGGGGTTCTCGACCTGGGGGAGGCCGAGAGCGGCACCTACTTCAAGGGGGTAACCGTTGTTAAGGGGGAGCACGGCGTTATGCTGACAGGGGATTCCCCCGAAGGGACACCCCGGGCGGTGAACGTTAGCGTGTCCGGGGATGGGCTTGTGATTCCGGGGACGGACATCGAACTGCCCATGAACGCTGTGGCTGCGCACCTGTGGGCCGCAGAGGAGGCGGGATATCTCCAGGCGTACGAACTCGAGAACGCGGTTCTCCTGGTGCCCCCCCAGCATCATGCACTACTTTGCCCCGGACTCCAACTCAAGCGGGGAGCTTCTGGAGTTTGGAAACGAGAGCGTTGGGATCCGGGGGATTTCCAGCCTCTTCGTCCTCTGCTACGACGGTGGTCTGAAGGCCTTTCCCCTGGGGGAGCCCGTGGGGAGCGAATTCAGGGTAACCTCTGAAAACGTGACCCCCACTGGATGCAGCGTACCGCGGGCATACGCCCTCGAATTCTGGGCGGCGGTCGTTCTCCTGGCTCTCATAGGGTTCACCTGGTTCTTCATGGTTCGGCGGTGAGAAAACGCTAAAAAGCGACACCTCCCTTCTTAGACCATGCCGAAGCACTTCCGCAAAGGCGTCAAGAGAGAGCACCACTTCCTGAAGGGCCTTGAGAAGCCCTTGGAGATGATAGCCGCGATACCTGGGGTCAAAAAGGTAATCCCCGGAAGGATATACGCGAGCGATTCAAGGGGCTTCGAGATAAAGGTCTCAAGGGAAACCAAGACTGGCCTTAAGCTCGTTGCCAAGAGCGACGGGAGCGTTCAGGACGTCTTTCTGGTGGTGGACAAAGAGGACAGGAAGAGGGTTTGGGAAGAGATAGAAAAGAAGATGAGGGGTGGGAAAGGCTAAATCTCCTCAATTTTCGGAACCACCTCTTCTGGGGTTCCCGTCATCACAACCTTTCCTGCGGCTATCACGACGATTCTGTCAGCGAACTCAACCAGCGGGCGCCAGATGTGGGAAACCACTACCATGTTGGTTCCCTTTTGGGCCTGCTCTCCGATTACCTTTGCCACTTCCATTATTCCCTCCAGGTCAAGGTTTGCCAGGGGTTCGTCAAGGAGCACCAGCTCCGGCTTTCCGAGGAATGCCTGGGTCAGGCTGATCCTCTTGAGCATTCCAGCAGAGTACTCTCCCATCTTTCTGTCGAGGTAATTCATAGCCGAGAAAAGCTCCGCCGCCTTGAGGACTTCGTCTTTATCCAATCTCTTGACCTCCGCTATGTAACCGAGCCATTCCCTGGCCGTCCTGTGCCTCGGAAGAGCCGGCGGGTCGAAGGAGACGCCTATCCTTTTCCTCAGCCCGTCGTTGCTCCATGGGTTTTCCCCGAGAACCTTGATTTCCCCTTTGCTTGGCCTGTAGAGGCCGGCGCAGAGGTTCAGGAAGGTGCTCTTTCCTCCGCCGTTGGGACCGAGTATAAGCGTTAGTCCTCCGTCTATTTCAAGATTCACCGAATCCAGAGCCACGAGCTTTCCAAACCTCTTCGTGAGGTTTCTCGCGGTTATCATTTCTTCCTCCCCTCCACCAGCAGGATTGCCGCCAGAAGCAGGGCGCTTACTCCACCCAGGCCGTACCTGATGTTGAGCACCGTTACCGAGGGATACCTGTTTATGACCCTGACCGCCATCGTCACCGGTGTCATGGTCTGAACCGAGAAGTAGTAGGGGCCGGAATGCTCCAGCATAACCCTGCCCCTGAAGCTTCCGCTCACGTTCCTCTCAAGGACTGCCCTTCCGCTTTCCGGATCGAAGACCCTGACGGCGTATTCGGTTCCCTCGTCGGCGCTGGAGCTCAGCATGACCATTCCAGAGGAGGGCACGATGATTCCCTGCCCCATGAGAACGACCTCGGAAATCGGCTGGGTCAGCGCGTTCTTCTCTATCGGGAACACCAGGATCGTCATGATGACCATCGACAGCAGTACCGCCTTTAGGAGCCTCATGAGACGTCCCTCCACTCGCTGACTATGAGGGCTACGCCAAGCATTACCACGGGAAGGAGAAGTCCTATATAGAACGAACTGTCAATGAACGCCGCTATCCGATCGAGAGGATAAAACTGGGTGGTGTATGCCTTGAAGAACGCGTCATCAATAGCGGAGGGTGGAAGGCTCCTCAGTTTGAGCACGAGGGGGACGTAGAGGAGTGTGATGCTCCCGAGGAGGGAAGCGAAGGTGTTTGGTGAGAGCATCGCCACCAGGGCTGAGAGGGATACCACGTAGAGCACCATCATCGCCCAGTAGAGGAGATAGCCCGCTAAAAAGCCCTCTCCAAAGAGTGCCCTACTCATCAGCCCGGGAACGTCCCCGTGGATGTAGATGAAGGCAAGGAACGCCGGCAGGATTGAGGCGAGGAAGAGCAGCATCATGGCGGAGAGTGCCTTAGAGAGTACCACCGAGTGGTTCCTTACGGGCAGGCTGTAGACGCTCTTGGCAACCCTGGTGTCCCTGTCATATCTTAGCATCAGCGAGACCAGCAACGCTCCGGTGAGGGCGAATATCGTGTACTCCTCGATCCCCAGCCTTGGCAGGGTGAGGCCAATGTTCTTGGCCGATTCAGAGACTATTACGCTGTCAGGCCCGGCTATCATGAACACAGTATCGTTTCTCGTCAGGCCGGAGAAGAAGGTGATGCCGAGCATGATGAAGCCAAAGATGAAGACGATGAGGTTGTATGGGTCTTCAAGCTCCCACTTTATCTGTGCCCGCATTGCCTCACCTCCTCACTTTCAGGATCAGATAGACGACCGCAACAACTCCGGCCAGGGTAGCCAGCTTGATCCACAGGGGATGGTTTTCCTTCTCTTCACGGCTTGGAACGTTATCGGTGGAGGGCAACGAGTGGGTTTGGTTTTTACCGAGAACGTCGTTCTCGTCGGTCTCTGTCATCTCCCCAGATTTTATGTCGTCCGGTCCACTCGAAGGCGGCGAGATGACGATTTTCGGATCCTCATCTGCTGGCTTTTTCTCCAGGCTTATCTCAACGGTCTTTGACTCGTTCGGGGCCAGGATTACCTCCATGCTCTTAGTGAGGTATCCGGGAGCCTTCACGGTGAGATTGTAGCGCCCGGGGCTGAGGGTGAGGTTTCTTGCCACGACCTCCTTACTGTTCAAGAGCACCGTCGCGTTGCCTGGATAGGTCACGACCGTGAGGGTTGCGCTGGCCGGGGAGAGCTTCAGGAAGACGCTTGAGCTCTCGACCAGAACCACGGATTCTTTAGCCGAGAGGTTGTCCTTCGAGGCTATGACCGTGTAGTTCCCGGGTGGAAGGAACAGCGTGGCGGGAGTGACGGCGAAGGCCCTTAGAACCCCATCGGTAACCACTATGGAAGCGTTGCCCGGCTCTGAATCTACCTCGAGGGGAATTGCTCCCACAACCTTCCTTTCCACCGTCAGCGCGGACTTCACCTTTTCCATGTCCACGTTGATGTGGTGAGTCTCATTGGGAACAACCCTGACGACGCTTTCGATGAGATAGTGGTTCTCCGCTATCCCAACGACGTGGGTGTCGAGCCTGTGAATTACCGGAATCCGTATCGTTCCGTAGTAACCGATGGCGGTGGCGTTGTGGACATCGTGGGGGATTGCGGGAACGTAGAGGCCCAGAGGGGTGTAGAAGATGTACCTATTGTGGCCCCCGGTGATGTAGAACGTTAGGCCTTCCGGAACCGAGGTTATCTCCAGCCGCGCCCAGGGGACGATGTAGGTGGCGTTTCTAACGCTTTCCTGATGCTCACTTCCCCCGGGGTACACTTCAACATGGAAAATACAGGGTTTCCCGTCATCGTCTCCGATGTGCATGAAGGTTCCATTGAGGGTTATGTACACCCCGTCCTTTCCCCGTACTGCGAGGCCCATTGGGTAGGGGTTCGATATGTCGAGATACCCGAAGCTGCTTCCGCATCCCCCGGGAAATGCAAAGGGGTCAAAAGGCGGGTTGAGCTTCTCCCGGCTGTAGTTGGCGCTCTCGTTGAAGATTGCCCTTATCGACACGATTCCCTCCCCTGAAACGGCATCTTCAATCTCCTCGGGGTTCACACGAATGATGGTGGCGGTTTCAGCTACCACCGAAACCTGGGCAACCACCGTGACGTTTCCGGTTATCCTGACGGTGTAGTTTCCTGGAGGGAGCGCCAGACCTACGGGAGTAGCGTAAGAGCCTACCCCTACTATCTCAGCCACCAGGCCACTGGGTGCCTCAACGAACAGATAGCCTGGCCTTTCAGTGGGCCCTCCTGCCGAATGCGCAGGGGGAACGAGCAGACCGGCCACCAAAAATGCCAGAAAAATGACCTTCCATCTCACCGCTTCCACCTCCTTTCCGTCCACAAAGCTGTCATAGCGAGAACAACGAGCGAGAGGACGAAGAAGTACTTAACCGGCGTCGAAGGTGAACGTCCGCTTCCATAGTCTGGGAGTTTGACGTTGGTGTCGTAGAGGTTGAACCCCTGAGCATACCACTCCTTATCTGCCTTTCCCTCATCGATGAGCTTGTACAATTTCCTGGAGTTCACCCTGTCAAGGGCAATTACTTTAACGATGCCCAGACTAACAAGCTCAGGAGTGATATCACAGAGTCCGGTCGTTATTAAAATGCCGGTATCTATGTCATAAACTAACTGAGTTACAATATCAAAGCTTCCTCCTGTTTGTCGATTGTACACAAGATACAGTCCCCTGCCCTCAACGTAGAGGTACGGTGGCATGAAATCTTTGTAGTGTGTGTGGAGTACCCTGTTCTCCATCCATGTATATGAGACGTTCTTTATCGTTATCCTGTCCGAGATGAGGCCATACTTCTTTAGAAAGGCTGGAACAACGATATAGTCATCCTCTTTTGGCAAATGGAGTGGATTCACAAAAAACATGGGGCTGCCAATTGGTGTACCATCTTCTTCATAGTAAAGCATCTCTGTTAGGTTAAGAAGGAGTGTTTTCTTCAAGCTTAATCTGGGAATGATAATTCCCTGTTTAGCACTCACATTATTTAACTCAAGCTCGATCTGAACATACGCAGTATCGCTGGTCGTATTCACGATCTTAATGGTTAGATACATGTCCCCAGAAACCAGGAGGGTCACGGTTGAACTATTGTCCAAATCCTCGATAATGCTCTTGGGGATACCCTGAGGGGGAAGTAACCTAGGCCATACCTCAATAACATTTACCTCTCCTTTTTTTGGATTCGTTGGCATCATCATTGTGTACACCAAATACGTTCCATCTCTGAACCACGAGGGCGTCTTTGGCTTTTCGATGCTTTGTGCTCCTGAGAAGGGTGAAACAACCAGAAAAAGAATTAGAAAAAACAAAACTGCTCTTCTCACGCTGTTTCCCTCCGAAATCATCCGAAATAATTAGGAATGTCTGCAAAGGCAGTTTCTATCGAGCCATATCGGGTGTATGTAACGTAGGCATACGATCTTTTTGAGTCTATCTTAAGCCCCTTGCTTATCACTTCGACTCCCTTTGCTGTGGCTGTTCCGTAAACTGTGTCGGTGAGAACCATCTTGAACTGGCCGTTGCATACGAGGACTTGCCCGTGTATGCCGGCCCAGACCCATTCATTGTCGCTCCACTGCCTAACGTCGCTGTTGTGGTCCCATGGCGTCCAACAGCTTTGGGTGGAAACGCTACCTGCCGCATTCACGAGGCTTACAAGCAGTCCTCCAACCAGGAGAACTCCGAGCAGTATCCTACGCTTCATGGTAGCACCTCCATAGGGAGCATTAGTAATGACGCATCGGGCCTTATAAGTCTTACTGTGTTGGAGAGTTTTTAATATTTCATAGAGCATTCAAATTTATCTGTTGTTTTGCAATAGTAACTTGGCTCTCTGTATTGTTTGAGTTATGATGAGGAATGTTAAGGATAACAGGAAGAAGTACCTCATTCCCGTTCTTGGGGCGGCTGTGGAGGAAGTTTCAGGGAACTCGATGTTAGTATCGTAAAGATTGAAGCCGGGTTCCCACCACTCCCTATCCGCTTTGCCCTCATTGAAAAGTTCCTTCATTCTTCTGCAGGCAAGGTAGTCGTAACTGTCTCCGTTTATAATTCCAATTGTAAGCAACTCTGGAGAAAGCCCCATCAGTGGAGTCGTAAGCATAACTCCCGTATCTGAATCATAAACCCTACTTGAAGCAACTGAGACCCATATCCCACCTTCCCCTCGTGACCATATCAGAGGCACTTCGTTGCTCCCGACAAGGATGTATGGCGGATTAAAATCCCCATAGTGCGTGTGGAGAATCTTTTTGTCCATCCAGGTGAACGATAGGTTGTTCACTTTTAAGTCAGAGGTCGTGAAGTTGAACCTCCTAAGGGTACTCAAACGAACGAGCAGAGTTCCTTTGTCCGGCAATTTGGCAGGATCCACAAAGAAAGCAGGCGTTCCCAAAGCCATGCCGTTTTGGTGGTACATCATGTCAGTCAGGTTGAGGTGTATCGTCCTTGAAAGGACTAGCCTGTTGAGGGGTTTGTGGAAGTTGACCAGCACTTTGTTCATCTCTAAAGTAACTCTGATTGAGGCAGTATCGTTGGACATATCAACGATTTCAAAGGTTAAGAAGACGTCCCCTTTCACCACAAGGGTTATGAAGGAGTCAGTATCTATTTCCTCCACAGCGGACATGCTCTCATAAGCGTCTTTCGGGAGAAGTTCCGGCCATACTTGAAACGCATTCCATTCACGCTCGTCGTGATTTTCCGGCATCAGAAGGGCGTATTTAACGTAGGTTCCCTCCTTGAACCAATAAGGGAGAGAGTAAGCTGGAGGCATTGTCATTGAGAGTGTCAAGAGTGTCAGGACAATGGCGGCGGTTTTCCTCATCTCCTTCTCCACCTCCAGTTAAGGAAAGCGGTGAGGACTAGGAGTGCAAGTGAAGTCGCGAAGAAATGCCTCATTCCCGTGCTCGGAGTTTTTGATGACGATGTTTCCGGGAATTTAACGTTAGTATCATAGAGGTTGAAGCCCTGTGCCCACCACTCCCTGTCGTCCTTACCTTTCTCTATGAGCCTCTCCAGCTTCCGTGAGTTCACTCGATCCAGGGGAGACGAGTCGATAACCCCCAAGCTGACGAGTTCCGGAGCGGCATCGCAGAACAGCGTCGTTATTAAAATTCCCGTGTCGATATCGTAGATCATTTGGGTTATGGTTTCCACTCTGCTTCCGGTATTCAGGTCGTAGACTAGGTACTTGCTTCTTCCCTCGATGTAGATGTAAGGCGGCAGAAAGTCCCTGTAATGAGTGTGAAGGGTTTTGTCCTCCATCCAGGCGAATGAAACATTTGTTACAACAATATTATCTCCCCGGAGGTGGTATTTTTTCATAAATGCCTGTGAGAGAAGGTGTTCCCCTTTCATTGGAGGATTGGTAAGGTCTATGAAGAACATGGGTGATCCGATTGGGGTGCCGTCTTCTTCATAGTAAGTCGTGTCGCTCAGATTAAGGATAAGGATTTTTGACAGAATCAGACGGGGAAGGATTTCTTCGGGGCTCGCGCTCACGTTGTTCATCTCCAGGGTAACCTTCACGAGGGCGGTTTTATTGGTGACGTCAAGAATCTCAAAAGTCAGGTACGAGTCGCCCCGCACTAACAGGGGCACTATGGAGTTGTTATCCATTTTAACCAAGCCTGAAGTTCCCTCGTATGCCTCTTTTATTTTAGCGTACGCATCTTTCGGGAGAAGTGGTGGCCATACTGGAAATACGTTCACTTCGTGCTTACCTGGGTGTTCCGGCATTTTTACAGCGTATTTGATGTAGGTTCCCTCCTTGAACCAGTATGGCACCCTTGAAGCCTGTGACAACTGGGTGAATGGTGTAGACACCAAGAAAAAAACAATAAAAAAGGTGAGGTATTTTTTCAAGTCTTCTCCCTCCAGCTTTTGCTGCATTTATCCAAAGTAATTAGGAATGTCTGCAAATGCTTCGTCGATCATTCCGTTCCTTATGTACTTCACTCTAGCATAGGAAATGCGCGGGTCTCTAATGACTTCCCTTTTAATTACTTCCACACCTTTTGCTGTGGCTGTTCCGTAAACTGTGTCTGTGAGGACCTTCTGGAACTTTCCATCACACACGAGTACTTGTCCGTGAATGCCGGCCCAGACCCATTCATTGTCGCTCCACTGCCTAACGTCGCTGTTGTGGTCCCATGGCGTCCAACAGCTTTGGGTGGAAACGCTACCTGCCGCATTCACGAGGCCGATCAACAGTCCTCCAACGAGGAGGACTCCGAGCAGTATCCTACGCTTCATGGTAGCACCTCCATGGGAGGCATTAGTAATGACGCGTCGGGCCTTATAAGTCTTACTGTGTTGGAGAGTTTTTAATATCCTGTGGCTTATTTGAATTTATCTGTTGTTTTGCAATAGTAACTTGGCCTGCGTCATTGAGTAGGTTATAATGAGGCACGTTAAGGATAACAGGAAGAAGTACCTCATTCCCGTTCTTGGGGCGGCTGTGGAGGAAGTTTCAGGGAACTCGATGTTAGTATCGTAAAGATTAAATCCAGGATTCCATAGCTCGTACTTTGTACCCTTTTTTTCCAGTTTGTCCATATTTTCTGCGGCTAGGTAATCGTAGCTGTCCCCATTTATGACCCCTAGGGCTAGTAGCTCTGGGCTTACGTCGGAATATGCCGTTATTAGCACGCCTGTATCAAAATCATAAACGTAGTACGTTCCTATGGTAGCCGAGTAATATCCTCCGTCTATCTCCCAGTTGAAGGGTACCACAGAGCTTGAAACATAGATATACGGTGGTTGGAACACACGATAATACGTGTGGAGCCTGGAGTTTTCTCCCCACTGATACGAGATGTTCCCAACGACGAGGTTCTTTGTTATTGCTCCCAGTTCCTTGACGGGCTTCATATTGACCATCAGAGAGCCCTTCTTGGGAGGGTGTATAGGGTCAATGAAGAAGATAGGTCTTCCCAGTGTTATATTGTTCTTTGTCTTGTATTCCATTGTCATTGTATCGAGAACAAGAGTCCGGGAAATGTTTAACTGAGGGATATGATGCCTGTTATTTACCCATACGTCGTTAAGCTGAAGCGTAATGTTTACAAGCGCAATGTTGTTCCTCACGTCTGATATATTAAGCGTTATGAAAACATCCCCCCTCACGAATAAAGATATAAGCTTTTCCCTGTTTGTCTCTTCCAGGTGTTCATTAATGGCCTCGCGCGCGTCCTTAGGTAGCCATGGGAGATAAACCTCGAATATATTGATCTCATTTTTTTCTCTGCCTGTTGGTGCCAGTAGAGCATATTTAACATAAGTACCATTTTGGACAATGTTTAGTGATAGCACCACTTGAGGAGATTCTAAAAAAATAAGGAAGATAATAACAAAGAAAAATCTGCGTCTCATTTTGTTACCTCCAATAGTTCGGAATGGACGCAATGGCGGTCTTGCTTTGGCTCTCGGAATATCTTTTGTAAGTCACCTTTGCGTATGCAACACTGGGTGTGGCTTTAATTTCCCTGTGGTACCATTCCATTCCTTTTGCTGTGGCTGTTCCGTAAACTGTGTCTGTGAGAACCATCTTGAACTGGCCGTTGCATACGAGTACTTGTCCGTGAATGCTGGCCCAGACCCACTCGTCCTGACTCCATTCTCTAACGTCGCTGTTGTGGTCCCATGGCGTCCAACAGCTTTGGGTTGAAATACTACCTGCGGCATTCACGAGGCCGATCAACAGTCCTCCAAGGAGGAGGACTCCGAGCAGTATCCTACGCTTCATGGTAGCACCTCCATGGGAGGTGTTAGTAATGACGCGTCGGGTCTTATAAGTCTTACGTTTTAAGGTTGTGTTTTAACACACTGGATTTGATAGGTCTAAAAACAGTTAACGCCTGTCGTATGAAGATAAACCTCTAGCTGGGTAATGTGCCGTCCCGGGGTGTCCCTGTAGAAACCCAACGGATCCGAAAGGATTTGGGGGATTCGACTTAAAGCTCCCCCTTCCCCTCAAAAAACTCTATTAGCTCCTCGTCGCTTATCTCATCGTCAGCCTCGGTGTATCCAAGCTCCCTCTTCTGGAGTTCTATGAGCCCCGGCGTGAGGAGGAGCTTTCCGTTCAGCTTTGGCACCGCGTAGTGGAGCGTTATCTCGCTGAACTCGTCGAGCTTTATCGTCGGGTTCAGCTCGTACTCTATCTCCTCAAGTCTCTTCCCCTCCGTTATCAGCTTCGCAACTATCGCCGAGCCGTCTATGGAGAACTGCACGCTCCCGATGTGCCTGGCCTTGGCCCCCTCGATTTTGGACGTGATGAACTTCTTGGTCTTGCCCGTGAACTCGAAGTCGCCGAGGATTCCCCCGACGACGATTATGCTGTCCTCCTCAATGTCCTCAGGTTTAAGCTCCTCCTCAGCGAAGGGGTCGAGGATTATGAGCTTCGACCTGTCGAAGGGGAACTCGGTAACGCTCTGGCTCAAAACGCTCCCCAGCTTCGCGAGTTCTTCCCTCTCGTGCGGCTCCACATTGGTGAATATCAGCTTTTCTCCCCACCACTCGCTCGTGTGTCTGTACTCGAGCAGAACCCAATCGCGCAGTTCCTCCAGGTGTTCTATGAGCAGGTACGGCATGAGCATCACCACGCCAGCTTTTGGCGAGAACCTTAAAAGCCTGCCGACCCACGAAACCGGTCAGTTAGAGTTTTAACAGGAAAGGTCAACCTTGGAGTATGGGCTTCAGGGAGAAGTACGCGAGGCTCGGAGAGCGCTACAACGCCCTGGAAAAACCGCTGGACAGGTTTTTCTGTCCGCTCAGAAAAAAGGCGGCAAGCTTTGCCCGCGGAAGGGTCCTCGAAATCGGCGTTGGCGTTGGAAAGATGCTTCCCTACTATCCCAAGGACATCGAACTCCACGCGGTGGATGCAGTCCCGGAGATGGTAGAGATAGCCAGAAGGAGGGCCGATGAACTGGGTCTAAACGCAAGGTTCTACGTCATGGACGCCGAGAGGCTCGAATTTCCAGGTAAAAGCTTCGATACAGTGGTGAGTTCCTTCGTCTTCTGTACGGTTTCAAATCCTGAGAAGGCCATGAGAGAAATCCACCGCGTCCTAAAGCCCGGCAGGAGGGCGATTTTCCTTGAGCACACGAGGAGCGACTGCCGGCTCTTGAACTGGCTGTTTCTCAAGCCCCTCGACGTTCTCCTCGGCCTTTTGCTGGATGACAACACGCTGAGGGAAACGCACCTTTTGGCCAGAAACTACTTCAAAATCGAGCACGAGGAGAGCCACTACCGGGGAATAATCAGACTCCTGGTGGGCAGAAAGGTGTGAGCAACGTCTGCGAGAAGAAGATGGTGCGGTGGCCGGGATTTGAACCCGGGTTACCGGCTTGGGAGGCCGGTGTCCTGGACCAGGCTAGACTACCACCGCCCTGGCCCGCTATAATTAAGCCGTTCTCCATTTAAAAGCTTTATTGTTCCCTTCCGAGGATTATGCCGCCCACTATCATCGCCAGCCCCGTCACCGTTGCGGGGGCTATGCTCTCCCCAACGAAGAGGGAGATGAAGAACAGGCTGAGAAACGGCACCAGGTAGGCAAGATTGGATGCGAATGCCATATCCCCCTCAACGGCCCGGTACCAGAGGAGGAAGGTAACTCCCATCTCGAACAGGCCGACGTAGACTGCTCCGGCGAGCCCTTCCAGGGGAGGCACTGAGAAGTTGCCGGTTGCAGCCACAACGATGGAGATGTAAAGGAATCCAAAAAGGAAGTTCCAGAACATCTTTTCGATGAGTGGCCTATCATCGCGCAGGTTGAGGAGCCAGTAGCTCGCCCAGACCACCGCGCTTCCAAGGCCGAGGGCCACTCCCAGAGAGTCTGTGAAGTTCAGGTCGGCAACGTTTCCTTTCGTGGCCACCGCCAAAGCCCCGAGGAATCCGAGGAACAGGCCGAGCACAGTTCTCGCACCGGGTCTTTTTCCGAGGAGTGGAATCGAGAGAAGGAGGAGCATCAGCGGCCAGGTGTAGTTGAGCGCCTGCGCCTCCTGGGCGGGTAAGCGGTCGTAGGCCGAGAAGAGCACGGTGTAGTAAATGAGGGGGTTTATCAGCCCGAGGTAGGCCGAGCGGAGGTTTTCCCTTCTGGGGGCGAATTCCCTCGCGTAGATGACTCCAAAGAGGAGAAGCGATGTCAGGGACGCGTAGAACAGGAGCTGGAGAGGACTCATGTAGCGGAGTGAGAGCTTGAAGGCACTTGCGACGGTTGACCAGAGGAGAACGGCTCCGATAGCATGCCTGCGGGACATGACCCAAACTCATTTTTTGGTAATATAAATTCAGCGATTTTGGCTCTCCGAATAAAATTTGGTTCTGCCCCCGTTACCAGGTAACGGTACCGTTACCTAAAAGGTTTTTGGAAAAAGAAGGGGAAAATCACTCCTCCCTGAAGGCCCCGTATTTTTTCGGGTCGTAGAAGGGCGGAGCAACCGCCATGGCCTTCTTGGGCTTGCCCCTTATCTCTATCTCCAGCTCAACGCCCGGCCTGGCGTACTCCTCCTTAACGAAGGCTATTCCGATGCCGATTCCGAGGAGCGGGGAGCTGGTTCCGCTGGTGACTTCGCCTATAACCTCGCCGTTGGCCAGAACCTTGTAGCCCTCCCTTGGGATGCCCTTTTCAAGCATCTTGAAGTGCACCATCTTCCTGCCGAGGCCGCGCTCCCTCTGCTTGAGGAGGGCATCTTTGCCAATGAACTCCTTGTCCCAGAAGATAGCGAAGTCGAGGTTGGCCTGGAGGGGAGTAACCTCGTCGATGTCCGTGCTGAGGAGTTGCAGTTCTTTCGTCTCGTTGCCGTAGAGGGTGTAACCTGCCTCAAGCCTGAGGGTGTCCCTCGCCCCGAGTCCAGCGGGCTTTATGCCGTACTTCTCGCCGGCCTCAAGGATGGTCTTCCAGACGTGTAAAGCTTTCTCCGGCTCTCCGCGCTTGCTCTCGTCCGGGTGGTAGGGGTTGGCGTCCTCAAAGTAGACCTCAAAGCCGTTCTCGCCGGTGTAGCCGCTCCTTGAGAGGAGCATCTTGATTCCGTCGAGTTCCACCTCCTTGGCCTGGAACCACCAGAGCTCGTTGATGTCGATGCCGAAGAGGTCCTTTGCGAGATCCCTTGCCTTCGGGCCCTGTATCGAGAACATGACCATGTCGTAGGTCTTGTTCTCGATTTCGAGGTCGAGGTTACCGAACTTTTCTATGCCCTTCTTTATCGCGTTGAACCAGGCCTCGAGCTTCTCGAAGGCATCCGAATCGCAGACCATCATGTAGGTGTCGTTCCCCATGTTGAAGACAAGGGTCTCGTCCTTAACCGCTCCGCGCTCGTTGAGGACGAGGGTGTAGGTTCCGCTTATGGCGGGGGGCTTTGAGATGTCGTTGGTTGTCACGTACTGGAGGAACTCCAAAGCATCTTTACCTCGGAAAATGAACTCGCCCATGTGGGAGACGTCGAAGATTGCGACGCCGTTTCTAACGGCGAGGTGTTCGTCCTTTATGCTGGAGTACCAGATGGGCATCTCCCAGCCGGCAAAAACTTCAACCTTTTTGGCGTGCTCCTTATGCCAGTCGAATATGTGGACCCTCTTTACCATAGCTATCACCGTTGAGAGTTGGCTCTGAGCGTTATAACCCTTTCCAATTGCATGGATAACGGTAATAAGCATCAGCGTCCAAATTAATACTGAGGTGTTCGAGATGTTTGAGAAGGTACTGTACCCGACCGACTTTTCGGACGTTTCCCTGCACGCCCTTCGCACATGCATTCCCAAACTCGTCTCTATGGGTGTTAGGGAGCTCTACCTCATCCACGTCGTCGATATCACCATAGCCGAGTTCGAGGCATTTGAACTTGAGGAGATATATCGCGAGAGGCTGGAGGGGCTGGCTGAGGGGCTCAGGAAGGATGGTGTGAAGGTTGAGGCGATCGTGAGGATAGGAATCCCCTCGATAGAGATAGCCGAGGCCGCCGAGGAGAAGGGCGTGGACCTGGTTGTTATCCCCAGCATGGGAGAGAACATATGGCGGACGATGTTCGTAGGAAGCACCGCCTCGAACCTTGCGAGGGCCACGAAGCGCCCGGTCCTGCTCCTCAAGTACATCAACAGGGACGGTAAATTTGAGCTGTCCGGAGACTGTTCAGGGGTCTTTAGACGTCCGCTGGTGACTTTGGACTTCTCAAACTGCTCTATAAAGGTCCTCAAGACCGTCCGGAAGTTTGAGGAGCTGGTGGAGAGCGGGCTCCTTCTGCACTCGGTTGACTACGGCAGCATGGACGAGCTGGAGCACAACATAGAGCTTGCGAAGAAAAACCTCGAGAAGTCCGTGAGGGGACTGAGGGCGGGGTTCGAGACAGAGGTGATGGTGGGCTCGGCGAGCCAGGCGATAATAGGAACGTCGCTCGCCAGGAACTCTACCCTTATAGTCATCGGCAAGAAGGGGAGGAGCTTCATCAAAGACCTGCTCATCGGCAGCACTGCGGAGCGGGTCATAAGGGACTCAAAAGTTCCTGTGCTGCTGGTTCCGTGCGAATGACCTCAGTCTGGAACGGCTTCCACATCAGGATTCGGTAGCTACCCTGTTGCCATCATCGGTCGTTCTTTTCTCCATTTTTCGCCTTATAAACCTACTCCCTCTTGCTCTCGCCCGTTATCACCGCGGAGGCTATCATGTGCGCCAGCCTGAGGGGTTCGGGGGTTAGGCCGGTTCTCGTGGTGGCCCGGATTATCTCGACCGCGGTCTTCTCGTCCACACCTGCGGCCTGGAAATAGAGCTTTTCGGGTATCATCTCAACCAGTGGGGGCGCCTTTTTAAGAAGCCTGAGCCTCTCCTCCGCATCGGGGAAGTGCTTCCTGAGCGCGGCCTCCATCGCCCCGATGTCCGGTCTCTTCCGGACGACTACTATAGCCGGCAGTCCCGTTTCCCTGTGGAGCCTCTCCAGGTCAACGACGTTGAAACCGGCGTAGGTTATTCCTTTCAGCATTATCACGCGCAGGTCTTTGAATCTGGATGAGGTGATGGCGTCTATCATGGCCTCCGTGGCGTCCTTTCCGTCGACGGTTATCCAGCGCGAGAGAACGCCAGCAACCTCCTGGGAGCCCTTCATGACGACGCCTATCAGAATCGTTTTCTCCCGCCGGAGTTTAGAAGAGAAAGAGAACGTCCCATCGTCAAACCCAACGACGCGTATCTGGGGCTTGACCTTCCTTATCATGACAGCACCTTCTCGAGCCACTCCGTGTATTCATCGTTTACCTTGTCCACCTCTATCCTGGCTATCAAGGGGACCTCGTAAGGGTGCATCTCCTTGATGGCGTCCCTCAGCTCCCTCCACTTCTCGACCTCTGTCTTGAGTATGGCGCCGACTTCTTTGCCCTCCTCGATCTTCCCCTGCCACCAGTAGAACGCCCTGTGCTCCCTGAGGTTTGCGCAGGCGATGAGCTTTCTCTCAAGGAGTGCCTTCACCACCTTCTCGGCGCTCTCCCAGTCGGGGAAGGTTGTGTAAACCAGTATTATCTCCATCCTCTCACCCGTCCTGAGCTCAACGGATAAGCTTAAATCGGTTGCGGGAGTATTGGGGACGGGATGTGGTATGGAACGGGTGAGGGCGCACCTTAGAATCCACGGGCGCGTTCAGGGGGTTGGTTTTCGCTGGAGCATGCAGAGGGAGGCGAGGAAGCTCGGCGTCAGCGGGTGGGTAAGGAACCTGCCCGACGGCACCGTTGAGGCCGTTGTGGAGGGGGACGAGGAGAGGGTCGAGGCACTAATAGGATGGGCACACCAGGGGCCGGCCCTCGCGAGGGTAACCCGTGTGGAGGTAAAATGGGAAGAACCGGAGGGGCTTGAGGGGTTCAGGGTCATGGGGTAGAGGCGAGGCGCTCCATCAGGATCCTCTTGGGGCAGTACTTGACCTCGCAGTAGTTGCAGACGTACTTCTCCTTATCCTTCTCGGGCGTGTGGAGTATGAGTTTCCTGAAGCCCTCCATCTCCTTGATCCTCACGAAGACCTCGACGGGGAGTGTTCCGTCAATGACTATGTAGAGCTTCGTCGGCTCCTCGCGCAGGTTCCTGCTGAAGACCTCCATGACGGGAACCCCGTTCTGGTGTAGGAGCCCGAGCACCTGTGAGAAACCCTGGAGGTACTTCTCCTTGTCCAGCTCTATCTCGAGGACTTCCCATCCCATCAGCGGGGCAACGTCGATGAGGCTCGGCAGCGGGTTGAGCTTCTCGAAGATCAGCTTGAGCGGGTAGGTCTTCTCGATGTATTCGATGGTGTGGTAGACTATCTTCCTGTTCACGCCGATTATCCTTGCCAGCTCGCTTATTGGAACCTCGACGTTCCGGAGGTATATCTTACCATTCTTTACGCTGAGGCCGTTCTCGAACAGGAACTCGGCCACCTTTCTCCTGGCGGGGTAGTTCTTGAAGTAGGCCTCGAGTATGAGCATCATTTTTGTTCACCTCTTACCCATATATGAGTAGGAATGGATATTTAAATCTTTCCCCCGCGGCGCAAGGTTATTAACGGATGCCCCGTAGCTTCCACCGCAGGGGTGAGAGGATGGCGGAGTTCGATGTGGTGGGGATTGGAAACCTCAACTATGACATCATAATGCTCATCGAGCGTTTTCCGGAATTTCACGAGAAGGTCAACGCGGAGGAGGCTTTCTTTGGCCTCGGTGGAGCGGCCGCGAACACCATAAGCTGGCTCGCGCACTTCGGTCTGAGAACCGGGTACATAGGCGCCGTCGGGAGAGACGAGATAGGCCAGGCCCACCTCTCGTACTTTAGAAGGATAGGCGTTGATACGGGAGGAATAAGGGTCGTCGATGTCCCATCGGGTGTGGCCATAGCGATGATACGTGGGGAGGACAAGAGAATAGTGAAGTACCCCGGTGCGAACCTTTTCAAGGACATCGATTTCGACTATCTCTCCAGGGCGAGGCACGTTCACCTCTCCTCCAATCCGCCGGAGACGATAGTGGATGTTGTCAATTTTGCCAACTCGCGGGGCATCACGGTCTCCCTCGACATAGGCGAGGCGGAGCTTCCTCCAGAGGTTGAGAGAAAGGTGGATTACCTGATGATGAACGAGGATGAGTACCGGAGAAAGTTCGGTTCCCTCGACCTCTCCCTCTCGGGGGCCAAAAATCTCGTGGTTACCCTGAACGGGGGAGGGGCGCTGGTCAGGGACGCCTCCGGAAACGTTCATGAAATCAGGGGGCTCAGCGCGGAGGTCGTTGATTCCACCGGTGCCGGGGACTCATTTGACGCGGGCGTTGTATATGGTGTTCTCAACGGATGGGGGCTGGACGACGCCGCGAGGCTCGGGATGCTTCTGGCGTACCTCACCGTTCAGAAGGTTGGAGCCAGAAGCGCGGTGATGTCCCTTGAGGACGTCATAGCTGCTGCAGGGAAGGTTGGTCTCAACCTGCCCTTCGGCAGGAACTGAGCGGGCTCGTTTTCCCTCCGGGAGGGGCCCTTTTCATAACGTTTAAATACCTGCCGATGTACTCCTTTTAAGCTTCCCCTTAAGAAATCCTTAAAAATCCGTGCCCTAAAAGTCTTAGAGGGGCCAAAAGTCCTTGGAGTGGAGGTGGCGCGCTTGGAAATCATAATCGACAACTTCAAGCCCAAGATCACCCGTCCGTTCAAGAGAAAGAACGAGTACTGGGTCAAGCTCATTCTCTCGGAGGGTGAGGAGTACATAATGAAGTTCAAGACCCCCCTTGAGGCTGAGGATGCCATATACGGTATGCTTGATGACCTTCAGGTTTACGGCGGGAAGGTCAGGCTCCAGCTCCGCGAGGGAAACGTTATAGAGCACATAGAGGTTATAGAGCTCTACAAGCCCTCGGCGAAGGAGCTCCTCAACGAGTACTTCACCGAGTAAACTTTCATTTGATGTTCTTTTCTGTTCATTGTGGTTGGAAATATGACAAAAACCTATATATAGTCCAGCCCACATAGTTTAATATTGGACAGCTTTGTGGGCGTGAAGTCAGGGGGTCGAATATTCTCTGGAGGTCGTTACTGTGGCAAGGCGGAAGAACAAGGAGCTCCTCGAACTTGCAATGGATATGGGCGGCGAGGAGGCCGTTGAGGTAATTAAGGCTCTCGAGAAGAAGAAGGAAGCCACGGACGAGGAACTTGCGGAGATAACGGAGATACGCGTTAATACGGTGAGAAAGGTTCTCTACATGCTCTACGACCAGGGCCTGGCTGAGTTCAAGCGCATCCGCGACAAGGAGACCGGCTGGTATTACTACTACTGGCGCCTTGAGATCAAGCGCCTCCCAGAGATAATCCGCTCCAGAAAGATGGCTGAGCTCAAGAAGCTCAGGGAGATGCTGGAGGAGGAGACCAGCGAGATATACTACCACTGCGGTACACCGGGTCATCCAAAGCTTACCTTCGACGAGGCCATGGAGTACGAGTTCCAGTGCCCGATATGTGGTGCGATGCTCATGCAGTACGACAACACCGAGGTCGTGGAGGAGCTCAAGAGACGCATCGAGGAGCTTGAGATAGAACTTGGCCTCAGGAAGAAGCCCAGAAAGAAGTCCAACTGAATGGCTTTCCTTTAATGAACTTCGGGGATGGTGGGAATGGAAGAAGTGGTTATTCTGGAGAAAGTTTACGGTGACAGGAGCGGTTTTCTTAAACTCGACAGGAAGCTAAGGTCCCTTCTGGGCGATCTGGAAGTTAAGTGGAAGCTTTCCGCGGTTAAGAAGAACTGGGTGAAGGTCTCCCTTGCCGGGGAGGACGAGGAGATAAGCGCGAACCTGGTGCGCGATGAGTTCGGCGAGGTTCCGTACAGGCTGAGCGCGGTTAAAGAGGGAGAGACCTACCGCGGCCGCTTCATAGACCTCGGGAAGGTTGGCTACGGCGCCTACGTTGACATTGGAATCTTCAGTCCGAGGCCGAAGGACGCCCTCCTGCCCCTCTACTACCTGAAGGAGACCTTCGGTGAGATCCCGGTCAGGGGGATGATAGGCAGGTTCGGCTGGGTTGACAACCTCCCCATCGAGGTAACCGTCAGGGAGGTAGAGTTCGGTGCCAGGGAGGTTGAGCTGGCCTTCAGCGACTCCCAGCTGAAGAGGATAAACTCCTGGCTCAACGACGGTCACGACAAGCTCTTCATAACCGGGACGGTTAGCGAGAACGTTGAGAAGGCCCTCATCCAGACCGGCCACGGCAGGGACGTCAGGCGCATAGAGGAGCTGGGCCTCATGGAGACGCTCCTCATACTCAAGAAGGGCACCCAGGCACCGGGCATAATCAAGGAGATAGGGCCACACCTGAAGGGAACCCTCATCGGCGCCATCAAGTTCGGGGAGTGAGCCCGTGGATCAGGCGGACCGCGAGGGCCGCCAGCAGGACGAAGCAGTAGGGGAACATGGCAGGCACGAAGAGCGCCGCCGGGATGTAGACCAGGGTCATCAGGAGCAGAAATGCCGTTTGTCCCTTCATTCTTATGCCTTTTTCTCTTCCCGCGATCGCGTAAACTGCAGTTGCGATCGTGAGGGAGCCGTTCAGCAGGAAGTCCCTGACGTGTGCGGGTGCCCTGGGGTCCATGTTTGATGGTATGTCCAGAGGCAGTCCAAAGGCCTCGTAGAGCAGGAAGACGCCGATTCCCGTTATGAGCAGGTACGCGTAGTTTCTGAGGTGCCTTTTGGGGAACGCTATCACGAATATCAGCGGCATAAGGACGAGGTAGGGATTTATCGCCACCGCCAGGAGGGTGAACAGGGACAGCACACCCGTCTGAATGAGCGCCTTCCACCTCTCGGGCGAGAACGTCACGTTGCTCACTATCGCGAGGGCTATCATGAAACCCGCGAGGCCCAGGGCACCGCCGCTTACCTCACGGAAGCTCTCCCTGAACATCGGGGCGACGAAGGTCAGCCCGAAGACCAGAAAGCCCAGCTCGCGGGACCTCTTCGGCGCCAGGTAGAACGCGAAAGACATTATTATGAGTATAAGGAGCCAGTGGACGAAGATTATGTTCTCCTCGATGGGGGGCACCGTTCTGAAGACTGCTCCCATGATGGCGCTCAGGGGGGAATCCGGGGAGCCGCCGGCCGCGAATTTTAGGGCGGACGAGAGGTATGCCAGAAATTCGTCAGTGAGCCTGGGTCTCTCCGCCGTGAGGTACCAGACCAGGAAGAGGGAAGCCGCCAGCGCGTAGAACCTTCCCGCGTGGCTGTCGTCGCCGCTGAGGAGAACCAGGAACACGATGATTATGGTGAAGGCCAGCGTCAGAAATGTGGCCACCGAGCCTCTGGGGGGATTCCACAGTCCCTCAAATGCCCTCTCCGTGAGGTGGATGCTGTCCTCCGAGCCCGTTATGAGAACCGTGCCGTTGAGGACGACGATGGATGGGAGAAGGGAGGCGTTCGCGGGGAGTCCCGTCCGGTTCCAGACGGACGCCATGAGCTCGTTGTTGTAAACGTTACCGACGAGAACCAGGGTGTCGTTTCCATGACGCTTGACTGTGTAGAGCTTTTCGTCCACGTAGTATGCCCAGCCCATCGCCCAGCTCTCGTTGCCCGGGACGACGGTGTAGGTGGAATTTGAGCTCAGAAACGCCTGGAACTCTTCGGGGTTTGGATAATATGCCAGCTCGCCGGCAGAAACGAATGGAACCGCCAGCAGGAGGATGAGCGCGATTAGAACGGGAACCCTCTTCATGCTCTCCCTCCCGATGAGATACCCGGAGGTGGTTAAAAAGTTAATGCAGGGGACCTATAAAGAAGGAGGGAATAATGGGGGATTACTCCGCTTTAGATTCGTCCGCCTTCATCTCTTCGAGCTTCTCGATGAGCTTGTCAACTATCTCCATGAAGGCCTTGGCGGCAACCGTGTCCTCGTAGAGGACTATGGGGATGCCGGCATCGCTGGCCTCCCTGGCCTTGAGGTCTATGGGTATGCCGCCGAGGAAGTCAACGCCTTCCTTCTCGGCGAGCTTCTTCCCGCCGCCCTTGCCGAAGATGTCTATCTCGCCGCCGCAGTGCGGGCAGATGAGGTAGCTCATGTTCTCGACGACAGCGACGTAGGGCACCTCCATCTTCTTCATCATGTTAACCGCCTTGCCGGTGTCGAGCAAAGCGACCTCCTGAGGAGTGGTGACTATTACCGCGGCGTCGAGCTTGAGGGTCTGGGTAACGGTGAGTATCTCGTCGCCGGTTCCAGGTGGGAAGTCGATTATCATGAAGTCCAGCGAACCCCACTTGACGTCGCCGAGGAGCTGCTTGATGGCTTTGGTGACGAGCGAACCGCGCCAGATTATCGGCTGGTCGTCCGGGACGAGGAAGCCCATGCTCATGACCTTTATCGGAGTCGTCTGGCCGAGGAAGTCGTTCATCGGGGGTATCATCTCAAACCTGCCGTCTTCCATCTTCTCGGCCAGAACCTCGGCCCTGTCAACGCCGAGCATCTTGGCGACGTTCGGTCCGTGTATGTCCGCGTCGAGTATTCCGACGAAGTAGCCCTTCTTTGCCAGAGCGGCGGCGAGGTTGACAGCAACGGTGCTCTTGCCAACGCCGCCCTTGCCGCTCAGGACGGCTATCTTGTACGTCCACTTCTCCTGCTTCTCGTTTATCCTCTGGGTGAGGGGGTCAGCGCCCAGTCCGCCTATGTTGAGTGTGGGAGCTTTGATCGTCATCTCATTCACCTCCGGCTTTGGTTGGCCTAAGGTGCTTAAAAGTTTTGTCCAAAAATCTGACAATATTGCCCATATTTGGGTACTTCAAATCGGGACGACGGCGGGTATGCCCCGTATCTCCCCGATCTCAACGTCCACGCCGTAAACCTCTCTGAAGAGCCCCCCGTCGAGAATCTCAAGACCTCCATCTGCCACAATCATTCCCTTCTTCATGAAGATGAACCTCTTCGCGAAGCGCAGCGCCAGATTGACGTCGTGCATCACCACTATCGCGGTTCCTCCCTCACTGGAGAACGTCCTGGCGAGTCTCATAACCTCCAGCTGGCTCCTTATGTCCAGGTTGTTCGTTGGCTCGTCCATGATGAGTATTCTGGGCTCCTGGGCGAGGGCCCGGGCTATTCCAACCTTCTGAAGCTCACCGCCGCTCAGCCTGTTCGTAGTTTTGGCCGCCAGGTTCTCTATCCCGAGCGTCCTCAGGGCTGCCCTGACAGCCTCGATGTCCCTCTTTGAGGGCCTCAGCCCCATGTGGGGCCTCCTCCCGAGGAGCACCGTGTCGAAGACCGTCATGAACCCCGGCTCTGTTCTCTGAGGGACGTAGGCGATGAGGCGCGCCAGTTCGTCCCTTGAGTATTCACGGAGGGGCCGTCCAGAGGCTTCCACTCCGCCGCAGTTCAGTATCCCCGCCAGGCACTTCACGAGGGTGCTCTTACCAGCACCGTTGGGCCCGAGCACAGCCACGAATTCGCCTTCCTTAACGTCCAGGCTGATCCCCCCGAGCACCTCGGAGCCGTTGTACGAGAACCGCAGGTTTCTGGCGCTCAGGACGGTCTTTTTGGATGACGGCTTCATCTCCTTCCCTCCATCCTCACCAGCAGGTAGATGAACGTCGGCGCGCCGAGGAAGGACGTTACTATACCCACCGGGAGTATCATCGGCGACAGGATGAGTCTCGCGATGGTGTCGGCAGTTACAAGGAGGAGCGCCCCCGCCAGCGCCGACAGGGGAATCAGGAAGCGGTGATCTCCGCCTGCCACCAGCCTCACCGCGTGAGGGGCTATCAGGCCGACGAAGCCGATGACCCCCACGAAGGCAACGCTGACCGCGGTTATCAGGGCCGCGAGGAACGTGGAGATCAGCCTCACCCGCTCAACATCAACGCCAACGCTCTTCGCCACCTCGTCGCCCATGGCTGCGGCGTTCAGGTCCCAGCGCTTGACGATGAAGTACCCGAGGACCGGGATGAAGAGGGCGGCCATTATGGCATCTTCCCTCCATGTGGCCCTGCCGAGGTCCCCGAAGCTCCAGTAAACCATAGCGGCGAGCTGAAGCTCGTCGGCGAAGTACTGGGCGAGGGTGGTCAGGGCCACGAACAGGGAGCTCATCGCTACTCCCGCCAGGATTATCGCCTCCGGGCTCAGTCCCCTCAGCTTCGCGAGGAGCAGTATTACCGCCGTGGCGCTTATGGCTCCCAGGAAGGCGAAGAGGACGACGGCGTAGGGGTTGTCAAGGGATATCCTGCCGGAGCTCTCGGCGTAGCCTGCCCCAAGGAGTATCGCGAGGGAGGCCCCGAACATCGCGCCGTGGGAAACCCCCATCGTGAATGGCGTGGCCAGCGGGTTCCTGAGGAAGCCCTGCATGACGGCACCTGCTATGGCCAGGGTGGCCCCCACGAGGAGGCCCGCGGCTATGCGGGGAAGCCTGACTTTCCAGACGACGAGGCTCGCGCCCCCCTCTCCCCCGAGGAGCGCCTCCAGAACCTCGCGGGGTGTGAGTTCATACGAGCCGTGGGAGAGGGAGTACAGGCTAACCAGGGCCGTGAGGAGAAAGAGGAAAATGCCAATGGAGAGCTTTTTGGCGGTGTACCTCTCGTAGTCCATTTTCATCACGGTGACGTCGGTAGTGAGTGCTTCACGGTCCCGTTGGAGAGGTCTATGCTCCCGAAGCCTCCGAACTGGTCCGCCATGACGGTGTAAACGGGCTTTCCGAGGAGGAACCTGTATATATCGTCCGCCTTCTCAGCCGGGTCTACATCTTTAAAGCGCTCGGGATAGAGGACTTTTCCTATGAAGTAGGCATCCGCCAGGGCCGTGCCTATGTTGGTGGTGTAGAAGTTGTACGGCAGTATGCCGTAAACGTTGCCCTCTTTCACTGCGCTGAGGGAGTTGTAGAAGTCTGGGTTCTTTCTGTAGTCGTCGAGGATAAGCTTAAGCCCTCCCTCGTCTATGAAGATGTACTCCGGCTGCCATTCGAGGAGCTTTTCCACGTCGATGGATTTGTGGCCGCTCCCCAGCTCATCGGCGACGTTCTTTGCATGAACCGCCGCAAACGGCGGGTACCCTGCCTCCGTGCTCTCTATCCCGTGGGCGCCCTTGTAGCCGATGCCACCCACGTATGCGCTCTTCGGCTCGACGCCTTCCGTGCGCTTCAGGAGGTCCTCCTGCGCGGATTTTAGGAAGGCTATGACTTCCCTGGCGCGCTCCTCCCTGTTGAGAATCCTCCCGGCCAGCTCGAGCGATTTGAACAGCTCCTCGTTATCGAAGGTCGCCAGCTCCCCGTAGCTGAGCACGACGACAGGAATACCCGTCTTCTCCCCTATCTCGTCTGCGGTCTTGACATCGACGTAGGTGATGAATATCACGTCAGGCTTAAGCTTTATCAGGGCCTCGAAATCCGGCAGCTTTCCGGGGCCGCCGGGGCCTATGCTGGGAAGCTCTTTAAGCTCCGGATGGGCTATGATGTACGGCCTCCCGAATGAGTACCTCTTCTCGAAGTCCTCAACGCCAACCACCATGTCGCTCGCGTTGAGGTAAACGACCAGCCTGAGCGCACCCGGCCCCGCCGCAACGACCCTTTCAACGTGGGCAGGAACCTCTACGGTCCTTCCCAGCGCATCGGTGACGGTTATGGTTCCGGTCGTGGTCTCTGACCCGCTTTTCCCGGCGGTACTTCCGATGCACCCGCTCAGGGAGACGGTCAGCAGTATGAGGAAAACCGCGAGCAGCCGTTTCATAACTTTTCCCATGTCAGCACCCCCTTGGAGCGGTTTGGTTGATCTCCACTATGCCCCTGCCGACGACCCCTAGGTATGCCTCGCCGGCGCATCGGAGGCAGAAGGGTTCGCCGTTTATGTAAACCGCCTTCGGTTCCATGAACAGCTCGCCGCACTTTGAGCAGCGGGCGCTCTCAACTATCGGTGCCTGTTCTATTGGGGGAACCTTTACGCTCTCGATTTTGAATTCTTCCTTGGGGAGGTGGAGCATGGTTCTCGCTACCCTCTCCCACAGTTCCCACAGGCGCTTCCTCTCCTCTTCGGTTCCCCTCCGCTCCCTGACGACCTTGTTGAACAGCTCGAGAGCTTCGGGGGGATAGTGCCTCCTCAGCTTTTCCCCGTCGACGTAAACCCTGACGCCCTCCCACGTGGAGCGCTTTACGAGCGTCAGGGCGGTTTTTCCGAGGTCGAGGTACACCAGCGAATTGTTGCCGAGGGTGCAGCCCGTGGTGACCTGGACGCCGTCGGTGAAGCAGCTGTTTACTTCGACTATCGCGAGTACCGACTCATCGACGCTGCCGGAGTAGTCGAGCCTCCCAACCCCGAGCTCCTCCATCGCTATCAGCGACGCCCGTATTCCCAGGGCGAGGTAGGGGCAAACGTGGCCGTGGAACTCTCTCGCGTATTCCAGTATTCCATCAGCGTTTCTCTCCGCCACCAACCGGTTGAGCTCAAGCATTGTATCACCAATTTCAGATCAAGTAGCACGATTTTTAACACTTTTTTGATATTGGTGTTATAAACAAAAGGTTGGATAGTCGGGTCTTTGGCCCGGGACAACTCCCGGGAGGGCACCGGGGGATCTAAACGTTTCTTCCCATCAGCTTTCCAACGTCCCCGCGGGTGTTCACGTTGAAGAGGCTCCCCCGCCATTCCTCCGGCAGTTCATCGATGTCCACGTAACAGGAGTCGCTTTCCCGCACGGCCTGGTTTATAGCGTAGTTTCCTCCCTCGATCTTTTCCCCAAGAAGCGGGAGGAAATCCTGAGAATATGCTGCATGGAGCGGTTCGAGGTAACCGTTTGCCCATCTGGGCACACAAGCCGGCTTTTTTGCCCTTTGAAACACATCAATGATGAAATCAATGAAATCGGGGACGATAAGAGGCATGTCCCCTGCCACCACGAAGACATCGCCGAGGCTCAGCGCGGTGTAGATGCCGCCTATCGGGCCGATCATGAGTGTATCGACGAGGATGTCGTAGCCGAGCGCTTGAATCCTGTCGGTGTTCTCCCTGGATGGGATTATCACTACTCTGTCTATTCCCCTCGCCAGCTCAAGCCTCTCAATCGTGTGGAGAATAAGGGGCTTGCCGTCGATTCTGACGAGGAGCTTGTCGCCCCCGAAGCGCCTGCTCCTGCCCCCCGCCAGGACCGCCCCGATCACGCCTCACACCTCAGAACGGGTTGCTTTGAGAATACCTCACTAAAAGAACCGCCGGCTGACGTTGCTTCCCTTTTATCGGGGCATTAAAATGGGAAACAAAAGGGGAGGAACTCACTCCTCCGGCTTCGGAAGGGTGACCTCAACGCCGATGGTCTTCCACATTGCCTTTATCTGCTCGCGCATGACGTCTATTGCTTCCGGCTGCTTGAAGAGGTGCTTGAACCTGCCCTGGAGCTTGAGGTACTCCTCGATGGGCTTCTTGAACTCGATAGCGACGACCCTTCCTCCCTCGCGCTTGACCTTGGCGCCTCCTCCCGGAGCCTGTATCTTGATGTTCCAGATGTCGCCGTTCTCGATCTCGAAGAGCGGCCAGACACCGGTCTCGATGGCGAGGCGAGCTATCTCAACGCCCTTCTCGAGCGGGCTCTTCCAGCCGGTCGGGCAGGTACACTGGACCTGGACGAAAGCCGGGCCGTCCACCTTGGCGGCCTTCTTCATCTTCTTGACGAAGTCGAAGGGGTTGCCTATGCTGGCGGTTGCGACGTAGGGAACCTGGTGGGCGGCAGCTATGAGGGCGACCCACTTCTTGGGCTTGTCCTCACCGATGGAGTACTTGCCCGGCGGGCTGGTGGTGGTCCAGGCACCGTAGGGGGTGGAGCTTGACCTCTGGATTCCTGTGTTCATGTAGGCCTCGTTGTCGTACATCAGGTAAACGACGTTGTGCCAGCGCTCGAGCATACCGCTTAACGCCTGCATACCGATGTCGGCGGTACCGCCGTCACCGCCTATGGCGAGTATCTTGCCTTTCCTTCCGAGCTTCTTCCATGCTGCTTCAACACCGCTGGCAGCTGCAGCCGCGTTCTCGAATGCCACGTGAAGCCATGGGGCCTTCCAGGCGGTGTACGGGAAGACGGCACTAACGACCTCCATACATCCGGTGGCCTGGGCTATGGCGAAGGCGTTTGGATCGCCGTACTTCTCCTCCATGGCCTCGCTGAAGGCCTTGGTGGCGAGCTTGAGAGCGGTGGCACAGCCGCAGCCGGCACAGGCGGCGTGACCGGGTGCCCAGTACTCGCGAGTTGTGATCGGGGGCTTTCTAACTGCCATCTTCATCACCTCACAGAATCTCCTTCCTCAGGCCGATCCAGTTGACCTCATCAAACTCCTCTCCAGCGAGGGCCTTCTGCGCTATGGCCAGGGCCTCGTCGAGGTCCTTGAAGGTGACGTCCCTGCCTCCGAGGCCGAGGATGAAGTCTACTAAGATGGGCTTCTCGCTCTCGTTTATCAAAGCTCTGCTGAAGTCCTGGAAGAGTGCCCCACCGACGCTGAAGGTGATGTTCTTCTCAAGCAGAGCAAGAACCTTGGCCTTCTTCGCCAGCTCCCTGACCTCCTCGATCGGGAACGGTCTGTAAACGGTGAGCTTTGCAGCACCGACCTTGATGCCCTTCTCGCGGAGCATGTCAACGTACTCCTTGACGGTTCCAGCCAAGGAGCCCATGGTGACGAAGATTATCTCAGCGTCGTCCGTCCTGTACTCCTCGATCTTCTGATACTTCCTGCCGAACTTCTTTTCGAACTCCTCAAAGACCTCATCGATGACTTTCTTCGCTGCTTCGTTGGCCTCCCAGACGGTATAGCGGGCCTCCATGTAGTGGGCCGGGAACGCTAAAGTACCCTGGGTTATCGGCCTGGCTGGGTCGAGGTATGCGTACTTAGGCTCGTACTCGCCGAGGAACTCGTCAACGAGCTCCTGGTCCGGTATCTCGACCGGCTCAACGGTGTGGGTCAGGATGAAGGCGTCGAATCCAACCATCGCCGGGAGAAGGACCTTCTCGTTCTCGGCGACCTTGTAGGCGATGAGTATGAGGTCTAAAGCTTCTTGGTTGTTCTCGGCGTAGAACTGGAGCCAGCCGGTGTCGCGCTCGCTGATGGTGTCCTGCCAGTCGTTCCAGATGTTGATCGGGGCTGAGAGGGAGCGGTTTCCAACGGCGATGACTATCGGGAGCCTCATGCCTGCTGCAATGAAAAGTATCTCGTGCATGAGTGCCAGACCCTGGGAAGCGGTCGCGGTGAAGGTTCTAACACCTGCCGCAGAGGCACCGACACAGGCTGAAATCGCCGAGTGCTCGCTCTCGACCTTGATGAACTCGGCGTCGAGTTCCCCATCGGCGACGAACTCACTGATCTTCTCCGGAACGAGAGTTGAAGGTGTAATCGGGAACGCCGCTATGACCTTCGGCTTGGCGAGCTTGGCCGCCCAGGCGGCGGCTTCGTTGGCCTTCATAACCTTTCTCATCGGCATCGTTCACCACCTCACTTGCTCTCCCTAACCATTATTATTGCATCCGTCGGGCACTCGTTCGCGCAGATGCCGCAGCCCTTACAGTAGTCGTAGTCAAAGACGGGGTAGTTCTCCTCGTCGAGGTAGATGGCCGGCTCCGGGCAGTAGACGTAGCAGAGGTAGCAGCGGACGCACTTGTCCCGGTTGAACTCGGGCATGAAAACACGCCAGGAACCGGTCTTGTTTATGACGCTGCTTCCAGGAATCGTTGCTATCGCTCCGGGGGTCATCTTTTCGCTATACTCCTTCCCAACCCTCTCAATGTCGGCCTTAAACGGACTCTCGGCCATGCTTATCACCTCGGGTGACTTATCAGATGGAAACTTAAACCTTGGGGTAAAGATGGAAAGCTCAGCCGAAGACCTCGGCGAGCTTCTTGAGCTTCTCCCACTCGTGGTTGACCCACTGCTGGAGGATCTCTATGTCCTCCTTGGTCATGTACTTAAACCTGCCCTGGTACTTGAGGAACTCCTCTATCGGCTTCGGCTCCTTCTTCGGTGAGGGCATGTTGATCTTGTACTTTCCGTTCTCGTACTCGAAGAGCGGGAAGTAGGCCGTCTGGACGGCTAAGCGGGCAATCTCGATGCTCTTGTCGGTTGGTGAGCGCCAGCCGGTCGGGCACGGGGCGAAGAGCTGGATGAAGCTCGGTCCCGGGGTGTCCCTGGCCTTCTTGAGCTTCCTTATGAAGTCCTCAGGATAGGCGACGCTTGCCGTTGCCGCGTAGGGTATCTCGTGGGCGATGACGATGTCTATGACCTTCTTCTTGTGCCTCTTCTCGAGGAAGTGCTTCTTTCCGCCAGGGGTGTTGGTGGTCCAGGCACCGTACGGGGTCGAACCGGACCTCTGAATTCCTGTGTTCATGTAGGCCTCATTGTCGTACATTATGTAGAGCGCGTCGTGGCCCCTCTCGAGGAATCCGCTCAAAGCTTGCAGACCTATGTCCGCGGTACCACCGTCGCCGGCCCAGCCGACGACCATGACACCGTCCTCGCCCTTGACCTTGTACCCTTTGACCTTGAGGGCCGCCTCGACACCGCTCATAACCGCACCGGTGGTCTCAAAGGCCGTGTGGAAGAGCGGGGCGTCGAGGGTTGAGTACGGCCACGCACCGGCTATAATGGTCGAACAGCACGCGGGGATTGTGAAGATGGTCTTCTTGCCGTAGGTCTTGAGCACGTAGCGAAGACCCAGGGAAGCGCCACATCCCTGGCAGGCGGTGTGGCCCGCGTAAAAGTGCTCATCAGCTGGAATGCTCAACCTCTTCTTAACGTTCTCGGGAATCTCCATCTTTCTCACCTCTTAAGGTGGTACCAGTCCACCTCTACATCAAGCTCTCCCTTATCGATGATTGCCTTCATGTTCTCGGCTATCTTCCTGACGTCGTTCACCGTGAAGTCTCTTCCTCCAAGGCCGACGATGTAGTTCTTCATGAGCGGCTTAGCATCGGTGTTGTAGAGCGCCCCCTTGGACTCGTTGAAGAGTATTCCCTCCTGGCCGAAGGAGAAGTTCCTGTCGAGAACCGCTATGGCCTGGACGTCCTTGGCGAGCTCGTGCAGTTCTTCCTTCGGGAACGGCCTGAACCAGCGCACCTTGGCCGCGCCGACCTTGTAGCCCTCCTCGCGGAGAACGTCAACGGCCTGCTTGACGGTTCCCATGAGCGAGCCCATGCCCATGAAGACGAAGTCGGCATCCTCGGTGCGGTAAAGCTCGATCATCTGGCTGTAGTCCCTTCCAAAGCGCTCGCCGAACTCCTTGCCGACCTCGTGGATGACCTTCTTGGCATCTTCCATGGCCTTGGCGAGCTTGTAGCGGAACTCGTAGTAGTCGTTCGGGGTTCCGAGGGCACCCACTGATATCGGGTTGTCGAAGTCGGTGAGGGTGTAGAGCGGCTTCCTCGGCGGAAGGAACTCATCAACGAGCTCCTGGGGAATCATCTCGACGACGTCGTAGGTGTGGCTCAGTATGAAGGCGCTCTCAATCACCATGGCTGGAAGGTTGACGGTCTCGGCTATCTTGAAGGCCATCAAAACCCCGTCGTAAACCTCCTGGTTGTTCTCGGCGTAGAACTGCATCCAGCCGGTGTCCCTCTGGGAGAGGCTGTCGGTCTGGTCGTCCCAGACGCTCCAGGGAGGAGCCATGGCACGGTTCACATCGACCATGACTATCGGGAGCCTCGCACCGCTGGCCCAGTGGAGCATCTCGTGCATGAGCGCGAGACCCTGGGCGGAGGTTGCAGTAAAGGCTCTGGCGCCGGTTGCTGAGGCGCCTATGCTGGCCGCCATGGCGGAGTGCTCGCTCTCGACGGGGACGTACTGGATGTTCTCGATCTCGCCGTTGGCTATGAACTCGGCTATCTTCTCAATGATGCTGGTCTGAGGGGTGATCGGGTAAGCGGCCACAACCTCAACGCGCGCGTGCTTAACGGCGTAAGCGGCCGCGTAGTTACCGCTCACGACCTTCCTAATGGGTTTGTACTCCATAACCAACACCTCACTTCTCCTCTTTCTCCATGGTTATCGCTTTGGTCGGGCACTCGTTCGCACAGATGCCGCAGCCCTTACAGTAGTCGTAATCAACTCCCACGTAGCCGTCCTCGCGGATGAATATGGCCGGCTCCGGGCAGAACTTCCAGCAGATGTAGCACTTAACGCACTTCTCATCGTCAATGACAGGGATGAAGGTCCTCCAGTCTCCCGTGAAGTTGCTGAGAGTTGTTCCCAGACTCACCGGGGCCTCTGGATACTCGTCCACGCTCTTGAGGACGATTTTGGTGGCCCCTTCTTTCTTTTCACCAAACAGCGTGTTCAACCTTATCACCACCTTGCTTGGGTTAAGGGTAAGGAAAGAAGATCAGAGCTCGTAGATGACGGTCTTGTTAAAGGCTTCCTCTGCGGCCTTGGCGTTCTTCTCTCCGAGGGCGCCGGAGAAGACGTCCTGGATGGCCTTCTGGACATGCTCGAGGGTAACGACGCCGGTGGCCTTGGAGACCGCACCGAGGATTGCGGTGTTGGTGATCGGCAGTCCGAGGACGTCAAGGGCTATGGTGGTAGCATCGACGAGGGCGAGCTTGGCCGGCTTCTTCTTGAGCTTCTCGAGGACCTCCTCCTTGCTCTTCTCGGTGTTGACGATAACTATTCCGCCGTCCTTGAGACCCGCGGTAACGTCGACGGTGTCGAGAAGGCTCGGGTCGAGGACGACCACTATGTCCGGCTCGTAGATTTGGGTCTTTATCCTTATCGGCTTCTCGTCTATCCTGGTGAAAGCCGTAACCGGCGCTCCACGCCTCTCAACACCGAAGAACGGGAACGCCTGGACGTACTTGCCCTCAAGGAAAGCAGCTGAGGCTAGTATGTTGGCAGCGGTAACGGCACCCTGTCCACCTCTACCGTGAAAACGAATCTCGATCATCTTCTCTGCCTCCTTAAATTTGTCAAAGTTTATTCATCCAATGCATTTATTTAAGTTTCGGTATTGGCTTAAGCTTCCTTCGGCAGGTGTCTTTGGGTAGGCGTGAACGTTGTCAGTCGCCAATGGTAAAAAGCGGTCATCATTTCCCGAAAAAAGTTCGCCCGCTAAATTTTTAAATCCGCAAACCCCACGCGGGTATATAGTCTATATAGTGGTGGTTAAAATGGATGGCCTGGCGGTAGCGGCTGTTGCGGTTGCATTCTACATTGCATGGAACATAGGCTCCAACGATTCCGCCAATGCCATGGGCACCGCGGTTGGGGCTGGAATACTGAGTTTCCGCCAGGCCACGCTTACGATAGCGATTTTCGTCCTCATGGGGGTCTACCTCAGGGGATACAAGGTTATGAAGACCGTCGGGAAGGGCATAGTGCCTGAAGGGTACCTCACGATGGAGATGGCGGTCATAGCGCTCCTTGCCGCAGGCGTGTGGGTGACGATAGCCACCGTGAAGGGCCTCCCCGTTTCCACTACCCAGGCGATAGTTGGAGGGGTCATCGGAGTGGGCCTCGCCACCCATGCTCCAGTGAACTGGTACACCCTCATCAAAATCGCCGCCGCGTGGATTGTTTCTCCCGTGCTCTCGGGCCTGCTTGCGATAGTCCTGTACAGGTTCTACTCCTTTGTGGTGTCGAGAATCGGGAGCGTCTCTACCATCGAATCCCTCTACAAGGCCCTGGCGATACTCGGGGGTTCGTACATGGCATTCAACTTTGGAACCAACGAGGTGGCCAACGCCTCAGGACCCCTCGTCGGCGCGGGCTTCATGGAGCCGAAGGTGGCGGGAATCTTCGGGGCGATAGCGCTCTCCCTCGGTGCCCTCACCTTCAGCTACGCGGTGATGCACACCGTTGGGAAGAAGATAACGGCCCTTGGCCCAATATCAGCCTTCGCCGCCCAGTTCGGCTCGGCAATAGCCGTCAGCCTCGCCAACCTCTTCGGCCTCCCGGTAAGCTCAAGCCAGTCCATAGTCGGAGGCGTGGTGGGTGTTGGGTTATTGATGGGTCAGGGTGTTGAGAAATCGGTCATCAGGGATATAGTCTTTGGATGGATAGCAACGCCACTCACGGCCATAGCGATATCACTGGCCATCTTCAAGGCCTTCTCCCTCGTAGGGCTGGTTTAACCTCCTTATCCCCACGCCGAGCCTCGTCAGCTCCTTTATCATCCCCGTCTGTATGTAGGCCTCTATCCTGGTCTCCTCGCCGTATTCCACATTTAAGACCTCACCGATGGCGTTTATCAGAGCGATTGCCTTTGACACCTTCTCCGGCTCATTTACCCTTATCTCAAAGGCCCCGTACTTCGGCAGGGTCAGCACGGCATCCTCGAGCGCACCGTAAAGCTCCCCAAGCTCACCCAGCTTCGCGGAGATCGACACCACGCGGCGGAGGTTGATGCCCTTCTCCTCCGCTATCTCCCTAACCCTCTCGGCCTTGTCGCGGACGTCTTCCCTGCCGGTCAGGTCCATCTTGTTGAGTGCAACCACCATCGGCCTGTCCAGGGTTTTTAATTCTCTCAGGACGCCCAGGGACGCCAGGAATTTTCTTCTTATCTCCCCCCATGGTTCGCTCGCATCCAGGACGAGCAGGATTATGTCCGCCTTCACTATCTCCTCGAGCGTCGAGTGGAATGCCTCGACTATGAACGGCGGCAGACCGTCGATGAAGCCAACTGTATCTGTCACGAGAACCCTCTTCCCGCCGAGCTTGAAGCGCCTCGTCGTCGTGTCCAGGGTGGTGAACATCTGGTTCCTCGCCTCTATATCCTCCCCGGCGAGGGCGTTGAGAAGGGTCGATTTCCCTGCGTTGGTGTAACCGGCGAGGGCGATGAGTATGAAGCCGACCTCCTCGCGGCGCTTCCGTTTCACCTCTCTATCGGCTTTGACCCTCTCCAGCTCCCGCCTTATCCGGCCCATTCGGTAGCGGATGTGCTTGAGGTACTGCTGGGTCTGGTACTCGCCCATTCCCTTGAAACCCGCCCTGTCGCCAAGCTTGATTCTCCTAATCGCTTCCTTCACGAGCGGAACCTCGTACTGAAGTGAAGCGAGCTCCACCTGGAGTTTGGCCTCCTTTGAGTGGGCGCGTTTCTCGAAGATTTCGAGAACGAGCTGCCAGCGGTCGATGACTTCAACGCGGAGCTCCTTCCAGAGGTTGTACGCCTGGCTCGGGCTGAGCTTGTTGGCGAACACAACCTTGTCCGGTTCCAGCTCCCGAACCAGCTCCTTGAGCTCCTCCAGCTTCCCCTTTCCGATGTTGTACTTCGGGTGCTCCTCCCTGTTCTGCTCGAGTATCGCCACTACCTCGTAGCCGGCGCTTCTCAAAAGCTCTTCGAACTCCTCGCGGCTAACCCTGTCCCGCCTGGATTTTCTTATTACGCCTATCGCCCTCATCGGTCATACCTCTCCTCTGGGGTTTATAGTCTTTTGGAACGGCCGGTTTTTAACCTAAAGTTTGAGATACGCCTTTAAACCCAGAACGCGAGTTATTTACGGTGGTTCCCATGGATTACGACGATGTTAACGTCAAACTTGGGGAGATAGAGGAGCTCCTTGACAGGCTGGGTAAGCAGCACCCGAAGGAGATATCGGCCTTCTCCCGCTTCCTGCGTGAAACCCTCGACAACAAGGCCCTGACGACGCGCGAGAAGGAGCTGATCGCTTTGGCCCTCGGCATATCCGCGGGCTGCGAGTGGTGCATCTACCTCCACACCCAGAAGGCCCTCGCCGCCGGTGCAAAGCCGGAAGAGCTTATCGAGGCAGGTCTCGTTGCGGTTCTCATGGCCGGTGGTCCTGCCCTGATGCACCTCATACCCCTCATGAAGGCCATAGAGACCTTCCAGAAGGAGAAGGGGGAGGAGTGAACCTCGACGTTTTCGTTTTGTTCTCTTCTTTGGTCTGGCTCATTCCTCCGTCAGCTTCAGTATCGCCTCCGCAAGGTCGCCGTTTGCCTCTTCGAGGGCCTTTTTTGCTGTCTCGTAGTCAACGCCGGTCTGTTCCATCACGAGTTTTATGTCCTCCTCAGGGATGCTGACTATCGCCCTGACCTCTTCACTTCCGGGGATTATCTGGTAGCTCTTCTCGCCCTGTGCGGTGATTATAGTAATTGCCGGGTCTTTTATGATGATCTCCTTGTTTTCAAGCCTGATTACCACCTCTTTGACGTCATTGAGCTCCTCCATCTTGATGCCCATCTGGCGCATGAGCTTCTTCATCTGCCGCGGGTTCATCCCCATCATCGCCTACCACCTGGGGAGAGTTTCACCCGGATTTTAAAAAGGTTGGCAAAGTTTTTTAGGTGCTCCGCAAAATCCCGTTCGGTGGGAGCATGCCCTACATCCCCCAGACCGTTCCCACGGATTTTCAGATTGTGGTGGGGTTCCTGAGTGTAGCCCTGCTTCTCCTGGCGACCTGGCTCTTCTTCGACTGGATGGAGCGCTATGCCGAGAAAAAGAAGAGGGAAATAGCGAAGGAACTTGAGGAGCTTGAGGAAACGGGAGAAGTGTATTAGGGAATCGTGTTTGCCAAAAACTATTTATTTTCCAAAAATCTAATCTTTACCATGGCAGTGGAAGTTGTGAGGCTCGACGACAACGGGAGGGTTTACCTCCCCGCCAGCATCAGGAAAAATCTCCGTTCCAGGGAGTTCTACGTCGAGGAGAAGGACGGCAGGATAATCCTGATTCCCGTCAGGGAGAAGCTGATGAAATACCGGGGAATTTTCCGGGGGGAAAACCTTACCGGGGAGGATATTGACAAAATCGTGGACGAAGAAACTGAAAAGCTCCTGAGGGGAGAGCTGTGAGGGCCTACGTTGATGTTAACGTGATCTACTACCACCTTATTGATAACCCCGAGTTCTCTGATAGGGCCACCGATTTGCTGGAAGAACATTACGGGTCAATGATAACCTCATCTCTGACCGTTTGGCAGCTCTATATACTCCTCAGAAGGCTGAACAGTAACGGAAGGTTTGACCTTATGGAAATACTTCCGGAACTTGGGATTCGAGTCGTCCCGCTGACGCCTGAAATTCTCGTGGAAGCGGAGGGAGTAGAAAAGCTGGATTTTGATGACGCCATTCACTACACCACAATGAAGAAGTACGGCGTGAAGAGGATACTCTCGAACGACAGGGACTTCGACAAAATTGAGGGAATAGAGAGGGTATTTTAGCTCTGGTTCTCCTTCTCCTCCGGGAACTTCGAGGTCTCCTCGTTGGCCTTCATGATCTTTGCCCTGTATTCCTCGTACTTCTTTCTGGCCTCTTCCGCCTTGTCCTTCTCTCCCAGGTAGTCGTAGGCCTCAGCCACGTGCTTCCACCACATGGGGTCCTGCTCCGCCTCCTTCAGGCAGTATTCAAGGAACTTCTGGTATGCCTCCCTCGCCAGCTCCTCCTTTCCAAGCTTTCTCGCTATGTTGCCGACGTCTTCGTAAAAGACACCCTCCTCCCCGGCTTCCTTCTGGTAGTACTCAAGGGCCCTTTCCCATGCTTCCCTGGCCTTCTCCTCGTTGCCCAACTCTTCGTAGAGCTTTGCCACGTCCTCCCAGAACCACGGCTCCTCCTCGGCGTAGCGCTCAAGGGCTTTAGCTGCCCTCTCCATGTTTCCCGCCTTCTTCCAGTACTCGTGGGCCTCCTTGAGGTAGTAGGTGTCCTTCTCCTTGTCGTAGAGGGCCTCATAAATCTCCGCCGCCTTCTCGTACTTCTCGGCCTTCTCGTAGGCCCAGGCGGCGCTCTCCATCCAGCCGAGCTTCTCGTACATCTCAGCGGCCTTCAGGTAGTTTCCGGCCTTCTCGTACTTCCTTGCCGCGGCCTTGTATTTGCCCATCTTTTCGAGTTTTTCCGCCGAGCGGAAGCGGTCTGTCAGGCTTAAATCCGGCTCGCTGATGTACCAGATGCCGAAGGCAACAATTGCTATGAAGAAGACTATTATTCCGGCGACGACGTTGAGGCTCCGCCAGGTGGCGCTCAGGTAGAGGCCGTAGCCGCTTATCGCGGTGAATATCGCGAGTATCGCCCCGTACTTCCAGCTCTCGGCGTAGAGCGTCAGTCCGGTAAAGAAGAGCAGCATCAGGGTGACGCCGAGGAAGCCGAGGGTGAGTATCACCTGGAGCAGCAGCTTCCAGCCGCCGTACCAGACTATTCCAGCGGCTATTGCTAGGATTGCTATCAGGAAACCGATTAGGTACGCTTTGAGCTTGTCCATCCTTCCACCCCCTCGATTTCGAGCAGGAACATCTTCTCCTCCAGCCTTGGAGTGTAGTAACCGATGTTATCTCTGGCCACAACCCTGTGGCAGGGAACGACTATCGGGTACGGGTTCCTCCTCATCGCCCCGCCTATGGCCCGTGGTGACGTGCCAATAGCCCTGGCAAGGCCACCATACGTTATAACACTCCCTCTTTTAACGTTTTTCGTGAGCCACTCGTAAACCCTCCTTTCAAAGGCCGTTACGCCCTCAAAGGAGAGCTCCGGCAGAATTTCGGCGTTACTCATCCTGCCGATGATGACGTCTCTGACGAGGATGGGGTAGTCCTGCCTTCCGCGTTCGGTACTGACGTCCACGCCCCGTTTCCTCAGAAATCCCGTGAGGCGGTTGAGGTTCCTCTCGAACTGCTCCCAGTCCAGCGCGAAGGTTATTCCCTGAATCCCGTCCTCAAAAAGCACAGCTATCCAGACTTCCCTGTCGGCTATCCGAAACTTCTCAATGCTCAGCATAACCCCATCGGTAACGCTTTAAGGGTAGCGCTTTAAACGGTTGCGGTGGTGGGATGAAGATTTACGTGCTCGGGGCCGGAAGCATAGGCTCGCTTTTTGGCGCGCTCCTCTCGAGGGCGGGGAACGAGGTCACCCTGATAGGACGGGAAAACCAGGTGAGGGCGATAAACGAGAACGGTCTGCACGTTTCGGGGGTTGAGGAGTTCACGGTTCGTCCCCGGGCCAGCCTCACCGCCCCGGATGAGCCTCCTGATCTGCTGATTCTGGCCACGAAGTCGTACTCTACGAAGACTGCCCTGGAATGCGCCAGAGGATGCATAGGGCCGGATACGTGGATACTCAGCGTGCAGAACGGCCTCGGCAACGAGGAGCTTGCGTTGAAGGTTGCGCCCAATGTCATAGGAGGAATAACCACGAACGGTGCCATGCTCGTTGAGTGGGGGCACGTGCGCTGGACCGGGCGCGGACTCACGGTTATCGGGAGGTACCCTACGGGGGCCGATCCCTTCGTGGAAAGGGTGGCCGAAGTTTTCAGAACTGCTGGCCTTGAAACGTCCGTTACGGAGCACGTTATCGGCTGGAAGTGGGCGAAAGCCATAGTGAACTCAGTTATCAACGGGCTCGGAACGGTTCTTGAGGTCAAAAACGGCTTTCTGAAGGACGACCCTTATCTCGAAGCGGTGTCCGTGGACTTGGCGCGCGAGGGCTGCCTCGTGGCCCAGAAGCTGGGTGTGGAGTTCGAAATACACCCCCTGGAGCTCCTCTGGGATACGATAGAGCGGACGCGGGAGAACTACAACTCAACGCTCCAGGATATACGGCGCGGTAAGCGGACCGAGGTGGACTACATCCATGGAAAGATAGTGGAGTACGCCCACTCCGTGGGTCTGGAGGCGCCCAGAAACGAGCTTTTGTGGGCCCTGATCAAAGCCAGGGAAAATCTAAATAAACCGGGCGGTGAAGTATAGACTGGAGGGGTCAAAGATGCCCATATTCGGGGGTAAGGAGAGCAGCGTTTTTGAAGCCATAGACAAGCACCTTGAGGTCGTGGGCGAGTCTCTTGTTGCCTTCAGGGAGCTGGTTGATGCTTACCTCAACGATGACTTGGAGAGGGCCAGGGCCTTTGAGAGGGAAGTTGACCAGCTGGAGAGCAAGGCCGACACCCTCAGGAGAGGCATAGAGACAATGCTCTACGAGGGGGCCTTTCTGCCCGCCAACAGGGGGGACTACGTGAGGCTGAGCGAGCTCATCGACCAGGTGGCTGACGCTGCTGAGAGCGCGGCCCACACCCTCATACTGGCCAAGCCTAAGGTTCCGAAGGAGCTGAGGGCGGAAATCCTAAGGCTTGTGGAGTCCGCCGTTGAGACCTACGGGGTTCTCGTTCAGGCTGTGAACGCTATGAACTCAGATGTTGACAGGGCGATAGAGCTGGCCAAGGCCGTGGAGGATGCCGAGGAGATAGCCGACGAGGTTGAGTACGACGTCAAGGGCAAGGTTTTTGAGAGCGAGACAATCACGACCTACGCCAAGCTTATCTGGAACCAGATACTGACGAAGATAGGTGACATAGCAGACCGCGCCGAGGACGCGTCGGATCAGGTCATGCTCATGGCGATAAAGAGAAGGGGATGAGGTGATGGAAATGGTGAAGGTTTTGGTTGCGGCACCTCTGCACGAGAGGGCGATAGAGGTTTTGAAGAACGCAGGCTTTGAAATCGTTTACGAGGAGTATCCCGATGAGACCCGCCTTCTGGAGCTCGTCGGGGACGTTGAGGCTATAGTCGTCAGGAGCAAGCCGAAGGTGACGAGAAAGGTCATCGAGGCGGCTCCAAAGCTCAAGGTCATCGGAAGGGCCGGCGTCGGTCTGGACAACATAGACCTCGAAGCCGCTAAGGAGAGGGGCATTAAAGTCGTCAACAGCCCCGGCGCCTCGAGCAGAAGCGTCGCCGAGCTTGCCGTTGCGCTCATGTTCAGCGTGGCCAGGAAGATAGCCTTCGCCGACAGGAAGATGAGGGAAGGTATCTGGGCCAAGAAGCAGGCCATGGGAATCGAGCTTGAGGGCAAGACCATAGGCGTAGTCGGCTTCGGAAGGATAGGCTACGAGGTCGCCAGGATAGCCCACGCCCTCGGCATGAAAGTCCTGCTCTACGACCCCTACCCGAACGAGGAGAGGGCCAAAGAAGTCGGTGGAACCTTCGCCTCCCTTGAGGACCTCCTCAGGGAGAGCGACGTTGTAACGCTCCACGTTCCGCTCATTGATGCGACCTACCACCTCATAAACGAGGAGCGCCTTAAGCTCATGAAGCCGACGGCGATACTCATAAACGCGGCTAGAGGGGCTGTGGTTGACACCGGAGCACTCGTTAAGGCCCTCCAGGAGGGTTGGATCGCTGGAGCTGGCCTGGACGTCTTCGAGGAGGAGCCCCTCCCGAAGGATCACCCGCTCACAAAGCTCGACAACGTGGTTCTAACTCCCCACATAGGGGCCTCAACCGTCGAGGCCCAGATGCGCGCTGGAGTCCAGGTCGCGGAGCAGATAGTCGAGGCTCTGAAGGGCTGATGCCCCTCTTCTCTTTAGTTCATCTTCGACTTCTCGCAAACTTGTCAGCATGCTGGTAACGTTCGCTGGAAAAGTTTACCAGTATGGTGGTACGATTTTGATGAAAAGTTTGACAGTATAGTGGTAAACTTTATAGGGAGTTTGAACTAGTTCCTTCCATGAACGTTGAAGAACTCAAGAGAGTATTAGCTGATCAGTGGGATACCCTGAGCAGGAAGCTTGAGCGGGAGAACATCGTCGGGAGAGAACTGAAGGGGAGGATCCTTGCTAGCTTCAGCCCAACGGCTCACATAATAACCGGGCCGAGGCGCTCCGGAAAATCCGTTCTCTCGGCGACCCTTCCCGGCAGACCCCTCTATGTAAACTTTGAGGATCCTGCGATGGCGGGTTTCGCGATTGGGGACTATAGGAGGCTTATGCAGGCAGGTTACGAGCTTTTTGGTCAGTTTGATTACGTGGTTCTTGACGAGGTTCAGGAAGTCGAGGGCTGGGAGAGGATGGTTTCGGTTCTTAGGGACGACTATCCAACAGTCGTTACCGGGAGCAATGCCCGGCTTCTTTCACGGGAGTTCGCAACGTATCTGACTGGAAGATACCTGAGCTATACACTCCTGCCGTTTTCGTTCAGGGAGTTTTTAACGTACCGGAAAATTGAGCCGGATGTTAAGACAACGAGAGACGAGGCTCTGATAAAGAGGGCCCTAACGGAGTACATCGAGCGCGGTGGCTTCCCGGAGGCTCTGCACTTCGGCAGGGAGTACCTCATAAATCTCTACAACGATATCATCACGAGGGATGTCATAGTCCGCTATGGCGTTAGAAACGTCCGTGAGCTGAAGGAGGTTGCCTTCTACCTCTTCTCGAACTTCGCCGGACGGTTTACATACAGCAAGACAAAGAACGCCCTCGGAATCGGCAACATCGAGACGGTGAAGAACTACGTTGAGTACCTTGAATCCGCCTACCTGATTTTTGAGCTTCCCAAGTTCTCCTTCAAGCCCAAAGAGGTCGTGAGGAGCGATAAGAAGGTCTACGCAGTTGACACGGGAATGCTCAATGCGGTCCTTCCAAAGGTTTCGGAAAACATCGGTAGGCTCATGGAGAATGCAGTCTTTCTTGAACTCCTGCGGTTCAAATATTACAGGAGACCCGGCCTTGAACTTTACCATTATCGGGACGCTAAGGGCGAGGTGGACTTTGTTGTTAGGGATAAAGGGGAGACCGAACTCATACAGGTTACGTATGCCTCGGGTGAGGATGAGGTAGCTTCAAGGGAAGTGGAAAACCTTTTCAGGGTTATGAAACTGTTCCGTGTGAAAACTGGAACGCTCGTGACGTGGGATTACTCCGGTGAGATAAGGCGAGACCGCCTAACTGTTAAGGCCGTTCCGCTTTGGAGGTGGCTTTTAAATTTTTGCGTCAAACTTTTTAATCCCAAACGCAACTTTCAACAGGTGAATGCCAATTGATTGATGCCGTCGTCGAGGCGATAAGGCTGGCCGTCACGAGGATTCCCGATGATGTCGTTTTGGCCCTCAGGGAGGCTTACGAGCGAGAGGAGAGCAAAATAGCGCGCTTCAACCTCAGGAACATTCTCAAGGCCATAGAGATTGGTAAAATCGAGTCCATTCCCGTCTGCCAGGACACGGGCACGGTGACCTTCTTCGTCGAGGCCGGCGTTGAGAGTCCCTACCTCGGTGGACTCAGAGACCTGCTCACCGAGGCTACGAGGAGGGCAACTCATGAGATTCCCCTCCGGCCAAACGCCGTCGACGTCCTTACCGGAAGGAACTCCGGCGACAACACGGGCAGGGACGTTCCCCTAATCCACTGGGAGCTTGTTCCGGGGGATGCGATAAGGATAGCGGTTCTTCCCAAGGGAGGGGGAAGCGAGAACTGCTCTGCTCTGGCTATGCTGACTCCCTCCGAGGGCTGGGAGGGACTAAAGCGCTTCGTCGTCGAGCACGTTAAGGCCTGCGGCGGGAAGCCCTGTCCTCCGATTGTCCTGGGGATAGGCGTTGGTGGTAGTGCGGATTATGCGTTGCTCCTGGCCAAAAAGGCCCTGCTGAGAAAAGTGGGGGAAAGGAATCCAGATAGGAGAATAGCGAGGATCGAGGCCGAGCTCCGGGAGGAGGTCAACTCCCTGGGAATAGGTCCGATGAGAATGGGCGGGAAAACAACCGCCCTGGACGTCAAGGTAGAGGTCGCCCACAGGCACCCCGCGAGCTTTCCCCTTGGCTTGGTCGTCCAGTGCTGGGCCAACAGGAGGGCGTTCATCGAGATAGAGCCCGACGGGAGGGCTGTAATCAGGGGTTAGAACCTCTGGAAAGCCAGGAATTGACGTCTTTCTCGTCGAAGAGCACTGTGAGCTCTTCAAAGAACCCTCTGCAGAGGTAGTCGTTTTCCCGGAGCTTTTCCAGGCCCGTTTCCAGATATTGCTCCCCATCTTCCCCCCTGAGCTCTCTCAGGATTCCGATGAGTAAGTATGCCGTCCATCCCAGGGGGTAGTTCGTGCTCTGTGTTATCTCCGCCATTTTCTTAGCCTGGTTCTCGGCTTTTCCATACTCCCCCAGCCCCATGAGGGACACCGTCAGCCTGAAGAGCGCGTCCAGAGCTCTGCGATAGTTTCTAACCCCCAGGAAGTACTCAGCCGCCTTCCCTGCGTTGCCAGTGGCCTCGTTGAAGTTCCGGAGGTAATACTGGACTATACCCATCTGAAGGTATCCGAGGTTCATCATGAATGGGAGGCTGTAGGCCTTAGCCGTCTCAAGACCCTCCCTGTAGTATGTCAGCGCCCGCTGAAGCTCGCCAAGCTCGACGTAGAGGTAGCCTATGTGGTAGAGGATCAGCGCCTCGAGTTCGGGATACGGCTCCGGGTAGCTCCTCACTGCCTCAAGCTCTTTGAAGGCGCCTTCTAGGGCCTTCTCGCGCTCCCTCTTGAACGTCCGCACCTTCGTGAGCTCGATGTAGTACCCCAGCTTGATGTACGGGTCGTCTTTGTGGCTTCTGAAAATTCCCTCGAGCTCGCTGAGAGTCCCTTCCGCCAGTTCGATGTTTCCCATCTCGCAGTGGACGTCGACGAGCATCATTAGGACGTCAAATCTGTGAAAGTCCCCTTCGATGTCCTCCAGGGCTTTATGCCAGAGACCCAGCGCCCTCTCGAAGAATCCTCTGTTGAAGTAGAGCCTTGCCATCTCCTTCTTTGCGTAGGGACTATCCTCCACCTTTCTGAGGAGCCTCATGTATGCCGTCGGAAAGTCCAGTGCAACCCTCCAGAGCCTTCTTATCCTCAGTTCGGTGATATCAGCTATCATCTCCTCGTCTCCTAGCCTGATGGCATACTTAAAGGCCGTTAAGAAATCCCTGGCGGTGTTTTTCTCCAGGAGATACGAGATGTACTCCCTGTAATGGCTCTTCTCATCAACCTCACTGATTTCCCTTATGAACGCCCTGAGGAGGTCATGGAGGTAATAGCTCTCGCCCTTTCTCTCCACGAGTCCCTTGTTCAGGAGGGAGTACAGGACCAGGAATGCGCTTCCGTACGTCATTCTCTTGAGGGCCGATAACTCCACGGGCTCATCGAACAGTGCCAGAACCTGGAGCACAAGCCTCTCCCTCTCGTCCAGCTTCTCGTATATCTCCCCCAGCAGGTATTCGAAGAGGGAAGTCCTGTCCCCAGCTACTCCCCGGGCCTCCGCGGCGAGAGCTAGAAGCAGGGGATGACCCAGGGTTAAGTGGTGTAACCTTACCGCCTCCTCTGGTGTTATGCCCGGTATCCTGAGACTCAAAAGCCTGTGAGACTCCTCGACTTTCAACCCCCTGAGGTGTATGAAAAGAACCCTCTCGTAATCCACCCGTGGTTTTTCCCTTGATATGAGAACGAGCTTTCCCCTCTCGACTCTGGAGGATAGGAACCGCAGGAACGACTCGATTTCACCATCGGTGCACTTGTGGACGTCCTCGAAGACTATGACTGAGCGTGTTTCCTCGATCCCCTCGAGAATCAGCCCCTTTATGGATTTGGTATCCCGCCCTCCGGCGCGCAGGTATTCGATCAGTTCCGGGAATCCCTTCATGTTCAGGTGGAGTGCCATCCGCCAGGCGATGTACTCAAGGCTCTCGCTCCCATCCATTGAATACCAGAAGGCGTCATCGAAGGCCCTTGCCACGAGGCTGGATTTCCCTATCCCGGCTATCCCGAACACGGCTACGACAGGGGAGCTTCCTTTGAGGAGTTTCAGTTCCTCATCCCTCCCGACGAAGTTCTCCACCTCCGGAGCGCTGGATGCCGGGAGCGGCTGGGGGCGGTGGTAAACGGTCTCCCCCATAACCACCTCGACTCCCCCCGCTGTGAAACGGACGCTGAACTCATCGCACTTGAGGGAGTATAACTTGACGTTTCTGCCCCTCAGCCGAACCCACCTTCCCTCAACGATGCCCATCCTCTCAAGGCCCCTTAATCCCCTGGAGATCTGCGTTTCGTCCTTCTGGAGAAGCCGGGCTATTTCTCTTGTGTTCAGGGAGTCTGTCCTGAGGAGTGAGATTATCTGGAGGTTCGTCTCGCTGAGAATCGATTTCAGCACGGACACGTCGTTCGAAAAGTTCACTCAACCCTCTCCAGAACCGGTGGTTAACCCGCGGCCGGTTTTTAGTTTATTACGCTTTCAAAGTTTTTATAGTTGCCGGAAAATGGGAGGGTCATCCGACCCGCCCCAGGGCATCCTGAATCTCGGTCAGGAGGTACTTCTCCTCCGCCCGGAGAACCTTGACAACTGTTTCCCTGTTCACCCCCGTTTCCCTCGTTATGTAGTCCACCATCTCCCTCTTTATCTCCCTTATCATTCTCCTCCCCTCTTTAGGGGCACGTTGAGGAGAATCAGGCCGACGAGCGAGATGAGCGCCAGGCCCAGGAAGGCGGGGTTTCTTCCGTTCTCTTTATTGGGAAGCTCATATCTGAGCATTCCCCCGTCAATCCCCACGTTCTTTGCCCCATCCGGAAGGACTATCGTTGCGGTTTCGATGAGCCTCCCATCACCCCCTGAAATCGGCTGGACCAGGGTTAGGACCACCGTGTTCCCGTTCTGACTTGAGAGGGTCATGTCGCCGTCTCCGAGGTCAAGCTCCCAGTGGTCACCCCTGTTGATAGCCGCTCCGAGCATGGTGTACGTTGCTTTGACGCCGTTGTTGGAGTCGTCCCATTCGATTTTCATGTCCCTGTACTCGGTGTCGCTTCTCCTGTTCTCGAACTCCCTCCTCAGCATGTATGTGGTCGGGTACGTCTCCTTCATCTGGAGGTAGAGGTTGGGGGTGAGGTGCCATGCCTCCTCCACATGGGCGTTCCCCACGTTGTCCAGCGTAACTTTCATCGTTCCGTCTATCTTATACTCCACTATCTTGACCTCCCCCGCGACGAGGGGCGCCGCCAGGAGGAGCAGTATAACAAGGGTCACAATCGTTTTCATCTTCATCCCCCCATGTTGAACGTTTCTACGATGTGTTCGCCCATCTGGTTGTACTCGCTGTTTCCGGCAGGGAAATCGTAGATAACAGCGAAGCCAACCCCGTTTGCCGTGAAATACCTCGCAGCGGCGGAGTATTTCCCGTAGTCCGTTCTAAGGCTATACGCTACCGCGTACACACTCTGGCCCATCAAGCTCGCCTCGCCATCCTGGCGGTCTGTTATCTCGACCCCTGCATCTACCAGACTTTCCTCGAAGGCCTGGGCCATGTCTTCAACGCTCGCCCCCCGGGAGTAGAGAACGATAAACTCGAATTCCCCGTCGGGGCTCAGGAGATAGACGTAGCCGCCGTAGTCTTCCGGCGTGTCCCAGTTGGCCGGATAGTTGAATGAGAAATAGGCGCCGTGGTAGGAGTCCCATCCACCGTTTCCGACATCATCTCCGCCGTTTCCACCTCCGGGGTTCCCTCCGTTTCCACCGGCGCCCCCGTTGTTTGCCCCGTTTTCACCCGCGTTGCCCGCTCCAGCGTACAGGCCTATTCCCCACTTTGAGAGGATATCCGCCTCGAGGGATGGAAGCTCCGGCGGGACTATTCCGTTGGAGTGTTCCTCCGCGACGTCTATGATGTCGTGCGGGCCGTTCATTGCCATCTTCCAGCTCTTCTCCATGCCGATCTGGACGGCTTCCTGGAATGAAACCCCTTGGTTTATGGCGGTTGCCTCAACGGGTATTATGGCGCCGCTGGGCAGTTCTATCAGCGGGAAGGCGTGCCCTGGTATGAGGACTATGTACGCCTTGAGTCCTTGGGACATCGCCAGGGAGGCGAACCAGAGGGCCAGGTCAACGCAGGTTCCGCTCTTGTCCCGAATCACGTCCCTCGGAAACATTATGTGCTCTGCAAACTTGCCCGTCCAGTAGCCTTCCCCCTCGGTCTTGTAGGAGAAACCGTTTCTCACGGCGAGCTCCCACATGCCGCTGAGGCTTTTTATCGCCTCATCGTCGCTCAAGCTTGCCCCCGCACCTCCGGCCAGCTTGTTGCCGAGGTCAGCGAATTCTCTGACAACGGGGTCACTTGGCGTTACCCACGCAGCAAGAAGCGGGGCGTTGCTGAAGGTGTCGTAGAAGCTCCCCGTGCTCTCTTCGGGGTTGAGCGAGGAAAAGACGAAGTCATTGGCTCCAAGTATTGAAAGGGGCTTTGTAACGCTCTCCTCTCTTGTTTCACCGTTCACCTCGTAGGTCACGGTTATACGTACGTTTGATGGGGTTGAGGCCGATAAACGGGTGACGTCACTCGAAAGGATGGGGTAGTAGAGGTCGACTATGGTTTCACCCGGCAGGAGGAGGGGGTATCTCCTCTCGGTCTCTGGAGCATAGTTGTCGATCGAATACTTTATCCGGATGTTCTTTATGGTTCCCTTCCCATCGTTCGTCAGAACCGTCTTCGTCGCCCAGAAGTCGAGCTTCGGGTTGCCGTAAACCTTGTAGGCCCCGGACATTACCTGGTCCTTTGAGTATACCTTGTACTCAAGCTTTCCCATGCCGCCCTTCTCGAAGGCCCCGGCGTAGCCGGCTATCGAGACCACGAGAAGAAGGGCCAGCATCGCGGAAGTAACAACTTTGGCTTTCATGGAATCACCTAATTAAAAATCCGCGGGCTCGTACTTATGGGGTCGGTTTGACTCCACCTGCCAAACCCGAAACTGCTTTAAGGACTCCATATCAGGGCCTATTATGAGACTGAGAACTCCCCTGCGCGAGAGGGACGTCCTGAATCTCAGGGCCGGCGAGGTCGTTTACCTCTCCGGGACAGTTTACACCGCCAGGGATTCGGCACACAGAAAAATCCTTGAGCTGGCCGGGAAAGAGCTTCCCCTCAACCTTGAGGGCGCGGTAATCTACCACTGCGGGCCAGTCGTGAGGAAAGGCGGTGGGGGCTATGAGGTAGTCTCTGCAGGCCCGACTACGAGTTCAAGAATGAACCGCTACCTGGAGGGGATTCTCTCCCTCGGCGTCCGCGGGATAATAGGAAAGGGAGGCATGAACCCGGAGCCCTTTAAAGGCCGCGCCGTTTACTTCGCCTTCACCGGTGGAGCCGGCTCCCTCGCGGCGAAGAGCGTAAAGCACGTCGTTGACGTTCTCTGGCTGGAGGAGCTCGGTATTCCTGAGGCGGTGTGGGTTCTTGAAGTCGAGGACTTCCCGCTGATTGTGGCGATAGACGCTAACGGTAGCTCCCTCTACGGTCGTTGAGGAGTGCTATTTCCCGCTCGTAGAACTCCCTCCAGCGCCTCAGCCTCTCCTCCACCTCTTCCCCGCGCACGCGTATTCTTGCAACGTTTTCACGCATCGCTTCCTCTGCGACCGCTCTAGCAACTTTCGGGTGGACCTCCGGGTGGAAGGGGGACGGGATTATCTCCTCCTCGCTCGGCTCTATTACCGACGCCATCGCCTTTGAAGCCGCTATTATCATGCCGTCGGTTATGGTTCTGGCCCTGACGTCAAGTGCTCCCCTAAAAATCGCAGGAAAGCCGAGGAGGTTGTTCACCTGGTTTGGGTAGTCGCTCCTTCCCGTCGCTATTATCCTCGCCCCGGCTTTCTTCGCCTCCTCCGGAAGTATCTCGGGGGTTGGATTTGCCAGCGGAAAGACTATCGCGTCGTCGGCCATGAGCTCTATCCACTCCGGCTTTATAACGCCGGGCCCGGGCCTCGTGAAGGATATGAGCACGTCGGCGCCGTTTAGGGCTTCCACTGGGCCGCCCTCGATTCCCTCACCGTTCGTTTTGGAGAGCAGTTCTCCCCTGTGGGGAAAGAGTTCCTCAATCGGCAGGTCAGGGGTCAGAACCCTCGGCTTCCCATCGACCAGCTCCACAACCCTGATGTTCTCCGGCCTTACCCCTGCCCTGGTTATTATCTTCAGCGTCGCGAAGCCGGCCGCCCCGGCACCGAAGAGGGCGACGGTTATCCCGTCCAGCCTCTTGCCAACGACCTTGAGGGCGTTTATCAGCCCTGCCAGAACAACCGAAGCCGTCCCCTGCTGGTCGTCGTGGAAGATTGGGATGTCCAGCTCGCTGCGGAGCCTTTCGAGGATGTAGAAGCACTTTGGCGATGCTATGTCCTCAAGGTTTATCCCCCCGAAGGAGGGCGAAATGGCTTTTACGACCTCTATGAACTTGTCAGGGTCCTTCTCGGCCAGAACGAGCGGGAAAGCATCCACCCCACCGAAGGCCTTGAAGAGCAGAGCTTTTCCCTCCATGACGGGGAGTGCCGGCGAAGCTCCGACATCGCCGAGGCCCAGCACCCTCGTGCCATCGCTTACAACAGCGACCGTGTTGCACCTGTTGGTGTACTCGCAGGGGTCTTCTCCGTTTGCTATCGCCATCGATACCTCCGCCACACCGGGGGTGTAGGCGAGGCTGAGGGTTTCCTTCGTGAGGGGAACCTTGGGGATAACTTCAATCTTCCCGTTTCCAGGGAAGTTGTCTCTGTGGAAGTCCCTCGCGTCCATTCAACCACCGCGGTTATTTGTCACTTGTACGTTAAAAATCCTTCTTCTCCACTGGAAATTTAACTCAAATCTGTCCACCACTGCCGCCTTTCAGACCAAAAGCTTTTAAACCCCAGGTCAGTTCCTAATACCGGGTGTGGGCCGGTAGCTCAGCCTGGTATGAGCGCCGCCCTCGCAAGGCGGAGGCCGCGGGTTCAAATCCCGCCCGGTCCACCAGAAAACAAACCTTCCCTTCTTGTACCCTGGCGCTGACCTCCTTCCCGTCCTGAAGGGCGGGGGTTCCACCGGAGAACCCCTTACCCTAAAGGCAGGGAGGTTTGAGGGGTCTCATTTAGACCCAAAACAAATTGGGTCTTCGACCCCTCTGGCCCGGTCTTAGGCCAGTTACCCCTCACCTTGAAGGCTTTCAAACCCTCAAGGCTTGGGGTTATAGCTTTAACCTTCCTCAAAATGTTAAAAGCTCCCACAAGGTCAGCATTCATAACAACGCCCTCTCTACGGCACTTAAACAAACCCCTAACAAAGCGAGCATCAGAATGGCGTTGGCCGCAGAGAGGGCACGTTTGAGAAGTAAAAGCCTCACCAACAACCACAACAGAGATACCATACTCTTCAGCAACTTCAGTTAAGCGTTTGATGACAGTATTAAACCGCCAGACGTGGGAGAGAAGGAAATTCCGCCTCTTACCCTTCCCAGAGTTTCTGGCGATACCCTTGGGATAACCGACGACAATCCTTGAAACACCGAGTTCATAAAGCCTTTTAACAGTTTGTCTAACTGCCGTGTTAATGTAATGCTTTGCCTGAAGTTTAGCCTTCTCGTGCATTCTCTTGAGCTTTCTGCTCGTCTTGGCTCCCGACTTGTTGAGTTTGGACTGGTAATCGGCAATCTTCCCCCTCCAGTAAAAATCAATGCTTTTGAGTGATCTCCCGTTCACGAGGAAGCTTTCGCCGTTCTCAACGTAAACGGCCATTAAGTTGTTCACTCCAAGGTCAATTCCAGCTGAAAGGTTGCCCAACGGTTCTTTTGGAACTTTAACCCATTCTTCACCTTCAAGTTTTTCATCAACGGTAAGGCTAATGTGGGCGTACCACTTGCGTTTGACATCATCATAGATTATTTCCAACCTCCCCTGCTTGCCCTTCAAGTGTATTCTGCCCTTGAACTGGATTTTGAGTTTTCCAAACTTGCCGAGTCTCCTCAATTCGAGGACGTTTCCATTAATCCTGTACTGGTCGTTTCTCAGGGGAATTACAAAGAGTTTTCTGCCGTCCTCTTCCCTAACGAATTTGGGCGGTCTTGGCTTGAACCATTCGGGGAGCTCGCCATTCTTTTTTCCTCCTGTTGAGTGAGAAGAACGAACGCCAGCTTTCGGCGTTCTTTCGGGCTAACTGTTGAACTGTTGAGCCACCAATCCAGTTCTTGAACTCGTGGTAAGCTTCTTTTTCTGTCGTTGAGAAGTCGGTTTTGCCGAATTCTTTGAACTGTTTCAAGCGTTGGTAATTGAGTTTGTTCCAGATTATGGCTGTGGCTTGAGCTAATTCAAAAAGGGCTTTCTCTTGTTTCTTTGAGGGTTGGAGTTTTACCGTTACTGCCCGCCTCATTTCAAAGTATGGTATGCGTTTTAGGCTTTAAAAGAGTGTTGCTTTCCTCGTTGAGGCCAATTTATCAAACACCGTACCCCGCCCTAAAGGGCGAGGCTTGTGAAAAGAAAAAAGTCAGGGGCTCCCCTTTGTGGGTGTGGTGGGCTTAGTACTCGCCTTGATAGATGTATAATCCTTTCCCGTGAAATTCAGGGATTCCTTTGGCATTTATTGAAAAAAACTGGGGCTTTGGTCAAGCTTTGTTCAATGTGATTAGGGAAAATTACTTAAGCACTTTGTCGTTTTTATCATCCGGTGATGGTTATATGGAATTTGACCTCCTGAAGGAGCTGGTGTCCATCAGCTCCCCGTTTGGAAAAGAGGAGGAAATCTCCAGATTCATCGCCTCGTTTCTCGAGGAGCACGGCTTTGACGTGGAGCTCCTTCCGGTTGAGGGCTTTGGGAGCGACGTGGTAGCCTATCTTCCTGGAAGGAGCTACACCGTCGTTTTGAACGGCCACATGGATACCGTCAACCTATCCCCCGGCTGGACGAAGAACCCCAAGGGCGAGCTGGAAGGCGACCGCTTTTACGGCCTGGGAAGTGCGGATATGAAGGCGGGCCTTGCGGCGCTCCTGGCTGCGTTCGTTGAGATGGCGGAGCTTCCCCGGAAGGAGCGGCCCACCGTGATCTTCACCGCAGTCGTCGATGAGGAGGGCTACTCCAGGGGTGCCTGGGAACTGATACGAAGCGGGAGACTGGATAAGGCTGACGTTGTTCTTGTCGCCGAGCCGACGAACGAGAGGCTCATGCTCGGTGCGAGGGGGCGCTTCGTTGTTCAGGTGGAGGTCTTCGGGAAGAAGGCTCACGCGGCGAGGCCACACGAGGGGCTCAACGCCATAGAGGAGCTGGGGAGGTTCGTCGGCTCACTCTGGAAGATACGCTTCAGGAACCACAGAAAGCTTGGGGTTGGCTCTTACTGCACCCTCCGTATTGAGGGCTCCGCCGACGGCCTGAGCGTCCCGGACTACGCCAGGGCAATAATAGACAGGCACATAGTCATCGGCGAGGACTGGGAGAGGGTTAGCTCAGAGCTTCTCAACCTCGCGGAGAGGGTAAAGCTGAAGGGGGACATCAGGATCTCGAAGTTTGAGAGGCCGACGCCCGATATGCTTCCATACGTCGTCAGGGAGAACGACCGCTTTGTGAACATCTTCAAGTCCGCCCACAGGACCGTCCTTGGCGGGGAGCCCGAGATAATCTACGGCCGGAGCGTGGGGGACTTCAACTACTTTGGAACTTACCTCAACAAGCCGACCCTGGTTTATGGACCTGTCGGGGGCAACTGGCACGGGAGCGACGAGTGGGTGAGCGTTGAATCCCTGGAGAGGGTAAAGCGCGTCTACGTTGAATTCCTGAAGGCGCTTGTTTAAAGACAAAAAGAATAGATGAAGGCGTCTGGATGAACTGACCTCCTCCCCGCCGTGAAGGGCGAGGCTTGTGAAAAGAAAAATGTCAGAGCTTTCTTCCAATCAGCGCACCGACTAGGAACGCCCCCACCGCCGCTGCCGCCAGAACCGCGGCGGGGAATCCCTCAGACGTACCTTCCGACCGGGCACTGGGGGAGCCATCGGTCGGAGTGGACGCGCCGGTTGGTATGATTATCTGGGGTACGTCGGTTGAGTTGTCCTGGGGCAGTGGGGTCTGCTGGGACGGAGCGCTGAGGAAGAGGCCGGCGGTTTCCCTGGCATACTGGTAGAATATCATCGCAGTCTGCATGTCTTCGATACTTCCGTTACCCTCGGCGCTCTTCTCGTAGCTCTCGGCGAACTCGTAGTAGGCCATTGCGAGGACTGGCGTGACACCCTGGCTTTGGGCCACTCCTATGGCCGTCTTAGCGTCGTCCTTCATGGCCTTCATTTTGTCCATCAGCACGCTCCTGTTTTCTATACCCAGCGTGTCGAGGAAGACCTGCGCCCTCACGCGTGCCTCCATTGCCGTGAACAGTGCCGCCGAGTACTTGCCGTCCTCATAGTACTGTTCCGCCTGCTGGATGCTCTGACTCAGGTCGCCCCCAACGGTGCCGTACATCGACTCGATGTAGGTGACGATGAGGCTGGACTCATCTATGTAGTCCCTCGCTGTGGCCTTGACGACCTCCCTGCTTATCTCGTCGTTTCCGGCGAACCTCTCCCCGAGGTGCGCCCAGAACTCTGCAGTTTTGGCCCTCTCGTAGGCGTATGCCGCATCGCCCACGGCGTCCCAGTAGTCGCCGCTGTAGTAGTACTTCCACGCTTCCTCAAGCAGCCCCTTGGCCTGCTCCACCCTCTCCTCCGCGGCAGCTATTGCCTGGAGCATCGTGACGCCCTTTATGGTTATCCCGGAGACGGTGCTTTCCGACGCGTTTATCCGGTTCCCGGCTGTCTTGAGGAGCCTCTGAACATCGTCCTGGGACTTCACGTCCAGGTACCAGTCAACGTGCCGTATCATTATCCTTGCCTGGAAGTCCTTGCTTAGTGCGGTGTAGTACATGCCATCATCGATCGCTTCCCTGGACTGGTTGAGAACTGCACTGGCCTGGTTCAGGGCCTCCATCAGAGTGGTGTACGTCGCGTAGCCCACGTCGCTGTCCTTGAGCTTCCCGAGGGTCTCCCTGTAGTATGCGGTGGTGTTGTCGTAGTCGCTCAGAGCGTCGTCTCTGAGGAATGACGTATCAACGCTGACGTAGGAGGGGGTCTCGGGCCTCGGTATCCTGTGCCCTGTGAAGTAGTAAACGGCGTCATATATGTCCTTTATCTCAATAACCGTCAGACCCCAGCGCTCTTTTGCGTAATCTACCACATCCACCTTCTTCGTCTGGGTGTTTATCTCAACTATGCCCCCTATCTCCTTCTTCTGGGTTTCCTGAACGTACTGAACCCGCTGTCCCTCGGGGATGAGGAACACGTTGGCCCCGACGTCGTGGGCGGCGGATGCCTTCTCCAGTATTCCACCAACCGGGCCGATGGTGCCGTCGGGGTTTATCATTCCCGTCATCATGACCTTTGGATTGACCTTCCATCCCTCGAGGGCCGCGATTATTCCGACGGTCATGGTTCCTCCCGCGGAGGGCCCGCCGATGATTGGAGAATCGGCTTTTATCTGAATGAAGACGTCGTACTTGTCCATGTCCACGCCGAGAACCTTGCCAGCTATCTGAGCGGCAAGTCTCGCGCTGGCCTGCATATCGACCTCCGCCAGGGGCCAGGTCTCCACGTAGACGTGTCCGGTCCCGGGTGCAACTGTTATCACGAAGTCGGTGGCCACTCCGACGAGCTCCCCGCTGGAAGTCTTTGAGACTGCCGGTGCCTTCAGAACAACCGTGTGTCCCTCTTCTGGGCACTGGGCCGCTGCAAATCCTGCGAACGGAAGAACCAGCAGGACTATGAGAAGCACGGCTGCTGTTCGTTTCATACTCTCACCCCGCACCTATCTCTGCGGCTTTTAATAAAGGGTTTGTGGTTCATCCGTTTAATGAAATCTCGTCTGGATGACCGTTTTCTTTTCGAAGTCGGCACCGGAAAAAGCTTATATATTCCTCGTCTCCCTTCGGAAGGTGGGGATGGGAATGGACATATTCAGCAGGCTCATCCAGAGGAAGTTTCAGAACATCGCCGCGGACAGGTACGAGGAAATAACCCGGCGGTACAGGGAGTTTCTGCTCCTCCCCGAGGAGTTCGTGCTTCCGGAGGTTCGTTCGATTCTGATCCCCATTGACAGGTTCTCAGGTGAGATACCCGATGAGCTCTACGAGACGCTGAGCGCCTACAGTGGTGCCTCGGTGACGCTCGTTTACATCTCTGAGAAAAGAACTCTGGAGCTCATCGAGCAGACCCTTGGGAAAGAGGAGGCTGAAAGGCTCAGGAATGCCAAAATGGAATTTGCCCGGAACCTCGTTCTCAAGATGGCCCCCAGGCTGGAGGCCCTGGGCCTTAAAACAGAGCGGAGGCACTTCATCGGGAGCAAGAGTGACGACGTCATAAGGCTTATGAGGGATGAGAACTTCGACCTCCTGGTTGTGTCCCGGAGCTATGGCTCGGAGGTCACCAGGACGTCCCCGGTGAGTCCCGTCGTTCTGAGGATAGTCCAGCATCTTGAAAGCCCGGTTATAATCTACTAGTTGGGTGATGACCATGGAGCAGACCATCGCAGCAGGAATAGCCGTAGCAGTGTTCCTGATAACATACGCCATGATAATCAGCGAGAGGGTTCACAGAACGGTTGCGGCCCTCTTTGGTGCGGCCGTTGTGTTATTCCTCGGCATAGTGCCGTGGGAAGCGCTTCCCGAACACCTCGACCTCGACACGCTCTTCCTCCTCATCGGTATGATGATAATCGTCAACACCGCCAAGGAGAGCGGTCTCTTCGAGTTCATAGCCATAAAGACCGCCAAGTTTGCCAGGGGGAGTCCTATGAAGGTTCTCCTGCTGTTCTCCGTCGTCACCGCCGTCATAAGCTCGGTTCTTGACAACGTTACGACCGTCCTGCTGTTGACCCCGATGCTCCTCTACATAACGCGCCTGATGGACATCAATCCCGTCCCGTTTCTCCTGGCAGAGGTTTTCGCCTCCAACATCGGCGGAACCGCCACCCTCATTGGGGATCCCCCTAACATAATGATAGGCTCCGCGGCCGGGCTGAGCTTCAACGAGTTCCTCCTCAACATGGGGCCGATAGCGCTCGTTGACCTATTCACCTCCCTCGGGATAATATACCTGGTCTACCGGAACGCCATGAGGATCAGCGACGCCAAGAGGGACAGGATACTCTCAACCATTGGTGAGCTCGATGAGAGAGATGCCATAAGGGACTACTCACTTTTTAAGAAGTCCGTGGCGGTTATACTCGGCGTGGTCATGCTCTTTTTCATCCACGATCGGCTGGGGATTGAGCCCGCAGTGGTTGCCCTCACCGGCGCCTCCGTTCTCCTCCTGTGGAGCGGGATGGATCCTGAGGAGATCCTCGAAAAGGTCGAGTGGACGGCGATATTCTTCTTCATGGGCCTCTTCATACTCGTTGGTGCCCTCGTGGAGACCGGCATCATCGACGGGGTTGCCCGCTGGATACTGGGGTATATCGGGAACACCGGCGAGGCGCTGATTATAATAACCTGGTTTTCCGCGGTTTCCTCCGCCGTAGTGGACAATATCCCTCTCACAGCGGCGATGATACCCCTCATAAAGGCAATGGGGAGTTCGATGAACGTTTACCCGCTCTGGTGGGCCCTCTCCCTCGGAGCCTGCCTCGGCGGCAACGGAACCGCAATAGGTGCGAGCGCCAACGTGGTCGTCATCGGTATCGCGGGCAGAGAGGGAGTTCGGATAACGTTTATGGACTTCCTCAAGGTTGGGCTCGTTATAATGTTCGTTACCGTTGCCATTGGAATGGGGTTGCTCTGGATAAGATACATAGGGGTGTGATGTCATGCGGATACTCGTCCTCGTTGATGGTTCGAAGTGGAGCCAGAAGGCTGCTCTCCACGCCATCGCCATAGCCAAGAAGAAGAGGGGAAAGGTCATACTCTTCTCGGTCCTGGACAGGAGGGAAGCCAGGGCCATGGCCTTCAACCTGGGAATGTTCAGCGAGAACCTCTCGGAGGTCGAGAGGTTTGAGGAGGAGATATGGAACGACATGAAGAGGAGCATCAAGCACCTGATGACGAACCTTCTGGAGCTCTGTCAGGAGGAGGGCGTGAACTGCTCCTTCAGGATAGTCGAGGGTTCCGCCAAGGAAAAGATCCTCGAAGAGGCCAACTCCGGTCGCTACAGTCTGGTCGTCATGGGCGCCTACGGCAGGAGCGGAAAAACGAGGATAGGGAGCCTCCTTGAGGAGGTAGTGGGTCTCATAGGCCCTCCTGCCATGGTGGTTCGTTAGCGCCTCCAGAGCGAGAGCACCAGCAGGGCCAGAACGACCACCTCCAGAGAACTCACCACCAGCCCCACGTCCCGCTCTATCCACGCCGCCAGTTTGGCGGTCTCTATCGTCTTTTTGATCGCCAGCAGGAGGAAGGCTATCATCAGGTACATTGCAGGGCGCAGATGGCTCTTCCTGTACGCGATGAACGAGATCCCCGCCAGTGTCAGCGCAAGGATCAGTGCCGTAATAGCGAGTAGGGTTTCCATCATTCTCCATCACCCACGCTCGTCAGCAGGTCTATCAGGTTGTCTGCCAGCTTATCCCACAGGCTCGGCCGGTACTCCTTTATCAGCCTTGCTATCAGCTCGGGGTCGTAAGAGAGGGTGTATATGACGCTCCTGCTTTCCTTCTCCGCGGTCACGACGCCGAGCTTTATCAGTTCGTTCATGTGATAGCTCACCGTCGGCTGGCTGAGTCCAAGGCTCCCCGCCATCTCCTTCTGGTTCTTCGGCCCCTCCATGAGGAGCAGGAGAATCTTCCTCCGTGTCTCCGTTGATATTGCTATGAGCAGCCTCTGCGCCTTCTCCTCGAATCCCCTTGGGAACAGGTAGCGCCTCTTGCCGGTTTTCTTTGAGAATACCCTGCCCTCTTTCTCGAGTTTCCGGAGATGATACTGCAGGTCGCCTATGCCTATTCCGAGCTCCCTTGCCAGCTCCCGGAAGGTTATCCCCGGCTTGTCCGTGATAGTTTCGAGTATCTCTTTACGCCTCTCCATAAACCAACCCTTAAACCATATGGTTCATCCATCTATACCGGATCTCTATAACAACCCATATAAAGGAACTCCCTTTTATGTCCATCGGTGTGCGTATGGAGGAACTGGTGAGAAAGGCCGAGGAACTTGCGGGACGTTACGGCATACCATATTATGAGATCAGGATAACCCGTGTCACGGCCGCCCATCTCGGCATGCAGAACGGCCAGCTGGAGGAGCTTTCCCTCAACACCGAGATGGGAATAGGTGTCAGGGCGTTCAACGGCGCCTGGGGTTTCTCCAGTGCGAACGACATGGGGCGGGCGGAGGACGCTATAAAAACCGCGATGAAAATTGCGAGGCTCTCAAGAGGGAAATCGGAGATTTATCTGGGCGACCCCGTGAAGGACAGGGCGGTGATCGGTGTTAAAAAGCCCTTCACGGAGGTCGACATCGAGGATAAGCTCGCCCTGGTGAAGGAGATCGATTCCCTTCTGAGAGGGGATGCCATCTCAAGCAGGCGCGTCCACTACGGGGACGGTCTCAAGGAGACCTTCTACTTCAACTCCCTGGGAAGCGAGATAGAGACGGTGACCCCTCGCCTTCGCATCGCCCTCTCGGTCACCGCCAGGGAGAACGGCGAGATGCAGGGCTACTGGAAGAGCTTTGGCGGAACAGCTGGCTGGGAGCTGGTGGAGGGGATAGACTTCCCCCGATGGGCGGACATAATTAAGGAAAAAGCCGTCTCCCTCCTCCACGCCCGCTCGCCACCCTCGGGCGAGTTCGATGTGGTAATGGACCCGGAACTTACCGGAGTCTTCATCCACGAGGCACTCGGTCACGCCGCTGAGGCGGACGCCGTCAAGAACGGCGACAGCATACTCGCGGGCAGACTGGGGGAGAGAATAGCCGTTGAGGGGCTTACGGTCGTTGACGACCCGACACTGCCAGGCAGGTTTGGCTCCTACGTGTACGACGATGAGGGCATCAAGGCGAGGCGCGTCGAGATAATCCGGGACGGCATTCTCGTGAACTACCTCAACGACCGCGAGACGAGCGCTTTGCTTGACCTCGAGCCGAACGGCCACGGGAGGGCGCAGGGCTACAACTATCAGCCCCTCGTGAGGATGAGCAACACCTACGTTGAGCCCGGCGACTGGAGCTTTGAGGAGATGGTTGAGGAGGTTAAGAACGGCCTCTACATGATCGGGGACAAGGGCGGCGAGGTTGATACGGCAGGAGGTACCTTCACCTTCGGCGCGAGGGAGGGCTACCTAATTAAAAACGGCGAGGTAAAGGAGATGGTTCGCGACGTGGCCCTGTCCGGGAGCATACTGGACGTCCTGAAAAACATCCGCGCCATCGGGAACGACCTGAAGGTCGATTTTCCGGGCTACTGCGGTAAGGGGCAGTGGGTTCCGGTTGACGACGGCGGCCCGCACGTCCTCACGAGGGCTCTGGTGGGTGGGCTTCGCTGAAGGATGGGTTTCTGTTTTGGATCCGCGAGACCCGAAAGCAAAGCGTATATACATCAACCTTCAATTTTATGTATGGTGACGAAAATGGCGATAGACGTTGATATTATACAGGATGTGGAGATCCTGCTGAAGAACCTGAACGGGTACGAGCTCCTCAGCTACGCCATATGCAACGAGAGGTGTGGGGCCGAGACCTACGAGTGGCTGGCCAAGCGCGTTGAAGGAATGCTTGCCGACGAGTTCCTGCAGCTGGCGGGGGAGAAGAGGAAGCACGCGGTCCAGATGTCTGAGCTGTTCGAGAGGCTCTATCCCGGTATGAAGCCCCTCGAGTTCAATGCCCCTCCGCTGGACACCCTGCCGGTGTGTGATGAGATGATGAGGGTGGAGGACGTCGAAAACGCCCTGGCGCTGGCCCTGATTTCCGAGGCAATAGGCAGGGACATCTACAGAAAGCTCCAGAGGATGGCGGGGGATGAGGGGGTTGCGACGCTCTTTGGGGAGCTGGCTGCAATAAAGGAAAACGCCTACGAGCGGCTCCTCCGGCTGTACAATGAGGTCATTGGAGAGTAGCAGAATACCTTTTAAATTCCCCTTCGAACTCTCCCCGGTGAACCGATGATAGATGAACTTATTGGAATCCTCGAGCGCGAGAACGTGGAGTGGGAGCTTTACTGGGAGAGGGGCAGGGGAGGCTCCTTCAGGATAGAGCGCGAGAGACTTGAGCGCTCCCAGAGAAAGTTCCATTCGGGGATAGGCCTCCGCATCGGCTACAGGGGCAAACTCGGCTTCTCCTACATAACCGGCCTGAACCACGACCGCAAAACGCTTGAAAACTTTGTGAAAAGAACGATAAAGCTTGCGAGGATAAGTGAGGTGCCCTTCGCGGGATTTCCCTCCGGGGAAAAGCCGCGCCCCGTCGGTGGACTCTACGACAGGCTCATCGACGAGATTCCCTTTGAAGACGCCTACGCCCTCGCGGGCGACTTTGCGTCCAGGATGGTCGAGCTTAAGGGCGAGGGAATTACCCTCTCCGGCTCGCTGGCTTTCGGCGTCAACACCTACGGCGTTGCGAACTCGAACGGTGTTTTCCTCGAGGAGCGCTCCACTGGGATGAGTGTTTCCGCCTACGCGGTCAAGGAGGGCGGGAGAGCGGGAACCGGCTCATACTATCAGTCGTACCGCTCTCTTCAGCCCTTTGAGGAGCTCGAGTGGGCTGTAACTCTTGCCATTGAGGAGGCGGAGCTGAGCGGCGCCGCCGGAAAGCTCGACGGATATTCCGGCGAACTGGTTCTTGAGCCCGAGGCATTTGGGGCGATCCTGGGGATCCTGCTCGAGAACCTCTACGGCGACAGCGTTTACTTTGGCAGGAGCAGGTTCTCCAGGCCCGGTGAGCCCGCGGCCGCCGAGGGGCTTACCCTCATCGATGACCCATCGATCGAGGGTCTCCCTGGGAGCTACTCCTTCGACGGTGAGGGGACCCCCTCCAGGAGGACTGTTCTCGTTGAGGAGGGTGTGCTGAAATCCTTCCTTCTTGACCACACGTACGCCTCTTTCCTTGGTATGGAGAGCACTGGAAACGCGGTTCGGGACTTCAGAACAATGCCCCACATAGGGACGAGCAACCTGCTGGTCGAACCTGGGAGGGAGAGCCTCCGCGACTTCGAGGGGGTTGTGGTTAAGAAGGTCTTCGGCGAGCACACCGCCAACCCCGTCAGCGGTGACTTCTCACTGACGGTTGAGCTGGGATACGTCGTGAGGAACGGGGAGCTTCAGCCCTTCAGGGACAACATGCTTGTGGGAAACGCCTTCGAGGTTCTGAGGTCAATCCTCGCCGTTGGACATGAAACGGTTCGCAGGGGTTCCTTTGTCTCCCCGAGAGTCCTGACGGTGGCTAGAATAGTGTAAAACAGTGGCCGCCGCGGTAACCTTTTATACTTTGCCATTGTAAAATGTATCCGGTGATATAACAATGGGCGCTCATGCCGTGGATCAGGTTCTCTTCGGGCTCAGACCCGGTGAGACAGTCCTCATTGAGTACAGTGCGGTTTCTTCCCCCGAGCTTCTCCTCTACCTGATCTGCCGCAGGGGCAGGGGCAGGAGAACACCTCTCATAATCGACGACATCTCGGATGCCTTCGCGGAGAGCATCATCCGCCTGGATTTAATGGGACTGGAGCTTGAGGGCCTCAGGAACGCTCCGGTCATAAAGATTGGGGGGAGCAGAGACATCGGAAACATCTTTGGAAGGGTGGAGGTGGACAAATACTCCCTGGACTTCAGGTACTACGATGAGATCTACGAGAAGATAGTCCCGGAGGAGGTTGTTTTTAACCCCGTCCTCGGGATCCACAAGCTCTTTATCGCCCTTGAGCGGCACGAGGTTATACGGCTGATCCGCAACATCTCGACCTTCGTCGGGAAGAAGAGCCGCGTGGCGCTGTACTTCCTTAACCGGGACATTATGGAGAGGTACTCCCCGGAGCTGCTCCCTCTCTTCGAGGAAACTGCCAGTACCGTTCTTCACTGGAATTTTGGGGGTGGCAAGTACCGGCTTGAGGTTATCAAGGCCGCCAACAGCTCTCTTGTTGGTTCCCGCATTTCCCTGGGCTTCAAGGACATCTCGCGGGCTTGATGTGAAAATTTTTAAGCCCCCATTTCTTATCACTTCTGGTGATACTGTGAGGAGAGCACTGGCTGCGGCTGTCATTCTGCTGCTCCTGATACCGCTGGTGGGTGCCTACCAGGTCCCTGAAAGGGGCGTCGTCTATCAAATCATGGTTGACCGCTTCTACGATGGGAACCAGAGCAACAACGAGCCCTTTTATGACCCGACCCACACCAACTACCGCCTCTACTGGGGCGGGGACATAGAGGGACTAACGGAAAAGCTCGACTACATAGCGAGCCTCGGCGTCTCCATGATATGGGTCTCCCCGCTCAACGACAACATAAACAGGATGGCACACGGCTCCGCCCCCTACCACGGCTACTGGACGAGGGACTACAAACGCATAGAGGAGCACTTCGGAACCTGGAAGGACTTCCTTAAGCTGGTAGAGGAGGCCAGAAAGAGGGGAATATGCATCGTGGTTGATTACGTCCCCAACCACTCAAACCCATCAACCGACGGTGAGTTTGGAGCGCTCTACGACAACGGGACCAAAATCACTGACTACTTTGAGGACACCAAGAACGCCACGGTGAACCCGATAACGGGCATAAGAGAGGACATCTACCACCACAACGGCAACATTTTCACCTGGTCTGGAATCCCCCTCAAGTACGCCAACCTCTACGGTTTAGCAGACTTCAACCAGCTCAACCCCTGGGTCGATTCCTATCTCACCGAGGGGGCGATGCTCTTTGCCAATTCGGGCGCCTGCGGCTTCAGGATCGACGCCGTCAAGCACATGGAGCTCGGCTGGCTTGAGACCTTTTACCTCCGCCTCTACTCTGAGAGACCCCTCTTAATCTACGGGGAGTACTACTCGCTCTCGCCGGAAAGGAGCGACGATTTATACGAGCTCTACCGCTACTCCAATGTCTCGCCGGTTCTGAACATACCGATAAGGGCCGATATAGTGAAAACCTTTGGCTTCGTGGGAAGCCTTGAGACGCTCTCCAGAACGCTTGAGGACTATTACTCCCGTTTCCTCTATCCAAACAAGCAACTGAACTTCCTCGACAGCCACGACCTAATCCGCTTCCTCAACGGGGCGAGGAGGGAAGACACCGTAGAGCGCTTCCACATGGCACTGGCACTGACGATGACCCTGCCAGGGATCCCGGTGATATACTACGGCGACGAGAGCTATCTGGTGAGCAAAGACGGAAAGGGCGACCCCTACAACAGGCCTATGATGGCCTTCAACAACACCACGGAAGCGGCAAGGATAATCAGAACTTTAGCTGAGCTGAGAAAGACCAACGATGCCCTGGCTTTCGGAGACTTTAAAACGCTTTACGCAAACTACTCGGTCTGGGCCTTCGAGAGAACCTTTGGAGCGCACAGACTTCTGGTTGTGATGAACAAGGGCTCGCCGGCGGAGCTCAGCATCAACATCGACTGGCCCGACGGAACTTATGTAGATGTCCTCTACGGAGCAGAGATGGTGGTTGAGAAAGGCAAAGCGACGGTAGAACTGCCGAGAAACAGCTTCTACGTCTTCCACATTGAGCGCGAGCAGGGGGAGCCTTTAATAGGTTCCTTAACCCCCTACACCGCAAGACCCGGCCAGGAAATCCTCATAGCCGGGGCCGGCTTTGGAAGCGGTGGAAGGGTTACCATCGGCGGCGTTGAAGCGAGGGTTCTCTCCTGGAACTCAACAGAGATACTGGTTGAGGTTCCAGCAATAAATACCGGAAAGGCTTGGCTTGACGTGGTGGTGGAGACGGGTGGAAAGGCCAGCAACGTTGCTAAGCTCCGCTACTATTCGGGAAATGACGTTCCTGCATTAATATCACTCAACGCCAGTTCCGTGAACCTCTCCAGGGCGAACCTCTGGATTAAAGGCAACCTATCAGAGCTTGCCGAGCCAAGACCCCTGCTCAGGTCCTCAACGGGCTACTACTTCACCGTCGCCCCGCTCCCCAAAGGGGCTGCTTTCTCCGTGGAGCTCTACGAGGGCCCCTACTGGGGTGAGCTCAGGCCCCTTGGGGTGAAGCTCTACGGCTTCGTGAACTCCACGGTGGTGGTTCTGCGGGAGGAACCCCATGCCACCGAAACAGCCCCGACGATGCCAACAACGACAATAATCCACAGACCAGTTGGAAAGAACCCTCTTCCCTACCTCCTCGCGGCTCTCCTGCTCGGGGCGGCTCTGATAATCTGGAAGAAAAGGGGCTAAATCTGTTCCAAAAGTTTCTTTCTCTTTTCCTCGTACTCCTCCTGGCTTATCACACCCATGTCGTAGAGTTCCTTCAGCTTCTTGAGCTTTTCGAGCGGGTCTTCCTCCTTCTCCACAGGGGGCGCGTGCTGGACAGTCGATCCCGGGACGACCCTGCTCACAAGTTCCTTTGGCTTCTTCAGAACCCATGTCTCGTGGGTCAGGCCTTTCTTGACCTCTATCGTGACCGGCTCGATGGCTATAGCGTTTAGGGCGTCCTTTATGGCGTTTATCGTCTTTCTCGCCTGCTCCTTGTTCATCCAGCCGAGCTTGAGCCTTATGTCCTCCTCGCCCTTTATTATGAACTCCGAGGAGATGATGCCCAGCTCTATCGTTACCTCCTCGAGCTTCTGGTATGGCAGGGCCTTTATGTCGTACCTGCCCAGAATTTTTTCGTCGAGGTAGATTATCCTCCTGTTAGTTACTATGAGCCACTTTGGCTTCTCCACGCTTATCTTCTTGCGGACGGTGAACAGAACATCCTCATTCGGCTCCAGGTGTCTCAGAACGGACTTTGGAAGGTCGTTGCCCACTACTCTCACCCCCATATTCTTCGGCGCCAGCCTATATTAACCTTCTCTTTTTCCACCCGGTAGAGCAGGAAGAGGGTCTCCTGATCGACGCTTTCAATCAGGGGGCTCAGGGCTTCTTCCTTTTCTCCAGTTCTGAGAATGACCCTCCTCGGTCTCTCCCCCGTTTCGGCCTCCAGTCTCACGGTCTCCCACTCGAAGCCCATAGAGCGGCTCACCGGCAGGGTCAGCGTCCTTTTTGGGGTCTGGATAACCACGCTCCCGTTGAATGGGGGGGTTTCCACTGCAACGACCACCCTCCTGTAGCTCCCGCTCTCGATGGAGGAGTATGCGACGACCAGCCCCACCGTGAGGAGAATCAGCGGCAGCAGGGAGCCGGCCGCCGGGATTCCCAGATGGTTGCCCGCCCAGAAGACCGCCAGGGAGAGAACGAATGCAGCCAGCAGAAAGAGAAGGCCGTAGAGCAGCGTTCTCTTTCCTACTTCCTGCCCTCCCAGTACCTTCAGAACGCCCTCCCACTCCTCTGCGGTCTCCACGTAGTCCGCGGTGATTCCCAGGGCAACGAGGGCGAATATCGGGATCGCCGATGAGAAGTACGGGCTGGCCAGTATCGCCTCCCCCAGGTTCCTGTAGGCTTCGGGAAATGCCACGGGCAGGAACTGCGACGCCCCGATCGTGTACGGGACTGCGTAGAGGGTCATCGAGAGGGAGACGGCCCTGCTGGCGGAGCCGCTGGATAGAAAGACTCCCAGCAGGATCGCCGCGAGCGCGGTGGGAAGTACGTAGCCGCTCATCCCAGCGACGCTGGAATACGCCAGCGCGGTCAGAGCCGCCGCGGGAAGAACAACAGTGAATTTTGCGGGGGTGAGGCTCATCTTATCTCCCCCAGAAGCCTGGTTACTATCCTGCCCGTTTCCTCCTCGCCGGGCAGCCAGCGGACGACGTAAGCTCCGGTTTTCTCCAGGTCTTCCATTATCGCCCTCTTCTCCATCTCCATCAGCGTCCCGGTCCCCGGGTCGAGGGTTGGATAGACCGAGATGTCCACCACCATCGGCCTCGTCCTGCCCCGCCCCATGGCCCTCACGGCGAGCATTCCCCTCCTCGTCTCGGCCCACGTTCCCTCCAGGATGTTGGAGACGTAGACCACCAGGGGGGTGTACTGGATGAGTATCCTCCTCAGCCTCTCCACCGCGTCGTCAAGCCTTTCCTCCCCGGTTTGGACCCTCTCAAAGCTCATCATGGTTCTAACGATTTCGTGGAGCTGTCTGGGCCCCGTGGCAGGTGGGATGAACTTTCCCGCTCCCAGCAGATAGAGCCCCACGTGGTAATCCTTTCTCAGGAAGCGGTGGGCCATCGACGCGACGAGGTTCATCGCTTTCTCGTAGGGGCTCTCGCTCTCCTTTCCTATCTTCATCGCCTCCCGGGCGTCCACAATGAAGAGCACGGTCTTCTTTCCTTCCCTCTCGAACTCGTTGACGAGCACCTCCCCCATCCTCGCGGTCGCCTTCCAGTTTATGAGCTTCATCGGATCCCCCGTCTGGTAGTTCCTTATCTCCTTGAAGTCCGTTGAGATGGGCCCCCTTATGGAGTAGCTCGTCTCCGGAACGCTTATCCTCGCCTTTCTCCGGGTTTCAATCACCGATACCTCTCTCAGCACCCTGGGAACGGCCCTTATCTTCAGCTCCTCCCCGTAGAGTCCCCACAGATAGCGGGTTCCGAGGGGACTCCTTGTGGTCACCTCGCTCCTGGGCAGGGTGTAAACGCCCCTGAGGACGGGCTTTATCCTGTATGTGTATTCAACCCGCAGTGACTTGGGGCCCTTGAAGAACACCCCGACGCTGCTGCCCCCGGTCAGCGCCACGCTCCCTGGCAGGGGATCCCTGACGACCACTATACCCATACCGCGTTCGACTGTGACGCGCACCCTGACCTCGACCTCCTCGCCGAGCCGCACCTCCCTCCGGGATATCCTCCTCACCACGGTTATGCCCTTCGGTGGTTCGATCAGCGTTCCCAGGGCCAGGATGGATAGGGGCACCGTGGCCAGGCCTATCATCCCCGGGGAGAGAAAAAGCGTCCCCAGGAGGAGTGCCCACAGGAGGTAGCCCGTCAGGTTCTTCCTCATCTTCATTCCGCCCCTTTGGGAACTGGGGTCTTTTCCAGGGCTTCCATTATAACGTCCTCGCCTCTGATGCCCTCGAAGGAGTACTCCGCCCTGATGACGACCCTGTGGGCCAGGGCATCGATGGCGAAGGCCTTGACGTCGTCCGGAAGAACGTAGTCCCTGCCCTCAAGGAGGGCGTTTGCCTTTGCCGCCTTCATCAATGCGATTCCGCCCCTGGGGCTCGGGCCGGCCTCCACCCTGGAATCCGCTCGGGCGTTCCTCACGAGCTCCGAGATGTACCTCACGATGTCCCTGCTGGTGAAAATTCTCTCCTCCACGAGGTCCTGGATTCTTACGAACGTCTCCCTGTCGATCATCGGTTCCATGTCAGCGGTTGGGTCGTCCTTTCTCCAGCTCAAACGCGCTTCAAGGATTGCCATCTCATCCTCCAGGCTCTTTGGATAGCCCACGCGCAACCTGAGGAGGAACCTGTCGAGCTGGGCTTCGGGGAGAGGATAGGTCCCCTCGAACTCTATCGGGTTCTGTGTTGCGATGACGAAGAACGGCCGCTCCAGGGGGAAGGTCTCACCCTCTATGGTCACCTGCCGTTCCTCCATTGCCTCGAGCAGAGCTGATTGAGTCTTTGGTGGAGCGCGGTTTATCTCGTCCGCCAGAAGGACGTGGGTGAAGATCGGGCCTTTAATGAGCTCGAACGTTCCAAGGTTCTGGCGCCACACCTTCGTTCCCAGTATGTCCGCAGGGAGCAGGTCCGGGGTGAACTGAACGCGGGTGTATTTCAGGCCCAGAACCCTCCCAAAGGCTTTGGCCAGGAGTGTCTTTCCCAGGCCGGGGTAGTCCTCGAAGAGGACGTTCCCGTTGACGAGAGCCGCCGCCAGGGTCTTCCTTATGACTTCCTCGTTGCCGATGTAGACGGTTGAAATTCTCTCCACAATCTCTTCAAGCTTCTTGGAGGCTTCCTCAATCTCGGTCATGGCTTCCACCCCATCAGGTCCCTCAATCCTTCAAAAACTTCCTTCACAATCCTCTCCCTCCTCTCGAGCTCGGCCCTCTCATAGCGCCGCCTTATCCATAGCGGCATGAGGGGGGAGACCGTTTTTCCCTCGTAGTCCGCCACCTTCGAGATGAGCGCTCCGAACTCCTCCCTGTCCCCGAAGAGCCTCGCACCGTAATAGGTTACGAATGCCACCAGCGGTCCCCTCCTGCCGCGCACGACGAAATCCTCAACGGCCCTTCTGGCTTCCATCATCTCGGGGCCCAGCCTCTCCAGCGTTTTTGCCTCGTGCCTCCGCCACTGCTCGAGGAGGTAGCGCTCCGGGTCATGTTCAGCCACGTGGGAGTACACCATCGATCCGGCCAGAACGACGCCCAGGACGAGCACCAGCCACTCCCCGTAGAAGACCAGCTCTGGGTGGCTCTCGCTGAGTTCACCTCTGACGGAAACGTAAAGGCCCAAAACACCGCCGAGGGCACCTATTCCAAGAAGGTTCCTCTCGATGACCTCCACCCAGGGGTACCTTTCGACGAGTTCTGAGGTGGCGTAGCCGAGCAGGAACGCGGCCCCGGTGTAGCTGAAGACGCTTCCGTAGGTCATCAGCGGGGGCGTTCTGGACAGACCATAGAGGGCCAGGAAGACCCCAACTCCCCTAACGACCCTGGCCCGCTCCTCCAGATTCGGCGCGGTGAGTGCAACCCCCGTGCCGAATGAAATCAGGGCCAGCGGGATGCGCCACTCCGGGATCGGGATGAGAAGGGCCGCGGTCGAGAGGCCGAGCGGCACGAGAAACCCAGCGAGGAGCTCCCTCCCCACTCCCTTCGCCACCTCACGCGCGGTCATAAACAGCGCTAAAATTACCGATGGCTCCCTGATGGTACTGAGGGGCTCCGCCCGGGATGAAAGGGCGTAGACGAGGGCAACCACTCCAAAGTAAATGCCTATCCGCCCCCAGTTGAGCTTAAACAACGCAACCACCTCCAACCAGCTCGAGGAGCGAGCGGTAAAATCTGATGAACTCCCCCCGCGACACCTCAACCGTGCTGTACTTGGCCCTCTCGAAGACCTCCGTTAGGGTATCCAGGGGCTCCCAGGGGTACATCATGTCCGTCAGCGCCGCGGCTATCTCCCGAGGGGTCATTCCCTCGACGTCCAGGCCGGCCCCTCTGGCCCACGGCAGGAAGCACCTCTCGTAGTAATCGACCACTGCGTCGTCGTAGCGGGGCACTATCCTCACGGTCGCACGTTCGATGAGCTCCCCACAGCGTGCCTCTATGGTGTGTTCCCCAACTTTCGGGGCCAGGGTAAAGTCCCGCCCCCTCCCTACAAGTTTTCCATCAACGTAAAGCTCTGCCTCCCCCTCGCATTCGATGCTCAGCTCCACCGTTTCCCCCTCCCTGAATACGGGAATGCCGTTGTTGAAGATAATTTTCAGAACATTCTCCGCCCTCCTTCTCTCAGGTCTTCTTCTCGTGAGACGGTATCTAACTATCAATGCGCCGATGACCAGAGCTATGGCGATGTAGGCCCAGGGGATTCCCCGTCTTCTGGCTATCACGACATGGAACCTCCCGCTCGCGGGCAGGTAGTAGGATGAGCCGTCGAAGACAACAACCACAGTTGTGTTGGTTTCCTCCTCTGGCACAGGAACTTCGAGGGTGGCTACTCCGGAGCCGTTGGTCATTACCCGCATCGCGAAGCCGTCCACGCTGACGTTGAGGTAAACCCCGCTCACCGGATTGTTGACGGGATCAACGACCCTGAACCTCAGCGCCGCGGTTTTTTCGCCCTCCGCCCTCGGCGTCAGGAGCTCTATTTCCACCGGTGAAAGAACCACCACCGTCGTTCTCCCAAGGGTTCTGGTACCGTGGCGGAATTCCACGGGCCTTTCCCCGACCGTCTGGAATGGTTCGATCGTCAGCTCAAAGCTTCCGTTGGTCACGTCTACTGGATACGTCTTCCCCGGAAACACGTAGGCCTGCAGGGCCACGTCCTCGATTCCAGCGACCTTTCCACCGATTCTGATGGGCTCCCCGATTTCTCCGGTTATCCTCTCCGGAACATCCAGCTCAACGGTCGCCACCGTGACGTTCATGGCGGATGGAGAGTACTCCGGACTTCCTGGATACCTCACTGTCAGCACGTGCCTCTCAATCGTGGGGAGCCGGAGAACCAGGGAGAACCTGCCGTCCGTGAGGGTGGAGGTCTCCCCGAGGGGCCTTCCATCGAGGTAGTATTCGATGCTGGCATTGGCTATCGGTTTCCCAGCCCCGCTTAGGAGGCTGCCGATGACCGTGACGTTGCCTGGTCTGGCCAGTATCAGCCCAGGCATCGAGAATCTGGCCAGCCCCCTGACTTCGACCGTGAATGTAGCCCCGGATGGGAGGTAAGGATATCCGGGGGGAGTGAGGTAGTATATGAAGACCTGCTTAGTCCCGGGGGAGAGGTACACCGGGATGTTAACGGGGAGCGTGAAGGTCCCGTTGGATACGTTTGCGTAGCCTATCAGGACGTCCCTTTCCCCGTCGTTTATGAACGCCGCCACGCTTCCCCGGCGCGGTCGTTCGCCCCTGGCGCTACCTTCCACGGTCCCGTTTATAACGAACGAGTCCCCCGCGGTCACCGCTCCAGGTGCCTCCGCTTTGATTTCGGTTCGCTCCACCACGAAAATCGGGAGGTGGATTTTGTATTCGTCCGCTTCTCTCGTGACGGTGAGGTTCTCGATGTGCCAGCCGTTCGGGTAGTCGTCGGGTGGAATTAGCCTGACGTACATCCTGGTCTCGTTTCGCAGGGTTTCGATGGAGAACCAGGAATCCACCAGGGGGGATCCCGTTTTGAGGCCCACCCCTCCGGTGCCGGGCACGGTGAGTTCCACGGTAAGTGCATCGTTCTTGCGCAGGTACGCCGTAACTGGGTCTGGCAGGGCACTCACGTTTCCCGGGACAGTAACCGGAACGATCAGGGTCTGCGAGTTTCCTTCCCCGTCCGTTGCCCTGACCATGACGGGATAGTAGCCTGGCTCCCCGAAGGGCCCCACCGTCAGGTTGTATATCCCCGACTCGTTGATGACCGCTATCCTCCCGAGGGTTGGAACGTCCACGGTAACGCTCGCGTTTGCCCCTCTCGCGACCCGCTCGAACTTTATCGTGACCGTTCCAGATGAACCCCGCTCCAGGGGCATCAGAACTCCAGGTGCCTCCAGTTCGAAAGGCATGTACACGTTCTGATCCGTGGGGTGCAGGGGGTCAAAGACGAGCCAGCCGGCGTTCTCGAAGTAAACCTCCGCCCAGAAGTGCCTGTTCTTTTCGGTCACGACCTGGGTCTGGGGGATTGCATCGATGTAAACCCCCTCGACGAGTCTCGCGGGAAGGCCGTTCAGCCGGGCCAGGACCACGAAGGCCGAGGCGAAGTCGTAGGAACTCCCTGCCTTGGACTCGAACAGGAACCACTTCAGCCTGTCAGCCTCCTCGTGTGGAGTTGCGTTCTCCACGTTCCTGTAGTTGCTGGCCAGGTATCTAACTATACTGAGCGCTTTCCAGTAGTCCGAGCGTGCCCCCGTTGTTATGCTCCTCGCCAGGGTCACCAGCCGGGTGTCGTTGGGGGCTGAGAGATACTCAGTCTGGTTTCCTGCCGTGAGGTTCATCAGATACGGCCACTCAAAGGTGTAGCTCACCGTCGAGAGGGAGTACGCGGTCACGTTCAGGGGGGTTCTGAAGAGGTTGTACTCGGGAATAGCCTCTGCCCCGGCACCGTCAACGTGGGTCGTGTAGAGGGGGGTGAAGAGGTTCCCGCTGAGGGGAAGAAACGAGATGACGGTTATTCTGTCCCCTCCGGCGTGATGGGGGACTTTTATTTCCGGGGGCGCGATGACGTTGCTCGGAACCCTCGTGGCGTTTCTCGTCAGCCACCTTCCGTTCACGTAGTCCGTGTAAACGTTGAGCCTGAGGTAGTGGGTGTGGGCCGCTCCCGTTACGAGGAGAACGAAGTGGGGCGAAGCCGGAACCTCGACCTTAGCAGTTTCGCTGGTCTCGTTCCCGGGCGGAAGCTTTGGGGAGAATATCTCCTCGATGCTCTTGGTTCCTGGGGGAGCCTCGATGAGGGCTGGTCCAAGCACGACGGAGACAAGGAGGAGGGAGAGCAGTGTTAGCGTGAGAAAGGCGATGTATTTCCGCCTCACCATGATGTTCCTTACTTCAACCGCGGGTTATATAAGGCTTTGCATCAATGTATTATGTTGAACATTCCTGCCCAAAACCCTTAACTACGGGCGGGTCGTCTTTGAGTTGGTGGTGGTATGGAATTCGAAAGGAAACCCCTCATAGGCATGGTTCACCTGAAACCCCTTCCAGGATCGTACCTCTACGGCGGGAACTTTGATGACGTGATAGAGTCTGCCCTAAAGGACGCGAAGACCCTCGAAGAGGCCGGATTCGACGCGATTATGGTGGAGAACTTCGGCGACGTCCCGTTCCCGAAGTACGTGGACAAAACCACAGTTGCGGCATTCACCGCCGTCGCCAAGGCAATCCGCGACGGGGTTGACCTTCCCCTCGGTATAAACGTCCTGAGGAACGATGGCCTTGCCGCCTATTCCATAGCCTATGCCGTGAAGGCGGATTTCATAAGGGTGAACGTGCTGAGCGGTGTAGCTTACACCGACCAGGGGGTTATAGAGGGCATCGCCTATGAGCTTGCCAAGCTGAGGAAGCTCCTGCAGAGCAAAATAAAGGTCTTCGCAGATGTTCACGTCAAGCACGCGGTACACTTCGGGGACTTTGAGGACTCACTGAGGGACACCGTTGAGCGAGGCCTTGCCGATGCAATCGTCGTCAGCGGCAGGGCGACGGGAAAACCCGTCGATGTGGAAAAGCTCGCTCTCGCGAAGAAAATCTCGCCGGTGCCAGTTGTAGTGGGTTCGGGCACTTCCTACGACAATCTCCAGGAGCTCTGGAAATACGCCGACGGCTTCATAGTTGGCACGTGGATAAAGCACGACGGTAAGGTCGAGAACGAGGTCTCGCTCGAGAGGGCGAGAAAACTGGTCGAGCTGGCCAAAGAACTGCGGGAGAAAAATCCCTAGTTTCAGTAATGATAATGAAGTAGTGCTATCTCCCATGGTGTCGGGTACTCCCTAATGGCGAAAGGGTTATATCTCTGCTTTTTGATTTCATCGCATCACTCTCACGGGTGGTGCTCATGGGAAAGTACTTCGGGACGAGTGGAATTCGTGAGGTCGTCAACGAGAAACTCACTCCAGAGCTTGCCCTCAACGTTGGAAAAGCGTTAGGAACATACCTCGGAGGGGGCACCGTTGTCGTTGGTAGGGATACCAGAACGAGCGGGGAGATGCTGAAAAAAGCATTGGTAAGTGGTCTCCTATCGACCGGGGTTGACGTAGTAGACATCGGCCTCGCCCCAACTCCGCTGACGGGCTTCGCCATAAAGCTCTATGGGGCAGATGCCGGCGTTACAATAACGGCCAGCCACAATCCCCCCCAATACAACGGCATAAAGGTCTGGCAGGCCAACGGGATGGCCTATACTCCAGAAATGGAGAACGAGCTTGAAAAAATTCTCGAATCAGGGAACTTCAGGAAAGTTGCGTGGAACGAGATTGGAAGCATCAGAAAGGCTGACCCGAGGGAGGAGTACATAAGAAAAGCCCTTGAGATGATTGAGCTGAAAAGCTCCTACACGGTTGTCCTCGACACGGGCAACGGTGCTGGAAGCATTATTTCCCCATACCTCCAGAGAGAGCTTGGCAACCGCGTGATAAGCCTCAACTCTCACCCGAGCGGGTTTTTCGTCAGGGAGCTTGAGCCGAACGCTAAGAGCCTTTCAATGCTGGCAAAAACAGTGAGGGTAATGAATGCCGACGTTGGAATAGCCCACGACGGCGACGCCGACAGGATTGGCGTCGTCGATGATGAGGGGAACTTCGTGGAATACGAGGTCATGCTCTCGCTTATAGCCGGCTACATGATCAGAAAGTTCGGGAAGGGTAAAATAGTTACCACCGTTGATGCCGGCTTTGCCTTAGATGACTACGTTAAACCCCTCGGCGGTGAGGTTATAAGGACCCGCGTTGGCGACGTTGCCGTTGCCGAGGAGCTGGCAAAGCACGGTGGCGTCTTTGGCGGTGAGCCTTCTGGAACTTGGATAATGCCCCAGTGGAACCTGACGCCCGATGGCATCTTCGCCGGTGCTTTAGTTCTTGAGATGATTGACAGGCTCGGCCCGCTTAGCGAACTCGCTAAAGAAGTCCCGCGCTACGTGACTTTGCGCAAAAAGATACCCTGCCCCAACGAGAAGAAAGCGAGGGCAATGGAGATTATAGCCCAGGAAGTCCTCAATGCCTTCGATTACAAGGGGCTCATAGACATAGACGGCGTCAGGATTGAAAACGACGACTGGTGGATTCTCTTTAGACCGAGCGGAACCGAGCCGATAATGCGCATAACTCTGGAGGCACATACGGAGGAGAAAGCTAGAGAGCTGATGGAGAAGGCAGAGAGGCTGGTGAAGGAGGCGATTGAAAGGGCTTGAAGGATAACTTTTTTAAGTTGAATTTATTCCTATTATTCTGTGGTGATGTAATTTGGGAATGAATCCGGAGTTTGGATTACTAGTAGATGGTCTTGAGGCGTTATCTTCAATCCTTCCGGGAATATTTGTGCTATTGAGAGAGCGTATTCATAGACGTGAAAAATCCTTACGTTCGACATTGATGTTTCATGGTACTGCTTTTGAGCAATATGCAAATGTTAATATGAAAATTGAGAGAGAATTTGAAGGGGATGTATTTAAAATTCTCTTAGTGATATTGCTTATTATTACTTCTCTTGTGGCATGGAGGTTAGGATTCAAATTAAGGGATGCTGTTATTTTTGGTATTTTAGTGTCCCCGATAATTGCCCCTATAATTGCTTCAGTTGAGTCTTTTCTCGTTCATAGGAGAATACTAGGAGATAGACAGAGAAAAACAGAGAAAGATGCAAAAACTATAATTGGAAGGGCTTTTCTTAATGTTTCACTTCCTGTACTGGTGCTAGCATTCTTTCTTTTCATACCTCTTCTTTACTCTTCAGCTTCTTTCCACTGTGGGGATTATACTAGTTTTCTGTATAATGCTTCTAGGTTATATTCAAATAACTCTACTGAACCTTTTTTAGCATTTAAAGACATCACAACTAAAGGAAACTCATGGATTCTTGTTCAGCCCGTTGAAGAATCCTCTGTGGATAATTGTACTACAAATCTCTTCATAACATTGCGCTCTTCTTGCAAATTCAAGGTTTGTAATTCAAGTTCTCGTTTTAGCAATAATCCTGGACAAAACTCTACCGCCGTAGCTATTGGTTCTATAGTTGCGTATTTATTAGAAGTGCTGACGTTGATCGGAATTTCGAGAATATCGCTGATTTCTGAGGGACAGTGGATTTCAACGTTGAATGAGGATAAGATAAAACGTTCTGTATTTGGCCTACTCTTGACGTTTGCCCTTTCTGGAGTATTAACTATTCTTTGGGTTTGGTCTTTGCCATCTTCTATGAACCATCTCATCTTGATTGGAGCCATTGGAATGGTCATTTTAGCTTATATTGTTAGTGATGTTAAGAGTGTTGCAGTACGTCTTTTATGGAAGGTTAAACTTCCAGAGTTTTCGGATAAATTGCCCCATCTACTTGTGAAAACCAAAACAGGCAACATATTCTTCGGTCAACTATATGACCCTCTTGATGACAAGCTCCTCATCATTCGGAATGCGAAGCTTGTTATTCATGGTGGGCAAGATGTAACAAACACACTTGGAAAGATCGTTTCCCATGAAGTTCCGCCCAATAAGCAAGAAAACTCTCTATCCGTTCCATGGGACGAAATAGAGGTTCTTCAGATTGTTGAGGAAGGATTATATATGACTTCCGAAAATAATTCTAAAAATAAAAACAATTCCGATCAGAAAGAGGTCTCGGAGAAGTCTGGAAAGAAACCCAAGTGATGAAACGGACAAGAAGCAGAAGAACAAGCAGGAGAGCAGGGAAAGATAGTCGAAAGGAATTTTGCTTCTGGCTTGGTTTCTCACTTCAACCTCTTCAGCTTCTTTCCTATTATCGCAAAGGTTGCTATGAACGCCACAAGCACGACCCAGCCGAGGTTCTTGCTCGTTTCCTCTGGAATGACGATATAGGCGAAGAGCATAACCGTGAGGAACGTCACTCCGATGAGGACGACCCCTTCTCCCCTCGTTCCAGTCCTTATCTTCCCCCTTGGGTGAAAGCTTGAGAAGCGGCTCCACTTGATGCCCGAAACCGTCAGCGTATCCGCGAAGAGGTGCGAGACATAGCCGATGAGGAACGCCACCGCCGGCCAGTAGCTGTTGGTTATCCAGTATGCTAAACCGCCAACGAGGGCCGTCATTAAAAGGGCCGCCTCCACCGTGTGTGTAACACCCCTGTGCTCCACGAACCGGGGCATGACGTTCCCGCCGGGCAGCTTTGTCGATATGTACGACTTGGGGTGGTCTATGTCCGGCATCAGGGCCCCGAAGGCGGCTATACCGATGTCCAGAGGGTTCATGGGGGCTCCAAGGAGAATCGCCGTCAGGTAGAACAGAACCCCAAAAACCACGTGCGTGTACCACATCATGCTGCATCATCCAACGGCTCTTTAGCTTAGGAGGATTTAACGCTTTTGACCGCTTAGGCTCTCTTCTGAGCCTTCTACCCTTGCTCCGTTTCCCTCGTTCCTGTGGCGTGCCGAACCCCATAGGACATTCCTCAGCCTCTCGATGCTCCCCTCGATGTCGTCCTTGTCGAACTCGATGTAGGTTCCCTCCGGAAACCTGGCCATGAGTATCTCAAAGAGTATCCCCGGCAGTTTCACCAGCCGGAAGTTTTGTCCCTCGACTATCTCCTTCGAACGCTTCAGCCTCTCCTCCTTGCTCAGGTAGAAGAACTCCCCCATGGCCCTGTAGGGATAGCCTTCCGGGTCGCTTGAGCTCGTGTGGAAGACGCCGCAGGTCGGGGAGCCTTTAACACCGAGGAAGACGACCTTTTCCGGCCTTTCCTCAGTTATAACTCTCCCTATGAAGTCCGCTATTATCTTTGCCCTCTCGCGCATGCCGAGCCTCTCGTAGACTTCTCTGCTTGCCGGTGCCCTTGGCCAGCCAATCAGCTCGTATTCGGGGCACGGGTAGGCCAACACCTGCCAGTCCTCGCCGAGCTCTCCAATCAGCTCCCTCAAAAGTTTCGCCGTCTCGTACTCCTTCTCCTTCGGCCCGCGGTAGACATAGAAGGGGCTTAAAAGGCAGGGTGCGATGATGAGGAGCTTCATCTTACTCACCCATCACTATTTTTGCGAGGTCGTGGGGTGTGAGTATTTGAACTTCACTCCCTTTTAACCCGTCTATCAGGCCTTTGTCTCCCGTTGCAAGGGGAACGTTGAAAGCTAAAGCCAGCGCCACGTATGGGGCGTCTTTTGGGTCGGGCGTTATTTCCATGGCCCTATCGAGATATGGGTTTACCTCTTCCTTGGGGACCGTTACAGTTTGGATTTTGATAATCTCAAGCATCTCAAAGAGCTCATCTTCGGTGAGTTTTGTGAGGCGGAGAATCTTCTTCCAATTTTCCTCAATCTCCTCCCAGAAGAACTCTGGAACGAGAAAATCAACCTTCCTAACAACGTAGTTCCAGGCGAAAATCAGATGAACTTTGCCCCTGCTGTGCAGGGCTGAGAAGACGAGGTTGAAATCTAGAACAACCTCCATCTAATCTACCCCGTACCTCTTTGCGAGATCCTGTTTGAGTTCCTCGGCGAGCTTTTCCGCTTCTTCCTGGCTGAGTTCGCTTTTCTCCGCCAGCTTGATGAACCTGCTGGCTTTCCTGAGCCTCTTTTCGATTTCCCTGATGGCCTCCAGCTCTATTCTTCTTCTGAGCGCGGGCGTGAGGTACTTTTCAATCTCGTCCGGTACCTTCACAACTATCTCACCCATCCTCCCACCGTGCATGAATTATTCCAACTCCCTTTAAACCTTCCCTGTGATTTCCTCAATTATCCTCTCGGCCTTCTCCCTCAGCTCATCTAAGGTCCCCTCGTTGACCATCACGTAGTCAGCTAAACCCTTCAGCTCGCTCGTTTTATATAAGCGCTCCTCGGCGTCGTCCATTGCCTTGAAGTCGGCGAAGCTCTTGATTGTCTTGTCCTTCCTGGCCTTCCTCCTCATCAGGCGCTCGAACCTTATTTCTGGCCTCGCCTCGACGTAGATGACCTTTCCCCCGAGCCGTTTGATGGCCTCTATCTCCTCCCGCGAGCGGACGCCGTCTATGACTACCTTTTCGCAGTGCCTCATCTTGTCCACGGCGAGCCTTATGAGTATGTCCTCGCCGTGTCTCTCCTTGAGGTGCTTCCCGAACTCTATGAGCCTCTCGCGGGTTGGCTCGGCCTTCTCCGGCAGCTCCGGAATCCAGGAATACTCGGAAACGTTGTGGGTGAGTAAATCAATCAGCGGGTCACTGCAGGAAACCCTGCAGAATCCCCTCTCCCCGAAGAACTTGGCAACGGTGGTCTTTCCGGCGGCAATCTTTCCAACGACACCGACTATCATCTTCTCCACATCCTCCAGATCAGATTGGCTCCATCGGTCGATTCCATAAGCCCCTCGTAGGTAAGGGAAGTTACGAACCTGATCAACGCCGTTTTGTCGTAAACTGCCGGCATATCGAAGCCGAGGAGGTACTTCAGCTCGAAGAAGCCTATGTGAAGTAACCTGAAGGGGTTGAGGAGATAAACCCTCCCTTCGGACTTAAGGCCGAAGGAAAAATCCGCCAGAACCAGCTTTGCTCCCCTTTCCTCCGCGAGGGAGACCAGTTTCCTCTCGTCCGGGAAGAAAATCTCCTCCGGTCTGGCATCTATCGGCTCGTACTTCAGCCTTGGAAAGGCGTACCTGATTCCAACGGCCTCGTGGGGAAGCTTCAGCCTCTCGGCAAAGCCGAGCAGGGCTTTCGCGTTGAAGCTCAGGAAGACGAGCGTTTTGATGTCTCCTCTAACTTCCGGCCACTTCCTCGGTGGAAACCTCTTCTCCGCCTCGATTATCGGGAGGAGGAACTCAAGCTCCGTCCCCCTAACCAGTCTCTCGGCTTCCTCAAGCTTCCTCCGCTTTATCTCGAGGTCGAGGTTAGAATAAACCGTAACCTGTCTGACTCCAAGCCTCTCGCGGAGCTTCCCGATGACGAAGCTGTTGCCTATGACGACGCTCTTGTCCGTCCTGTCGTGGGCGATTATGAAGAGCTTGTCGCCTTCTGGGTCGTAGCGAACTTCGTCTATCCTGAACGGGCTCTCAGGAAAGCCGTTCCCGCGCCTTATTTCCCTGACAAGCTCCGATATCTCTCCGACCGTGAACATGGTTCTTCCCTTCTACCTCAAGGAGCGGACTTTTAAGGTTCTCGGCTGGGAATTTGTTCCAAAATACGAACAAAAATTTATAAAATATGGAACAAACTCCCTCCGGTGATGTAGGTGAGGATGAGTTCGAGGGAGATAGCTCTAATCGGTATGATGCTCGGCCTTTCACTGCTCTTTGATGTCATGCCTATTGAGATGCCCACCGTTTGGGGTATGAAGATAGACCTTGTTGCGGTTCCGATTGTAATGGTCTACCTGCTCACCGGATTCACCGGGGGATTAACCGCGGTTATACTCCTGTTCGCCGGTCTCAGCGTAGTATCATCGGCAAGCTGGCTCGGGGCCATGATGAAGTCCCTCGCCACCCTCTCGGTCATCGTGGGCTTTGAAGCGGCCCGGAAACTCACGCGCTTTGACCTTGGCAATGGGGCGAGGCAGAGGTTCCTCCTGTTTGCGGTAGTTGCTTACCTCGCCGGAATAGCGATAAGGATACCCCTCATGCTGGCCCTAAACTACTACGTTGCCCTTGAGATATGGCTCGGCCTTCCAAGGGAGCAGGTGATTCAGGCCGTCGAGAGCTGGACTGGTGTTCCTTTCTGGGTTGCAATAGGCCTTCCGAACGCCATTCAGAGCGCCATCGACGTCTTTGTTGGACTGGCGGCCACAATACCAGTGTTAAGGCGCGTTCCGCACCTGCTGGAGTAGTGCTTCCAGGTTTTCTTTTTTGAGACCTCTTTCTTCTAGGTAGTCGTTCCACTTCTCCGCGTATTCCAAGAAGGTTTCGTCGCCGGTTTTGACGTAGAGCCAGACGAGGAGCTTGATGTGGAGCCGGTGGTAGTCTTCCCTGGCCTCTGGTCCTTTAACCGAGTAGAGGCTCCACTCACCACTATCGCAGTCTGGAAGGGTCTGTTTAACGCTTTCCACGCCCGCGTTGAAGAGCTCCAGTGCCCGTTCATCGCCCGTGAATCTATGGTAGAGCCACAGCCCCTTCATAGTGATGATGTGGCCGTTGAGGACGAGAAAGTCCGGGCGGTATGGATACTCGAGAAACCAGATCCCGTATTCCGTGTTCTCGACGAAACCGCCGTGCTCGGGGGACAGGTAGAACGAGTTAAAGAGCCGATGGGCCGCGCGCAGGTACGTCTCGTTGCCGGTCTCGTTGTATAGCCATGCGTAAAGGCCGGCGAGCATTCCCTGTGAAAACGATGAGGCCCATGGCAGATGGATTCCCCTTGTGCCTGGTGGCTCGAAATAAACGTTGAAGATGCCCGCTTCGCCGGTGCTTTGATTAACCACCTCCATAAGGGGGAGCATTTCCCTTAGAAGTGCCTCAGCCTTTCTATCTTGGCCCGTCTTCAGGTAGTGGTACGCCCAGTTGGAGGCCGTCACAGGGTAATACTGAAAACCGCGCCCCCTGTAGTACACGAAGGGCAGCGTGCTCGTGAAGTTCTGACATTCCACGTAGGGAATGCTTTCGAGGGGTCGCTCCCTGGAGAATGAGACGACGTGGTAATCGGTATCCGGCGGCTCGCTCTTCGAGAAGTAGCAGAGGTCGGCGCGGAGGGTGAGGTTCAGTATCTCCAGCTCGGCCCGAGTAAGACGTCGTTTCCGTGCGATTGAGGAGAACACCTCGATGGGATAATGGATGTCCGGGAATTCCAGGGAGGCATTGAACGCTTTCCCTATGACCTCCCGTAGGGAGGGATATTCCTCCATGAGGAGTTCATAGTCCCCAGGTCCGGCGGGCTGGGGTTTAATCGGAGGTGTGTGAATGGGCGTGGCTGTACCAGTCACCGGGTTGGAATGGGTTGGGTCTTTTTCTTCTTCGCCCGTTCCCAAGCAACCGGAGGCTACGATAAGGAGCGTTACCAAAATTACTGTTGCTGTTTTTCTCCTGGAACTCATGGTTAACACTATCTGAAAAAGTTAAAAAGCTTTTCGAAAGATTTTAAAAAATGGTTAGAGATTCCCGAGTATCTCTTCCTCTTCCATCGTCCTCTCGCAGTAGTGGCAGCGCACCTTTAGGGGCTCCCTTGAGACGACGTAGAACTTTGAAACGGTGTACTCGTGGTTGCTGACGCAGTTTGGATTGGCACAGCGGAGGATTCCGGTTATCTCATCGGGAGTCTCGACCTTGAACTTCTCGGCCACCCTGTAGTCCCGCACTATGTTCACAGTGGCCGTCGGGGCGATGAGGGCTATCTTGTTGACCTCCTCCTCGCTCAGGAATTTCCCTTCTATCTTGACGATGTCCTTCCTTCCGAGCTTCCCGCTGTGGACGTTCGAGGCGAGAAGCAGAACGCCGCCGTTCGGCCTGTTGAGGCGGAGTATCTCGATGACCTTCAGCCCCTTCCCGGCAGGGATGTGGTCTATGACGGTTCCCTCTCTAATCGCGGTAACCTTGAGCTCGGCCATTCAAACCCCCTCCAGAACGCCAAGTGTGAGCCCCAAGAGGGCCATTCTTACTGGAACCCCGGAGAAGACCTGCCTGAAGTAGAGTGCGTGCTCCGTTCTATCGACCTCGGGGTGTATCTCGTCGACCCTCGGGAGCGGGTGCATTATCCTGAGTGTCTCCTTCGCCTTCTTCAGAACAGCACAGTTAACCTGGTAGCTGCCCTTGACCTTGAGGTACTCCTGCTCGTCCGGGAAGCGCTCGCGCTGGATTCTGGTGACGTAGAGAACATCGAGCTTAGGGATTGTCCCCTCCAGGTCGGTCGTCTCGTGAATTCTAACTCCCTTCTCCCGGAGCTCCTCTATGATGTGCTTGGGCATCCTCAAAAGCTCCGGCGAAATCAGGTAGAGCTCGACGTCGTAGAATGCTAAAGCTTCAGCCAGGCTGTGGACGGTTCTCCCGTACTTGAGGTCGCCGAGCAGGCCTATGGTCAGGCCATCTATCCTCCCGAAGGCTCGCTTTATCGTGTAGAGGTCGAGCAGAGTTTGAGTTGGGTGCTGGTTGCTGCCGTCGCCGGCGTTGATGACCGGTATCTCCGCCACCTCCGCGGCCAGCCTCGCCGCTCCTTCCATTGGATGGCGTATCACTATAACGTCGCTGTACTGCTCGACCGTCTTTATAGTGTCTGCCAGGCTCTCGCCCTTCTTGACGCTCGTGCTTGCGGCGGAGGAGAAGCCTATAACCGAGCCGCCGAGGCGGTGCATGGCGCTCTCAAAGCTTAGCCTTGTTCTCGTTGACGGCTCGAAGAAGAGAGTCGCGAGTATCTTTCCCTTCGCGTAGTCGAGTGAGCCCTTCTCGTTGAGTTCCGTTTCGAGTCTTTCTGCAACCTTTAAAACGAACTCTATATCGCTTTTCGAGAAGTCCCTAACGCTTATCACGTCGCGTCCTTTCCAATCCATAGAAGCCCTTCTAGTGTAAATTTCGAAGGGTTTTTAAACGTTTTTTAACATAAACTTGTCGACGGTAACCCTTTAAAGACGGGTTCAAAATTTCCATAACCTGGTTTTAGGGTGGTAGCATGAGGACGCCCAGCGTGTACGTAGCCGAGGAGCTAATGCCTTTTCTGAGGGCCAAGATAGCCGAGAGGCTTTACCGCGAGGGCATGAAGCAGTCCCAGATAGCCGAGTACCTCGGCATAACCCAGGCGATGGTCAGCAAATATCTGGCCGGGAAGTATAAGGTGCCCCCCTCGGAGGTGGCCGAGAGGCTCGAAGACATGGCCAACGACGTGTCTTCCTTCATTCTCTTCGGGGGGAGCAGGGGAGATGCCGTCCTTCTCGTGGCGAAGCACATTTTTGATCTGTTTCAAACCGGTTTTCTGTGCAGGTTCTACGCTGAATACGCAGGGGTGAGCGAGGACTCCTGCAGGTCGCTCTTTGAGGTCCAGCCGCTGAGGAGCGAGATACTTGAGGTTCTGAACATGGCCCTCAACGAACTCCTCAGGGATGAAAAGTTCCCCTCACTCATCCCGGAGGTCAGGAGCAATTTCGCCTACTCCCTTCCGTCCCCGCGGGGCATCGAAGACGTTGCGGCGATTCCAGGAAGGATAACCGCCGCCAAGGGAAAGGCCTTTGCTCTGCCGCCGGAGTTCGGGGCTAGCGGCTTTACTGCGAGCATACTCGTTAAGCTGGCCGAGGTCAGGCCTGGGATACGGAGCGTTCTCAACATCAGGTACGGACCGGACATAGAATCCGCCCTGACTGCGGCCGGGTTCACGATTGGGAAGGTTAAAACCGGTGGACTGAGCGAGGAGGAGGCCGTGAGGGCTATAGCCGACGTCTTCAGGCAGGACGCCTACGACGCAGTCGTTGACGTGGGTGGGCTTGGGGTCGAACCGCTGGTCTATATATTCGGCGAGACGCCCTTCGACGTCGTTGAGAAGCTCAAAAGGCTGGTGGGGAACCTTTGAGGCGGAGACTTCTCTTCCTCTACCTGCTCCTTCTTCTGTTCCTGAACCTGACGCCGAGGGTTCCATCGTCGCCCGTAGCCAACGGGGATAAGCTGGCTCATCTATTTGAATTCGCGATCCTGGGCTTTCTCGGATGGCGTTTGTGGACCTACATGCTTCCGTTGCCGGTTCTCCTGGAGTTTCTTCAGCTCTTCGTCCCAGGGAGAACGTTCTCCTTCGCAGACATGGGCGCAAACCTAATAGGCTTCACCCTTGGACTCATTGCGGGGTGGTGGTATGAAGGTTCTCACGAGGGAACTGAGGTTTCAAACGAAGGGGGAGATTGACCTTGTGGATATAACCCGTGAGGTGGAGAGAATCGTCGAGGAATCCGGAATCGAGAACGGCCAGGTTCTGGTATTCGTTCCCGGAGCCACTGGAGCAATAGTCACGATAGAGCACGAGTCCGGCCTTCTTGAGGACTTCAAGCGGGCTTTGAAGGAGCTTATCCCAAAGGGCAAAGGCTACCTCCACGACAGGATCGACGACAACGCCCACAGCCACCTTCGTGCCACACTCCTCGGCGCGAGCGAGTGCTTTCCCGTTGTGAACGGCAGGCTCGTGCGCGGAACCTGGCAGCAGATTTTCTTCGTCGAGCTTGACGTGAGGCCGAGGCACAGGCGCGTTATAGTGCAGCTCATGGGAGAATAATGTCGAGGAGGAAAAAGGGTACGTCCTCCTTTTCGAGCACGATGACGTTTTTTGGGTATCTCCTATGGGCTTTCCCGGCCTTCACCTCAACCTTCAGGTTTCCGGCTATCGCGTCCACCTCGTATGAGTTCCTGTAATAGTAAACTTTCCCGAACCTCCGGTATAGATGCTCCTGGACGACCCATTCGTACAGCGCCTCCTCCCTAAGCTCTGCTCCGCTCCAGGTGGAGAAAAGCCTTGCCAAAAGCGGGTCGCGGAAGAAAAACTTCTTCTCCCGCTTGTAGAGCACCTGCTCTCCCTGCCTGAGGTACGCTATTCCGAGAATGTACAGCTCGACGAAGAACTCTATGTAGTCCTGAACCACCTTGTAGGAGTAGCCAGAGGTCATTCCAGCCAACGCTCTGAAGCTCGTCGCTGAGGGCGCGCTCCTTATTATTGCTGAAAAAGTCTCTTTCACTATCTCCAGACTCTTTCCGAAGCGGACGAATTCCCCTATGTAAGCCCCAAGAAGGTCATCCATCGGAAGGCCGTTTATTGCTCCCGGAAAGCCTCCTGTTTTTAGGTACTTCTCAAAGAGTTTCAGCGTCTTTTCTCCCTGAAGTCCTGGCCTTTTCAGGCCCATCACTTCGACGTATTCCTTGAAAGAGAGCGGCATGACATCAATGGTCTTTCCCTTCCCCCTCCTTCCCGGGAACAATTCTATGTCTCTTTTTACCCTCAGAGAGCTTGACCCTGTAACCGTGATAACGTCGTTCTCTAAGATACCTGCGTCAATGAGGGGCTTAACTCCCCTCCACCAGCCCTCAAGTGACGATGCTTCATCCAGGAAAATGTATCCTGTTCTGATTCTTTCCCTTTCCTTCAGCTCATGAAATTCTCTCAGCAGGGCTGAAAGCTCTCTATAGTCTGGGAGGATTTCGACGTTGATGTACAGAATTGATTCGGGCGGATTTTCTCTCAGGAGCTCTTGGATGAGGAGCTTTATCCCCGTTGTCTTTCCTACCTGCCTCGGGCCGAGGACGAAGTTGAGCGAGAATGGCTTAAGTGAGAGCTTACCAGTCCATTTTGGCCACCAGCGGATTCTCTGCTCTCTCCAGCGCCTCGCGTGGTAGTCCTCCTTTCCCTCCCACCAGGGGTTCATATAAGTCAAATCCCCGAGCCTCATACCAACACCTGAGAACTATTAGTTCTCACATCTTTATAAATGTTGAGAAGTGTGGGTTCCCAGGGTTTAAAAAGTGGGAGTTAAATCTTGATGGAAATCTCAGCCTTGTCGTTTTTCTTAAGCTGGATTGCGAAGAGCTGTTTGCTGTATCTCCTGTAGCGGAGATATGCCCAAATCATTAGAACAAAGTTGATAAACCCGAATATTGGGAACAGGATTATTGATAGCGATGTTATCCAGGATGGATAGATATTTCCGCTTAACAGGCCGTATTCAATGATAGTTAGCCCCACGCCAGATGCGATCCAGGCGAATAGCGCCTGTTTAAACCCATTAAAGGTGTTTTTAACGGCAACTGAATAGACAGTCTCAAGTTTCTCGATTTTGGATTTATCTTTTTCAAAACCTACCTATCGCCCTTCCCATTCTTTCTCACATCTTTGCAGGGCGATGTTTGGTTCATCGAGGGCCAATGGTGTATAAGCTGTTGCTGTTATGTTTGGCATTACAATGGCTAAAGCACTGAATACTGCAAGTATGAGTCGCCATATTATGTCGCTCCCTGCATCGTTGGAGAGCATCGAAAGTATGAAGAGAAAGGGAGCGCCGGCAAAAAGCAATAACCCGAAAATATAGCCCATAAAGGAGTCACCCATTGAAGAGTTTGGATCAAGATATTTGTCGCATTCCTCTTTGGAACTCATTCCCCCTCCCGGAGGGTATAATAAGGCGAAGGCGTTAAATATTGCCTGCCGTATTATTCAACATGATGAAGCTTAGTGAGTATGAGCGCTGGATGAGGCAGGCGGAGAGGACACTAAAATCGGCACTCAGGGATTTGGACGGTGGTGACTACATCAGGGGGCTCGTGGATGGGGGAGAACTTGAGCCTTTCGTCAAAAGACTCGTGGATTACTTCGATGGTGACGTTACTATAATCCTCTTCGGTTCGAGAGCGAGGGGTGATTTCAACAGGACAAGTGATTACGATCTCGTGGTAATCTCGAAAAAACTGGGAGGGAACCCGCTCCAGAGGACGCGCCCTCTCTACGAGCTGAACGAGGAATTTTTGGATGTGGATATAATCGCTTACACTCTTTGGGAGTTCTTGAAGGCGCTCGAAAACCTTTCGCCATCTGCCCTCGATGCTATGAAGGATGGAATAGTCCTGCACGACAACGGGTTCTATGGCATGGCCAAGAAAAAGTTCGAAGAGATGAAAAAGAAGGGGCTGAGAAGGGAAAGGTACTGGGTTATGAGGGCTTAGTCTTTTGATTTTAACCCTCTAGCCGTTGATTCTCATGACTCTTCTCTCATATGCTCTCATTTGGAGCATTTAAGGCAGCGATGAATAGATTCTGTATTCCTTCCCCCAGGGAATATAACATCTGGCTTAGAGCATGACTCAACCTTGATTCCTCAGAAAAACCACAAAGGGGGTAATAACCCGCCCAAGTTCATCGGCTCCGCCTTCGGCGGCACTCCCCGGGCAGAGTGCGTTGGTCATCATGCCTAAAAGGCTTCCGGTCAGTACACTCTGATGGGGTCCTCGGAGGAGACGGCTTTTGCAGGTTTCTCCTCGTATTTGCCGCTTCTCTTGATGATCAGGTAGTACACCAGCGCCCCCAGTATCGTGAAAAGGAACGCCAGGACTATCCAGAGCACCTTTTCAACGTCCGACATTCTCTTCTGCTTTGTGAGGACGTCGTAGATTACCCACACGAGGGCGAGCAGCTGGAGCGCCATTAGGAACATGCCAAGCGCCCATACCGTCCCTAGAAAGACTGCGTCTCCCATACAACCACCCGCCTATATGACATCCCGCGATAAAAAAGCTTTCCGTAACCCTAAGGTTTAAATTTCTCGGGAGTACGGCTCTCATGGACTTTAAAACGGCACTAACCGGACTGTGCCCCCGGAGGTCCTCGGAGGAAGGTCTGTCCTCGCTACCGGCGCTTTGGGTTTGAGGGAAACGACGTCTGGCTGGTTCTGAGAAGAAGAGAATGAAAAAGAAGAATCACTCCTTCTTGACGTGCTTCTCGACGAACTCCTTGAGGACGTCCTTGAGCTTCGGCTCGCCGATCTCCTCAAGCTCGTACCTGACCCTGACGGCCGGCTTGTTGAGCTTCATGACGCGCCTGAGGTCGATTGGAGTGCCCATGATGACGACGTCTGCATCAGCCCTGTTGATGGTCTCCTCGAGCTCCTTGATCTGCTTGGCGCCGTAGCCCATAGCGGGAAGGATGACGTCGAGGTGACTGTACTTCTTGTAGGTCTCGACGATTGAGCCAACGGCGTAGGGCCTCGGGTCGACTATCTCGGCCGCGCCGTACTTCTTGGCGGCGATGTAGCCGGCACCGTACTTCATGCCGCCATGGGTGAGGGTCGGGCCGTCCTCAACCACCAAAACGCGCTTGCCCTTGATGAGCTCCGGCTTGTCCACGTAGAGCGGTGAGGCACCGTCGATGACGATGGCGTTCGGGTTGACCTTCTCGATGCTCTCACGGACCTTCTGAATGTCGTCCCTGTTGGCGGTGTCAATCTTGTTGATGATTATGACGTCAGCCGCGCGGAAGTTGGTCTCACCGGGGTGGTACTTGAGTTCGTGGCCGGGCCTGTGCGGGTCCGTAACGACTATCCAGAGGTCCGGAACGTAGAACGGGAAGTCGTTGTTTCCGCCGTCCCAGAGGATTATGTCTGCCTCCTTCTCGGCCTCGCGGAGGATCTTCTCGTAGTCCACTCCAGCGTAAACGACCATGCCCCTGTCGATGTAGGGCTCGTACTCTTCCCTCTCCTCGATGGTGCACTCGTGCTTGTCGAGGTCCTCGTAGCTGGCGAAGCGCTGGACGACCTGCTTTCTGAGGTCGCCGTAGGGCATCGGGTGCCTTATCGCGACGACCTTGTAGCCCATCTCCTGGAGGAGCTGAGCGACCTTTCTGCTGGTCTGGCTCTTTCCACAGCCGGTTCTGACGGCGGTAACTGCTATGACCGGCTTGGTGCTCTTGAGCATGGTGCTCTTCGGGCCGAGGAGCCAGAAGTCAGCGCCAGCTGAGTGAGCGCGAGAGGCGAGGTGCATGACGTGCTCGTGCGGAACATCGGAGTAGGCGAAGACGACGACGTCGATGTCGTGCTCCTTGATGATCTTCTCCATGTCATCCTCGCTCCATATCGGAATTCCGTTCGGGTAGAGCTCTCCGGCGAGCTCAGGCGGGTAGACCCTTCCCTCGATGTCAGGAATCTGAGTGGCGGTGAAGGCAACGACCTCGTAGTCGGGGTTGTCGCGGAAGAACACGTTGAAGTTGTGGAAGTCCCTACCTGCGGCGCCCAAAATGAGAACCCTCTTTCTCTTCTTTTCGGCCATGGTGACCACCTCAAAAGTTTTTAATCAGGCACTGGTGTATCGTTTTTGGCATTTATAACGGTTTTTGTTTAATGGTGCAAGCTTCTGGCGGGAATTATTCGGTACGGCCATCAGTGGACTGAAAAACATTCAAGAGCCGCTGGATAATCTCCGTTTGAATTTACCTGTGAGATTAATAACCTGCCGGGCCTTCCCTAACGTCCGCAACCGTTAATAAGTCCTCCGAGAAGATAAAACGATGCCTATGCCATCGTTGGAGGTTAGAACCCACACCGCTCTTCACGTCGTCAAGGGTGCCGTTGTAAAGGTTCTGGGTGAAAATGCCAAGTGGACGGCGAGCGTTTATGTTAGTGTGAACCACGGAAGATTAACGGTCAAGTTCGACCGGAAGCCGACGCCCGAAGAGGTTAGAGAGATAGAGCGCCTTGCCAACGAGAAGGTAAAAGAAAACGTTCCGGTTCGGGTCTACGAGCTTCCGAGAGATGAGGCTGAAAAGCGCTTCGGCAAGGACATGTACGACCTCTTCCCTATCCCGCAGGAGGTGAGAACCCTAAAGGTCGTCGTCATCGAGGGATGGAACGTCAACGCATGCAACAAGGAGCACACATCAACGACGGGAGAAATAGGGGAGATAAAGATCAGGAAAGTCCGCTTCAGGAGGAGCAAAGAGCTTTTGGAGATCAGCTTTGACGTTCTTTAGCCCTTCCTCACCCACAGCGCCCCCGCCATGCCGAAGTAGGTCGGGCACGCGTAGGCACTCTCCTTTAGCTCGAATTCAGCCTTCCTCATGGCTCCGAGCATTATGAGCATTTGCCAGTAGCTGTCAACCAAGGCATTCCTCACGAGCTCCTCGGGAACCCTGAGAAGCTCCTCGAGACGGTTCTCGTTAATCAGCTCCATGATGAGCCTGTCGTAGGTTTCGCTCTCCTTTCTCAACCCGTACGGCCCGTTCTCGTCGTGTGCATGTCCGTGGTCGGCGCTGACTATGAGTACGATTCTCTTCTCAGCACTCTCGATGACATCGCCGAGGACTTCGCCGAACTTCACGAGCGTTTCCCTGCTCACCTCTCTCGTTGGGGTTATGAGAACGAGGGGCTTCTTGTCCAAAAAGTTCAGTGGAATCAGCTCACCCCAGCTCAGCGGCCATCTCGAATACTCCCCCCTCAGCGAGGCGAAGTTCAAATCAACGACCGGCATTCCGGCCTCTTTCTCGGCCTGGTATATTCTCTCGGCCAACTCTCTATCAGTCTTCCACTCGCCAGGTATCTCTTTCCCCTCAAAGCCGAGCCACGAGACGAGGTTTTCGGCGAGAACGATGCCGAGATGGTCGCTCATTCTTACGTTGTGGGGGCTGATGAGGATGTAGGCGTCAACGTCCCTGAACTTCTCTCCTATCTCCCTGAGAACCTCTGCGAGCCTCTTCGTCTCCTCGTCTTCCGGCTCCAGGACGGGGTTTCCATGTGGCATGAGGCCGACTCCGACTAACATGCCCTTTCACCCCAGGCATTTTTCAAGCTCCTCAAGGCGGCACTCCCTTATTTCCCCAGCTGGCGTGTCATTAAGAGTTTTCAAACCGGAACCGGTAAGAATTGAGACTACCTTAGCTCCTTCCGGAAGTTCGAGCTTTCTCAAAGCGGCTACACCGGTTGCGCTCGCCGGCTGAACGAAGAGGCCTTCACCGGCGAGCTTCCTCTGGGCTTCAAGGATTTCATCGTCGCCCACTGAAACGCATTTCCAGTCGAACTCGCGGAGAAATTTGAGCACGGCGTTCCCGCTCGGCGGGTATGGGTTGGCTATGGCCTTTGCTATCGTTTTAGGGCTCTCAAAGCGCTCGATTCTGGCTTTTCCCTCGCTGAAGGCTCTGCATATTGGCGAACAGCCCTCGGCCTGAACCGCTATGAGTGCTGGAACCCTATCGATGAGTCTGCTCTCGTGGAGCTCGATAAAGCCCTTGACGACTCCCCGGAATAGTCCGCCCGAGCTGGTCGGGATTAGAACGTAGTCGGGGCTTATCTCTTCCGCTATCTCGAAGGCTATTCCCTTATAGCCCTCGACCCTGAAGGGGTTGTCGGAGTTGATGAAGTAAATGCCGAGCTTCTCTCCTATGGCCAGGCTCTCGAAGTAGAGCCTCCCGTAGTCGCCGAGAACCCTGATGACCTCTCCACCATAGACGGAGACGGCCTTGAGCTTCTCGTCGCTTGCGCTCTCTGAGACGAGGATTTTGGCCTTCAATCCGGCGCGGGTGGCATAAGCGGAGACGCTCGCCGCCATGTTGCCGGTTGAGACCGTTCCAACGGTTTTGTAGCCGGCCTTTAGGGCGTGGCTCATTGCCAGGAACGTCCCCCTGTCCTTGAAGCTCCAGGTCGGGTTTACCGTCTCGTTTTTGAGGTAGAGCTTCACTCCAAGCTCTTCGCCAAGCCTCGACTTCACAAGGGGTGTGTCACCCTCGCCGAGGGAGAACTCCAGTGCCGGTTCCACCGGCCAGAAGTCCCAGAACCGCTCCCAGACGCTCCTTCCTATGTACGGTTCGCCCTTGAACCTTTCAAACTCAACCGGTTCACCGCATTCGCACCTCTGAACCGGTTTATCGTAGGTTTTCCCGCAGACGGGACAGATGAGCTTCATTTTATTCCCTCCTTTCGGCGATCAGGAGAACGGAGCTTCCATCGATTCTTATCGTGTAGTTCGCGTAGGTGTTTCCCTCCGCGAGCTTGGAGAGGGTTTCCCCGAAGGTCTTCGCGGCGTTCTCGCTTGAGAAGACGACCCTCCACTGGAGGAGGTAACCCGTCGCGTTCCTACTTAGGAGGAGCCTGTCACCCCGACACGCACTCGAGACGTTCCAGGCGGTCTCGTTGTCAAGCTTCGCAACGTCCCTGAGGAGTAGGTAGACGTAGTATTCTCCCAGTCTATCTTCCTTGAGAATCCGAGAGTTTGGCGGTGAGTTCAGGGTGACGTTGAGGGGGGTAACGTTTTCGAGGTACAGCTCCGGATGCATGACCTGCTGCGCCGAGACGGGATATCGGTTGTAAGCCTCGTTGACAAGCTTCCAGCCACCTTTATCGTACAGATACCGCACAAAACTGTCGCCGAAGACGTATGGGAAGATGTGGAGGTCTGTGAGCGGATCCCCGCCCAGGGAGCGTATCTTGTGTATCGGAATCCCGTTCCTCTCGCAGTAGAGGTCCGCGACGAGGTCGGCGTCACCTTCGATTAGTGACTGGATAGCTATCGTCCCATCGTAGGTGTCGGCTCCATAGCGCGCGTCGAACCACTGCTTCTGGAGGACGTGAACAGACTCGTGGGCTATCGTCCTCTGGGCGACGTCGAGGTTTGACATGAAGTTCTCCTGGATGATGTAGATGGTATCCCCAACCGTCGCGGCTATCCAGTTGGCGCTCCTCTCCCTCTCCTTTTTGATGTACTGGTAGTCCGGGGGAAGAAGGAGGGTCATCTTGTAGGTAAGCTCCTCGGTTTTCATCCTCTCGATGTCGGCTTTTCCGGGCTTCCATTTGGCCAGGGCCTCGCTTTTCGTGAGAACCACTATCTTCGGCCTCTCCTTGAATGTGAGGTTCCTTATCTCCTGAACCTGGTCGAGTATCCCGTTTACCTGACTTAGAACCGTGTTCGGGTTGACGGTTAGTCTCTCGGCTGCGTAGAGCGATGAAATGAGCAGTATTATCAGCCCGAGAACCGCCAGCTTTTCCGAGAGATTCCGCATGCTATCAACTCGAAAAGGGAATTAAAAAGGGCTTTGGTGCAACCTTTGAACCATCACTCTTTGAACTCGACGAACTCCTCCTTCATGCCGTCCTTCGTTATGACGACGACCTGGACCTTCCTGCTGCCGGTGTAGACGTCCCTCTTTCCGGCGGTCTTGACGGCCCTGATCGCGAGCTCTTTCGCTTCCTCGACGCTCATGCCCTTCTTGAAGCCATCCTCAAGAACCGCTATGGCAAAGGGACTCCCAGAGCCAGTTGCCGTGTATTCGTCGAAGATAAGCCCTCCCATCGGGTCGAGGTTCGCCAAGGTCGGCTCCTCCACGTAGCCGCCGATGATTATCTGGACGAGGTAGGGGAACCACTTGTTCTCGTTGAGTATGTTGCTGAGCAGGTTCGCCATGGCCTTGGTGCTCATGGGCCTGTTCCAGGTGAACTGGTAGTATCTGGCTTCGGCCTCAAGCATTCTCGCCAGTGCCTGAACGTCGCCAACGCTTCCCGCGGTGGTTATCGCTATCCTGTCGGTGATGGGAACTATCTTCCTGATGTTGAGGGTCTCGACCATGTGGTCGAGGGAAGCCTGCGTATCCGCGGCCAGAACAACACCATCTCTGGCCTTTATTCCCACGGTGGTGGTACCGGTTTTCTTAGTTTCCATTCTCTCACCCCTTGACCCTTCTTCTCACGCCGGGTTTTAAACCTTTGCTAGACGTTGGCGAGAAGAACCCTGTGGTATCCCTGGGCTGTCTTTAATTGTTCAGTGTTCCGAATCCTTGGGCTGTCTTTCCCATTGCGTACTCTCATGTGATAGAAACCTCTGTTCGCACGGCGGTTGCTGGATATTTGAAAAATAGAAAGAAGAGTTAGTTCCCTTATCTTTCCCGCGGGCTCGTAGATTCTACACATACACCGGTTCTTGGATTGCAAGGGGGAGATGACGACCCACCGTCCGTTATGATACTGAATACCACTGGAACGTTTACCTTTATCCTCTCCGTTCCAACATTTACACCCAGAACACTGTACATAGAGTAGCAGTTCTTTCTTGGTTTGATGTCCACATCGTACACTGCAATTGATACAGCGTTCATATACTTGTGAAATCCAAATGTTAGGCTGAGTGCGCTGGCCAGTTTTCCGAGGGTTGGGCTTATACCCGTGAGATAATTTCCAGCGGCGTAGCCTATTGGGATGCTCAGACTTGACTTGGAGGAAAGTGAATTGGCCTGAAGCTGCTTTATGAATACTGCCTCCTCCCAGTTTCCAGTATTACCAATCCACTTTCTCTTCCATTCTGCCTCTCTTGAGATGCTCCAGATGTTGGGAGTCTTCGTAATTTTTGGAGGATTCTGTCCTGCGGATTTTTCGAACCTCCATCCTTCTCCCAGCTCTTTAATGTTGTAATCTCCGGTGCTGTGGATCTTGATTGGGTATGTCTGTACTATCCCTATGTCCACATACCTTTTCGTGAGTTTATCGTATGCAGGGACTTTGGCGTGGGCCACTATATACTCTACCCTAATGCTAAGATACCTCTCCCATGTTCTAGAATAAATAGGGACTGGGCCATTTGTTTTGTAGTATACATCAAGTGCCCATCCCTCGAAGTGGTGTCCCTTGGATACGCTGAGAACCGTAAACGGCCCTACATCAATCCCGACCGTCCAGTAGCTGTAGGTGCTCTTGCTGAGCACAAGGTGCCAGTCAAAATCGACTTTTTCTGTGGCCCAATTCTCAATCTTCAATCCCATCACTGAAACCCATTCGTCGAAGGTTTTTGCCTTTGCCCTGCTGTCAAAGTACAGGTCCCATTGGGGGTTGAGGCAGTACCTTCCTCCAAAGTCTATCCAGCCCCGTGGACACGAACCCTTTGCCTGAACCTGATAGTCCCCCTTCAGGTTCAGCGTCTTTTCGCTTTCGAGCTTGATTCTGCTTGAGGTTATGCTTTTCACTCCCAGCTTTCCGTCCTTCGTGATGTAGAGTATTAGGGGAGTTGGTGGGGCGTAGAGGGCTTTCTCGTCCGTTGAGAGTTCCTTTATCCACTCGTGCCTGGGTACTTTGACGAAAGTCGGGAAGAAGCTGCCGGCTTTTCCCTTCTTCAGCACTTTAACGCTTCCGTTGGGTAGAGGGTAGTAGATGATGTAGTTGCCCGAGCCTTCTATTTTGTACACGTCGTAACCAAGGATTCTGGTTACGGAGTCTTCGTTGCCTGCCGTGTAGTTCAAAGCCCCTACTGTGGTTCCTCCCAGGAGGATCAGCAGTAATGCCACTAACAGGGGTTTCTTTCTCACCATTGTGAACCCCACATGCTATTGCTTAATGATAACTTATAACGTTTACTCTTAAGGCTCGGAAAAACCGATGGGCCTTTCGTTCGTTTGGAGTATGAGTAAAGGGTAAAGAACATAACTGGCCTCTTCCCGGCCGTCTCTTATACTGGCTTTCAAATCCCAGCTAGAAGGACCCGGTGGCCATCGACCTCCGCTATCCTCGCCCTCACTCCGTAGACCTCCTCAATAGTCTCCGGCTTCAGCTCCCATGGCTTCCCCTCCCAGTACTTTTCTCCTTCCTTCAGGAGGACCAGCCTGTCCGCGTAGCGGAGGGCCAGGTTGAGGTCGTGGAGAACGGCCACGATTATCTTCTCCTTCTTGAGGGCCTTCAGCAGTTCCATCACCATGAGGGCGTGGTTTATGTCCAGGTGGCTCGTCGGCTCGTCCAGGAGTATCGCCTCGCTCCCCTGTGCTAAGGCCCTCGCTATCAGGGCCAGCTGGTACTCGCCGCCGCTCAGGTTCGTAACCGGCTCTTTCCTGCGCTCCCAGAGGCCGACGCGCTTTAAAGCCGCCTCAACGTTGCCCCTTGTCGCGTAGGCACCCATCTCAACAAACTCCTCGATGGTGAAGGCGAACTCGGGGAAGGAGCTCTGCGGGACGTAGGTTATGAGCCTTGCCCTCTCCGGCGGCCTCATTGAGAGCAGGTCCCTTCCGTCGAGCCTCACGCTCCCCGTCGGTCTCAGAATACCGACCGTGGCCTTCAGCAGGGTGCTCTTTCCGGCACCGTTCGGCCCGATTATTGTTAGAAGCTCACCCATCTCCGCCGTGAACTCCACCCCTCTGAGAACCTCTCTCTCGCCGTAGGCGAAGGAAATCCTAACCTCCAGCCTCATCGTCATGAGTACAGCTCCCCCCTCTTGTGCTTCATCAGGAGGTATAGGAAGAAGGGCGCCCCCATCAGGGCGGTTATTATGCCGACGGGCAGTTCCGTCGGCTTTGCGACGGTTCTGGCGAGCAGGTCTGCGAAGACGAGGAGAACGCCCCCGAAGAGGGCACTTGCCGGGGTCAGTTCCCTGTGGTTCGGACCGAGGAGAAGGCGCATTACATGCGGACTGACAAGGCCGACGAAGCCAATTATTCCTGCGGTTGAAACGGCGAATGCCGTTAGGAGGGCTATCGCACCTATGAATAGCTTCCGGTAGAGGTGCAGATCAAGGCCGAGGGCTATGCTCTCCTCCCCCAGGAGGATAAGGTTCAGCTCGCGCCACTTCCATACGAGGAAGCCGACGCCAAGGAGTGCAATGATAAACATCTCAACGACGTCTTCCCAGCCCTTTCCGTTGAACGTCCCCATGAGCCACATCCATGTGAGGTGCCCGCGGGGCCCCTGGGTTATCACCAGGTACGACGTTACCGCGCTCGCCAGGAAGCCGTAGGCTATTCCCGCTAGGAGGAGCGTATCGACGGGAACTTTTCCATCAACCCTTGAGACGGAGTAAACTATGAACACCGAGAGCAGGGCCGAGGTCAGGGCCAGGCCGCCCATATGCTGGGGGGCGTAGATAGCCCCCAGCGCCGCACCTATCCCAGCCCCGGCACTCACGCCGATTATGTACGGGTCGGCCAGGGGGTTGCGGAAGAGCGCCTGACTCGCCACACCGGCGGAAGCTAAGGAGAGTCCGACCAGATAGGCCAACAGAACCCTGGGGAAGCGGAGCTCCCACACGATGATGAAGGCCTTCGGTCTTTCGCCGGGGAAAATTCCTGGGAAGAAGGCCGACAGGGTCGATTTTATCCCGTAGGCTATGCCGGCCGTCACGTCCGAGGGGCTGAGGCTAACGGAGCCCACATATGTGCCCAGGAAGAGGGAAACCACCGAGAGCAGTGCTAGCGCGGGAAGCCATCTCCTCATGGGGTCGGATTATTTGTCCAGGCGTTTAAAGCTTTTGGGTGCGGTGCTCGAAAGGAAAAGATAAATAGTTCGGGGTTGTAGTGTGTAGGGGTGATGGGTACGAATAAAACCGCCGCGCTTTTTACGACGCTGTTATTGCTTGTCCTGGCCTTGCCGGTCGCGTCCCCGACCGTGATAGTGACTGCCCCTCAGCCTCCAATAGTAATAGTGGGCAATCCCCCGGAGGGTTCAGTGGTTGCACCGTACACCGAGTATACCATCTATTTCCTCGTGGCCGATGACTACGGTGTCACAACGGGCCCGGGCAAGATTGAAGCGTACTACCGGATAAACGACGGCGAGTGGAAGGAGGCTTACCTGAGAACGACAGCTGAGAACCCTGTGGTGGCGTCTCTGAGGGCGAGGTTCTATGGGGAGAGTCAGAACTTCTACGTCTTCTACCGCAGGTTCACCATACCTGGCCTTCCCGCGGGGAGCAGGGTTGAGTTCAAAATAAAGGTCACCGACGTTGAGAACCACGTCTCATTTAGCCCTGTCTACACGTATTATGTCGTCAATCCAGAGGGCCCGAGGGTTCTGATAGTCGATCCCTCCGTTGAAGCCCTGGCATTCGAGCGTTCCTTTGACTGGGTCACCGCGCAGGTAAACGCATCCCGGGCATTCTATCACTACAATCTCTCGGATTTTGAGGCCGTCCTCAGATCCCTCAACAGGGGTGCGGGACAGTTCCTTGTGGAGCACCACTGGGAGTTCCTCGCGAGGGACTACAACATCAGCATCGTCTCCCCGGATGAGCTTCCGGAGGCTCTCGAAAAGTTTCAGCCGCAGGTCGTTGTACTCTCAAACCTGTGGGTGCCGGACTGGGGCCTGGACAGCGAGGAGATGAATGCCCTTGAGGACTACCTCCGGTCAACCCATGCCGGTCTGATAGTCACCGCCGGAACCCTGCTGGACTCCACGAATCCCCAGCACATAGGCTCACCCGGAAACGTCAGCGTTGCCTCGATGCTCCGCATGGAACACCTCCAGCTTGCTATGGCTATCAAGGACGCACTCAACATGAGCGACGTCCCTGTGATGACGATGAACGTGAACACCGGTTACCCCCTGGTGTTCATGAAGCAGGGGCCCTTTGACGGGGGCCAGGTTAGTTTGAACGTCTCCACCGTCGTCGGCTGGCAGTGCCTTCTGTCCGAGACCCAGCTCGGTATTGCAAAGAGGAGTCTTGCGAAGTTCGCTAACGAGAACGGGTTGAGGCTCCGCCAGGCGGAGGGGGCTGTGGAAGGGCTGACCGGACAGAAATTCAACTTCTCGGCGGCGGTTTCCCTTCTCCTTCCTGAGGTTCTCACCGGGGTTTCGGTCTCGGACAGCGGGGTGGCCTTTGAGCACAACGGGACCGTGATGGAGCTGAGCTTTGAGAGGAAGTTCCTTGAAAGGATGAGGCTCCTCCATGCCGTTGGGGGGAGATACCCTGTCCTTTTGGCGCGCACCTCCGACTACAGCGGGGCTATCCTGGCCAGCGATGGGGACTACAGGGCCACATACGTCTCGTTTGAGCTTGAAGCCGGTGGTAAAGACGAGTTCAATGTCCTGAAGGGACTCATCAACTGGAGCATCTCCTATGCCGAGCCGGAGAAGCCGGAGGTCATATTACTTGCCAACGATATCGACTGGAGCATAAAAGGTAGACTCCTCGCCTCTCAGCTCGAGGCGCTGGGCTTCTCTGTGAAACGGGTCACCGCTGATGAGTTCGACTCCCACAAGGGCGCCGAGGTGGTGGTGATACTCGGCGGCCCGGATGCCTACGGCGGTGTTGGGGCCTACGTGCGGCAGGTTCTGAGCACGGAGGAGCAGAACGCGGTTCGGACTGGGAAGGCAGGGATGTTCATAAGAACGGGCGTTTGGAGAAGCGGACAGGTTGTCATCGTCCTCGCAGGGGATGACAGGTGGGGAACGGGAGACAAGATAACGGCCTATATGGAGGGGGTCGATTTCGACTACGCGGAGATGCTCACCGGGGTTGCGGCATCAATTTCGTGAGTTCCCTGTTTTTGTTTATTCCCTATTTCTTGAAAGCTCACCCTTCGAAACGGGACGCTGGAATGTTTTGGGGGCACCGATAGCTCCCTCAACCCTTAAAAGCTCTGGCGCGTAGAATATCATATGAGCGTCTCCATCCGTCAATTTGGGGGGAGGATCCCACTGGCCATGGTGGCCATAAGGCCCGCCAGGCTCTTTGATATCCCAGACGTCATGAGGATAGAGCGCGAGTCCTTCAGGGAGGACTACCCGAGGGGCGTTTTCCTTGTTTTCCTGGAGAACAACCCGGACACCTTTTTGGTCGCCGAGTACAACGGAAGGGTCGTCGGCTACGTTATGGGTTACCTCAGACCGGACCTCGAGGGCCACATCATGAGCATAGCCGTCGATCCGGCGTACCGGGGCAACGGCATAGGCTCCGCCCTTCTCACCGAGGTCATCGAAAGGCTCATAAACAGGGGGGCCCGCTACATAGGCCTGGAAGTAAGGGTTAGCAACGAAAATGCCATAAAGCTCTACGAGCGCTTCGGCTTCAGGAGGATAAAGCGAATAATAGGCTACTACGCCGACGGGGAGGATGCTTATTACATGCTCCTGCCCGCGGAAGAATGGGGTGGAAGGAATTGAAGGAGCCGGTAATCTTCCAGCTGAGCGGCGACAGAGTCTTCAGCGAGCGTGAAAAGGCGATAAACCAGTTCTACAACAAGCGCTACTTTGGGGAAGTCATTAACGGGAAGCTCTTTCTCTCGCTCATAGAGGCAGCATACCTCATGGAAAAGGGCAAGATAAGGGTCTTTGATGGTGAAAAGGAACTCTCTTTCAGGGAGCTGGTCGAACTCGGGAGGAAGAGGGACGACCAGTTCGACATTAAGCTGCTCGTTTACACGGATTTGCGAGACAGGGGCTACACCGTCAAGTCAGCCCTCAAGTTCGGCTCCCACTTCCGCGTTTACAGGCGCGGAATGGACGAGCACTCCCAGTGGCTGATATGGGTCGTTCCTGAAAACATGCGCTTTTCCCCGAACGACATTACTGCCCGAGTTAGAGTGGCCCACGGCGTCAGGAAGAACATGGTGATGGCCGTCGTTGACGAGGACAACGACGTGGTGTACTATAAAATAGAATGGGTGAAGTTCTGAATGGGCTGGGGCGTGTTATCCCTTGCATCGGTGGTTTTCCTGTTGGTCTGGGGCATGGTCGGTGCTCCCTGGTTCGTAGTCCGTCTTCTGGCTGGTAGGGTTTACCTTGGGCTTTGGCCTGGGAGGAAATGCCTCCTTAAGATTTTTGCGCTCTCCTTGATTCCTGTCTTCTGTTTCTTCTTGCTCCGCGGTGGCATTCTCCTAATATGGTGGCCGTTGATTTTTGTGGGAATTATTCCCCTTCTGGATTATCTATTTGTCCTCCCCTACGACCGCGATGATGCCTGGGAGAAGAACAGAGCACTCAACTTTGCTCTCGCCACGGGGTTCATCGCCGCGGTAATTTTCGTTGTTATCTATCTGAAATTCTCCTGTCTGTTCACCTTCTGTGGTGCTTGAGTCAGTTTTAAGCTTTCAGTTCACGGGGGTTCCATCCTCAGCCTCTCAAACTCCCTGTACATAAGGTTCACGGCTCTTTCATCCATGCTCTCCGTGTACAGGGGGACTATAACCACCGTGTTGTAGATGGTGGTGTAGTCCTTTAGGGTAGTCAGGAACTTAAACACTGGAGCAAAGCCGTTTTCTAGTATCAGGTACTCGACTCCGTCCAGGAAAATGACCTTCGGGTCCTCTGTCTTTCTCATGAAGTCCACCATCGTCTGGAGGAGGAACTCAAGCCTGGTGGGAGAAACCGTGTTCTTGCTCCTGATCGTGGTCAGCCAGAGTACTGGGGTTTTCTCGATTTTTAGGCGTTGCCTGATGACCTCGGGTGGGTGCCTTGAGACTATCAATCCAGCCCTTCCGCGCAGGAGCTTGGCTATCACCGGGTAGCAGTTCGGTAGGTTGCAGAGGTGGAGACCGGGTTTGAGGACGTTTCCCCTTTCATTTTCGGCGAACTCGACCACGGGTATCAGCTCGTACCTCTCCATGAGGGCCTTTAGAAGGTTTGCCCAGCCAATTAAGAACATAGCTGTTGCGACTAAGATAAGTGCGTTGCCCCCGGTGTTTATCAGTGATGCCTCCTCAGGGGTCAGGGCGATCATACCGTTGTCCCTGAGGTCCAAAAACAAGAAGGTGAACTTGGCCGCTGCCCCTGTAATGAAGGCGGAAAGGGTGTAATCATAGAACCTCTTAAGCTCTGGGTAGTGGGATGTGAACCCACCCCTGTACTTGAGGGCCAGGAGGGATACACCCACGAATGAAATCTCCACCAGTATGGCTGGAATCAGGGTCATCGGGGGCACCCCCGTCATAACCTGGTTATTACACATTTTATTGTATTCTCTCCCAAGAATTATATTTTTCGGTGGATGTGGGATGGATCAGGTAATTCTTGGTTTTTATCCAACACAGAAAAGGGAGGCAGTAGTTGGTATTTCGAACTAAAACTGGAAAAAGATGTAAAAACAGGTTCACTTCAAAAAGCCTGTCTTCTTTCCGAGGTCTTCAAAGGCATCCAGAACGTACTGGAGGTCCTCCTTGCTGTGGGCCGCTGAAGGTTCGAGCCTTATACGGGCGGTTCCGAGCGGGACGGTCGGGTAGACTATCGCCTGCGCGAAGATGTTGTACTCGTCGTATAAGCGCTTTGAGAACTCCTGGGCGGTCTTCTCGTCGTAGAGCATGACCGGCGTAATCGGGTGCTTGGTGTTGCCGAGGTCGTAGCCCAACTCGCGCAACCCGTTCTGGAGGAAGTGGGTGTTGTCCCAGAGCTTCTTAACCAGCTCATCGCTGTGCTGGAGTATCTCAACGGCCGCTATAGCTGCCGCGACATCGGGCGGGTTGGGTGCGCTTGAGAAGAGGAACGGTCTTCCGCGCTGCCTGAGGTACTCTATGGCCTCCTCCGGTCCGGCGACGTAGCCGCCGATGACACCGAAGGCCTTGCTCAGCGTACCCATCTCGAAGTCAACGCGGTCGTGGAGCTTGAAGTGGTCGACTATACCCCTTCCGCTGTCTCCCAAAACGCCTTCACCGTGGGCGTCGTCTATGTAGAGCATTGCATCGTACTGTTCAGCTAATTCGGCCATCTCCGGCAGCGGGGCGAGGTCACCGTCCATCGAGAAGACACCGTCGCTGACGATTATCTTCTTCTCCTTGTCCTTGTTCTCTTCAAGCTTCTTCTTGAGGTCCTCCATGTCGAGGTGCTTGTAGATGACCTTCGGGGCGCCGCTGAGGCGCATTCCGTCTATGATGCTCGCGTGGTTGAGCTCTTCGCTGATAAAGACACCGTTGTCCTTCTTGGTGAGCAGAGCACTTAACGCGCCGAGGTTGGCGTTGTAACCGCTCTGGAAGAGTATAGCGGCTTCCCTCTTCTTGAACTTGGCGAGCTTCTCCTCGAGCTCCACGTGGAGCTCCATGGTTCCGGCTATGGTTCTGACGGCTCCGGCACCGACACCGTAGTCGAGGATTGCCCTTATCGCGGCCTCCTTTATCTTGGGATGGGCCGCTAAACCGAGGTAGTTGTTCGAACACATGTTGAGAACGCGCTTTCCGTCAACGACGACCCAGGGGCCCTGGGAGCTCTCGAGCTTTCTTATGGTTACATACAAGCCCTTATCCTTGAGCTCTTTGAGCTCTTCCCTAATCCAGTCCAGCTTTGCCATGAGAACCACCGGTCGTTTTTTGGTCATCGAGGTATAAAAGTTTTGCAGTGCCCCCTTCGGTACACAGACAGGCAAAAGGCTTAATACCCCGGAAATCCATATGCCCCGGTAGTAGGGTGATAACCATGCCGGAAGAGATTCAGGAAGTTAAGATTCTCGAAAAGCCCTGGGTTGAAAAGTACAGGCCCCAGCGGCTCGATGATATAGTCGGTCAGGCTCACATAGTCAAGAGGCTCAAGCACTACGCCAAAACCGGCTCGATGCCGCACCTTTTATTTGCCGGGCCGCCCGGCGTTGGAAAGTGCCTCACGGGTGATGCCAAAGTCATAGCCAACGGTGAGCTGACAACTATAGGAGAGCTCGTCGAGAAGGTGAGCAACGGCAGGTTTGGCCCAACCCCTGTTAAAGGTCTTAGGGTTCTTGGCATTAACGAAGATGGTAAACTCACTGAGTTGCCCGTCGAGTACGTTTACAAGGATAGGACAGATGAACTCGTCAGAATAATGACGAGGCTTGGCAGGGAGCTTAAGGTTACACCCTACCACCCTCTCCTTGTGAACAGAAAGAATGGAAAAACTGAGTGGGTTAAGGCCGAGGAGCTTAAACCGGGAGATAGACTGGCCGTTCCGCGCTTCCTTCCGGCTGTGCTTGATGAGGATCCTCTGTCAGAATGGCTCGGTTACTTCATCGGCGACGGACACTCCGATGCTCAGGGCAATGTCATCACTTTTACGAACACGGACGAAAAGCTTAGAAAGCGCTTTATGGAGCTTACCGAGAGACTCTTCTCTGATGCAAAAATCAAAGAAAGAATTCACAAAAACCGCGCTCCGGATGTTTACGTGAACTCGAAGGTGGCGAAGGAGCTCGTTAAGAGCCTTGGCCTTGCAGGCAGAAAAGCTCACAGAGTTTACATACCTCAGCAGGGATGGAAGGGATTGCGCTCCTTCCTACGGGCGTACTTCGACTGCGATGCCGGAGTGGAGAAGAACGGTATAGTTCTCTCGACTGCGAGCAGGGAGATGGCGGAACAGGTAACTTATGCACTCGCAGGGCTTGGAGTGGTTGCCAAGGTTAAAAACCGGATCGTTAAGGGACGCACCTACTATTACGTGGTCATCTCCGGCACGGAAAACATCTCACGCTTCCTTTCTGAGGTTGGTTTTTCAGTGGAGGAAAAGAGGAAAAAAGCCGAAGCTTTGGTGAAGAGACCGAACCCCAACCTCGGCTCGCTTTATGCCGACAGAGAGCTAATTTCCTACGTTAGAAATAGGCTCAAGCTTAACTTTTACGACGACAAAATCAGATGGAGTCCGGAAAAGGCTAAACGGATAGCTTGGGAGCTAATGAAAGAGATCTACCACCACCTCGATGAGCTCGATAGGCTCGAAAAGGCTCTGTCAAGGAGTATAGTTATAGACTGGGACGAGGTCGCTAGGAGAAGGAAGGAGATAGCGGAGAAGACTGGGATAAGGGCGGATCGGATTCTTGAATACATTAATGGTAAGCGGAAGCCAAGCTTAAAGAACTACCTCAGGATCGCAAAAGCCCTTGGAATTGGGCTTGAGGAGACAATAGAGGCCATGAGAACCTTTGCCAGGAAGTATTCCAGCTACGCTGAGATTGGACGGCTTGTTGGAACCTGGAATTCAAGCGTCAGGGTGGTCCTTGAGAGCAACACGGGGAAGATAGAAACCCTCGAAGAAATAAGGAAAGCCGAGCTGAGGCTCTTGAGGGAGGTTCTCAACGACGAGAAGCTCAAGAGGGGCGTTGCCTACCTTATCTTCCTCGCCCAGAACGAGCTCCTCTGGGACGAGATAGTTGATGTCGAAAAACTCAAAGGCGATTTCGTAATCTACGACCTCCACGTTCCCAAATACCATAACTTCATCGGCGGGAACCTTCCAACGGTTCTCCACAACACAACTGCGGCTTTGGCCCTTGCGAGGGAGCTTTTCGGTGAAAACTGGCGCCACAACTTCCTCGAGCTGAACGCGAGCGATGAAAGGGGCATAAACGTGATTAGGGAGAAGGTGAAGGAGTTCGCAAGAACCAAGCCAATAGGCGGGGCGAACTTCAAGATAATCTTCCTCGACGAGGCAGATGCTTTAACCCAGGACGCCCAGCAGGCGCTGAGGAGAACGATGGAGATGTTCTCGAACAATGTGAGGTTTATCCTGAGCTGTAACTACTCCTCAAAGATAATCGAGCCGATACAGTCGAGGTGCGCCATCTTCCGCTTCAGGCCCCTCAACGACGAGGACGTGGCCGAGCGCATACGGTACATAGCCGAGAACGAGGGGCTTGAGCTGACGGAGGACGGCCTTCAGGCCATACTGTACGTTGCCGAGGGTGACCTCAGGAGGGCGATAAACGTCCTGCAGGCGGCCGCGGCGCTCGATAAAACGATAACCGACGAGAACGTCTTCCTCGTTGCGAGCAGGGCCAGGCCGGAGGATGTGCGTGATATGATGAACCTGGCACTGGAGGGCAACTTCCTCAAGGCGAGGGAGAAGCTCAGGGAGATTCTCCTCAAGCAGGGCCTCAGCGGCGAGGACGTGCTGATCCAGATGCACAGGGAGGTCTTCAACCTGCCGATTCCCGAGGACAGGAAAGTTGCACTGGCGGACAAGATAGGGGAGTACAACTTCCGCCTCGTTGAGGGCGCCAACGAGATGATACAGCTCGAGGCTCTCCTGGCGCAGTTCACCATAATGGGCAAGTGATGGCCATGCCGAGGGAAGTGCCCTGGGTCGAGAAGTACAGGCCGAGACGGCTGGATGAGATAGTCGGTCAGACCAAGGCCATAGAGCAGGTTAAGGCCTGGATAGGGGCGTGGCTGGAGGGGAAGCCCCCAAAGAAGAAGGCCCTCATCCTCGCTGGGCCGCCCGGAACCGGTAAGACGACCACCGTCTATGCCCTGGCCAGGGAGTATGGTTTCGAGGTCATAGAGCTTAACGCGAGCGACGAGAGGACGTACGAGAAGATAGAGCGCTACGTTCAGGCCGCCTACACTATGGACATCCTCGGAAAGAGGCGGAAGCTCATATTCCTGGATGAGGCCGACAACATCGAGCCGACGGGGGCGAGGGAGATAGCGAAGCTCATCGACAAAGCCAGAAACCCCATCATAATGAGCGCCAACCACTACTGGGAGGTTCCCAGGGAGATACGGAGCAGGGCGCAGATAGTGGAGTACAAGCGCCTGACCCAGCGCGACATCATCAAAGCCCTCGCCAGGATACTCCACCACGAGGGTAAGAGGGTTCCAAAGGAACTGCTCTACGATATCGCCAAGCACGCGGGCGGCGACCTCCGTGCCGCGGTGAACGATCTGCAGACCGTCGTCACGGGCGGGGTCGAGGACGCGGCCCAGGTTCTGGCCTACCGCGACACCGAGAAGAGCGTCTTCCAGGCACTGGCGCAGATTTTTGCCACGGACAACGCGAAGAAAGCCAGGATGGCAACGCTCGGTGTTGACATGTTCCCCCACGAACTTCTTCAGTGGATAGACGAGAACGTCCCTTACGTCTACTACAGGCCCGAGGACATAGCGAGGGCCTACGAAGCTTTGAGCAGGGCTGACATATACCTCGGCAGGGCGCAGAGGACCGGGAACTACGGCCTCTGGAAGTACGCCACGGACATGATGACGGCGGGGGTTGCCGTGGCGGGTGTCAAAAAGAAGGGTTTCGTGCGGATTTATCCCCCGAAGACGATAAAGCTCCTCACGGAGAGCAAGGCGGAGAGGGGCCTCCGCGATTCGGTCGTCAAGAAGATAATGAGCGAGATGCACATGGCAAAGCTGGAGGCGCTGGAGACCCTCAACTACCTCAGGGCAATATTTGAGAACAGCGCGGACGTTGCGGCGCACTTCGTCGTCTTCCTCGAGCTGACGGAGAAAGAGGTGGAGTTCATCGCCGGCGACAGGGAGAGGGCGAGGACGATCTGGGCAAAGAGCCTCAACATCCACAAGAAGCTCAAGGAGCGCGGTGAACTGGAGGGGCACGTGGAGGCCGCGGTCGAGAAGGAGTCCGGGGAGACCGGGCCGAAGGAGGAGGCTGTGGAAGCCCTGGAGGAGATAAGTGAGGAAGAGCTTGAGAAGGCCGAGGAAGAGATGGAGAGCGTGGAAGAGCCGAAGGAGTCCGGAAAGGTGGACAAGCCCGGGAAGAAGGGCAAGCAGGCGACGCTGTTCGACTTCCTGAAGAAGTGAGCGTTTTGTATTTTCTGCGATACAAATTTTTTGTGTTTTTATATTCTGCGGGATATAAGATTTGGCTCCTCACGGGAAACGATAAGCTGCGTCCCGCTATGGATGCTTCTGCTTGAATTTAGGAGGTTCAAAGCTCCTCCAAGAGTTCTTCCATTTTGGTTTTCAGCTCTGGTAACTTGTTTTTCACTATGTCCCAGATGAGCTCCACATCTACTCCAAAATACTGGTGGATGAGAATGTTCCTAAGGCCAATTATCTTGCGCCACTCTATCTCAGGGTGTCTCTCCTGTATCTCCACCGGGATACCCCGGCAGGCTTCACCGATTATTTCGAGGTTTCTCACTACCGCATCAATTGCTATCTTCTCTGCTCTGAACTTTTCAAAGCTAATTCCTTTGGTGTATTCCTCAATTCGGGAAATGGCCTCAAGTATGTCCTCTATGTACAGCCTATAGTCCCTCAACGCTCACCGCCTCACTCCATACGTATTTTTTGACCCTTGGCTTTAGGGCCTCTACTGTTATTAGATCAACTTCAACACCGAGGAGCTCCTCAAGGAAGAACTTAAGCTCCATGTAGTTATCAAAGGTCTTTTTTCCAGGTTCAAATTCCACTAAAACATCCAGATCGCTGTTCTTTCCTGCTTCCCCTCTCACGTAAGAACCGAACAGCCAGAGATGCCTAACCCCGAACTTTCGGAGTTCTTGGGCGTGGAAGTGCAGAACCCTGAGTATTTGCTCCAGTTCCATACGACCCTCCATCAAATCAGGATAATGCGATTGAGGTTAATAAGGATTCACCTTATCCTAACGTCCGCGCACACCTTGAAGACGTGGGGCTTGAAGTCGCTCACCTTCTTTACGCGGACCTCGCACTCCTTTCCCAGCATTGCGCACGCGTCCAGTATCCTGGTCCTGAACGCCCCGACATCGGCCTCGTGGACGAAATCGTAGTAGTGGAGCCATTTCTCGGCCCTGTCCAGCGTTAGAGCCAGGGCATCAACGCCCCTCGGCGTGGGGCTTATCACCCTGTCGTGGGCCGGAAGTTCGGGGAGAACGTCAAAAACGTCGCCGTGGATGAACTCTATCTCGCCCCTCAGTCTTTCCCGGTTCAGTTCGATGTTCTCAAGGCCGAGCTCGTAGGCCTCCCTGTTCAGCTCCACTGCGGTGATCTTAACCCTTTTATAGCGCGCTATGACGAGGGCGTAGGGCAGAACGCCGGCGAAGGGAATCAGAATCCTTTCCCCGTCGCGGACGAGCTGGGCCAATCTGTACCGCTCGCCCTTCATCCGCGGGTTGAAGAATGCCTTCGAGAGGTCAACCTTTATCCGAACGCCGTTCTCCTTGTGAACCGTTTCCAGCCGTCTCTCCCCCCAGATTATCGAGTATTCCCTTATTCTGAACGCCCCCTCGTGGAAGCCCTTCTGGGCCACGACCCTGATAAAGGGGTGGACTTTTCTGAGACCCCATACGATATCGTCCACCCTGTGGGAAAGCTCCCTCGGCACCTGGATTATCGCTATGTCCCCGACGATGTCGTAGCGCCGCAGGTGCTTCAGTTCCTCCTCGCTCAGCCTCCCGGTGAGGACGCTCTCGAGGTTCTTGTAAAGCTGCCGCTCGGGCCGGAGGGGAAGCTCCAGTGGGAGAACCTCGTAGCCGAGCGAATAAACCCTCTCATCTTCAGGGACGGGGAGGAGAACGAACTCCCCCTCCCGCTTCGGACGCCTCTTTCCGTCGTAGAGGCCCAGCTTCTTCAGCCTCCTCTTCACGGGTTCAGCCTCGGTTTTTGTCACCCTTATCGCCGGCATTCTCGGGTCCCCCTGGCATAACCTTTTCTTCCACGTCTCCCGAGTCGTTCTCGAGGAGCCTTTCGAGGTCTTCTTTCCTTACTGTTCCGAAAAAGGCTTTCTCTGAGAGGGTATCCTCTATCTCTCCGAAATCCGGCCTCCTGAATTCCCTTGCAAGGATGTTGAACTTCGTGGGCCCCAGGGCCTCGGGGGAGGCCAGCACAACCACGTACGCCCTGGTTGTGAGGGCGTAGTCCCTGAGTGTGAAGAGAAACTTCGCTATGGTGCTGAACTCGGAGTAGAACGTCATGTACTCGATTCCATCCACATAGACAACCCCTCCAGGGTTCTCGCGCATGAACCTCACGGCCTCCTCCCTGAGGATGTACAGGCTGCTGGGACTGACAGCATGGGGGTGCTGGACGTTGCTGAGCCACAGGAACGTCTTCGGACTGAAGCCGAACTTCGAAACCCACTCCTCGTAGGGGCGTCTGCTGATGGCCATCACCGGAGCGCCCTTCAGGTGGAACGTTTTCATCATGAGCTTCGCTTCGTTCTCACTCTCCACAAGAAAGACGCTGGACTCCTTTATTCCAACTCCCTTAGGCGAGATGACGCCGGGAGTCTTTCTGAGAAGCTCCCTCATTGAGAGGATTGAAATGACAATGAATGCCGTCAGCGCGACGATATCGGGAGCCCTTGGCGGTGCGCTTTCAGTGGCTGCCGCGACCATGAGTGCGATGCCCGCGAGTGCGAAGAGGCTGAATATAACTGACAGCTCCATGGAGTATTCCCTTTTGTGGAGTTCTCCGTAACGGTGGAGAAGTCTAATCCTGATGAGAAGGTACCCGGACACACCCGCCAGCAGGAGTCCTTCCACAAAGGTCACGGCGTCGATTTCAGTCACCACTTATTCTAGGGTGTCTGGGTATTAAACTATTTCCAGTAGGGCTCCCTCATGAGGACGACCTGGCGGAATATCTCCACGAGTTCTTCGTCGCTTGCGCCGTTCCTGAGGGCCGTCACGAAGTCGATGAGGTCCTCCTTCCTCAGCAGGCACGTCTTGAACTTCCCGTCCGACGTGACGCGGAGCCTCGTGCAGTTGGCGCAGAATACCGTGTTGTGCATCGCCCGGACCACCTCGACCTCAGCTATTCCGTGGTCGGTGGGGATGAAGTACTTCTTCCTCCGGTGCATCCTCCTCTCGCGGGTCTCCACGGCCATTTCCCCCAGCCGCTCCTCCACGGGCTTGAGCGGGTAGAAGTACTTCCTGAAGAACCTGGTCTCCGTCATCTCCCTCGGGGCCTCGAGTTCGATGAGCTGGAGTATCGTCCCGGTCTTCGCGGCGAACTCCACCATGTCCCATATCTCTCCGTCGTTCAGTCCCCTCATAACCGTCATGTTGAGCTTCACCGGGCTGAGGTACTTTACCGCCTCCTCTATGCCCTCGAGAACCGTGTCGAGCATATCGACGCCGGTGATTCTGCGGTAAACGTCTGGCTTCAGGCTGTGAAGGGATACGTTGACGCGGTTGAGGCCCGCTTCGGCGAGCGGCTTCGCCAGCTCCTTCAGCCTGCTCCCGTTTGTGGTCATGGAGAGATCGACCACGTATGGCCTTATGCGCCTTACCACATCAAGTATGTCGTTCCTGACGGTGGGCTCTCCTCCGGTAAGTTTGACCTTTCTTATTCCAAGGTGCGACGCCACCCTGACGAGCCTCTCTATCTCCGAGGGGGTCAGCTCAAGGCTCGCGTTGAAGTGCTGTCCCTCGCGGTGGCAGAAGAAGCAGCGGAAGTTGCAGTCCTGGGTGAGGGATATCCTGAGGTTGGTCGCGGGTCTGCCGAAGCGGTCGTAGAGCACCATCTGAAGCACCGCTTGGATTAGCCTTTCAGCTTAAAAAAAGATTTTGGGTAAGCGCTTTCGTTTAACATGCCCGGGCTGTTTCTTAGTTGATAATTTTTGTAATTTTTGTTGGTTTTTGTTAGCACAAGGTTTAAATACTCCAACTTAGTATTTCTTTGATGGTGGTTAGTAATGCCCAAGGCGACTTTTGTCATCAGCGGGGAAACCCTTGAAGAGTTCAAAAAACTCGCCAAAAAACGCTATGGAGATAAGAGGGGAGTCCTAAGCGTTGCAATTGAGGAAGCCATTAAAGACTGGATTAAGAAAACAAAAAAGGAGCTGGAAAATGCCGAGTGAAACAATCAAACTCACGGCAAAATTCAAGCTGAAGGAAACTCCTGAAGGATTAGATGAGCTTTTCCAAACTTATCGTGAGATTGTGAACCTTCTCATAACTTACGCTTTTGAGAACAACGTTACGGGCTTTTACCGGCTGAAGAAGGAAACTTACAAGGGATTACGCAAAGAATACCACGAACTCCCAAGCCATTACCTTTACACGGCTTGCCAGATGGCCACTGCAATATTCAAGAGTTTTAGGAAGCGGAGGAAGAAGGGGAAAGCTGAGGGGGAGCCTATTTTTAAGAAGGAAGTCATAATGCTCGACGACCACTTGTTCAAACTCGATTTAGAGAACAGAACCGTGAAACTCTCCACTCCTGAAGGGAGGATTTCTTTAGAGTTTTATCCTGCAAAATACCACGAGAGGTTTAAGGATTGGAAGGTTGGACAGGCTTGGCTTGTTAGAACGCCAAAGGGCGTTTTCCTCAACGTTGTTTTCTCGAAGGAGGTTGAAGTTAGCGAGCCGAAGGTTTTCGTTGGAGTGGATTTGAATGAGAACAACGTGACTTTGAGCCTTCCAGATGGCGGGTTTGTTCAAATCATCACTCACGAGCGGGAAATTAGGACTGGTTACTTCGTGAAGAGACGAAGAATTCAAAGAAAGTTGAGAACAGGTAGGAAAAGGAAAGAGCTTCTTGAAAAATATGGGGAGAGAGAAAGAAACAGGCTTAATGACCTTTATCACAAGTTGGCTAACAAAATCGTGGAAATTGCTGGGAAATACGGTGGGATTGCTCTGGAAGACTTGACGGAAATCCGGGATTCGATTAGGTATTCGGCTGAGATGAATGGTAGGCTTCACAGGTGGAGTTTTCGCAAACTTCAATCAACCATTGAATACAAGGCTAAACTAAGGGGAGTTAAGGTTGTTTTCGTGAATCCTGCTTTCACTTCCTCCCTGTGTCCGGTATGTGGGGAGAAGTTAAGCCCGAATGGGCACAGGGTTTTGAAGTGTCCAAAGTGTGGTTTTGAGGCCGATCGTGATGTGGTCGGCTCTTGGAATATTTCGCTTAGAGCCCTGAAGATGTGGGGAGTTTCCGTTCCCCCCGAAAGCCGGCCGATGAAGATGGGAGGGTGGAAGGTTATCCGCTACGATTGGTTCACAAGTTCCAAAAGTAGCGGATAACCAGAACGGGACTGCATCGAAAACTACAAGTAGGGGGAGGGGGCAAGTTATGGCCAGGGGGTTTTCCCATGAACGTTGAGGAGATTAAGTCCCGGCTTTCCCGTCTGGAATCGCTTCATTCCGCTTTTGAGAACAAATTCCCTGCCATCTATGGCGAGAAGGACAGGGAGGCTCTTCTGGAGACCGTTAAGGCTCTTCACACTGTATCCCGGGAGAAGCTTGAGGTGGCCGCGGGCCTTTACCGCGAGATGAGCGGGGATGCTCAGGCCAAGGAGCTCTACCGCAACGAGCACCAGATGAAGTTCCGGCTTGAGGAGCTTCTCTCCCTCCTCTCGAGGGACGACTACGATTCCCGTGTGAAGCTGGAGACCGCGATGGAGAGGCTCGTTCAGTTTCACAGGGTCTACGATTACGCAGTTAGAAAGGCCCTCGGCGAGCTGACCTCGGAGGTCGAAGGAATGGCGCTCCTTGCTGGAGGCGAAAAGGAAAAAAAGGTACCCACGGGTATAATGGAGGAGCTCAGAAAGGTCAAGACGCTCGAGGCCGAACTCGGTACCCTTAAAAGGTTCCTCCTCAGGCTCTATACTCATCCCGGTGACGTTCACAAGGTTGAAGCTGCTTTGAGAGACTGGCACTCCAGGGGACTGCTCTGGGTCGAGGCGAGAAACGTTGAGAAGCTGAGCGGTGTCGCTGACGCCGGCGAGATACTCGAGGGTCTCACGCTCATAGGAGTGGTGGAAAAGAAGATGAGGGGTGGTGAAGGTGTCTACAGACACAGGAGTTACAGTCCGGGTTAGGGGCATATACAGCACTGCCCTCACCAAGCTGTTCCTCGACAGGGGCTTCGGAATTTCCCAGCCGAGCAACAAAATCGTCGAGCGCTTCAACCTCGAAAAGACCTACGACGAGTTCGATGTTGACGTCTATGACAAGAAGGACCACCATGGAGTCATCCTCGTCGGGACGAAGGTTGAGGAGGTTAAGGCTGCCCTTGAGGACGAATTCATAGATGTCTTCTTCCGGAAGCTTCCCTACCAGCTGTACGGCATCTACAAGGGAATAGTCGTTCAGAGGGACGAGAGATACGTCTACGTGGACATTGGGAGCGCCATAGGTACGATACCTGTTAAGGACCTCCCCCGTGCCAAGGAGGGCGACGAACTCCTCGTCCAGGTCAAAAAGCACAACCTGCTCCCCCAGCTGAGCGTCACCCTGACGATCCCCGGTGACTACGCGGTTCTGATTCCGAAGCCCGTTGGTGCCCAGAGGCACGTCAAGATATCCCGGAAGATAAGGGACCAGAGCGAGCGCGAGAGGCTCCGCATCCTGGGTCTGAGTGTTGACCTCGGGGAGTGGGGGATACTGTGGAGAACCGCCGCCGCCTACAAGGACTGGAACCTTCTCCGCGATGAGATAGTGGCGCTCTCGAAGCTGGCCGACACCCTCGCGAGGGCAGACTCCTACGCGGCTCCGTCCCTTCTGATCGAGGGACGCAGTATTTACGAGGTCGAGTTCGGTGGCGGGGCGAAGAAGAAGCTCGACGAGATACGGAACAGGGTGGTTCCGACAGTTGAGGGCCACCACCAGCTGAAGGCCCACGACCTTGAACTCGGGTTCGCGGTGGAGATAGCCGAGGGAATACTTGCCAAGGTGCCGGGCCAGCGGGAGAAGGTCAGGCAGGGCTTCTGGGAGTCAGTCGTTGCCAACAAGGGGCCGAAGAGGGGCTGGCTCTTCAGCCTCGAGCACAACAAACCCGACGGCCAGAGGATAAAGATAGGGCCCGGTGAAGTTCAGGAGGTTTCCCTGAACCCGCTCAGGGTCACCTTCAAGCGCCACCTCAAGCCCGGAAAGTTCTACGATGGTCTCGACCTGCCGATAGAGTTTGGCGACTACGTCATCACGGAGATAGAGGAAGGAAAGTGGTGGTTTGTGCACCGCTACTACGACCGCGACGGCAACCTGAAGGGCGAGTACTACAACATAAACACGCCGGTGGAGATCTATCCTGACAGGGCCCGCTACATCGACCTCGAGGTGGACATCGTTAAATGGCCGGACGGCAAGAAGGAGGTAATAGACAAGGAGAAGCTGACCGAGCACTACGAGGAGGGCATAATTACCGAGAAGCTCTACCGCTCTGTCCTCAGAATAGTCCAGGAGGTTTACGAGAGGATTTGAGGCAGGGTTTTTGATGCCCAGCTTTTCTGCTTCTTTTTTCAGTCTCTTATCGTACGTGGCGAGCTTTTTAAAGTCCTCCGCTGTGGCGAGGATTACCATGTATAACGCAAAAGACTGTGTGGTCATAAACAAGACCACAAAGCTCTGCAGCATTCCGCTAGATGTCTGGTAGATCCGAAGTTTTGATTTTTCCGCAACCCTTAAATATTACCAAATCAGTAATATACTTGGTGGGTAATATGTTCTACGACAGGGAGCGCGAGCTGGGGAAGCTCAACGAGGTTTATTCTTTTCCCGGTTCGAGTTTTCTGGTAATCTACGGCAGGCGGAGGGTGGGAAAGACGGCCTTGGTGAGGGAATTCCTAAAAGACAAATCCGGTCTCTACTTCTTCGTCGGTGAAAAGGACGAAAAGCTGCTCCTCGAGGAATGGTCGCGCGAGATCGTGGAGAGGCTCTCCGATTACCTCCCCTCCTATGTGAAGCCGCGATTTTCTTCCCTCGAAGAGCTGGTAGGGTTTCTCCTGGACTTCTCACGCGAGAGAAGGCTCGTGGTGGTGTTCGATGAGTTCCAGAACTTCAAGGCGGTTAAGCCCTCTTTCTTTTCACCCCTCCAGGAGCTCTGGGATGAGAAAAAGGACGGCTCAAACCTGATGCTCATTGCAGTAGGCTCGTACGTCGGCATGATTAAGCGAATCTTCATGGACAGAAAGGAGCCCCTCTTCGGTAGGGCTGACGAGTGGATGAAGCTCAAGCCCTTCGACTTCTGGAGGGCTTACGGTTTTGTGCGCTCTATGGCTGATGTGAACCCAAGGCACTTTGTTGAGTTCTATTCGGCTTTAGGGGGAATGCCGAGGTATCTTCTCTATCTTCCGCGCTACTATCGCGGAGACTCGGTTGAGACTCTCGGGAGGCTTTTCTTCGACGAGTTCGCCCCGCTCAGGGAAGAAGGTCTGAACGTCCTTAAACTTGAGTTCGGCAGGTTCTATCGCTCTTACTTCTCGATTCTCGAAGCGGTCAGCCTCGGCTACGTTACGCCCAAGGAGATAAGCGACAAAACGGGCATGAAGCCGCTGACGGTGAGCAAATACCTCAGCGAGCTGACCAATCACTACGAGTACTTGGTTAGGGAGGTGCCAGTTACCGAGAACCCGCTGAAGACGAGGAAGGTGGCCTATAAGATAAGTGACGAGTTCTTCAGCTTCTGGTTCCGCTTTATTTATCACAACTACACGGCCCTTGAGGAGAATCCAGATAGGGTTTTTGAGCGCTTTAGAGCGGAGTTTCCCGCCTTCGTTGGTGAAACCTACGAGAGAATAGCGAGGGAGTTCGTGAAAAGGCTTGACCTCGGTTTTAAGCCGGAGCGCGTTGGCAGGTGGTGGCACAGGGGGGAGGAGATAGACGTGGTGGCATACGACCGGAAAAACGTTGCCCTCTTCGAAGTAAAGTGGAAGAACCTAAGCCAGAGGGATGCAAAGAGAGTTCTGAAAGCCCTCGAGAAAAAGGCAGAACTCCTGCCTCTGAGGGGAAACTACAGGTTCGGCGTCATAGCGGGGAAGCTTGAGGATAAAGACTGGCTCAGGAAGGAGGGCTTTTTGGCCTTTGACCTTGAGGATATCATTCGCTGACGTCCTCAATCCCCTTCTCCGTTATCCTGAAGTGGACCATTCCTCCTTCTGGTCTGAACCTGTGTCTTTCCAGGACCGCTACCCTCAGCCCCGGCGTGCTGAGCTTGTCGAGCCTTAAAATGTCCTTCGTCCGGTAGTTGAGCGTGTGCTCGGCGACGGGCTTCATCCTCTCCGCCCGGCTGTCGAAGTGAACCTGGTTGATGACTATCACCGGAATGCGGTTTCTTCTGGCTATCCAGAGGAGCACCTGGAGCTGCTTGCCCAGCTCCGCGCTCAGGCCCCTCCTGTTCTCCTCAACACGATAATGGGCGGTTAGCGAGTCAACGACGACGAGGGAGAACGTCCCATCAACGATCTTCTTCAGGCTCCCAACCGAGCGCCGCTGCTCCTTGAAATCCGAGGGGGTGAATAGAATGAAGCGCTGAAGGGCTTCCTCCGGATCCAGCCCCCTGGCTTTAGCCATCTGGCTCAGCCTCTCCGGAGAGAAGCCGCCCTCCGTGTCGATGTAGGCAACCTTTCCGTCGCTGAGAAGGCCTATCTGAACCGCCAGCGTTGTCTTCCCCGTGGCGAAGCCCCCGTAAATCTGGGTTAGGACGCCTTCCGCTATGCCCCCACCCAGAAGCTCGTCGAGTGATTTGACCCCCGTTGAGAGCATCCACTTCACCGCTAAAGGGTGAACTCTTCGTAGAGTTCAAGGGGCCTGACGAGGGTCCAGATGCGCTTCTTCTGGAGCTCATCCCTGAGCTTCTCGGGGCTTCCGGTCCCGTAGACGCCGTAGTGCATGGGTATGACGAGGCGTGGGCGCACATCCTCAACAATCTGGGCCGCTTCGCGCTCGTTGGCCGTTGAGCGGCCGCTTATCGGCACCAGGAGAACGTCCACCCTTCCGCGGAGTCTCTGGAGGACTGGTGTGGAGTACGTGTCGCCCGTGTGGAAGAGGGCCTTGTCCCCCTCTATCAGGTAGCCCAGGGGGTACTGGCTTGAGGGGTGCTCCATGTAGAATGCGGTCACCTTAACGCCGTTCTCGAGCTCGATGGTCTGGCCGTCCTCGATCTCCCTGACCTTCGTCACACCATCGCTGATGGCGGTCATGTAAACCGGCTTGGGTCCTATCACGGTAGCGTCGCGGAGTCGCGAGAGGAGCTCCACCTTGCCGTAGTGGTCAACATGCTCGTGGGTTATCAGTATGTAGTCAACCTCACCTATCCTGTCATCGTCCACCTCGGGATACGGGTCGATGAGGAGTCTCACACCGTTGGTCTCGACCCAAAAGCACGCGTGTCCATACCAGATAATCTTCATCGGCTCTACCTCCTCAACCTGTTTGGGTAAGGTGGACTTAAAGTTTTCCCCGTCGTCCGTTTTTCGAAGTTCCTTCTTTATCCTCCGATTCCCGGAAAGCCGGCGCAGGTTTTATATACCTCGTTTCAGCCCTTTCATTGGTGGTCGCGGAAATTTCGAGCCTCTGGATTGGGGCAGTCCATCACGGTGGTGCAGGATGAACAGACGTCGCCTCATAATCCCGCCCGTTTCACTCCCCGTGCTCCTGGTTATGGGGGTTCTTTTCGTCATCATCTTCGCATTCTTCTCCAGTGTCGTTATGGCAGCATTCGAAAAGCTAGGGATTCCCCCGGACGTCGCCTATGCTCTCTTCATCTTTGCGCTCGTGGGGAGCTTCCTAAACATACCAATCGCGGAGGAAACGTCCTACGAGCCAGTCGTGAGGGTGAGAGAGGTTAGGTTCTTTGGAATAGCCTACCCCGTTCCGTTCTTTGACTGGGAGGAGAGGCGCATAATCATTGCCATAAACGTGGGAGGGGCCATCGTTCCCATAAGCGTGGCCGTCTATGAGATATTCAGGATGGTGTACTTCAGCCGGTGGGCCCTTCTCTTCAACACCCTCCTGGCGGTTCTCATTGCTTCTCTCTTCAGCCATGCCGTTGCCAGACCTGTCAGGGGCCTTGGAATAGCCATGCCTCTCTTCCTGCCACCCCTGATGGCCATACTCCTTGGCTGGCTCCTCGGCGGGAGCAATCCGAACGCCGTTGCCTACATCAGCGGGACCCTCGGCGTCCTGATAGGTGCCGACCTGATGAACTGGAACAGAATCAAGAACCTCGGAGCGCCTATGGTGAGTATCGGCGGAGCCGGAACCTTTGACGGCATATTCCTGGCGGGGATTATTGCCGTCCTTCTGGTATGACGGTGGGTTTTTAAGGTGGGAATTGAACATTCCAACGGCAAAAAGGTGGTGACCATGTTCGTGGTTGGAAGCGGTGCCAGGCATCTGGAGGATGAGATAAAGGCCCTCGGCGGCAGGATTCTTGATGCCGAGATAAAGCGGTTCCCCGATGGTGAGAAATACGTCAGGGTCCTTGGTTCTTCGGAGGAGGTTACCCTCGTTCAGTCCACCTTCAAACCCCAGGACGAGCACCTGGTCGAGATGATTCTCCTCGCCGATGCCCTGCGTGAGGGGGGAGTTCAGAAGCTCAGGGCTGTTGTTCCGTACCTTGCCTACTCGAGACAGGACAGGGTCACGAAGGAAGGCGAACCGGTGAGTGTGAGGGCTGTGATGAGAACCCTCGCCGTTTACTACGACGAGCTCTACGTCTTCGACCTCCACAACCCCGAGACCCTCAAGTTCTTCCCGGGTAAGGCGGTCAACCTTTCCCCAGCGAGGGCTGTAGCCGAGTACTTTGGCGAGAAGCTCGGTGAGGGTGTTGTTCTCGCCCCCGACAAAGGCGCCCTTGGAAGGGCGAAGGCCGTTGCCGAAAAGCTGGGCCTTGAGTACAGCCACTTCCACAAGGTCCGCGTCTCCCCGACGGAGGTCAGGATGGAGCCGGTCGACGTTGACGTTAAGGGGAAGAACGTTCTCATAGTCGATGACATCATAAGCACCGGCGGGACCATGATCCGGGCGGCAAACCTGCTCAGGGAGATGGGGGCAGAGAAGGTCTTCGTCGCGGCCACTCACGGTGTTTTCGCAGAAGGTGCCATAGAGCGCGTGAGCAAAGCCGTTGACGAGCTCGCCGTTACGAACACGATACCCACGCCGGTCTCTAAGATAAGCGTGGTGCCCGAGATACTGAAGCTGTGATGTGGTAGCGATGACCAGGGCATCCTCTCTCATTGCCCTCTTAACCTTTCTGACGTTTTTTGGAGCCGGACTTCTCATGGTGGTTTCCTTCCTCGTCATTGGCGGCCTGGGTTCGGTGATTCCCTTCGCGGATGGGCTCTCCATAGTTTCCTCGCTCATGGTACTTCTACCTCTGGCAAAGCGTCTTCTCCTTGCCGTTGGGCTGGACGAGGATTCATCCAGAAAGCTTGCCCTCTTAGTCGGCCTCCTCTCGGTTTTGGTGTTCTACATGACCGTACCTGGAGCTTGTGGGGGGTGCGATTGATGAGGAGAGTCGCCATTTATACCATCGGCTTTGTCCTCATGACGCTCCTGGCATCCATTGATTTCGTTCTCTTCGTGGGCAGGTTGATGCCGCTTGGGGGACGCTGGCTGCCGTTCGTGGTCTCCCTTCTGATGGTAGTCCTCGGCGGCTACGTTGGGTGGACAGCTGGAGGGGGTCTTGGGTTGAGCCATGATGATGCACTCAACCTGGGTGTCCTTGTTTCGTTGGTCTCGGGTTTCCCTGCTTCTCGTCTTTTTCCTCCTTTGACCCTGCAAAAATTTTTTGACGTTTTTATGTCTAAAATTGTGCATTTTATCGACGCCTTTTGACAGCTTCTTTTTTAAGAATCTGGCCTGGGAGGGGTTTTGCAAAAATTTTGTATCGGTGGGGTTCACCCCTATTGGATGGAGCGCCCGAACAGGGCGCGACAAAACCCGAGCGCCAAGACGGCGGCGTCGGGGGGACAGGGTGCAAAGCACCCACGATGAACCCCGCCCTCCAGCTCGGGTCACAGCAATGTGCGCTCCCGAGGAAACGCCGAAAGGCGGACCCCTCGGGGGTAAGGCAGGCCCAACACCTCGACCAAACCCCGGACGGATATTTGGTACTTCCCCTTGAGGGAAGTCCCACCGGCCGTACTCCTTGCTCAATTCCGGTTGATCCTGCCGGAGGCCACTGCTATGGGGGTCCGACTAAGCCATGCGAGTCATGGGGCGCCTTGCGCGCACCGGCGGACGGCTCAGTAACACGTCGGTAACCTACCCTCGGGAGGGGGATAACCCCGGGAAACTGGGGCTAATCCCCCATAGGCCTGAGGTACTGGAAGGTCCTCAGGCCGAAAGGGTCTTTGACCGCCCGAGGATGGGCCGGCGGCCGATTAGGTAGTTGGTGGGGTAACGGCCCACCAAGCCGAAGATCGGTACGGGCCATGAGAGTGGGAGCCCGGAGATGGACACTGAGACACGGGTCCAGGCCCTACGGGGCGCAGCAGGCGCGAAACCTCCGCAATGCGGGCAACCGCGACGGGGGGACCCCCAGTGCCGTGGCATCGCCACGGCTTTTCCGGAGTGTAAAGAGCTCCGGGAATAAGGGCTGGGCAAGGCCGGTGGCAGCCGCCGCGGTAATACCGGCGGCCCGAGTGGTGGCCGCTATTATTGGGCCTAAAGCGTCCGTAGCCGGGCCCGCAAGTCCCTGGCGAAATCCCACGGCTCAACCGTGGGGCTTGCTGGGGATACTGCGGGCCTTGGGACCGGGAGAGGCGGAGGGTACTCCTGGGGTAGGGGTGAAATCCTATAATCCCAGGAGGACCGCCAGTGGCGAAGGCGCTCCGCTGGAACGGGTCCGACGGTGAGGGACGAAGGCCAGGGGAGCGAACCGGATTAGATACCCGGGTAGTCCTGGCTGTAAAGGATGCGGGCTAGGTGTCGGGCGAGCTTCGTGCTCGCTCGGTGCCGAAGGGAAGCCGTTAAGCCCGCCGCCTGGGGAGTACGGCCGCAAGGCTGAAACTTAAAGGAATTGGCGGGGGAGCACTACAAGGGGTGGAGCGTGCGGTTTAATTGGATTCAACGCCGGGAACCTCACCGGGGGCGACGGCAGGATGAAGGCCAGGCTGAAGGTCTTGCCGGACACGCCGAGAGGAGGTGCATGGCCGCCGTCAGCTCGTACCGTGAGGCGTCCACTTAAGTGTGGTAACGAGCGAGACCCGCGCCCCCAGTTGCCAGTCCTCCCCGCTGGGGAGGAGGCACTCTGGGGGGACCGCCGGCGATAAGCCGGAGGAAGGAGCGGGCGACGGTAGGTCAGTATGCCCCGAAACCCCCGGGCTACACGCGCGCTACAATGAGCGGGACAATGGGACCCGACCCCGAAAGGGGAAGGTAATCCCCTAAACCCGCTCCCAGTTCGGATCGCGGGCTGCAACTCGCCCGCGTGAAGCTGGAATCCCTAGTACCCGCGTGTCATCATCGCGCGGCGAATACGTCCCTGCTCCTTGCACACACCGCCCGTCACTCCACCCGAGCGGGGTCTGGATGAGGCCTGATCTCCCTTCGGGGAGGCCGGGTCGAGTCTGGGCTCCGTGAGGGGGGAGAAGTCGTAACAAGGTAGCCGTAGGGGAACCTACGGCTCGATCACCTCCTATCGCCGGAAAATCCGTCCGGGGGGTTTAAGAGGTGTTGGGCCTGCCTTCCGTGGGCCGGTAGCTCAGCCTGGGAGAGCGTCGGCTTTGCAAGCCGAAGGCCCCGGGTTCGAATCCCGGCCGGTCCACCACGAAGAGATGCACATCCCGAGCCCGGCTCGGGGTGGAAGGGTCCGAGATCCCGAACAGGGATCACGATGAGGACCGTGCACAGGCCGATTGACCCAAAAAATGCCCAGCCCCCTGAGTAGGGGGCAGAAAACTTAAGCCGTCTGGTGGATGGCTCGGCTCGGGGCGCCGACGAAGGGCGTGGCAAGCTGCGATAAGCCCCGGCGAGGCGCAGGCAGCCGTCGAACCGGGGATGCCCGAATGGGACCTCCCGCGGCTCTTGCCGCACTCCCAGTCGGGAGGGGGAACGCGGGGAATTGAAACATCTTAGTACCCGCAGGAAAAGAAAGCAAAAGCGATGCCGTTAGTAGGGGCGACCGAAAGCGGCACAGGGCAAACTGAACCCTTCGGGGAAACCCGGAGGGGATGTGGTGTAGTAGGGCCCCCGAAAGACCCTCCCGGGTGAAGCCGAAGTCCACTGGAACGTGGCGCCGTAGAGGGTGAAAGCCCCGTAGGCGCAAGCCCGGTGGGTCTTGGGGTGTCCCTGAGTACCGTCGGTCGGATATCCGGCGGGAAGCTGGGAGGCATCGGCTCCCAACCCTAAATACGTCCCGAGACCGATAGCGAACTAGTACCGTGAGGGAAAGCTGAAAAGCACCCCTGGCAGGGGGTGAAAAGAGCCTGAAACCAGGCGGCGATAGGTGGGTGCGGCCCAGAAGGGCTGACCCTCCCCGAAGGAAACACGGGCGACCGTGGAGTACGAGGGGAGGCGACCAGGGTCGCACCGTCCGTCTTGGATCACGGGGCAGGGAGTTCATCCGAGCGGCGAGGTTAAGGGGGTCAACCCCGAAGCCGCAGGGAAACCGACAGGTCCGCAGCCCGTAAGGGTGAGGGACGGGGTGTGAAAGCGCCCGGAGTCGCTCGGATGAGACCCGAAGCCGGTCGATCTAGCCCGGGGCAGGGTGAAGTCCCTCAACAGAGGGATGGAGGCCCGCTAGGGATGCTGACGTGCAATTCGCTCCCGTGACCTCGGGCTAGGGGTGAAAGGCCAATCGAGGCCGGCGATAGCTGGTTCCCGCCGAATTATCCCTCAGGATAGCCCGGCCGGAGGTAGGTGGTGGGGTAGAGCACTGATTGGGGGTTTAGGGGGAGAAATCCCCCGGCTCCCTGTCAAACTCCGAACCCACTGCCGCCGTAGATGGCCGGAGTAGGGTGGCGGTGTAAGCCGTCAACCGAGAGGGGAACAACCCAGACCGGGGTTAAGGCCCCTAAATGCCGGCTAAGTGTTACTCCAAAGGGTGTCCCTGGCCTTAGACAGCGGGGAGGTAGGCTTAGAAGCAGCCATCCTTTAAAGAGTGCGTAACAGCTCACCCGTCGAGGTCAGGGGCCCCGAAAATGGACGGGGCTAAAGCCGGCTGCCGAGACCCCGGCGCACGGACCGATTGGTCCGTGATCGGGTAGGCGGGCGTGCCGGTGGGGTGGAAGCTGGGCCGTAAGGTCCAGTGGACCCGTCGGTATTGTGGATCCTGCCGGGAGTAGCAGCATAGCCGGGTGAGAATCCCGGCCGCCGAAGGGGCCAGGGTTCCACGGCAATGTTCGTCAGCCGTGGGTTAGTCGGTCCTAAGCGGGTCCGTAACTCGGCGCCCGCGAAAGGGAAACGGGTTTATATTCCCGTACCGCGGTGGTAGGCGCGGCAACGCAAGCCCAGAGGGTGACGCCTCGGGGTAGGCGGACCGGTCCACAAGGCCGGCTAAGCGTATAAGTCCGGGGAGTGCCGTAATGGCGAGAACCGGATGAAAGCGCGAATGGCCTCCCGTAAGGGGGGTTCCGCCGATCCCTGGGGCCCGTGAAAAGCCCTCTGGGAACGATCCACCGCGACCGTACCGAGAACCGACACCGGTGCCCCTGGGTGAGAAGCCTAAGGCGTGTCGGGGGAAACCCAGCCGAGGGAACTCGGCAAATTGGCCCCGTAACTTCGGGATAAGGGGTGCCTGCGGGTGCGTAACCCGCAGGTCGCAGTGACTAGGAGGACCCGACTGTTTAGTAAAAACACAGGTCCCAGCTAGCCCGAAAGGGTTTGTACTGGGGCCGACGCCTGCCCAGTGCCGGTATGTGAAGCCCGGGTTCAACCGGGTGAAGCACCGGTAAACGGCGGGGGTAACTATAACCCTCTTAAGGTAGCGAAATTCCTTGTCGGTTAAATGCCGACCTGCATGAATGGCGTAACGAGGTCCTCACTGTCCCCGGCTGGGGCCCGGCGAAACCACTGCCAGGCGCATATGCCTGGGACCTCCGGTGGGAAGCGAAGACCCCATGGAGCTTTACTGCAGCCTGCCGTTGCCATACGGCGGGGGGTGCGCAGCGTAGGCGGGAGGCGTCGAAGCCCGTCCTCCGGGGCGGGTGGAGCCGTCCATGAGACACCGCCCACCCTCTGCCGTATGGCTAACCTCCGATGGGGGGACAGCGGTAGGTGGGCAGTTTGGCTGGGGCGGCACACCCTCGAAAAGGTATCGAGGGTGCCCTAAGGTCGGCTCAGGCGGGTCAGGAATCCGCCGTAGAGTGCAAGGGCAAAAGCCGGCCTGACTGGACCCGTAACAGAGGCGGGTCCAGCCGCGAAAGCGTGGCCTAGCGAACCCCTGAGCCTCCCCGGTGGGGGCCAGGGATGACAGAAAAGCTACCCTGGGGATAACAGAGTCGTCTCGGGCGAGAGCCCATATCGACCCCGAGGCTTGCTACCTCGCTGTCGGCTCTTCCCATCCTGGTCCTGCAGCAGGGGCCAAGGGTGGGGGTGTTCACCCATTAAAGGGGAACGTGAGCTGGGTTTAGACCGTCGTGAGACAGGTCGGATGCTATCTACCGGAGGTGCTGGGTGCCTGAGGGGAAGGCTCCCCCAGTACGAGAGGAACAGGGAGCCGCGGCCTCTGGTCTACCGGTTGTCCTACAGGGCACAGCCGGGCAGCTACGCCGCGTCCGATAAGGCCTGAAAGCATCTAAGGCCGAAGCGGTCCCCGAAAATAGGCACCCACTCCCAGGCGCAGGGGGTCGGGCGACCGGTCCTTTGCCTGGGACGAGGGCTCGGGAAGAAGACCCGTTTGATGGGGCGGGGATGTAAGCGGGAAGGGAAACCGACCCGTTCAGTCTGCCGCTCCCAACAGCCCGAGGTTTCTGCCTCTGAAAGGGGGGCTGGGCATTTGATAGGTCAATCGGTCTGTGCACGGTCCTGGCCCTAAATCTCGATTCTGTCTCGATTGCATTGCAATGTTGAACCCTGGTTATGGTGCTTTTCCGCAACCGTTAAAACCCCCCAGCGGAGCTTTTCTTGGTGGTTGAATGAAACTGTTAGTCCTCGATCTCGATGGTACCCTCTGGGATCACGAAGATGCGTCCAGGCTTACGCCGCCATATGAGTTCCACGGCAATTATCTGGTTGATTCTACAGGTGAGGAACTCCATCTCTTCCATGGAGTCAGGGAGTTCCTTGAATGGGCGAGTGAGAGGTTCGTCCTATCCATTGCCAGCTGGAACGTTGAGGAGAGGGTCAGGCTGATCCTTGAGGGCTTCGGCCTATGGCACTACTTCATTTTCCCGAAAATTGAAAACCACCCGAACAAGGCGGACATGATAGCGAGAACGCTCCGGGAGCTGGAGCTTTCGGGATACAACGTTGAGGAGACCATCTACGTGGACGATAGGGATATCCACATCGAAGACGTTAAAACTACCGTCCCCTCTATTCGGTTCATCCATATGTGGAAAGATGTCAAAAGTTTTGAGGAGTTGAGGGAACTTCTTGAAAGAATGGGGTGATACCATGGAGCTGCTCATCGTGAAGGATAGACGCATAGACTACGACGGTTCCGCGATAGAGAGCCACTGGGCCTACAGGAACTTCGGAATGCTCGGGAACTCTCTAGTCATCTTCCGAGGAAAGTGCGACGTTAAGGTTGAGGAGATGATTGACATCGAAGATTTGAGGGCAAGCAAGGAAATCAAGAGCGATGACATGGTCCACTACATAATCGAGGTCTTTGACCTTGTCAATACCCTCTTCGCCTCGACGCTCCAGAAGCTCTTCATAGCCAAGCTCTGCGAGGTTCTGGCTGAATATGGGGTAAAAACTACAAGAAAGGGAGACGACATCTACGTGGACGGCAAGAAGCTCAGCATCTCGATAGCCACCGTTTCACCGGTCAGCGTCAAGATCCATATCGGGATAAACGTTGAGGCGAAGGGAATTCCGGAGGGCGTTGATGCCATAGGCCTCAAGGAGCTCGGCATCACCGATGTTGATGGGTTCATGGAGATGACGGGAAAGGCCCTCGTCGAGGAGTTCAACAAGGTGAAGAAGGACAGCCTGAAGGTCAGGTGGGCTCAGTAGAGGAGAAAGAGAACGCTCCCAACCAGCGGAACGGCTAAGTTGTCGTCGACCCAGCCTTGGTATTCCGCCAGGGTCAGGATGACCGCCCATCCTATTTTTCCTATCGCGCCAGTGTCAAGAAACACTGCCGCTATTATCAGCGCGGTTATCAGGTAGCCAAGGCTCCCGGTCCAGTGCTTCTTCAGCTTGACGTTGAAGCCGTGCCTCCTGAAGTAATAGTGCCGTATTATCCCGGTCACGCCGTCGCTGATGGCCATCGCGAGTAGCAGAGCCGTCGCGTACTCCCTTGGGAGGACCATCGGCACGACCGAGGCGGAAAAGGCGAAGAAGACCTCCCCGTAGTTGTGCTCTATCTGATACCACGAGAACTCCCTCTTTTTGAGGTGCGGCCAGAGCTGAAAAATGCCGAAGACGAAAGCCGCTCCGCTGAAAACCTCTGGGGGTATTCTCTCGTAGTAGAACATCAGAACGGCAGGAACTATGCTGAAGTGGATTATCTTCCTGTTCACCCAGGCCCACTCTGGGCCGAGCCTTTTCGTGAGGCTTATGGTGGCAAGTATGAATGCAGCGGCGATGCCTGCGTAGATTCCCCAGCTTGGGAGCATTCGTTCCACCAAAAAAGAAGAAGGGGGTTGGGGTTAATATGAGTTGCCCCCGAAGGCCCTTCCTACGGTCTCCAGAGCCGCTATGAAATCGCTCGCGTGGACGACGATATACCACCCGTCCGTTCTAGTGAGTTCTCCCCGGGATTTTCCGGCCAGTTCGCCGTAGAGCCCCTGGATTTTAACCCTCGGTTCAGTCGTCGAGAGCTTGAGCGTTATCTCGACGGGCTTCCCGTTCTCCCAGACGATACCGACCTTAAGTCCTGCCTTCGTTTCCTTCCTCTTCTTCAAGCCGAGTTTGAGGTAGCGGAGCCTCTCCTCTGGAACCTCGTTCTCTTTGGCCTTCTCCCTGAGGTACTCGTCGGCCAAGGTCAGTCCGTGCAGGCCTAAAGAGTAGCCAAAAACCGGAATTCCCAGGTCTTTTCTGCTCCTCCCCTTGTAAGCGTAGACCTCTATCCTTCCGCCGGAGCCCCGAGAGGCCGTGTAAAATCCGTTTCTGTTATCGTTCCCGAAATCTCCCAGAAAATCCACCAGTTCATCGTATGCCGAAAACGGGATCGAAAAGCTCGCCCACGTTCCCCAGACCCTTGGTGGGACAGAGACGAAGCCCATCTCCTCGAGGTGGTACTCGACCGGCTTTGGTCTCAGTATCAGGAATCCATTATCCGTGGGCTCCAGCTCCAGCAGTGCCCTTTCATCCGGCACCACTGCAAACTTTCCATCGCTTTCAAAGTCTTTGGCCTTCAGGAGCCGGCTCCTCCGTATTCTTCTTCCCTCCCGCGAACTCACCACTACCGGAATCGGTGTCTTCCTTCCGCTCTCCTTGTCGTAAGGCACCTTGAAGCCAGCCTTGAGGAGTTCCTCCTGAATCTCCAGCGATGCCGGGAAAAATACCTGCATCCTCCTCATTTCTAACTCCATTGGTGTGCCCCCATGTTACTTTTGTCTGTAGTTTTACCATCAAAATTTATAAAATTTTCCCTCTTGAAGTTGTTCCCCATGCCAAGCTTAAGCTTAAAAGCCCCTCCGCAGACCTAAGCGCGGTGGTGAGAATGGTTCATTGGGCGGATTACATGGCTGAAAAGATTATCCGGGAACGCGGCGACAGGGATGAATACGTTGTGGAGAGCGGAATAACTCCGAGCGGTTACGTTCACATAGGGAACTTCAGGGAGTTCTTCACAGCGTACATAGTCGGCCACGCCCTCAGGGACAGGGGGAAGAAAGTCCGTCACATCCACATGTGGGACGACTACGACCGCTTCAGGAAGGTTCCCAAGAACGTCCCGGCCGAGTGGAAGGAGCACCTCACGAGGCCGGTTCGCGAGGTTCCGGATCCGTGGGGCTGCCACAACAGCTACGCGGAGCACTTCATGGAGCTCTTTGAGAGCGAGGTTGAGAAACTTGGCATTGAGGTGGACTTCCTACACGCCTACGAGCTGTACAAGTCCGGCGAGTACGCCGAGGAGATAAAGCTGGCCCTGGCCAAGCGTGAAGAGATAAAGGCCATACTCGACAAATACCGTGAGAGGGCCAAGCAGCCGCCCCTTGAGGAGGACTGGCAGCCGGTTATGGTTTACTGTCCCAAGTGCAGGAAGGAGGCGGAGTTCGTTTCGTGGGACGGCGAGTGGAAGGTCTCTTACAAGTGCCCCCACTGCGGTAACGAGGGTGAGACCGACATAAGGGACGGCAACGTTAAGCTCAGGTGGAGAGTTGACTGGCCGATGCGCTGGGCGCACTTTAAGGTGGACTTCGAGCCGGCCGGAAAGGACCACCTGGCCGCTGGCGGCTCGTACGACACCGGCAGGGAGATAGTCGAGAAGATATTCGGCTGGCCGTCACCTATAGACCTGATGTACGAGTTCGTCGGAATCAAGGGGCAGAAAGGCAAGATGTCCGGCAGCAAGGGCAACGTTATACTCCTCAGCGACCTTTACGAGGTGCTCGAGCCAGGAATAATCCGCTTCATCTACGCCAAGGCGAGACCGAACAAGGAGATCAAGATAGACCTCGGCCTGGGCCTGCTCAACCTCTACGACGAGTTCGACAAGGTGGAGAGGATTTACTTCGGCATTGAACGGGCCAAGAACCCGGAGGAGGAAGAGGAACTTAAGAGGACATACGAGCTCTCGATGCCGAAGGTTCCCGAGAGGCTGACCGCGCAGGCGCCCTTCAGGTTCCTGGTTACGCTCGTTCAGATGCCGCACCTCGACGAAAGCGGTATAATCCGCGTTCTCCAGGAGCAGGGTCATCTCCCTGAGAAGCTCGGCGAAGATGACGTCGAGCGCATAAGGCTCCGCATACGCTTGGCTAAAAACTGGGTTGAGAAGTATGCACCGGAAAATGTGAAGTTCAGCATCTTGGAAAAGCCTCCAGAGATCGAACTTAGGCCTGAAATCCGGGAGGCCATGGTCGAGGTCGCAGGATGGCTTGAGGCCCACGAGGGCTTCACCGTTGAGGAACTCAACAACGCGCTCTTCGATATCGCTAAGAAGCATGAGATTCCGAGCAAGGAGTGGTTCAAAGCTTTGTACAACGTCTTCATCGGCAAGGATCGTGGTCCAAGGCTCGCGAGCTTCCTGGCTTCCCTCGACAGGGACTTCGTCGTCAGGCGCCTCCGTCTGGAGGGCTGATTTAGTTCTTCAACTTTTTCTGTCCTTTTCCCGTGGTATTTTCGAGACTTTTTCAAGCCTGTCGAATTTTCTCGACAACAGGTTTTTATCCGCTCCCCCCAATGCATTTCGGTGGTGTCGATGGAGTTCAACCTCATAATCACCGGAGTCGGCGGCCAGGGTGGTTTGACGCTTTCGAGAATAGTTGGAAACGCCGCCATGCACGAGGGCTACAACGTCAGAATAGGTGAAACCCTTGGAATGAGCCAGCGTTATGGAAGCGTTCTCAGCTACCTCCGCTTTGGTGAAGAGGTCTACTCACCCCTCATCGAAGAGGGTAAAGCAAACCTCATGCTCGCCCTTGAACCTGCTGAGGCGCTGAGGAACGCCCGCTTCCTTGGTAAGGGCAGCACGGCCGTGATAAACGCCTATCCGATACACACCGCGACGACCCTCGTCGGGAAGGAGAAGTATCCAGAGCTGGGAGAGATAAGGGAAGCCATCGGGGGAATCTGCCCGGTTCACATGCTGAACTTCCAGCGCGAGGCAGATAGGATAAACCCCAGAACCCTCGGTGTCCTCATGCTCGGCTACGCCTATTGGAAAGGCCTTGTGCCACTCAATAAGGATTCCCTGCTGGAGGGAATAAGGCTCACCCTCAGGGAGAAGCTCTGGGAGGTCAACTTCAGGGCCCTTGAGCGTGGAATCGAACTCGCGAAGGCCTGACTTTTCTTTCTCACTCGTTGTGCTTTATGAAGAAGGCGTAGAATATCGCCGTCGCTATTACATAGAGCGCCGCCGTCGCGTAGAACGGGTAGCTCAGGGACATGCCGAAGAGCAGGCCACCGACGTAGTTCCCTCCTCCCCTCATAAAGGTCGAGAAGGCCCTCCTTATTCCTGCCGCGGTGGCCTTCTCCTCTGTCGAGAAGAAGCCCATCATGAAGGAGTCGTTTATGGGCCACACTATGTTCATGAGGATGGAGCGGACGACGTAGAGGGCCGATGCTATCAGGAAGGTCTCTATGGAGGGGAACACCGCGAAGAGAAAGGCCGCTATGCTCTGGAAGGACGTTATCACCTTGACCGGCCCTATCCTGTGAACCAGCCTTGGAAGGCCGAAGGAGCCGAGCCCCATGGCCAGCTGCTGGAAGAAGAATATCCCGCTTATGGCCGCGAGCGTCTGCCCGAACTGGAGCTTGAAGTAAAGGCTCATGTAGGGTATGGTTATTCCTGCGCCAAAGCCTATCAGCGCGCTCGGAAGGGAGAACTTGAGTATCTTGACGACCAGCTCACGGTTCCAGTTTATCCTTGGATTCTTTACGGGAACGTCGCGGATTATGAGTAAGGCAGGAATCACGAGAACGAACTGGAGGAGCGCCAGTGAGATGACCAGTCTGTAGGCTATACCCTCGGTCAGCCCGAGCCCCACGAAAAGGCCCGGGGCGAAACCCGCTATGAGGACTCCCAGGGCGTTAAATATAGTTCCCAGGCCGAAGCTTATCGAGAACGCATGATGGCGCCTCTCCTCGCCGACCTCCTCGCTGAGCAGGGCGGTAAAGTTCGGCTGTCTCAGGCCCATATTTGCTCCGACCAGGAAAAAGCCGAGTGCCAGTACGCAGTCGTTTATGGCCATCACTTGGAGGAGCCTCCCGGCCAGTCCGAGGAGAGCGGAGATGAGGAGGGTTCTCCGGTACCCGAGCCTCAGTGAGACCTGACCGGCTATCAGGAAGAACAGTCCCCCGGTGAACGTCTGTATTGAAAAGAATGTCCCCATGGCGGCCATATTGTATCCCAGGACGGTCAGATAGAAGGGCATGATGAATATCGAGAACTGGAGGAACAGCTGGCCCGCTGCGTTTGCCGCTATGAGTATCTTTGCGTCTCTGCCGTAGCCCTGGAACATGTGCTAACGTTAATCTTAGCGTTTATAAGTCTGTCGAACCGAAGCCTTTTATACGCCGCTGTTCGTCTATATATTGGCGGTGATATCTATGGAGTTCAGGAAAATCCAATTTACCGGCAGGAGTTCATACATAATCTCCCTCCCAAAAAAATGGGTTCGGGAGCACAACCTCAGCCAGGGCGACGTGGTTCCGCTCTCCATAAACCCTGACGGCAGCATAACCATATTCCCCAAGGAGCCGAAGGAGATAAGCGAGAGGAAGGTCCTTACGATATCCCGCGAGTATTCCCCAGACATGGCCGTCAGGCTTGTCATATCCGCCTACATCCAGGGCTACGACGTTCTTGAGATTCACCTGGCCGAGGAGATGCCGATATACAAGGTGAAGATGCGCAAGGTTCTCCAGAGCCTTCCCGGCGTTGAGATAATCCTCGACGAACCCCAGAGGATGGTGGCCAAGAGTCTCCTCGACGAGGAGGAGGTCAACCTGGCCGAGCTCCTCAACAGGATTCGCTCCCTCATAATGTCCATGCTCGGCGACCTTGAGCTTCTCATTCAAAACCCCGGGGAGGAGGAGATACTCAGGGACATCAACGACCTCGAGAACGAGCTTGACAGGTTCTACTTTCTCATAATCCGTGCGGTCAACAGAATCCTCACCAAGCGCGGCGTCACCGAGGAAAGCGGCATAATCAGGAGGACCTTTGACCTGCTCGGCATACTCTTCATAGTCCGGAACATCGAGCGCATCGGAGACCACATAACGCGCATCGCCGAGAATCCGGGTGAGGTGAACGTTCCGTACCTGAAGGAGAAGTTCGGCCAGATGATGGCCCAAATCGAGGAGCGCGACCTCACGAAGATCGACGGGCTGATGCTCGAGCTTAAGGGGGAGATACGCTCAATAGACTACCGTCAGTCCATAGCAAAGGAGAGCTACAGGAGGATACTGGAATACCTTGAGAACATTGGCGAGACGATAATCAACATGGCGCTGAGCTGAAGTTCCTATCTTTTCGTTTCCACAATCCTTTTAACCGTTCGAGGGCTTTTTATTACGGTGGTTCTCATGGTTGCGATAATAGTTCACGGCGGTGCCGGCACGATAAGGAAGGAGGAGCGCATTCCAAAGGTTATCGAGGGCGTTAGGGAGGCGGTTCTGGCCGGCTGGCGCGAGCTCAGGCGGGGTTCTGCTTTGGATGCGGTTGAGGAGGCCGTCAAGGTTCTTGAGGACAACCCGCTTTTCAACGCAGGAACTGGGAGCGTTCTTACCCTCGACGGAAAGGTCGAGATGGACGCGGCAATAATGCGCGGAAGAACTCTGGAAGCCGGCGCCGTTGCCGGAATCTGGGGTGTTAGGAACCCCATAAGCGTGGCGAGAAAGGTCATGGAGAAGACAGACCACGTGCTCCTCAACGGCGAGGGGGCTGTAAAGTTCGCCCGCTTGCTCGGCTTCGAGGAGTACAACCCGGTGACCGATGAGAGGCTGAAGCAGTGGGAGGAGCTGAGGAAGAAGCTGCTCGAAACCGGTGAGACGAGACACTGGAAGAAGCTCAACGAGCTCATCAGGGAGTATCCTGAAGTCCTCAGGAGTACGGTCGGAGCGGTTGCCTTCGATGGTGAAGAGATCGTTGCCGGAACGTCCACCGGTGGAGTGTTCCTCAAGATGTTCGGCAGGGTCGGCGACACGCCGATAATCGGCGGCGGAACCTATGCCAACGAGGTCGCGGGGGCTTCCTGCACGGGGCTCGGTGAGGTGGCGATAAAGCTCGCTTTAGCCAAGAGTGCCACCGACTTCGTCCGCCTCGGAATGGACGCCCAGGCCGCGAGCGATGCAGCTATAAGCCTCGCCACAAAGTACTTCGGCGCCGACACCATGGGCATAATAATGGTTGATGCGAAAGGTAACGTCGGCTTCGCCAAGAATACGAAGCACATGAGCCACGCCTTCATGAGAGACGGCATGGACGAACCCACAGCGGGGGTTTGAGCCATCGAGAGAACGCTCCGTGACATCTGGCTCCTCAACTTCTCGACCTTCTTTTTCTTCCTGGGGATAAGTGTAGTCAACCCCATAATATCGCCCTTCGCGATAACCCTCAACGCCACCCCATTCCTGGTTGGCCTGGTTGCGGGGGTTGCCTCGGTTGTTTCGCTGTTCTCAAAGCCCGTCGGCGGTCTCATCGGCGACAGGGGCTACAGGTTCCAGGCCATGATGGCCGGCAACGTCCTGGGAATGCTGGCCGGGCTCCTCTACATAACCTCGGCACTCCTCGGAAATCTGTGGATATTCGCCTTCGCCAGGGCCATACACGGCTTTTCCATGGGGATATTCTTTCCCTCCAGCCTTTCAACCGCAGTTGACCTTGCGCCCCCGGGTAGGGTCGGCGAGACCCTGGGCTGGAGGGGCATGATGTTCTCCCTCGGCAACATAGTCGGCCCGGCCCTCGGCGGATACCTCTCCGACCTCCTCGGCTTCGTCGGGGCCTTCTCCTTCACCGTGCTGTTTTCCCTCGTTGGCCTCGCCCTTGTAGTCCCGGTCTGGCTCGATGGCAGAAAGGCCGTTCCCAGAAGGGAGGAGAGGCACGAGGACGTCAGCTACTCGGAGCTCCTCAGGAGCTATTTCGTTGCCGCGTCACTGGCGCTGTTCTTCTTCTCCTTCTCCTACGCCGGCGTCATAACGTACCTTCCAGCCCTCTACAAGGTTCTGGGAATGCCCCAGAGCCTGTTCGGCTTCTACATGATGGTCATAGGATTGGCGAGCTTCGTAATGAGGCTCGTTGGTGGCAGGAGCGCCGACAGGATGGGTCCTATTCCGGTCATACGTGCCGGCATGCTCCTTGTTATCATCGGCTACATTGTTCTGATTCTCTACAGGCTCCCGCCATACTCCTACGCCAGCGCGCTCCTCATCGGCGCGGGCTTCGGTTTATCCGTTCCCGCAATGCAGCTCATGGCCCTTGGAAACCTCCCTCAGAGGATAAGGACGATGGGTTCGAGCGTCTACACGATGTTCTTCGACCTCGGAATGCTTGGCGGCCAGGTGACCCTCGGCTACGTGGCACAGCTTGAGGGCTACGCCGGGGTCTTTCCCCTGCTCCCCTTCATAGCGGGCGCATCACTTATAATAGTCCACGCGCCCCTCATAATTGGAGGTAGGAAGGAATGAAAGTCAGGGTCTCCTACGGGACGGCAATAGCGATGGGGCTGATAAGGGCCAGGATGCTCGCAAGACCGACCACCGCTTATCTCATGACGTACCACGAGGGCCGCTGCAGAAACAACTGTGCCTTCTGTCCCCAGGCGAGGGAAAGCAGGGCCGATCTGAAAAAGCTCTCCAGGATAACCTGGCCTGCCTTTGACGTTGAAGAGGTCGTTGAGGCCCTTCCTTCTGGGAGGTTCGCGAGGATATGCCTCCAGACTGTTGATTATCCGGGCCTGGTCTCCGATGTTATCGAACTCCTTGACCTCTTCCAGCCGCTGGGTCTTCCGGTCTCGGTCTCGATAACCCCCGTGAATAGGGCCACCCTTGGAGAGTTCAAATCAATGGGTGTTGACTACATCGGCGTTGGCCTCGACGTGGCCAGTGAGAGGCTCTACCCGGAGATAAAGGACTCCCTCTACTCCTGGGACGAGATGTGGCGTTTCACGAGGGACGTTATCGACGTCTTCGGCGATGGAAAGGCCCTCGTGCACCTCATAATCGGGCTCGGGGAGACGGATAGAGAGGCAGTGGAGACAATCTGGAGGGCGTACTCGATGGGTGCCTGGGTTTCCCTCTTTGCCTTCACCCCCATACGGGGAACCCGCCTTGAGAACGCGAAGCCCCCAAGCCTCGCGAGATACAGGAGAATCCAGGTGGCCCACTACCTCATAAAGGAGCGTCTCGCCGCGCCGGAGGATTTCGAGTTCGATGCGGGCGATTCCTTGGTTGGTTTTGGGATTGATAAAGAAAAGCTTGCCAAACTCCTTCCCCCGGAGATATTCGCCACCCATGGCTGTCCGGGCTGCAACAGGCCGTACTACAATGAAAGACCCAAAAAGGAACCCTACAACTTCCCCGAAAGTCCAGGGGGGGACTACGTGAGGCGCGTTCTTGACTCTATCCTCTGAGGAGCTCGATTATCTCATTGAACTCCTCCAGCGAGAACCGCTCCTCGACCTTTTCTCCCCCCGCTATCCTCACGAGCGTTTGAACGAAGCGGTAAAGTTCATCGTTGTTTCTAACCAGGCCCAGCGTAACGTCCATGTCTTTGGATATCTCGCCGAGCCGGTTCTCCCCCTTCATTATGAACAGAATGTCGCCGAGCCTCTTTATCCCCAGTCTATAGAGGTCCTCATTTGGCGCGCGATGTATTCCCCTGAGGGCGCACTTAACCGCTCCCCTGTAGTTGTCCTCCTGAAGGAAAATCTCCGCGAGCCTGAAGCAGGCCTCGAAGTAGAACTCCGGCTCCTCCTCCCTCGCCAGCTCCATTATCTCGTCAAGCTTCCTCTTGGCGGTTTCGAGGTCCCTGGCGTTTTCTGCCTCTATGGCCTCTCTGAAGAGCCTCATAATCCTCTCACGCCTGTTCAGGGGTTCGTATTTTATCACCATCATCCCTCACCCCGGCTCTCGAGCCAGGCCTTTTCAAATTCCGGCCAGACATCCTCAAACCTCTTCTCCACACGCCACCGTCTCCGGAATGCGTTCAGCACCACCCGCAGATCCCTCTTCAGAAGTTCATAGCTCTCAGGGCGGGCGGTCGTTATGTGCTGGGCCCAGTCGATTATGAGTATCTCGCCCTCGTCGTGGGTTAGAACCACGTTGAACTCGCTCATGTCCGAGTGAACGATGCCGAAGCGGACTATCTTGAGGTACTCCTCCAGAACGCGGTCGAGTATCTCTTTCGCCTCTTCCCTCGCTAGATCCGTGTCACGAAGCTCCGCCAGCTCGGTTCCTTCTATGAACTCCATAACGACCACGTGCCTGTTCCATGCTACCGGCCTCGGCACCCGGGCTATCGGGCTCAGAAGAGTTAGCGCCTCGTACTCCTTTTTGGCTATCAGCCTTGAGACGTAGAGCCAGCTCGTGTGGTGCTTATCCTGGAAGACGTGGCCGTGGTAGCCAGCCCTCCGCGATGCGGTTCTTCCACCGATGCGGTTGAACTTGACGGCGACCTTTTCACCCGAGGGGGTCATTCCTATGTAAACGTCAGCGTCCTTTCCCACGCCAACGTGGGCGGGGTTTATCGCCTCGATAACGCCCTTTTTCGCGAGCGCCCTTATGGCGAGGACGTCGTAGCCGTGTATCGTGAGCTGGTAGCCTATGTAGCCGATGTCGCTCCTCCTGGCCACGAGCCCCCAGTCGTCGAGCTTCCCGAGCCTGAACGAGGCAGTCTCGATGTCCGTTCTCGTGAAGCGCGCGATGTCCTCCAGGGGCACCCATCGGTGGTGCCGCATGTTCAGCTCTACCCCTCTGAGTATCCTGAAGTCGAGGTCCCGCAGGTTGGGATAGGCCTCGAGTGCCAGTAGCTTGCTCACCATCTCCCTTCCCTGAAGTCAGTTTCCGGCTGGCATTTATAAAGGTAGTTGGACGCTCCTGTCCAATATGCTTTTAAACGCTTAGTCCTTTATCGAAACCATGCGGAAGAGGCTCCTCCTGCTGGTCTCGCTTGGCTGGGTCTTCAACTACGCCCACAGGATGGCAATCCCGCCCCTTATTCCGATGATAAAGGCCGAGCTGGGAATAAACAACGCCGAGGCCGGCCTTCTAATGACGACCCTGCTTTTACCCTACGCACTCATACAGGTTCCAGCCGGATACATAGGTGACCGCTTTGGGCGGAAAAGGCTCCTTGTTCTCAGCATAATCGGCTACTCGCTCTCATCCGCTCTCATAGTCTTTGCCCGCGAGTACTGGGAACTGCTCGCGGTTCGGGCACTCTACGGCCTCTTTTCCGGCCTCTACTATGCTCCCGCAACAGCGCTGATAAGCGAGGTCTATCGGGAGAGAAAGGGCTCCGCGCTGGGCGTCTTCATGGTCGGCCCGCCCGTCGGCAGCGGGATAGCGCCGCTGATAGTCGTCCCCATAGCGGTGAACCTCGAATGGCGCTACGCCTTTCTGGCACTCTCGATGCTGAGTCTGGCAATCGGAATAGCGCTGACCTTTGCGGTTAGGGGCGAGGTTTCAAAGCCATCCCGCGTCAGGTTCTCCATACCTCGGAACGTTTTCCTCCTCAGCGCGGCGAACTTCATAGTCCTCGCCGCCTTCTTCGGTCTCCTCACGTTCCTTGTGTCCTTCCTGGTGAACTCGGGGGTCTCCCTTAAGACCGCGTCCCTGCTGTTCTCCCTTCTCTCGGTTATCGGAATCACTGGCTCTCTCGTGGGGGGCGGACTGTACGACAGGATCGGGAGGCGCAGCGTGGCGGTGGTCTTCGGCCTCAACGCCCTCCTCACGTTGATTCTCGCCCTCACGGCTTCCCCATGGGTGATAATCCCTCTGGGCATTACCTTCTACTCTGTGGGAGCCATAGTCACGGCCTACACGTCAGAAAAGGCCACCGGGGAGAACCTCGGTTCCGTCATGGGCTTCGTTAACATGGTCGGGTTCTTTGGTGCAACCGTCGGGCCCTATGCCGTCGGTCTCCTGATAGATCACTTCGGCTACGAAAAGGCTTTCCTGTCGATACCGGCTATGTACCTGCTGGCGGGGGTGCTGGTAAAACTGGAGGAGTGAGTTCTTTACATAATCAACCAGTACAGTTTGGGGGCATAAACGGTTCAAGCACCACCGTTGAGAGCGTCCCCTTGTATTTGAAGAGGCCGTCCTGGACTTCTACTGTAACCCACATTAGAAGCCTCTCTTCGGGTGCCCGATCCAAAAACGTCAGCTCGTATGTTCCTTCTCCCGCTTCACCGAGGTCTTTGACCTGAATGAGGTAGGTCATTCCTTCCGGGTCCTTTTCCCTGCTGATCTCAACTTTTCCGTACCAGGGAGGCTCGACCTCAAGGTACAGGGCGTTTAGAAACTCCCTTTTTACCACCACCCGTATGTAGAGCGTCCTCGCACCTTCCCTAGGGGTTATCCAGAGGCGTATCTTGTCGAAGCTTCGCGTGATTACGACGTAAAAATGCCCGCTGAAGTTTGCCCTCAGGCTCTCGTCCCGTCCCACCCAGCTGGCGGGATTCTCTGAATCGGTGTACGATACCTTGGAGAGATGGGGTTCGAGTGTCATGGGTACTTGGCTCGCGATGGTAAGGATCACTACGATGATGGCTACACCCAGAACGTAGACATGTCCCTTACTCAACCCTCCCACCTGCGGAAATACCACAACAAAGGATAAAAAAGTTGCGATGAAAGTTGCCTTCAGCCGTACATGACCTCGTGCATGGCTATCTGCTGGGCGAGCCTCTGCTCCGCGCCGAAGACCTTCTCGATGGCCTTCATGAAGTCCTCCTGGGTGACGTACTCGCGCCTCGCCCTTATGGCGAACATTCCGGCCTCGGTCGCTATGGCCTTCAGGTCCGCACCGCTGGCCCCATCGGTCATCTCCGCGATTACGCGCAGGTCGACGTCCTTGAGGTTCATCTTCCTCGTGTGCACCTTGAGTATCTCCAGCCTGCCCTTGAAGTCCGGAAGCGGAACTTCTATCAGTCTGTCGAACCTGCCGGGTCTCAACAGAGCTGGATCGAGGATGTCCGGCCTGTTGGTTGCCGCTATGACTTTCACGTTGCCCCTTGGGTCGAAGCCGTCCATCTCCGCCAGGAGCTGCATAAGGGTTCTGTTGACCTCCCTCTCGCCGCCTGTGGTTTCGTCCATCCTCTTCGCTCCTATCGCGTCTATCTCGTCTATGAAGATTATGGTCGGGGCCTTTTCTTTGGCGAGTTCAAACAGCTCGTGAACCAGCCTTGCCCCTTCGCCTATGAACTTCCTCACGAGTTCGCTGCCAACGACGCGGATGAAGGTTGCGTTGGCCTCGTGAGCCAGGGCCTTGGCCATTAGCGTCTTTCCGCAGCCGGGCGGACCGTAGAGGAGAACCCCCTTAGGCGGCTCGATTCCGACCTTCTCGAAGAGCTCCGGGTGCCTTAGTGGAAGCTCTATTGCCTCCCTGAGTTCCTGAAGCTGTTTCTCCAGGCCGCCTATGTCCTTGTAACTGACGGTGGGTCTCTCGATGACCTCAAACCCGAGGACGCTTGGGTCTTTCTCGCTGGGAAGAAGCTCCACGACGGCCATCGTCCTCTGGTCGAGGGCAACCCTCGAACCGGGCTTGAGGTTCTCGCGCTCGATCCATGGCGCTATCCTGACGACAAAGCGCGGGCCGTTGAAGTTCTGGACTATCGCTCTGTCCTCGTCGAGCAGTTCGAGAAGCGTGCCCGCGAATGCCGGGGGCTGCCTTAGCCGGGACATCTCCATTCTGAGACGGGAGAGCTCTCTCTCCAGCCTCTCCTTGTCGGCTTCCAGGGTTCTCACCTGGAGCTCGAGCTGCCTTATGCGTCTCTTCAGATATATGACGTAATCATCGTACTCGTCCGATGGTTTGATATCGACGTTTTCAACGCTCATAACCTTTCACCTCTCACAATTAAGGTTTCTGTAGAAGGGTCTTTTTAACTCTATCCTTCCCGGGAGAGTTGGAGGGGCGATTTATATAATTGTTGGTACAAAACGTGCGGATTCTCCAAACATCTCTTTGAAGTAATCCTCCGTTGGTTTAATTTGCGAAATTCTTATTAACTTTAAACGCAGAGTATAGAAAGGTTATACCAAGGGGTGGGTTGTAATGAGGGTGGAGATAAAGTTCAGGCCCGCAGAGGAGGGCACGATTCTGCCGTTTAACTACAATTATGACGTTTACACTCAGTTAGTGGCCAAAATGGCCATAGTTTCCCCTGAAATAGCCAGGGAAGCTGAAGTGAGCCATGTTGACTACTTCACGTTCTCCCGCATAATGGTGCGGAAGCGCGAGCTCATCCCAGACCGGGGGATTAGGGTTCTCTCGGACGACGTCTCGCTCTACATCTCGTCCTCCTCGAACGAGCTGATAAAGGCTGTTGTTGAGGGCTTCATCGACAGTCCAATCCTGCAGATAGGGGACGCCACATTCATCGCCGATGACATAAAGGTTCTCAAGGAGCCCAGGATAAAGGAAAGCGCCCTGTTCTCGACGCTGAGTCCAATAATGGTCAGGACGGTTAAGCTGAGCGGCAACAGGATGAAGATATGGGATCTCTACCCCAACGAGGAGAGCTTCTTTGACAAGCTCCGCAAGGTAATGCTCATGCGCTATTCCGCCATAATGGGTGAGATGCCCGAGGAGAGGGACTTTTCAATAGACGTTGTCAAGTTCAAACCCGTCAGGATACTCGTTAAGGATACCTACTACCGCGGCTCGCTCATGATATTCCGCTACACCGGCTCCTCCGAGATCGCCCGCTTCGGCTATGAGAACGGTTTTGGGGAAAAAACGAGGTACGGCTTCGGAATGGTCAAAGTGATAGATGAAGAGCAAGAACCAGAAGCCCAAGGATGAACTCTATCCCCCAGACTATCGCGACGAGCCTCGGCTCGTTCACCTTGACCTTTCTCATTATCGTTCCCAGAAAGCTGGGGTACGGCGGTGCTTTCAGCGTCCCGTCGGGCAGGACTTCCGTTCTTCCGTGTTTCCTGACCCCAAACCTAACCCCAACAGCCTTTATCACGAAGTCCAGAAAGTGCGGGACGAGGAGTATCGCCGCGTAAAGTTCAGCCTTTCCGAGTATTCCGACGAGCCCAATCAGCGCGCCCATGCTCAGCGTTCCGGTATCACCGGGGAAGACCCTCGCGGGGTAGCGGTTCCACCACAGGAACCCCAGGGCGGCGCCGAATCCCGCCAGCGCCAGACCCCTGGCGGGTCCGTCGGTTACCACGGCCAGAAAGCCCAGGGCCACGGCGGAGGTTCCAATCTCAAGGCCGTTGAAGCCGGCCAGCAGGTTCACCAGGTTTGCCGAGCCCGTAACGAAAAGCACCGCGAAGACGGGGTAGAGGATTCCGAGATCGATGGTGTGGCCGAGGATGTCTATCCGCGAAGATACCCCGAAGAACACAGTCGGAACCGCGACCAGGAGGGAGAGGGCCACCTTGTGGGACTGTCTGAGTGCCGTCAGGTCGTCCACGATTCCAACGACTCCGAAGAGCAGGAATACAAGGAGGGCCCGGGCGGTTTCGGGATTGAGGGACGGTGCCAGCGCCAGGGGGATGGCAACGAGGAGCGCCAGTCCGCCCATCTCGGCAACTTCGGGCCGGTCGAGCTTGTGTATGTCCCTTCCGGTGATGCCCGCTCGCTTCAATCTCCCTGCGAGGTACGGGGTGAGGATGAGGGTTAGGGTTAAACCTATAAGCGGAGCAGCCTCTATCATATTCAGGCACCCTTTGCTTGTAGGAACGCCCAAAAATAAACCCTTCGGTGGACGGCATGGACGTGAGGCTCGTAGTCTTCGACCTCGATGGAACGCTCGTTGGTGCTCCAAAACCCTTCACTCAACTCAAGGAGGAGCTGAAATCCAGGCTCCTGGCGGAAGGAATACCCGGGGAGACCCTCGGGGACCTCACTCCTATGTACGAGAATCTTCAGAGGATAGCGGGGGAAACGGGCAGGGATTTCGGAGAACTCTATTCTCATATGGTGGAGCTTGAAACCGAGCGCATATCGGAGAGTTTTCTTTTTGAGGGCGTCAGGGAAACCCTGGAGTTTCTCAGGGAGAAGGGCATCCAGATGGCTGTGATGACCCGCAGCTCCAGGAAGGCGGCCCTCAGGGCCCTTGAGATGCACGGCATAGCGGGATATTTCAGCGTGGTGTTCACGCGGGACGATGTTCCTCCGGCGGAGCTTAAGCCGAACCCGGGCCAGCTGAAACGGATAATAGAAGCCCTCGGCGTTGAGCCGACCAGAACCCTCGTGGTCGGCGACCACGGTTACGATATCCTGCCGGCGAAGGAGCTTGGGGCGCTCTCGGTCATGATAACCTCTCACGAGTCTGGAAGGATGAGCTTCTCCGTCGATGTGGAGTCTGACTTCGAGGTTCCAACGATGGAGGAGTTCAGAAATCTGATTGAGGCCCTTCTGGACACGTATATAGTCGTTCCTGCCTACAACGAGGAGCGCATGGTGGGCACCGTTTTGGAGGATCTGCTGCGCTACTTCAGGCACGACGAGATAATCGTTGTCAACGACGGCTCCCGCGACAGAACCGAGGAGATAGCCCGCTCAAAGGGCGTTCACGTTCTCACGCACCTGGTCAACAGGGGGCTCGGCGGTGCCCTCGGCACGGGCATCGCCTACGCGCTCAGGAAAAACGCCCGGCTGATCCTCACCTTCGATGCCGACGGCCAGCATCTCGTGAGTGATGCCCTCCGCGTAATGAAGCCCGTCGCCGAGGGTAGAGCGGACTTCGCGGTCGGCTCCCGCCTCAGGGGCGACACCAGTCAGATGCCGTTTGTCAAGCGCTTTGGCAACTTCGTCCTCGACGCGATAACAGCGGTCTTTGCCGGGGAGTACGTCAGCGACAGCCAGAGCGGACTTCGGTGTTTCAGCCGCAACTGCGCGGCCAGAATAAGGATAACCTGCGACCGTTACGCGGTTTCGAGCGAAATCATCATTGAGGCTGCCAAAGGTGGGTGCAGAATAGTCGAGGTTCCAATAAAGGCGGTCTACACGGAGTACTCGATGAAAAAGGGCACCAACATATTTGAGGGCGTTAAAATCGCGCTCAACCTGCTGTTCGATAAGCTGAGGTGATGGATGTGTATGCGGTTCAGTACATAGCCATAGCAGTTGTACTGGCCCTGATGCTCTACGTGCTTGGCAAATATGGAAAGAGGGAACTTGAGTGGGGTGACCTCCTGTTCTGGGTAGTCATTCTGGTCGGCCTCCTGGTGGTCTCAATATTCCCCATTGAGATAGCCATGACGATAAAGCAGCTCCTGGGTCTCGGAAGGGGTCTTGATTCGCTCTTCGTCGTTGCCATAGGGCTGGCGTACCTGATGATATTCAAGGTCTACCTTGCCGTGGACAGGACTGAGAGGGAGATAACTGAACTGACGAGAAAGATAGCGATAGAGCTTGAGGAAATAAGGGAAATGCTTGAGGAGATTGAAAAGAAGAGCTAACCCTTGAACTCCCCAAAGAGTTCTTCCAGGAACGCTTTAACGCGCTCCTTTGGCAGTTTGAACTGTCGTATTTTCACTATCCCCTTCCTCTGGGCCTCCTTCAGCAGAATCTCGGTCGCTTCGTTGGGGTACATCTCCTCGTAGACTATCTCCTTTATTCCGGCGTTTATGACCAGCTTGAAGCAGATGTCGCAGGGGAAGTGGGTGACGTAGAGCGTTGCCCCCTCAAGGCTTATGCCCTTCCTGGCCGCCATCGCTATGACGTTCTGCTCCGCGTGAACGGCCCTGTGGCAGTGTCCATCGACTATCAGGCAGCCGGCGTCGATGCAGTGATCCATTCCGCGCGGGGCCCCATTGTAACCAGTGGCCAGGATGTAGCCGTCCTTGACTGCTACTGCCCCAACGCGGAGCCTCGGGCACGTCGCCCGGAGCGATACGAGCTTCGCTATGAGCATGAAGTACTCGTCCTTGGTCGGTCGGATTCGCTTTATCCTGTCCGCCTTCTCCCTGTCCAGGAAGATTTCAACCGGCATGGCTCATCACTGCATGCGCTTATTGAACATGTTGTTTCCGTTCATCTCAATGATTATCCGGAATATCCTTTCATCGTAGCTCGGGTGGGTCTCGATTATTTGAACCTTCTGCTTCCTCTCGATTGACGGCTCGATGCTCGGGAGCACGTTTGATTTGATGCCGATGCGGAGGTCCTCGTAGTACTTCAGCTCCTCCAGGGCGCGCTTGAGGTTCATTGGTGTGTCGAGGAGCCTCAGGGCGGTCTCGTCAGCCTGGAACTCCCTCTCCTTGTGGAAGTTCGCGCGGGTAACCTCATAGAGTCCCAGGAGCGTCAGTGATGCGGCGCTGATAACTAGGCTTCTGGTCAGGAGCATCAGGATTCCTGTGAACATTACCATGAGATACCTCCCGTAGGCAAGAACCGGGAATGTCCGGGTGTCGCCGTTCTTTATGTGTCCCAGCTCGTGCGCCGCCACCGCCAGTATCTCCTCCTGGTCGAGGACTTCGAACAGGCCGAGGGAGAGCACTATCGTGTTCTTGAATGAGTACGCGGTGGGGATGTACTCGTCCAGTATGTATACCCTTGGCATCGGCAGGCCCGCCTTCCTGGCCATCTCTGCGATGCCGTCGTAGAGCCAGGGCATCTCGTTCCGCTGGAGTGGGACGTACTCGCCCTTGATGTCGTGGGTTGAGGCCCACACATAGAGCGCCAGCACGGTCCCGAAGGCCACCAGCGATATCTCAAGGCCTAGCTCAGCCAGTGCTATCACTGCCAGCAGGACCTCGAGGGCCATTATGATGAACAGCATCGTCATCACTTCTTGATCTTGGACAAGTAGGCATAGGTCGCCTCCTTGAAGTTCGTCATAAGGGCATCTAGTATGCTCTGGACGACCTTTTCTTCAAACTCCTCCCTGGTGGCGGTTATGGCGTAGACGTATCTCATCCCACCCCGTCCCTTCTCGACGCTCCTCTTGAGCAGCCCTCTCTCGCAGAGGCGGTTCATGAGTATGCTTATGGTAGAACGCCTTATGTCTGGGTGCTTCTCCTTCATGTACTCGTAGACCTGGCCGGCCGTTGCCACCTTGACCTTCCACATGTGCTCCATTATCTCCGCCTCGAGCGGCGGGAGAACGGCCTTCATCCCCTCCTCGGTAAGCTTGAACTCGTGCGGCTCCATGTTACCACCATCCTTCCCTGATGTATGATAGGGTGTCGGGGCTAAAAAGTTTTTGTGCAATTGGGTACCACTGTGTACAGTGCCCCGTTTCGGGAAGAATTAGATTTTTAAATCCTCTCCTTGAATAACTATGGGCGTGGGCCGGTGGCTTAGCATGGATAGAGCGTCGGCCTCCGGAGCCGAAGGTCGCGGGTTCAAATCCCGCCCGGCCCGCCACAACGAAAGACAAGGGGGCTCCGCCCCCTTATCTCTCTGTACTCTCAAACCCCCGAGGTGGGGTTCCACCCCACGTTAAGAAACTTTTCTGGAGAAAAGTTTCATCAAAAATGGCATGCCTTTTAGAGGTGCTAACCTAATTTAAGGGTTTGCTTTAAACTCCATCCTTGTGATAGGGGTTTCTTCTCCTTAGCGCCCTTCGGGCGCTGTTTTTGAGCAAACCCCATTCCAATGGACTCTCATGAAAGTAAACCCCAAACAACCGCCCACTTGACAATGCATGCAACATCTTCAAGCCCCTCTTGGGCAGTCGGAACTTTTTGGTCAAGCTTTGCGCAAGCAAAGGTTGCTGGGGGGGCTAACGCCCCCACACCCCCAGAGCTTTGCCAACCAAGCCAGCTTTGGGAAAATCAAGCATGAATTCTGAAATCCGCAGGTGAATGAGGGTTTAATATCAAGCCTTGTCATTTGACATTGTTGGGAGTGAAACGCTATCAGATCAACAAGCGTTTTTAGAATTGCACGTCATTTTTCCGCCAGCGCTGAAACTTTGCCTGCGCAAAGTTTCATCAAAGTTTGTGATTCTTTCGTGGATTGCTGTTTAGGAAGGTTTTCACTTGAATTGGCAGTTCTAACTGAGATTCTTTTGAGCTACGCATCTAAAAAGGGTTCGAGTTTTTAGCGCTCCCTGGAGCGCGAGTTGAAGTCGAACCCGTTAAAGAACGCTCTTTTGACAATGAATCCAAAGTACAATCCGACCACTGAAAAACCCACTAAAAATTTAGCCACTCAAAAGGAATCACGACCTTTTGATCAAACTTTTGCTCTGCAAAAGTTTGTACTGGTGGGCCCGCGGGGGTTCGAACCCCGGACCTCCGCCGTGTGAGGGCGGCGTCATAACCAGGCTAGACCACGGGCCCGTCCCCGGAATAATGGGTGGGGAGAGAAATATAAAGCTTTCGCTAGATTCCGTCGAGTATCTCTTTAGGGGCCCCCGCGAAGGCCACCAGGTACTCCGCCTCGACTACGTGGAGCCTGCCCGGAACGACCATAACGTGGGGCTGCTTTCCAAAGTCCTCCCTGATCATGTCCCTGACGTATCCTGCCCTGAGCGTCGGGTTCAGCGAGCCCGCCCTCGCAAGAACCACCACCAGCGTGTCCGGGGTGAAGACGTTTTCCTTCTTCATTTCCTCTACCTGGAGCAGTATCTCCATCGCCTCGTTTGCCGTCATATATCGGTTCTGCTCGGCCTTTATGTCGAGGAAGAGCATCGTGTGCAGGTTTCTTTCCATGTTCTCCTTTATCACGTCGTAGTGGCTCGTCGGAAACCAGTTCTTCTCGGGGTAGGCAACGGTTGCGCTCTTGCCAAACTTGTATATCTGCAGTCCGGTTATCGCTATCGCCGAGTAGATGCTCGGGGCGTGAATGACGTAGCTCTCGATTCCTAGCTCCTTGGCCCGTATCCTGAGGTCGGAGTGTGTCGTCGCCACCATTGGATCGCCTGCGGTGAGGAAGGCCACGTCCCTCTCCTTGGCTTCGCTCAGCACAATGCGCTCAAAGTGAAGTTCGACCTCCTCCCTGCTCAGTCGTCGAATTGGCTTTCCGATAAGCTCTTCCACCTTATCCAGGGTAGTACCCGCCAGGAGGGAGGTGTAAAATTCCGCAAAGATTAAGTCGCACTTTCTGGCGGTTTCAAGTCCTTTGAGCGTGATGTCCCTCTCGTCGTAAAGGCCGAGTCCTATGAAGTATATCGCCATGAGCCTCACCGGGGAGCGTAGGGCGGGGAGTTTTTAAGGTTGACTTTCAAAGCAAAGTTTGTTAGGCAATTGCCGAAAAGCTTATAACGATTGACGAATATTTTACCAACATGCTTGAAAAGGAAAAAGAAGCCCTGGCAAAGAGAATAGCGGGGGAAATAACTCTCTCCTCCGACCCCGGCAAAACCATGCGCAAATGGCGCGAGATCTTCGGAATCAGCCAGACAGAACTCGCCGAATACCTCGGCGTCTCTTCTTCAGTCATAAGCGACTACGAGGGGGGCAGGAGGAAGAGCCCGGGTGCGTCGACCATAAGGAAGTTCGTTGAGGCCCTCCTGGAGATCGACGAGCGTCGCGGTGGAAACGTCATCAAGGCCTTCAGCAAGACCATCGGTAGCGAGCTTCCGACGAGCGCAATACTCGACATCAGGGAATTTGCTCTGCCTCTCACCATTAGAGATCTGGTCGGGGCCGTGAAGGGGGACGTCGTAGCCAACATGCACCTCCTCGACAGGCGCATATACGGTTACACCGTTGTTGACAGCATAAAGGCGATCCTTGAGATGAGCAGCGAGGAGTTCCTCAAGCTCTATGGCTGGACGACGGAGAGGGCACTGATATTCACCAAGGTCACGACTGGAAGGAGCCCGATGATAGCGGTTCGCGTTCAGGGGCTCAAACCGGCCGTCGTGGTTCTTCACGGGGTCAAGAAGCTCGACGAGCTCGCAGTAAAGCTGGCCGAGCGCGAGAGAGTCCCGCTGGTCATCTCTCATGCGTCAAGTGAGGCGGAGCTAATAACTGGGCTCAGAAGGCTCGTTGAAAAAACGGAGAAGGAGCTATGAGCTCACTCCAATCTTTCCTTGCGCCACACCCCTCCCTGGGCTAGCCGGGTTAACCTGTCCTGTATATGGGTGAGCACATCGCTCAGTGTTTTCCCATTATCGTATTCCTCCAGTATTGCAAGAAGCTCCTCCCTGCTGTAGTCCTTCATCTCCCTGGCCAGTTCAGTCATCCTCGGATAAGCCCGGACTATATTGTCAACGATGGTTATGTCTGCCATTCTCGCCGAACGGGAAAGCGGGTTGAGGTCGACGGTGATCACGAACTTGCCCATCCTCACGAGAGCCTCCGTTCTGTCGCCGTCCTCCAGCGGGACGACCACCACGTCGGCGTTCCAGATGCCTTCCTCATCAACCTTTCCCCTCTCGTGCTCCAGGCCGGGGATGCGCTTCGTGGGGTTTATTCCGAGGAGCTCCACATCGGGATCGTGCTTCCTCAGCTCCTTGGCTATTGCCCTAACGCGCTCCTCCGTGCGGTAGAACAGGTTTATCTCAAGCTTAGCATTCAGCGCTTTTGCCAGCTCTATCGTCTCCTTTGGAACTAACGCGGCAACGTTGCCGTTGACCGAGATAACCGGGTGCTTCGCCAGGATCAGCTTGGCAACGGCTGCGCGCATGGCCCTCTCCGCAGGCTCTATCGTCTTCTCCCCTATAAGGTAGTCAAAGGCCTCACCGCGGCCGTGGGCTATCAGCCCTGCCTTGGCGGTCATGCCCTTCTCCATCCCCTCGATGATCTTCTCCCTGTAGTACAGGCTCCAGTAGCGCGGGTGGCTCTTCGGTATCTCCACCATTCATATCACCGATTGAAGTTACTCACTCATGCTAAAAAGGCTTCCCAAAGCGGAAGAAGCCCCTATCGGGCTCTAAAGGGGGACGCTCTGGCCTTGTTTTGGGCGAAAAGGAGTTCTAAACCTTTGGTTCAAAAAACTGTTATAAACTCAAAGTTCAGAACTTAAGGTGAACAAAACTGTTCATATGTACGGGAGGTTTCATCCATGTACCGAATTACTGCGAAAGAAGAACTGGATGTTAGGGATTTCTTTATGGAGGTCGAGGCGCCACATGTGGCTAGAGCATGGAAGCCGGGCCAGTTTGTTGTTTTACTGATACACAAGAAGGGCGAGAGGATTCCGATGTCCGTCTATTACGCCGACAGGGAAACCGGAAGGCTGGGGATGTTCATCAGGAGGCACGGGAAGACCACCTTCGACCTCTGGGACAACTTCGACGTTGGCGACTCCCTCTACGCGGTTGCCGGACCGCTCGGGATGCCGATAGAGGTTAAGCACTACGGGAACGTCGTCTTCGTCTCCGACGCCGTCTGCGGCCAGGCTGAGAACTACGCCACGCTCAGGGCAATGAAGGAGGCCGGGAACTACACCATCTCCATCCAGACCTTCGAGGACAGGGCCCACTCCTACCCCGAGAAGTTCTTGGCGAAGCCCGTGGCCGACGAATACTACCTCACCACTGAGGACGGCTCTCGTGGAATCAAGGGACACTACCTCGACGTTCTGAGGGAGCTCATCGAGAAGGACAAGGTGGACATAGTTTTCGGCGGCGGAAAGCTGGGCTCGCTAAAGAAGCTCGCCGACCTGACCAGGGAGTACGGAATTCCGACCATCGTCACGGTGAGGCAGATAATGGTGGACGGAACCGGCATGTGCGGCTCTTGCAGGATACTCTACGACGGGGAGATAAAGTTCGCATGCAGGGACGGGCCGATGTTTGACGCCCACAAGGTGGACTGGGACGATGTCATAAGGCGTGACGGCAGATTCGTCCGCGAGCAGGAGATTGCCAAAAAACACTACCTCGAGTCAAAGGGGGTGGTCTGAATGGCGGTCAAGCCAAAGCTCATCAAGGAGCGCGTTCCTACGCCCGAGAGACCCGTTGAGGAGCGGGTTAAGAGCTTCGTCGAGGTCAACCTCGGATACGACTTTGCCTCGGCCGTAAAGGAGGCCGAGCGCTGCATACAGTGTCCTCCGGAGTACGCACCATGTATCAAGGGCTGTCCGGTTCACATCAACATACCGGGCTTCCTGAAGGCCCTCCGCGAGAACGCGGACAATCCGGATGAGGCCGTAAAGAATGCCCTGCGCGTTATCTGGAACGACAACACCCTGCCGGCAGTTACCGGCCGCGTCTGCCCGCAGGAGGATCAGTGTGAGGCGCCGTGTGTCATGGGCAAGGTCGGAGACCCGATAAACATCGGGAAGCTCGAGAGGTTTGTAGCTGACTACGCGCGCGAGAAGGGCATAGACGAGGAACTCCTCTGCGAGTTCAAAGAATCCTGCACCGGAACAGGAGGCTCCGTGGCGGTGGTGGGTGCCGGGCCAGCTGGCCTGACCTGCGCCCTCGAGCTGGCGAAGATGGGTTACAAGGTCACCATCTTTGAGGCCCTCCACGAGGCGGGCGGAGTGCTGATGTACGGCATTCCCGAGTTCAGGCTGCCCAAGGACATCCTCAAAACCGAGCTGGAGAAGCTCGAGAAGCTCGGTGTTGAGGTGAAGACCAACTACATAGTTGGCAAGACGGTTACCATCGAGGAGCTCCTTCAGGAGTACGACGCGGTCTTCATAGGCACCGGGGCTGGAACTCCAAAACTGCTCAACATACCCGGAATACTCCTCGACAGGATATACAGCGCCAACGAGTTTCTCACTAGGGTGAACCTAATGAAGGCATACCTGTTCCCCGAGTACGACACTCCGATAGCGATAGGGAAGAAGACCATAGTCATAGGCGCCGGGAACACGGCCATGGACGCGGCACGCTCCGCGCTCAGGCTCGGCTCCGAGGTCACGATAGCTTACCGCCGCGGGAGGGAGGACATGACGGCCAGGATTGAGGAAATCCATCACGCCGAGGAGGAGGGGGTTAAGTTCGAGTTCTTCCTCACGCCGGTTGAGTTCATCGGCGATGAGAACGGCAAGGTCAAGGCGGTTAAGTTCGAGAAGATGCGCCCGCTCGAGGAGAGGGACAAGCGCGGAAAGAGAAAGATAGTCGGAACCGGGGAATACGTGACCCTCGAGGCAGATACAGTCATCATAGCGATTGGTCTGGAGCCCAACAGAATACTGGTTGAGGCCAGCGGTTTTAAGGCCAACCCGGATGGAACGCTTGTTGTGGACGAGAACCTCATGACCAGCATTCCAGGAGTCTTCGCCGGCGGAGATGCGATAAGGGGAGAGGCAACGGTTATACTGGCGATGGGGGACGGAAAGAAGGCTGCGAAGGCGATAGATGCCTACATCAAGCAGAAGAAGGCAAATGCCTGATCTTTCTTTTTCTCGCCCCCTACCACTGCCTTTTTCTATCCCCGACGAAGAACTTCATGAAGCCCGAGAAGTCCTCGCCGCGGAAGGCCGCGTAGAGGCTCTGAGTTTCCTCTGGAGTGAGCCACTCGATTCTCTCTGGAATTCCCTCCTCAAGGAGGTAGAGTATCTCGTCGCCCTTTCTGGCCACGTCGAGGGTGTAGATTTTTTTCTCGTGCTTTCTGGCCAGCTCGATCTCCCTGACGACCAGGGAGGTGAACTTGCCGACTATGGCTATCGCCACGAATATCTCCGCCTCTGGAATCAGGTGGTCGGTTGTTCTGAGGCCGTAGTCGGAGGGGATTACAAAGTTGTTGGAGCCGAACTTTTCCTCGAGTATCTCCAGGATAGCCCGCTCTGTGTGGGTGTGGTAAAGTATCGTGGGCTCGCTCAGGTAGACGAGCGGGCCGTAGGTTTCGCGCTTCTTTTTCTTGAGGAATCCAAGCATGGAACCACCTCAGGTGGGGATAATGTCATCATCTTGGCGTCAGGAGGGATGACACTCTTCATCGGTGCACCAAATCGACCTCGACACGGAGCCTTAAAAAGTTCTCCTCAAGATTCCCGTAGAAACCACCCCCAGCACAACGATTAAGAAGTTTGCATCGGAAGATAAAAATTGGCCATGGTGCGGAGGGAACTCAGGCTCGTGCTGAGGCCAGTTGCGGGAGTGCTCCTGCTCTTTCTTCTCCTGAGCAACGTAGCCGTTACATTCCTCCCCATAAAGGACAAGGGAGAAGGGCTCGAGAGGGTCTTCCTGGCGCCGATCAAGCTGGTGGAGTACAGGAGGAGCAACGAGGGCAACGTCACCACGCCGTCGCTTCCTAACCCATTCAAGAAGCGGGAGGAATCTCCGCAGAGACCTCCTTGGGTGCGGTTTTCACCGGAGGAACTGGAGCGCGATCTCAACAACCGAACCCTTTCAAGGTACCTCGATGACATCATCAACAGAAGCGTGGCCCTGATAAGGGGGATGGGAGAAAAGCCGACACCTCCTCTCGTCAGGGGAACGGCTTATATGCTCCTCCTTGACAGGGTGAACTACGTCTACGACTCCAGACTTGATCTGCCCTCCTATACTGTAACACACGGCGGAGTGTGCTCGGACTGGACTCTCGTGGACTACGCGCTGATAAGGCGCATTAACCTCAGGTACAACATCACGGCTAAGTACTTCTTCGTCCATACCCGTGCACCCTTCGACGTTGGCCACGCATTCCTTGCGGTCCACTACCCCGACGGCCACTGGGAAGCCTATGACTGGTTTGCCACCACATATCTCCACGTTTCCTACGGGAGGTACAGGTTCAAGGTTCTGAGGGTCGATAGGGACGAGTGGGTGATAGGCTGGTTCCCGGCCGACACCGCGAAAGCCGTCCGCTTCTCCTCGCTGGAGGAGATGCTGAGCGTTTACAGTATGGAGGGAGGTTACCTCGATTATGGCTATCACGTCACCCTGTACGAACTCCCCTCTTTCAATGCCACCTACGACATACGCCCCTTCCAGGCCTCCGAGGAGGCAAGGGCTAAAATCGATAGGATAAAAGCTGAGATGATGGCCGGCATCGAGGGGGAACTAAGGTACAACAGCTACACCGTCAAGGTGAGGGGCATCGGGAAGGGAACAGGCGAGCTAATCGATGCGGAGTTCAAGGACGATCTCGTGGTGCTTCACATAAAGCTGTACAACGTCTCGGCCCCTATTGAAGTGATTCCGGGAGAAAGAAGCACGGCGGTTCTGGTGGACAGAGAAAATGCGGTTATAGAGAAGTGGAGGGGAGTCAGGTACTTTGGCAGGTATCCCGCTTACGATTACCTCCTGCTCACTGGCGATGTGTCCGAGATAAAGATAGGCATACCGTACAGAAACCCCATGTACTACTTCAGGGAATTTCCCTGGAGGGTCACCTTTAGAGAGTACATAGGAAAAGACGGGGTAACGGTACTGCTGTGGGAGGGACGGGGATGAGGGTAATTCCACTCGCCTCAGAAAGCCTCGGCGTGAGGAGCCTGGCGGTCTTCGTTGACGCTGGAGGGAGGAAAATCCTTATCGACCCCGGTGTCGCCCTCGGGCCTAAGCGCTACGGCCTTCCACCGGCAAAGGTTGAGATAGAGACACTCCACAGGATGCGCCGCAAGCTCCAGGGCTACGCGGGGAAAGCGGACGTAGTGACGATCTCCCACTACCACTACGACCACCATACCCCTTTCTTCGAAGGTCTCTACGAGAGCTCCAGCGAGGAATACGCGAGGGAGATATACGAGGGAAAGCTCCTTTTCATAAAGCACCCACGGGAAAACATAAACTTCAGCCAGAAAAAGAGGGCGTGGGCCTTCCTCAAGAAAGCGGAGCCGATAGCGAAAAAGGTTGAGTTCGCGGACGGCAGGAGCTTCGACCTCGGCGGAGTTACGCTGGAGTTTTCTCCAGCTGTCCCCCATGGAAGCGAAGGCTCAAAGCTCGGCTTCGTTGTGATGACGCTCATCGACGATGGTTTCCGCTTAATCCACGCGAGCGACATCCAGCTTCTTAACAGAAAGGCTGTGGAGTGGATAATCGAGAAGGTTCCAGATTTGCTCATAACAGGTGGACCGCCGACGTACCTGGGAAAAAGAGCGGAGGGAAGCTGGGAAGCCGGAATCAAAAACCTCAACGAGATAATCCGCGAGACCAACGCGGAAGTGGTTCTCGACCACCACATCGTCAGGGATAAACGCTATCCGAAGTTCTTTGACGAGCTGGAGAAAAGCCCCAAAACGTTCGCGGGTTTCCTGAATGTTGAAGACCGACCGCTCGAAGCATACAGGAGGGAGCTTCACGGAAGAGAAAGGGGTGAGGAGGTAGAGGTACCGTTCAAGTTACGTTGATAGAAATCCCCCATCAACCGGGATTATTGCACCGTTCACGTAGCTGGCTAAATCGCTCGCGAGGAAGAGTACCACCCTCGCGACCTCATCGGGCTCCCCAAAGCGGCCCACAGGAAGGCGCGCGTTGAAGTTGAAGGACATGCCTATCTTCTCCATGTCGAGCTTCATTATCGCCTCCTTCTTGAGCCTCCTTACCCCTTCGGTCTCTATTCCTCCCGGAACGACTACATTGGCCCTGATTCTCTTTCCGTATTCCCTCGCTATCGCCCTCGTTAAAGCGACCACGCCGAGCTTTGCGGCATCGTAGTGGGCAAGGCCTTTGGCAAAGGGCAGAAACGCCTCTATGGAGCTCACGTTGATTATTACGCCTCCCCGCTCCTTTCTAAGCCTCACGAAGTTCTGGCACATCCAGAAAACGGAGTGGAGGTTTATCGCCATGACTTTTTCATAGAACCCTTCATCGACCTCCGTGAAGTCCTTGAACCAGTAGACGCCGGCGTTGTTGACCAGCACAGTAGGCTCCCTGCCCCTCAGGACCTCCCAGAGGGCATCGACCTCCACCTTCCGGGAGAGGTCGACGCGGTGAAGGTTCACGTCTACTCCAAACTCTTCCACAAGGGCTTTAGTTTCTTCCAGACCTGACTCGTTGAGGTCAACGAGCTCAAGGTCTGCTCCAGCTTCGGCAAACCTTATGGCGGTGGCGCGGCCTATTCCAGAGGCAGCACCGGTAATAAGTGCCCGCTTTCCCTTAAGTGAGATCAGCTCGGAGAGACTTTTTTGCCCCGCCATGTTCCGGTGTAGTACTTTAACGTTGATATACTTTTCCCGGGAAACCCTTAAATCCTCCCGAAAGAATTTTCCATCAGGTGATGGAAATGAGGGACTTCTACATCGCCCACGAGGACGATATCAAGGCCGGAAAGACCACTGACGTTTACTTCATCAGAACCCGGAAGATACTCGTCGAGAAGGGCATTCACAGGAAGGTTTTCGCCGATGTAACGACGACTTCTTTGCCCCATGGCTGGAAGTGGGGGGTCTTAGCTGGAATCGAAGAAGTGGCAAAGCTCCTTGAGGGCCTTCCGGTAAACGTCTACGCGATGCCTGAAGGCACTATATTCCACCCCTACGAGCCTGTCCTCCAGATAGAGGGCTTTTACGAGGAGTTTGGGGTCTACGAGACCGCTTTACTTGGAATGCTCAGCCAGGCGAGCGGTATAGCCACCGCCGCCCTCAGGACGAAGATAGCGGCCAACTTCAAGCCAGTTTACTCCTTCGGCATAAGGCACATGCACCCGGCAATAGCACCTATGATAGACCGCTCTGCATTCATAGGCGGTTGCGACGGCGTTTCCGGTGTCTTGGGGGCGGAGATGATTGGAGAGAAGCCCGTCGGAACGATGCCCCACGCGCTGATTCTTACAGTAGGCGACCAGGTGAAGGCCTGGAAGTACTTCGACGAGGTCGTTGAGCCAGGGGTTCCGAGAACCGCTTTGGTTGATACGCTCTGCGACGAGAAGTTCGAGGCTCTGATGGCGGCTGAAGCTCTCGGCGAGAGGCTAACTGCTGTAAGACTTGACACGCCAAGCTCAAGGCGCGGTAACTTCAGGAGAATAATTGAAGAGGTCCGCTGGGAGCTCGACCTGAGGGGCTACGAACACGTTAAAATATTCGTCAGCGGGGGCCTAAACGAGGAGAGCATAAGGGAGATAGTTGACGTTGCCGATGCCTTCGGCGTCGGGGGTTCAATAGCCAGCGCCAAACCCGTTGACTTCTCCCTCGACATAGTGGAGATCGAGGAGAAGCCGATAACCAAGCGCGGAAAGCTCAGCGGGAGAAAGCAGATTTATCGTTGTGAGAAGGGCCACTACCACCGCGTTCCAGCTGAGAAGAAGCTTGAACGCTGCCCGGTCTGCGGTGCAAAGGTCGAGCCGCTCCTCAAGCCGCTCATCGAGAACGGGGAGATAGTGGCGGAGCTGCCGAAGGCTAGGGAGATAAGGGAGTATGTTCTTGAGCAGGCCGAGAAGTTCAAGTTAAGTCTGGAGTGAAATGTGCTGTCTGCTTCTTTTTCTTCTTCTGCCAGAAACTGCAGGCGGATATCAACGCCCCAGAACAGAGACAAGTGGGTCTGGACTAAGGGTAAGGAAAAAGAAGAGGCTTCAGGCCTCCTCGATGTAAATGCAGCTGACCGGGCAGGCCTCGGCAGCCTCAACGGCGCAGTTGTAGAGGTTCTCGTCCTCGATGATCTCGACAACAGGCTGGCTCTTGCCCTCGTCGTTCATCTCGAAGACGTCTGGGCAGAGGCTGGCACAGATGGCATCTCCGATACAAACGTCCTGGTCAACCCTAACCTTCCAAGCCATGGGAACATCACCGGACTTAGATGAACCCAGGCGAATATAAACTTTTCGTCGGCAGAACGGACGCCGAAAGACGAAAACACGTAGAAAAAGGGAGCAAGTCGCCCGTTGATGAACAAAAATTGACAGAATGGGTCAGTAGAGTCCAAGTCTCTTCTTGTACTCCGGACTGATCCTGTCGGGTGTCCAGGGCGGGTCGAAGGTTAGCTCTATCTCCGCGTCCTTAACGCCGGGGATCTCCAGTATCTTGTCCTCTACCGCTCTTAGAATCCACATGGTAAGCGGACAGCCCGGGGTCGTCATCGTCATCTTGACGTAGACCGTGTTGTCGGGGTTGAGCTTCAGCTCATAGATGAGGCCGAGGTTCACCACGTCGATTCCGATCTCGGGGTCTATGACCTCCTTGAGCTTCTCGAGTATAAGTTCCTCCGTCAGCTCGGTGCTTTCACCTCCTACCTGAACTTCGCGCTCGCGGTTGATGGTTATCAAGCCGATTCCCTCGAGCTTCCCAAGCTCCGAGTGGAGCTTTATGAGGACGTTATCTATGTCCGGAGTGTCCTTCGCGAGTGTAACGGTGACGTCCCCCTTCTCGTTCACCTCGATGGATTTGACGAACTTCTCATCGACTATCTCATTAACGACCTTTTCGACTTCCTCTTTCGTGACCATTACTCACCACCTGGGTGGGATTCAGAATGACAGATTTAAACCTTTTGGGTCAGAATTGTGGAATCAGCGGGAGAGAACGTCGAGTATCAGAGCCTCGGCTATCTCCGGCGTTATCGCCCTGGCCCTCAGCTCACGGAGAATCCTTTGAATGGCGAAGCGCTTTACGCTCGGGGCCTTCCTGAAGGTCTCCCAGAGCAACGGACAGCCGAACTTGAGGTCGTACTTTCCCCCTATCAGCTCTATTATCTCTGCTTTGTCCAGGGCCAGGAAGGCGGGAAGGTTGAGGGTTACGAGTTCGCCGGTTTCATAAATCGATATCAGCCCGGAGCTGAGCAGGTCGCCGCTGGCGAGGATTTTTATCCCGTTCTCCAAGGCGTAGCGCTCAACGGCCTTCATAACCATGGAGTGGCATTTGCCGCATATGGGAGCGCCCTTGTTCATCTGCTCGGTTATCACTTCGAGGTAGCCGGGTATCTCAACGAAAATCGCCCCTTCAGAGCGAGCTTTGATGAGGGTTTCTTCGCTCATCTGGGGCAGTTTGGCCGTTATTGGAACCACGTCAAAGCCCGCCCAGCGGAGTATTTTGAGCGTTGCGGTACTGTCGGAACCGCCGGAGAAGGCCAGGGCTACCTTAACTCCAATCGGCGAGCGGTCGAAGTCCTTTCCGCTCAGTCTGTATTCTATCAGGGCCTTCAGACGAGAATATGCTTCCTCCCCGATTTCTCCCCTAACCCTTTCAAGGGCTTCAAGGTTGTACTCGAGGCGGTAGCGCTTGACGAAATCCTCTCCCACTGGATTTATCATCGAAGCCTACTAAACGCCCCACTTATTAAACTTGCCGCCGGGAAAAACCTTAAAAGAGGCCCACCCTAACCCCGTTCACGAACTAAAAATCCTTCTGGAGGTGCTTGCGATGAGGGAGATATTGGAGAAGGTTAAGACCAAGACGAGCATCCCGGTTTACGAGAGAACAGTCGAGAACGTTCTTTCGGCGATTCAGGCCAGCGGAGACGTCTGGCGCATTGTTGACCTCAGCGAGGAGCCGCTTCCGCTCGTGGTGGCTGTCATTACTGCCCTCCACGAGATGAATTACGTGACCTTTGACGGACCAAGGATTATCCTCACTCAGAGCGGCAGGAAGCTGGTGGAGAAGTACGGGATCGGCGCGAGGAAGGACTACACCTGCTCCCACTGCGAGGGCAAGACGGTCGAACTCGATGCCTTCAGCGACCTCCTTGAGCAGTTCAAGGAAATAGTCAAAGACCGCCCGCAGCCGAAGCACGACTTTGATCAAGCGTACGTTACCCCGGAAACAACCGTTGCCAGGATAGCCCTCATGCACACCCGCGGGGACCTTGAGAACAAGGAAGTCTTCGTCCTCGGAGACGACGACCTCACGAGCATAGCCCTCATGCTCTCTGGTCTCCCAAAGAGGATTGCCGTCCTCGACATTGACGAGAGGCTCGTAAAGTTCATCGAGAAAACCGCTGAAGAGCTCGGCTACGAGAACATCGAGATGTTCACCTTCGATTTGAGGGAACCCCTGCCAGAATACGCGCTCCACAAGTTCGACACCTTCATAACCGACCCGCCCGAGACGGTCGATGCGATAAGGGCATTTGTCGGCAGGGGAATAGCGACCCTGAAGGGGCCCGGCTGCGCCGGCTACTTCGGCATAACGAGGAGGGAAAGCTCTCTCGACAAGTGGAGGGAAATCCAGAGGGTTCTCCTCAACGAGTTTGGCGTTGTCATAACCGACATCATCAGGAACTTCAACGAGTACGTCAACTGGGGTTATGAAGAGGAAACCAGGGCCTGGAAGCTCCTGCCGGTCAAGGTCAAGCCGTCCTACAACTGGTACAAGAGCTACATGTTCAGGATCCAGACGCTCGAAGGCTCAAAGGGCTTCGAGGACAGGATTACGGTTGGAGATGAGCTCTACAACGACGAGGAGGCTTCAACCACCTGAAAACCAAAAAAGAAGGGAATCACTTCTTCTCTTTTCTCCTGTTTCTCAGGACCACGATCCCGGCCAGGCTTATTAGCAATACTCCTGCCCCAATGTATGGGTAGGCCGTTTTTCCTTCCTCAGTCTCAGGCTCGGCGGCGCGGAAGCCATTGACCTCGTAGGCAGCTATTGCCAGAGGGTTTTTCGAGGGGTAGATGACGACGTAGCCGTCCAAACCTGTAACCACCGCCTTCCCCGTTGCGTTGCCGATGTAAGAACCGTCCCTCACGAGCAGGAAGGTGGCGTTGGCCAGGCTGGCCGTTTCACCCTCTACCTCCGGGCCGGGTATCTCTGCATAGAGCAGATCCCTGAGGAAAGAGACCGCCTTACCGTAAATCTTTGAGTCCTCAAGCCCGGCCCTCTGGAGGGCCCAGGCGACTCTGGCAGTCGAGGTGATTCCGGCTGTCGAGCCCTGGGTGTATGGAAAGGCTCCGTTGTCGTACTGCCTCTCCACAAGCAGGCCCAGGGTCTCATTAAGCTCGTTCTCCATTCCAAACTCGCTGAAAACTATGGCCGCGTGGGCGAGGTAGTAGGTGGGGACGTTGTAGTAGGCAGGGTTTCCGGTTTTCGGGTCCGTAGTTTCGAGCATCCACGTCAGGTTCTTGCTGAGGTAGTCGAGCGAGGAACTGTAGTTGTAGCTCACGTTGAGGAACCTGAAGGTTTCAACAACGTACTCGGTGTTGTAGAAGTCTCTCCAAACGCCGTTCTTTCCAGTCGAAAGGAGGTAGCTCACCTCCCCCCTGTAGTCCTCACCCATCAGGGCTTTAACCCTCGCCAGTTCAGCCACCTGCCAGGGAAGGAGACTTGAGAGGTTGGAGGGCAGTTCAGGGGTTTCGTTGCAGAGAATGCTGTAGTCGGCGAGGATTATCCTCTCCCAGTCGTCGGTGGGGCGTATCTTGGAGAGGTATGGGCAGGCTATGGGGCGGAGGTTCTCAAAGCCCCTGATTTTGGAAACGCTCAACAGATCGAGGACGCGGTAGTGGAGAACGCCCCAGAAGCCGAAGTGCTCCCTTTTGAGCAGTTCTTGCTTGTATTTCTCATCTCCCGTCGCGTAGAGGGCCATTGCTACCGCGACGGTGGAGTCAAAGTCCCCGCTAAGCTCAACCTCTTCCCCAAGGTAGGCGAGGGCAAAGACACGGTAGGCTTTCATCTCGCCTTCCACTTCCATCTCCCTGAGCTTCTCCTTTTCACCGAGCGCCATGTAGCCAAATATCCGCTCCGTATCAGTCTTCGGTTCGGTTCCCATCAGCCAGCCCTGGGCGCGGTTTATAGCTTCTTCCACCCCCTTCCTGAAGCCAGTGAAGCTCTCGTTGATGTAGCCCCCATTGACGAACTCCCTGAGCGCGATTAACGCCAGTGCCGTGTCGGTGTAGTCGTTCCAAGAGCCGTCCGGGTTCTGCCTGTATATCAGCCAGTAGGCGGCGCTGTTCAGGACATCGTGGTAACGCCCGCGGGCGATGTTTTCACCGCGCATAAGGGCGAGCATCGCCATGGCCGTGTACTTAGCCTCGTGCTCCTCCCCGTTGGCGAAACCCCATGAGTCGAAGGGCGTCCTTATTGCCATCAGCCATTCGCAGCCCTCCAGAACCTTTCCGTAGTCCCCGGCCCGATAAAGGGCCAGAACTGCAAAGGCTGTGTCCGGAACGGTCGGCTCGTAGACGTAAGGCCTGATTTGAGCTTCCCCAGCGCGAACCGGCACGGCGGATAAAAGCATGAGCGTGAGCAGGATTATTGCAAGTGACTTTCTCACTTCGACCACCCCAGAAAGGAAAGAAAAGGGGTTAAAAGGATTCACCCGTAGTAGACCTTTCCGTAGAGGGTGTAGGAGGCCCAGCCGTAGGTGTTGTAGGCGTAGACGAGGAACTTCCAGTCGCCCGGAGCCGGGTTGCTGTACTCTACGTGCTCGTTGCTGTTGTAGCTCTCGGAGCGGTCCACAAGGTTGCCGTTCGGGTCGTAGAGGTAGAGGTCAAGGTCGTGGGCGCTGGTGTCGAAGACGAGGTCGCCGGTTATCTTGGTGGCCCCGCTGTTCACGGTCATGGTGAAGCTGTCGCTCCTGTCGTAGTAGTCGTGGACGTAGCCGGTGAAGGTCTGCTCATCGACGGTCGGCTGCGGGGGCTGAGTTCCACCACCGCTGGATTCGCTGAGTGAACCGTCGCTGACCACGTCGACCTGGTAGTTAGCACTGCCCGAGTAGCTGACGACCTTTATGGTCCAGGTTCCGGCGGTCGGGTTGTAGTAGCCGACCTTTTCGAAGCCGTAGTAGGCGGTGTATGAGTAGTCGACCTGGTTGCCGTTCGGGTCGTAGAGGTAGAGGTCAAGGTCGCTTCCGCTGTTGTCCCAGTAGAGGGTGGCCGTAACGAATGAAGCGCCGCTGATGTCGAAGGCGTGGGTGGCACTTCCCTTGTCGGCGACGGAACCTGTGAAGACGAGCTTGGCGTAGCTGTCGTAGTGGGCAGCCTTGTAGGCGTTCACTCTACCGGCACCGTAGGCGATGTCGGCTATCTCGTCTGGCTTGACTATGTCGGCTGTTTCAATCAGGGCGGTCTTGACCATGTCTGGACTCCAGCTCGGGTGGGCCTGGAGTATGAGGGCGGAGATTCCGGCGACGTGCGGGGTGGCCATCGAAGTTCCTGGGGCAGCGACGTAGTAGTCACCGATGGTAACGTCGGTGAGCTGGGTTCCGCTGGCCCTCGCCGCTATGATCCAGTTGCCCGGAGCGACGACCTCGGGCTTGAGCCTGTTGTCGGCGGTTGGTCCTCTGCTTGAGAAGTCGGTTATGACGTCGTACTTATCGACGGCGCCGACGGTGATGACCTTGCTGGCCGCGGCCGGGGAACCGACGGTGTACTTGTCAGGCCCGCTGTTTCCAGCGGCGACACAGACGACTATTCCAGCGTCCCAGGCGTTGTTCACGGCCTGGCTGAGGGAGTCGGTACCGTCGGAGCTCTGGCTCGAGCCGAGGGAGAGGTTGATGACCCTTATTCCGTACTTGTCCTTGTTCTGAACCGCCCAGTCCACACCGGCTATGATGTCGGATATGCTTCCCGAACCGTCTGCACCGAGGACCTTAATGCCCACGAGCTTGGCACCGGGGGCCATGCCCTTGTACTTGCCGTTGCTGGCCGCCCCGGTTCCGGCGGCAATGGAAGCGACGTGGGTTCCGTGGCCCTGGTCATCGTAGGGAGTCGTCTTTCCGTTCACGTAGTCCACCCAGCCGATGACCTTGCCCTGAAGGTCCGGGTGGGAGGCGTCGATACCGGTGTCGATGATGGCGATGGTTATTCCCGAGCCATCGTAGCCGAGGTTCCACATGTTGGTGGCCATAACCTGTGCGGCGGACTCGTCGAGGCCCTCGGTTTCAACATTGATTTGAACCTTGTAGTCCTCCTGAATGAACCTTATTCCTGAGACCTGGGTGTTTCCAAAGAAGCCGGTGTCAATCATACCTGCTATCATGAGCAGGTCCTTGACCTTCATCTTGACGGCAACCGCCGGGATAACCTTGTAGGTGTACTTAATTTCAGCACCCATAACTTTGAGTATCCTGATGGCCCTGTCCCTGTCTGCCGGGCTGTTGAACATCATGACGGTGCTTATCTCCTGGTTCCAGTTCATTCTCTGAACCTTCTTGAATAATCCTGGGGTCAGTAAACCGTAGTTCTTCTGGACCTGCGGAGCGACCGCTGGCTTGGCGGGCACGGCCGCAACAGCGCCTGCCATCATTCCAACGAGTAACAGGGCAACTACCAACGCCTTCCAACCTTTCATTTCTAGACACCTCTTTTCTACGATGTGTTTATACTGGCCATCCGGGTATCATACCCTTCATCAGAGCACTGATTTGAGCACTAGCATATAAATCTTTCGATTTTAAAAAGTATTATTTCGGTGTTGGCAGCATCATCATCACTTTTAGTTGCTATATGTAAAATAACGACACACCAGAATGTAAGTTGAACTTGGCAGAATCTAACAATCGATACAGAAAAATGGGAACGATGATACAGCACGCACGGGGTTCTGTAAAATCACCAATTTGTTGAAAATTTTACAAAAGGTTATGCTCGCTGAGAACAGTCCCCGAACGTCGGTACTCAGTACCGGCTATGTGCTGTAGGCGGTCCTTGAAAGTTCAAGAAACGATTGTGGTGCGGTGGCCGGGATTTGAACCCGGGTCACCGGCTTGGAAGGCCGGTGTCCTAGACCAGGCTAGACTACCACCGCACGCGAGAAGTGGTGGGGCGAGGGGGATTTGAACCCCCGACACCCGGATCTTCAGTCCGGCGCTCTCCCAGGCTGAGCTACCGCCCCACGCCCAAAGATAAGGGGCAGGCAGAGATTTATAAATCTTGCGGTGGGCTGGGGCGACACTGCACTGCTGTGGGGATTTTGAGCGGACATCATATCCTGGGCTCAACCGCGTAAACGGTCCTGTCCTCCCCGATGGCCTCAATCAGACCGAGGTGGCGCCGCACACAGCTCTCGCACTCTCCGCAGTGTACAGGCTTCCCGTCCTCTGTGAAGCCCTTCGGCATGTAGCAGGAGTTGGAGTATTCGTATTTAGCGCCAAGCTCCTTCAAAAGCCTCGCTATACCCTTCTTGTCGAGGTCTATGAGCGGAGCGACGACCTTCACTTCAGCCATGGTGCCGTACTTCAGCATCTCGTTCATTTTCTCGACGAATTCGGGCGTGTTGTCCGGGAACGTTACCCCTTCCTCTGCGTTGAAGCCGACTATTATATCGCCCCCTCCGAGGGAATCGAGGAGTGAAGCCGCGACGCTTATCAGCACGACGTTTCTTGCTGGAACCCAGACGCTTTTTGCAGTTTCCTGAGCGATGTTCATGTCCTCAAGCTCTTGAGCTGTAACCCTCGGCGTCTCGCCTCCAACGAGGGTCGTCCCCCTTAGCTTTGAGAACTCCTCAAGGAAGTCAAGACGGACTATCTTCAGCGGAACGTCCAGCTCCTTCGAGAAGAACTCTGCTACTCTGTTTGTTACTCTCTCCTCGTTGCTCCCGTAGTTGATGACAAGCATTATAACTTCGTCGTAGTTCCTCTTGGCCCAGTAGAGGCAGGCCGTCGAGTCAAGCCCCCCCGAGAACAAAACCACCGCGCGCTTCATTCAATCACCTCCGGAAGTAACTTAGTCCCAAGTTTTTTGGCACGGTTTCTAAGCTTTTTGTCGTAGGTCGCGAGGGTTCCGACGTCTTTGGCCACGGCAAGAATTGCCGAGTCGTTGTAGTGCTTTAGACCAAGGTTTCCAAAGAGCTCAAAGGCTGAAAGCAGATACTGCCTATCGTCCACGAGTGTGACTCTCTCGTTCAGGAGGATTTTTGAAACCGTTTTCTCGGCCTCTTGGGGAGAAATCCCCGCAACGGCAAGGTTCCACACAAGCTCATACATCACAATCGTTGGCAAAAAGATTCTGTCGAGGGAGTTGACGAGCTTCCTTGCCTCTCCGTATTTCTCCGAACTCCTGTTGATGGAGTAGAGGAGCACGTTCGTGTCTACCACCGCTACTCCTCCCATCTGGAGGCCTCCCTAAGCATCTTTTTGACGTTCTTCTCGATTTCCTCTGGCGTGAAATCCCTGCCCAGATCAATGCTCGGCCACTCCATCTCGGCTTTCCTTATAACTATCTCATCCCCCCTCAGCTCTACGGTGAGATATTCGCCCTCCTTTATCCCCAGAGTCTTTCGAATCTCCGCTGGAATCGTTATCTGGTAGTTTCGGGTGACCTTCGTCACCGGCATAGTAGTTCACCGTAGTATAGTAGTGCCTTCTACTATAAATGTCTTACTCCAGCGCCAGTCCCACTATATCACCCACGTCCGAAAAGCCCTCTTCCTCAAGATACCTTGCTATCCCCTCGCTAATTTCCCTAAAGACTTTCCACCCGCGGAGCGAGACGGCAGTTCCAATCTGGAGTGCGGAGGCTCCGGCAAGGAGAAACTCGACCGCGTCCTGCCACGTGGTTATGCCCCCTATTCCGATAACGGGGATCTCAAGTGTCCTTGCGAGGTCGTAGACCGCCCTCAAGGCAACGGGCTTGACCCCCGGACCAGAGTAGCCGCCGACGCGGTTGATGAGGACTGGCCTCCTCGCGTAGACGTCTATGGCGATGGCTTTCAGCGTATTTATTGCCGAAACGGCGTCAGCGCCAGCCTTTTCAGCGGCTAAGCCGAGCTTCGTTATGTCGTCTATGTTCGGCGTCAGCTTCGCTATCACCTGCTTGTCGGTCGCGTCCTTGACGGCTTTAACGATTTCATAGACGTTCTCCGGCCTCTGGCCTATCTCCATGCCGTAGCCCTTCGCATGGGGACAGCTGAGGTTGAGCTCGAAGGCATCCGCCACATCGCTCAGTTTTTCGGCGAGAAAGGCGAACTCATCCGGCGTTCCTCCGAAAATCGAGACGATCAGCGGGAAGTCGAAGGTGTAGCCTTCGACCATCTCAATGAAGTCCTTCCAGCCGGGGTTCGGCAGGCCCATCGCGTTTATCAGCCCGTAGGGAAGCTCGACAACGGTTGGGTTATCGTAACCCGCCCTCGGTTCAATTCCAATGGACTTGGTAACTACTCCACCTGCTCCCTCTTCATGGGCCCTTATCCACTGCTCCGGAGTCTTGTCGTTTATTCCGGACGCAAGAATGAGCGGGTTCTCGAACCTTATCCCGAAAAGCTTCACTTCAAGGCTCGCCATCTTGACACCTCAAAGGCAAAAGATGTCGCTGGACTATTAAGGTTTTGCATTCTCCACGCATACAGAACACCACGAATCCAGAAGGGCTGCTAGCGGCGGCGGGCGCGCCCGGGGGTGGGAACCCTCCACCGTCCCCTTCCACCGGGGCTCGCTCACCCCCGCTACCCCACGAGCGCCGAACGTCCCGCCTACCGCTGCTCCCTTCCGGGCCTGGCGGGGTTCGGCGGGCAAAGGGAGTTAGCGGAGCCCTCCAGCTCCGCCCCTCCCACCGCCGGCCCCGTGGGACGAGGGATCACCGTTGTGCCCCGGCTTCCGGGGACGGCTTTGGGAACCGCCCCCCGGGCTTCGGCCCCGGCATATCGACGGTTTCCGGTTGCAGGGGACGCCGAACCCCCCGGCCTAGCCCGCCGCCAGCTAACTTATCCTTGGGCAGATATATAAAGCTTTGGTAGGCTCGAAAACCAAAGGTTGCCCACCATTGGATTGAAAAATTTTCATAAATGCATGAACGAATAGGTGCATGGGTGATACACCGTGCGCTTAACTGAGCATCCCCTTCTGCGTTTTGAGCGTGGCAGGGAGGTCACTATATATTTTGAAGGGAAACCTATCAAAGCCTACGAGGGGGAGACGATAGCGACTGCCCTACATGCCTCTGGAATCCGGGTTCTCAATTATTCAGCCAACGAAAAGCGCCCCAGAGGGCTCTTCTGCGCAATCGGCAAGTGCTCCTCCTGCTTGATGATCGTGAACGGAATCCCCAACGTCAGAACGTGCATAACCCTCGTCGAGGACGGAATGAGGATCGAGCCCCAGCACGGAAAGGCCAGACTGCCGGGGGAAGCAAAGCCCCCGGAGTTCAAGGAGGCGAAGGTCGTAAGGGCGGACGTTGTTATAGTGGGCGGCGGTCCTGCAGGACTGATGGCGGCCATCCATGCCGCCGATGCCGGAGCAAGCGTCGTTCTCCTAGATGAGAACCCGATGCTCGGCGGCCAGCTCGTCAAACAGACCCACAAGTTCTTCGGCAAGCGCGAGCAGTTCGCGGGAGTCAGGGGAGTGGAGATAGCGAAAATCCTTGAGGACGAGGTCAGGAAGAGGGAGAACGTTAAGGTCTTCCTTGAAACCTCCGCCGTCGGCATCTTCCAGGAGGGTGAAGAAAAACTCGTCTTGGCCGTCAGGAACAACCGCGAGCTGATTGAATTCCGCGGAAGGGCGGTTATCGTAGCAACCGGCGCGATGGAGAAGATGATACCCTTCGAGAACAACGATTTACCGGGAATCTACGGCGCCGGAGCCATTCAGACCCTCATGAACACCTACGGTGTGAAGCCTGGCGACAAGGTTCTAATCGTTGGGGCCGGAAACGTGGGGCTTATACTGGCGTACCAGCTCATCCAGGCCGGCGTCGAGGTGAAGGCGATAGTCGAGGCCATGCCGAAGGTCGGCGGCTACTTCGTGCACGCGGCGAAGGTCAGACGGTTAGGAGTTCCGATACTCACGAGGCACACCATCCTGCGCGCCGAGGGGAAAGAAAAGGTCGAGAGGGCAGTAGTGGCACAACTCGACGAGAACTGGAACGTTGTTCCCGGAACGGAGAAGGTCTTCGAGGTGGACGTCATAGCTTTAGCGGTTGGCCTGAGGCCCAGCATAGAGCTCCTCCACCAGGCCGGCTGTCAGATAAAGTATGTTAGAGAGCTCAGCGGGCACGTGGCAGTTCGCGACGAGTGGATGGAGACCACAGTCAGGGGAATATTCGTCGCCGGCGATTCTGCTGGAATAGAGGAAGCCACAACTGCAATGCTCGAAGGAAAGATAGCTGGCATCGCCGCCGCCCTGAGGCTCGGCATAGCAGACGAAAGCTGGCTGAAAGAGATGGAGAGGGCCCAGAAAGACCTCCTGGAGTTCCGCTCCGGGCCCTTCGGCAGGCACGTGCTTGATGGTATAAAGAAGGCCTTGGTGGTGAGAGAATGAGTGAAATTCCCTCCTACCTCAGAAACGGTTACATAACACCGGAGGAGCTTGAAAAGTTCATCCCCCTGCCGAGCGAGGAGAGGCTGAGGAAACGGCCGGTTGCGATTCCCGAGTGCCCGCAGGAGATACCCTGCGCCCCGTGCAGGGAGATATGTCCTACCGGGGCGATAAGCATGCCCACCCCGAACGACCTGCCGATAGTCGATTACGACAAGTGCATCGGGTGCTCCCTCTGCGTGCAGATCTGTCCAGGTCTCGCTTTCTTCATGGTGCACTACGTCGGTGACAGGGCGAGGATAACTATGCCCCATGAGCTCCTTCCGGTTCCAAAAAAAGGGGAAGAGGTCGTTCTCCTCAACCACATTGGAGAGCCGGTTGGAAGGGGAAAGGTTCTCACCGTCGTACCGAGGGAGAAGAGCAAAGGAGACACGCCAATAATCATCGTCGAGGTGCCGGTGGAGCTGGCGTGGGACGTCCGCGCCGTGAGGGTCGAGAGGTGATAAAAATGGCCGGGAAGAAAATAGTCTGCCGGTGTAACGACGTCACCGTTGAGGAAGTCGAGGCGCTCATAGATTCTGGCGTCACCGACATCGAGGAGCTGAAACGGCTCCTCCGCATAGGGATGGGCCCCTGCCAGGGGAGAACCTGCATTCCCATGGTCCTCGGCATACTAGCCAGAAAGACCGGAAGGAGGCAGGAGGAGATACCGCTTCCGAGGGCGAGGGTTCCGATTCGGCCCGTCCGCGTTGAGGTTCTCGTGGGTGGTGGCGATGAGTAAGATAGCGATTATCGGCGGCGGAATAATAGGCGTCGCAACTGCCTACGAGCTGGCCAAGCTCGGGGAAGAGGTAATCCTCTTCGAGAAGAACTACTTCGGCTCCGGCTCGACCTTCCGCTGTGCCACAGGAATAAGGGCGCAGTTCACGGACGAGGCCAACATCAGGCTCATGAAGTACTCCGTTGAGCGCTGGGAAAAGCTTGAGGAAGAGCTCGGCTTTGATATAAGCTTCAGGCAGACCGGTTACCTTTTCCTTGCCACGAGCGAGGAGGAGGTTGAGGCGTTTAAGGCCAACATAAGGCTCCAGAACAGATTCGGCGTTCCGGCCAGGCTCATCGGCATGGACGAGGCGAAGGAGATAGTGCCCATCCTTAACACCGAGCCCTTCCTTGCCGGCGCATGGAACCCGGAGGACGGCAAGGCGAACCCCTTCAAGACGCTCTTTGCCTATCTATTCCGTGCTAGGGAGCTCGGCGTTGATGCGCGCGAGCACACGGAGGTTATAGGCTTCGAGCGGGAGGGAGATGCCATAACCGCCGTGAGGTTCAGGAGCAACGGGAAGGTCGGGAGCGTTAGGGTAGATGCCGTTCTGAACGCGGCCAACGCATGGGCGCCCCTCATCAACGAGATGGCCGGCCTCAGCAGAGACCTCATACCCATCACGGCCTACAAGCACCAGCTCGTCAAGACCGAACCGCTCGAACCCGGCCAGGCCGAACCGTTGGTGTGCCCGCCGAGCTGGAACGACGCCTACATAATCCAGGATGGGGAGGACGGCGGAATAATCTGCGGTGCCGGGATAGAGCACAAGGCTAAAGGCTTAGACGACTACGAGCCGACCTACGACTTCCTGCGCGGCGTTCTGGAGTATGCCGTCAGAATCGCCCCGCCGCTCCGCTACGCTCACGTTGTCCGCCAGTGGGCGGGCTTCTACGCAAAGACGCCGGACAGCAATCCCGCCATCGGAAGGCTCCTCGACAACTTTTACATTGCCGCAGGCTTCAGCGGCCACGGTTTCATGATGGCGCCGGCCGTTGGGGAGGCGATGGCCGGGCTGATATCGAAAGGCCGTTCCAAGGTTCCGCTTGACTGGGAGTGGTACGACCCGTACAGGTTCGAGCGCGGCGAGCTGAGGAGTTCGGCGTTCCAGATAGGTTGAGTCCCTTCTCCTATTCTTTCGACATCCCCACGGCAAGAAAAAGGTTATAAATCCTGCTGATTAGCACCGTGAGGGTCATCATGAGGATAGTCTTCGATATAGGCGGATCGGTTCTCGTGCCAGATGATCCGGACGTTGATTTTATCGGCAAGATGGCTTACGAGCTCATCAAGATAAGCGAGGACCACGAGGTTGCAGTGGTAGTCGGCGGCGGAAAAGTCGCCAGAAAGTACATCAAGGCGGCAAAGAGCTTCACGCCCAACGAGACCTTCAAGGACTACATCGGCATACACATCACGAGGGCCAACGCGATGCTCCTCATAGCGGCTTTGGGTGAAAAGGCCTATCCCTTCGTCATCCAGGACTTCAGGAAGGCGTGGGAGGTCATACAACTCAAGAAGATACCGATAATGGGCGGAACTCACCCGGGCCACACGACCGATGCAGTCTCTGCTCTGCTCGCCGAGTATCTCCAGGCCGACCTCCTGGTGGTTGTCACCAACGTCGACGGCGTCTACGACTCCGATCCTAAAAAGAACCCGAACGCGAGGAAGCTTGAAAAGATAACCCCCGAAGAGCTGGTTGAGATAGCAATGGAAGCGGAGAGCAAAGCCGGAGGAAGCGGAGTTGTGGATGCTTTAGCGGCAAAGTTCATCCAGCGCGGCAGGATAAAGACCTATATCGTCGGCAAAAAGGATGCGTATCATCTCTTCGACGTTGTGAGGGGCAAGCACAGCGGGACGGTAGTGGAGCCTTGAACATTTTTATTTCAATGTTGATTGTACTTCCATATGATGACCAAAATGCTTTTATTGCTAAGCCACGTAACATGCAACCATGTGCAGGATGGCGCACTTCGGGAACTGCGACCCCGAGACAGCTGACCAGGAGTACTGTATTTTTCACAAGCCGGACAAGACCGAGGAAGAGGTCATTGAATTCTACAGAAAGTTCTTGAAGAGGTTCAAGCCAAAGATTGAGGAGATCGAGGTTGATGGAGAGAAGAAAAAGAGGCTGGTTTTTAAGGAGCCTATTGATGCGAGGGGGTATGTGTTTCCGAGAATAGACCCTCCGTTCCCTCTATTTTTGTTTTTGTTGGTTAGGGGGATATTGAGGAAATTGTGTTCTTGGACAAAGTGAACTTCAAAGAGGCAATCTTTAAGGGTGATGTGCTCTTTATAAATTCTACTTTCAAAAAAGATGTTATCTTTGCATATGCGAAGTTTAGGGGTGATGTATTCTTCTCCTACTCTCACTTTGAGGGAGATGTGTACTTTGATAAGGCACATTTTGAAAAAAGATATAGTTTCTTTGAAGCAAAGTTTAAAAATGTCAGTTTTTGTATGGCGGAGTTCGATGGGAGAGGTCAGGGAATGAAGGGGCCGGTAATATTCGGCTTTAATAGGTGTGAGTTTTCAGGAGAATCAGACTTTTATAAAGTAAAATTCCGTGATAATGTTAGTTTTGAGGGTGCTGTTTTTAAGAAATACACACTTTTTTTCGGTGCAACTTTTGAAAAAGATGCGAATTTTAAACATGTTAAATTCGACTTTACCTCTGGTTCGGAGTGGATCATTCCAAAGTACCAAAATGAAGACGTTGAAAGAATCTTCTTAGGTCTTAGGGACATTCGCAAGGATATTCAAAATGATAATCATGGCCCACCATTTATACATCCGCATGAAGTCGAATACGAAATGACTTTGGGGGGAGACATTGAAAAGACCTTTAGAAAGGCAGTATTTAAAGGCCAGACTAAGTTTAGTTACTCAACTTTTAGAGGATTTGCAGATTTTAAAAATGCCCGATTTGAGAATGATGTTGAATTTATACAAGTAACATTTGAAAGTGAAACAGATTTTTTAAACGTAGTGTTTGAAGGAAAGACGGTATTTAACTATTCAACTTTTAAGAAAAGGACATATTTTGCATGGTTTCCAGAGTGGTCGTCCACTCCCGAAAATGCTAGTTTTAAGAAATATTGCTCGTTTGAAGGAGCCCGATTTAGTGATGAAGTATCTTTTACTAATGTTGAGTTTAGGGGAGGAATTAATTTTTATAATGCTCATTTCGGCAAGAGGGTTGCGTTTACAAAAGCTAAATTACATGGAGATTCCACTATCAATTACGTCAATTCAGAATTTTTGGGAAGTGCACAATTTGATCAGGCTGAATTTTATAACCCTGCCTTTTTTGAGCACTCTGTATTTAAAGATACAGCTACCTTTGACTTTGCTAGTTTCAAGGAAAAAGTAACCTTTAACTTCGCCACATTTGAGAAGGGAGCGAGCTTTAAGAATGCCGAGTTCCATGGCAATGTTCACTTTGAGGATGTCGAATTCAAAAAAACAGTGGAATTTCAATCAGCAAAATTTGAAGGAGATGCTATCTTCAACGGATCAACTTTCGAAAAACGCCTAATTTTTGTGGAGAAAGACACCTCCAAGGAACCTAAACCCAAGTTCCATGGAAAACTCGAACTTTCAAATTGCGATTTTCGGCAAGGAGTTAGCTTTGTAATACTACCAGCATCTAACACAGAAAATGCCGTTAGGGAGATTGAAAGTCAGTTGGAGGAGCTATTTGATTCTAGTTCACCAAGTTACGCATACGCTCTCCAAGAAGCCGCAAGAGTTCAACGTTTAAGCTTTGAAAATGAAGGAAAGCGAGAGGAAGCTGATCAAATGTTTGTTGCAGAAATGCGTGCTCGGAGAAAAATACGAATGATAGATGCGATAGATGCTCTTAGTAGTGGAAAAAAATGGCCTGTTTTTAGAGCGATGCTATACAATTTCCTAGAGTGGCTGATGGGAGACTTATTTTCAAACTATGGTACTGGTTGGGCGAGGCTTTTGTACACAGGATTGGGAATTCCCCTCCTGTTGTTCCCTATTGTCTATATCTTCAGCCAGTATTCCGCGTTTGGAATAAACCTCGGTTTTATACTTACTCTAGCAGTAATTTCCAGCTTGATTGGAGCGTTTACCTCCCAATTCTTCGATATAGAACTTAAAACAAAAGCCAAAGTCAAATTGGCTATACACTCAACCGGGATCTTTGGTATTTTGTGGACTATATTCGCCCTTGGTACTACTCTAAATCCCAAAGGTTCAATATGTATTTCCACTGCGGACTCAGTGTGTACTCCAATTGGAATGTCCGGAATTGAGGGTATTTTCAACGTTCTGTATTATAGCATGGTCACCTTCACCACCCTTGGCTACGGCGATATGCACCCAACGGGCTGGCTCAAAGCCTTGAGTGCAATCGAAGCCCTAACTGGAGCCGTCTTCATGGCGCTCATCGTCGCTGTGATAGCGAGGAAGTGGATGCGCTGAGGAGGAATGGCGAATGGAAAAAGCCCTCCTCATGCTCAAGGCGAGGCTCATTGAGGAGGAAGAGGGCGAAAGCCCTGAGGAAATCGAGGCACTCGAAAGGGAAGCACTTGAGAGCGGAAAAGACTGGGAAGAACTAAAGAAGGAGCTTGGCCTGTGAACCTAAGGTTAAGGCCAACTTTTTATACCTCTTCGCCCTTCTCCCTCCGGTGGTGCTCATGAAAGTTGTCGTTGTCGGTTCTGGTACGGCCGGAAGCAACTTTGCCTTATTCATGCGCAAGCTCGACAGGAAGGCGGAAATAGTAGTCATCGGAAAGGAACCAACGATGCAATACTCCCCCTGCGCCCTGCCTCACGTCATCAGCGGAACCATCGAGAAGCCCGAGGACGTTATCGTCTTCCCGAACGAGTTCTACGAGAGGCAGAAAATCCAGCTCATGCTCGGAACGGAGGTCAAATCCATAGATCGCGAGAGGAAAGTTGTGGTCACGGATAAGGGGGAAATCCCCTACGACAAGCTTGTTCTGGCTGTGGGTTCGAAGGCCTTCGTCCCCCCGATAAAGGGCATCGAGAACGAGGGAGTGTTTACGCTCAAGAGCCTCGACGACGTGCGGAGGATAAAGGCCTATATAACCGAGAGGAAGCCAAAGAAGGCCGTTGTAATCGGCGCCGGTCTAATCGGACTCGAAGGGGCCGAGGCCTTCGCGAAGCTCGGCATGGAGGTTCTGGTCGTTGAGCTGATGGACAGATTAATGCCGACGATGCTTGACAAAGATACCGCCAAGCTCGTTCAGAAGGAGATGGAAGCCAACGGAGTTTCCTTCCGCTTCGGCGTTGGGGTCAGCGAGATAGTCGGCAGTCCGGTCGAGGCCGTCAAGATAGGCGACGAGGAAGTCGAGGCCGACCTCGTCCTCGTCGCCACCGGCGTAAGGGCCAACGTTGACCTCGCCAAGGAAGCCGGACTGGAGGTGAACCGCGGGATAGTAGTTAACGAGCACCTCCAGACGAGCGATCCAGATATTTATGCGATAGGCGACTGCGCCGAGGTGATAGATGCCGTAACCGGCGAGAGGACGCTCAGCCAGCTCGGAACCTCCGCCGTCAGAATGGCGAAGGTCGCCGCCGAGCACATAGCAGGTAAAGACGTCTCCTTTAGGCCGGTCTTCAACACGGCCATAACAGAGCTCTTCGGCCTTGAGATAGGCACCTTCGGAATAACGGAGGAGAGGGCGAAGAAATCTGGAATAGAAATAGCGGTCGGAAAGTTTAAAGGCTCGACGAAGCCGGAATACTACCCCGGTGGAAAGCCTATAACCGTCAAGCTGATTTTCAGGAAGTCCGATAGAAAGCTCATCGGCGCCCAGATAGTCGGCGGGGAAAGGGTGTGGGGCAGGATAATGACGCTCTCCGCCCTAGCACAGAAAGAGGCAACCGTCGAGGACGTCGTTTACCTTGAGACCGCCTACGCCCCTCCGATAAGCCCGACGATAGACCCGATAAGCGTGGCTGGAGAGATGGCCCTCAGGAGATTCCGCTGAGTGGGGCTCCAGACTTTTTCTCCCTTCTTCGCCCCAAGTTCGCCCTCCCTTCAATCGTTCCCGGGTTAGTGGCCTTTACCATAGCGCGCTACCACTACGGCGTTTTCTTCACTCTGGATTCCTCATGGCGATGCTCGGGGTGTTTCTCGTTCTTCTCTCCACCAGCCACTACCCTTCTTCCTCTGAGCCGTTGGAACATCAACAAAGTTTAAGTGCCCTCCCAACAACTTGGGTTTTAGGTGATGGGTATGAACGTAGACGAGAGGGATAAAATACTGCTCGGTCTTGGAACGGGGGTGCTGCTGGCCTCGTCCCTCAGGATCTTTGTGGCCGGAGCGTACTCAAGCCTTGAGAAGACGTTCTTCTACGGAATGAACTTTCCATCCGGGCTGGGAATCCTCCTGCTCCTTTTCGCTGCATTCCTCGTCGGAAGGATGAGCAGAAAGGCTGGAGCAGCCCTAACAGCGGCCTATGCCATAGCGGTTCTGATAACCGATGCGACGGAATACACACACCTCGTGGCGGCTTTCGCCCTGCCGGTGGCCCTTGCGCTCGTCAAGGAGCTGGACGTGAAGTACCTGGCTATGGGGCTCGTCGCTGACCTGAGCCTCCGCGTCCTGGCTGTCGGAGCCGAGCCGGCTGACTTCCTGTACACGAGGGTTATCCTGGCGCTCTTCGTGCTCCTCGGTTCCTACGCCCTCTGGAAGGAACCGGGAACGCTCAAGAAGCCGGGCTTCGGCCTCTACGCTTTCGCCGCTCTCATCGAGCTTGGTCTCATCTACCCCAACGCGGTGATGCGCTACTCCGGAATGACCGTCTATTATCTCCCGGAGTTCGTCGGCTTCTCCCTGCTCCTCGCCCTGGCGATACTGCTCGGCCCCCACCTCGCGGGGAAGCCAGAAGCCGCGATGGCGCTCCTGATAATCGGCTCGGCGACGCTATTCCTTAAGCCCCTCTCTCTGGTCGGCCTGCCTATAGCCTTGGCCTCAACCATCGCCCTCGTTGAGAGCGCGAAGGGCAGCAGAGGAGGAGTCATCGGGGCTTTCTACATGTTCCTAATCGCAACGCTCGCCCTCGGGGCCTACGTCGGCAGGGACATCGGCCTGCCCTTCATGGAGGACAGGCTTGAGGCCCTTATCCTCGCCGCCTCGGTGGTTTATGCCCTCAGTGCCTACGGGAAGAGCGCAGAGGTAAGCCGTCCAAGCGTGAAGGAGATCATCGGCCCGCTCATTGGTCTCGTCCTGGCATCGGTCATAGTACTGGCGCTCTTCTACGTCGGGCCAACCTACAGCGAGGGGAAAAAGGACGTCCTCCTCTGGACCTACAACGTCCACCAGGGGTTCGGGCCGTACGACGGAACGTTCAACGGCTACGAGCTTGTGAACCTTTTGGCCGAGCAGAAGCCCGACGTGTGGCTCGCCCAGGAGGTCGTTGGCGGAATGATAGGCAACGCTTACCAAGACGTTCCCCTCTTCATCTCCGCCCACCTCGGCTATGCTTACGAGTACAAGCCCGCCGTTGAGGGGACCTACGGAATAGCGGTCTTCTCCCACTGGCACATGAAGACCGAAGGTGAGCTCAACCTGGAGAGCGTCGGCCAGGCGAGACCGGCTCAGAAGGTCTCCATCGAGGAGCTGGGCATAACCGTGGTAAACGTCCACATGGGGCTCAGCGAGGAGGAAAGGGCGATGCAGGCAGGGGAACTGCTAAAGTTCGCTGAAGCTTCGCCAGTTGCCCAAATAATAGCCGGCGACACCAACGCCGAGCCAGACGAGAGGGCGATAGAGATACTCACCCGCGACTACAGAGATGCTTTCTCCGAGAGGCCGCCTTATACCTTCCTCTGGGAGCGCAACGGGGTGGTTGACAAGGAGAACATAGACTACATACTGCTCAAGAAGGACTGGCCGGCAAAAGTCAAAGATTACGGCTGCCTCTGCGACGTCGTGGTGTCAGACCACAGACCGGTGTGGGCGGTAATAGAACTGCCGTGAGGTTTTTTATTTTTCATTCCCAACTTTTCTCCATGCCGTCGAGGGTTAAGGTCAGCAAGCTGATGGCCTACATTCTGCGGCATTCTCCAGAGGAGTTCGGGCTGAAGCCGGACATGGAGGGCTTCGTCCCGCTTGACGATTTAGTCAGGGCGCTCCAAAGGATTTATCCGGACGTTACCGGGGATTTTGTGAGGGAGATCGTTGAGAATGATGCAAAGGGCCGCTACGAAATCAAGGGAGATAAAATCCGCGCCCGCTACGGCCACAGCTTTGAAGTCAAGCTCAACCACGGGGAAGACACGGAAACAAAAATCCTCTACCACGGGACGCCGAGGAGGAACCTTGAGCGGATTCTGAGGGAAGGGCTCAAGCCTATGAAAAGGCAGTTCGTCCATCTAACAACAAGCAAAATCGAGGCCCTGGAAACGGGCAGGAGGCACGGGAAGGATGTGGTTCTTCTGATAATTGACGCTGAGTGCCTGCGGAGAAATGGCCTGAAAGTCTACAAGGCCGGGAGGAACGTTAGGATAGCCAAGCGCGTTCCGCCGGAGTGCATAATTCTTGAAGCGTGATGGAGGAAAGCCTATTATATCCAGCAGCCCAATGGTTTACGGGTGGAACCATGTGCGACATTCTCGTGGCCACTCCCGAGGCCACCAAGGAGGGAATAACCCTCTTCGCCAAGAACAGCGACCGCGAGCCAAACGAAGCTCAGATCCTTGAGTTCATACCGAGGATCAGGCACAGGGAGGAGATGGTCAGGTTAACCTACGTGGACTTTCCGCAGGTGAAGGAGACCTACGCGGTGATACTCTCCCGCCCCTGGTGGATGTGGGGGGCGGAGATGGGCGTGAACGAGTTCGAGCTGGCGATAGGCAACACAGCGGTTTTCACGAAGGTCAAGGTGCCTGAGAAGGGGATAACCGGAATGGACATGATACGTTTGGCGCTTGAGAGAACGAAGAGCGCGAAAGAGGCTTTGGAGTTCATAACCGGCATCGTTGAGGATGGCTTACAGGGTGGGAACGGGAGCAAAAGCCACAGGCTCTACTACTTCAGCTCCTTCATAATAGCCGATCCCAAAGAGGCCTGGGTTCTTGAGACCGTCGGAAAGGACTGGGCGGCAAAGAAAATCGAGGGTGTTTACTCCATCTCCAACGCCCTCACCATTGAGAACGACTGGGACATGGCATCTGAAGGCGTCGAGAGGCTTGCAAGAAAGGGGTCCTTTAGCTTTGCGAGGTACTTCTCGGACAGATTTTACACCCACTTCGCCAGGGGCAGGGAGCGGAGGGCCTTCACGATGAAAAAGCTGAGGGAACGTGAAGGCGAGATAACGCTCGAATACACGATGTCCCTTCTGCGCTCCCACTCCTTTGAACCTTACCGCCCGGAGAAGGGCTCGATGAGGGACATATGCATGCACTACGGTGGACTGACAAGGCCCTCCCAGACGGCTTCATCTCAAGTTTCCGAGCTTGGAAAGGGTATCCACTGGTTCACCGGAACTTCAAACCCCTGCCTGAGCATCTTCAAGCCGGTGAGCTTAGAGGGCGGCCTTCCGGACCTCGGAAAAACCCCCACTGATAGATACGATCCAGAGACCTACTGGTGGCACTTCGAGGCCTTCCACAGGAAGTTTCTGACGAACTACCGGGGCTACATCGATGACTTCGCCCGCGAGAGGGATAGGCTGCAGGGGGAGGTAATTGAGAAGGCGAGGGAGATCGAGAGGACACCGGAGGATATGAAAGCTTTAACGGAGTGGGCCTTCAGGGAAGAGGCAAGGCTCCTCGAAAGGTGGGAGAAGATTGTAAAGCCTGGAAAGCTCCCCTTCCTCTTCGGGCGGAGCTGGAGAAAGGTTAACGAAGAGGCTGGACTTGGGCTGGAGGGTTGAAGATGCTCAGGTTCCCGGACGGATTTCTCTTCGGAACTGCTACCTCGTCTTACCAGATAGAGGGTGACAACGTCTGGAGCGACTGGTGGTACTGGGCCGAAAAAGGAAAGCTCCCGCCAGCAGGAAAGGCCTGCAACTCCTGGGAACTGTACGAGAAGGACATCGGGCTGATGGCAACCCTTGGCTACAGGGCCTACCGCTTCTCGATCGAGTGGGGACGAGTCTTTCCCGAGGATGGAAAGCCGAACGAGGAGGCATTAATGCGCTATCAGGGCATCATCGACCTTCTCAACGAGAAGGGAATTGCCCCGATGCTCACGCTCCACCACTTCACACTTCCAACTTGGTTCGCCCTCAGGGGAGGCTTTGAGAGGGAAGACAACCTTGAGCACTGGAGGAGCTACGTTGAGCTGATAGCCGACAACATAGAGGGCGTTGAGCTAATAGCCACTTTCAACGAGCCGATGGTCTACGTCGTGGCCTCATACGTCGAGGGGATGTGGCCTCCCTTCAGAAGGAACCCGCTGAAGGCTGAGAAGGTCGCTGCAAACCTGATCAGGGCCCACGCCATCGCCTACGAGATTCTTCACGGCAAGTTCAGGGTCGGGATAGTGAAGAACCGCCCGTACTTCATACCTGCGACCGATTCTGAGAGGGATAAAAAGGCGGCCGGGGAGATAGACTACACCTTCAACCGCTCGCTCCTTGACGGAATCCTGAGCGGAGAGTTCAGAGGTTTCATGAGGACCTTTGACGTCCCCGTGAGCGGCCTTGACTGGCTCGGAATGAACTACTACAACATCATGAGGGTCAAGGCAGTGAGGAATCCGCTCAAACGCTTCGCCGTCGAGGATGCCAACGTGAGCAGAAAGACTGACATGGGCTGGAGCGTTTATCCAATGGGCATCTACGAAGGATTAAAGGCCTTTTCGGAGTATAACCTTCCGCTCTACGTCACCGAGAACGGCATAGCGACGCTCGACGATGAATGGAGGGTGGAGTTCATAATCCAGCACCTGGGGTACGTCCACAAAGCCATTGAAGAGGGCATCGACGTGAGGGGCTACTTCTACTGGTCGCTGATAGACAACTACGAGTGGGCCGAAGGCTTCAGGCCGCGCTTTGGGCTGATCGAGGTGGACTACGATACCTTTGGGAGAAAACCAAGGAAGAGCGCCCACATCTACGGCGAAATCGCAAAGAGGGGAGAGATAAGCGATGGGCTGCTTGAGAAGTACGGTCGTGGGGAAAAGCTTTAAATGCATAATCACAGATATATAACCATGATTATGCAAGAGTTCGTAAACCGCTCTGAGGAGCTGCGGAAGCTGGGGGAGTACCTGAAAAAACGCTCGCTCATCATAGTTTACGGTCGGAGAAGGGTAGGCAAGACGAGACTGATAATCGAGGCCCTGAAAGGCACTCCCCACGTGTACCACCTATGCAAAGAGGAAGAGCCCAGAGAAACGCTCGTCAGCCTCTCTAAAAAGCTCCACCGCGTTACGGGAGATATTAAATTCTTGGAGTACCCACCTTCCTCCTTCGATGAACTCTTTGATCTTCTGAGCGCTAGCGGAACAGTACTGGTTCTCGACGAGTTCCCGGTACTCGTAAAGAACTATCCCCGGATACTGGGTCTTCTTCAGGAGTACTGGGACTTCGGTGAGGGAGGGAGCATCATTCTGTGCGGTTCTAGTGTGTCAATGATGAAGAGACTCACGGACTACGGAAGTCCACTCCATGGCAGAAGAACCATGACAATTAAGGTTAAACCCCTGGAGTTCAGGCACATTGGAGGGTTCTTTCCGGGCTATTCTCCTGAGGAACTGGTTAGGGCATATGGCGTTCTTGACGGTATTCCCGAGTACCTGCTTCGCTTTGACCCCTCCTTATCGGTGGAGGAGAATGTGGTTCGGGAATTCTTCGGGAAGGGATACCTCTACGAGGAAGCTGAACTTCTCCTGCGCTATGAGCTCAGGGACCTGAGCACTTACAACACAATCCTTGAGGCAATAGCCTCTGGGTACACGTCCTTCAACGAGATCAGAACCAAAACTGGAATAGACGGCTCGAAACTTTCCCGTTATCTCTCTGTCCTTGAGGAACTGGAGATAGTCAGGAGAGAATACCCGGTGCTTCCTGGGGTTTCCAGGAGGAGGAAGGGTGCGAGGTACGGTCTATCGGACAACTACTTTGCCTTTTACTACTCCTTCGTCTATCCCTTCAAGGAGGAGATAGAGCTCGGCCTCCCCGATGTCCCTCTTGAGAACTTCAGGAGAAAGTTTAACCTATACCTGGGGAGGGTTTACGAGAAGGTGGCCCTTCAGCACATCATGCTCATCAACAGAAATGGAAAGCTTCCCTTCAGGTTCACCCGTATAGGGAGATGGTGGTGGAAGGGGGAAGAAGTCGACCTGGTAGCCTTGGACGAGAAAGAGAAAAGGGCCCTCCTTGTTGAGGTCAAGTGGAGGAAACTGGGCCCCAGAGAGGTCTGGGGAATAAGAAAAGACCTGGAGAGGAAAGCCGCCCTGATGGGACTTGACGGATGGGAGGTTCATACTGGCATAGTTGCCAGGGAGTTCGTGGAACGGCCGGCTCCCCTGCTCTGGGACATTCATGATATCACCGGTGAATAAATCCCTTTATCTCTTCCACATCACCCTCAGTGAACTGTGGCATCATGTCGAGGTGAGCCCTCATCAGCTCGGCCATGGCCCTCAGCCCAGCCTCGGCGTTGTGGACGACCGGGTCGAGGAGCACGGCTTTTATTACCTTCTCAACGTTTCCTTCTACCGCTGCCTCCGCCGATAACCGCTGTATCTCTGCCTGAACCCTGAGGAGGGCTAAAGCCTCCTGCGGGAGCTCGACGCGGAGCGGCTTCACTCCCTTCGGCGAGACCTCGGCCGGAACCTCTACTATCGTGCCTTCCGGCAGGTCGATGTAGTCCCTGTTGGGGACGTTTATGGCCTCCTGGAGCTTTTCCCTGCCCTCAAGCCCCTCAACGACGTTCATGGCAACGTCCGGGAACTTGACGAATCGGTTGAAGGCGAACTTGGGGACGAGACCGCGGAGGAACAGCCTCAAAAGTCTCCTTACCTCCTCCCCCTCCTTTCTCGTCCGCTCTATCCATTTCAGTCCCTTCTTCTCCTCCGGAATTAACGGCCAGGCGAAGCTAAGGTACTCGCCTATGTGGTTGTCGTCCGGCGAGGGGAATAGGCCGTACGCCATGTAGAGCAGCTGGCTCAAAGGCTCGAAGTCCGGCCTTTCCTTTAAGGCCTCGTCAAGCTGTGGATATGCATCCTCGCCGTTAATGCGGAGCTCCCTTATCCAGGTGAAGTGGTTCAGGCCGCCGGCGATGAGGCTTATCTCCCTCTCGTCGGCCTTCAGCAGGGGGGCCAGCATTTCCTTCCTCTCAAGGTAGCCCGTGCAGAGGCCGTAGACGTTCTTCAGCCCGGTGTAGTTCAGAACCGCGTAGGTCACCCTCGGCTCCGGGTTGGAGTAAATGAAGACCCGTGCGTCTCTGTTAACGTCCTCTATCCTTTTCGCTATCTCCAGAACCAGCGGGACGACGCGCAGGGTGTGGGAGAGTCCACCTAAACCACCGTTCTCCCCGAGAACCTGCCTGATGCCGTACCTATGGGGAATCTCGAAGTCCAGCCTCCAGCGTTCGTACCGCTCCTTCTCGACGGAGATGACCGCGTAATCGAGGCCGTAGTTTTCGAGCCCCTCGATGCTCTCAAGGGGAGTGACGGTGAAGCCTGCCTTGAAGGTCCTCTTTATCTTCTCCGCTAAGGCCGTTATGAACTTCCTCCGCTCGCCGTCTATCTCGACGAGATAAACGTCCGCGTTCCTCAAAACCTCGCTCGTGGCTATCGTGTAGAGGCCCAGAGGGGTGAATATGCTTCCGGCTCCGATGAAGGCTACTCTCATTCACAGCACCCCCGCAAGCGGGTTTGCGTGGAAGAGAACCGTGGGGAGAATCTTCATCCCCTCGCCGTATTTGAAGCCCGCCGTCTCCCCGTAGAACCTGGCAACGCTTTTCACGAAGACCTCCCACGAACTCCACTCGCTCCCGAACTGGCTCTTGTGGGCTTTCAAGGCCTTCAGCTTGAGCTTGAGGAAATCTCCTATGTCCTCAATGTAGTTTGGATTGTCCGTGTAGTAGAAGCCGAGGAGCCTCACCTCCCAAGGCTCCCCCTCCCCGACGCTTGGAAGGGCGGAGAAGAAGGCCGCCTCCCCCGTTGAGAACCCCGCGTTCCTGTGGTCTGGATGGACATCGTAGGGGAGCCATGGATCTGGAGTGAGTACGAGGTCGGGCTTTTCCGAACGGATTATTCGCAGTATTTCATCCCTGAGGTCCTCGCTGTGGGGGAGCTTTGTATCGGGGTAATCGAGCCAGATGAGCTTTTTGACGCCTATTATCTCCGCCGCCCTCTCCTGCTCCTCCCTCCGGACTTCCTTCAACTTCTCTGGCGGAATCTCTCTGCTCCCGGCCGATCCGTCCGTGAGGGTAAGGTAGGTTATCTCCCTTCTCCCCCGCGAGAGCTTGGCCAGTGCTCCCCCGATGGCGAGCTCGCAGTCGTCAGGATGCGGCTGGACGCAGAGGATCCTCTCAACGCCCTCGAAGGGCCTCTCCACGTCGAAGCCCAGGGTTTCCCTCAAAAGCTCCTTGAACTCGTCGGGAGAGACTCCCCTTAGCTTGGCCCTGGCAAGGAGAAAAGGCTTCAAGCTATCTCACCTCCCAGCAATTCCTGAGCGCGGCTCCTGAGTATCCCCCTGACCTCCTCCCTGTCCTTTGGATACTGATGCCTTATCCAGAGCCATACAAGGGCGCAGAGCGTCCAGAAGAGCGAGCCTATTATGAGTGTGTACTCGTAGGCCTGGGCGTTGGTGTAGCCCGCTTTTCTGAGCGCCTCGATCAGGAACCCGCCGAAGAGCGGGCCGAGGGCCTTTCCGACGTTATCTATGATGTTGAACACCCCGAAGACCGTCCCCCTGTCCTCGGGGAGGTTCACCTGGGAGATTATCGCCGTAACGTTCGGCCCCGCAAAGCTGACGAGTTGTAGGAGTCCTATCGAATAGAGCGCCAGAAGGGCCCACTGTAGTGGTGAAAGCTCCGATGGAAGGGGATAGACTATGACCCCGATCGCGGCGAGCATTCCAATGAAGATAGCTGCCCCGGTTATCAGCGCCCTGCCACCGGGGCTTCTCCTCTCGAAGTAGTCTCCCACGTAGCCTCCGACAAGGGTTCCTATGACCGTCGCTATCCCCAGAATCAGCAGAACGAAGGTCGCCGTCTCTTTCTCCATTCCCCTCGTCACTATGAGGAACGAGACGAGCCAGTACATCAGGACGCCCCAGGGGACGGTTCCGGCCAGGCCCTGGAGGAAGATGAGGAGGTTCGTTTTGGTTCTAAAGGACTTTCTAACCGCCTCCCAGCTCAGCCGGTAGGTGTACTCCACACCGCGTTCGATGAGCTTCCTGACCTCCTCCTCTCCGGCACCCCTCTTGGGTTCCTCGGCTATAACGTAGAAGAGGGGCGCGAGAATGAAGTTCGGAACCGAGGCGAGGATGAAGGGGAGCCTCCAGCCCCCTATCAGGCCCGCCATTATCATGCCAAAGAGGGTTCCGAAGCCGAAGGCGGTCTGTATGAAGGCGTAGCCCTTTCCGCGCTCCTCGCTCGGGAACATGTCCGCTATGAGGGAGTAGCCTATCGGGATTATCGAACCGACTCCAATGCCGGTGAAGAGCCTCATGAGGAGGAGCTCGTAGTAGCTGCTGACGAAGGCCGTCAGGAAGCAGGGTATCTCGCCGAGGAGAACGCCCACAACGAGGAGCTTCTTCCTCCCCTTGATGTCGGAGAGAAAACCCCAGACTATTGTTATCAGCGCGCTCGTTGCAACGAATATCGTTGAGACGAGTCCCATCTGGGTCTCGCTTATCCCGAACTCGGCCATTATCTGCTGGTAGTTTGGTGGTAAAAGGTTCTGGTCGGCCATCAGGAAGGCCGCCATCAGGACGAGAAGGAGTATGGAGAGCTTATTCCTTAGGTTTCCCATCTACACCCCTCCAGGCTTCATAGATTGCCCTAAACGCGTCAAGCCTCCTCTCGGGCAGGGGCTCCCAGCCCCTCGCATCGCTGTTCTCCGCCAGAAAGGCCTTCTCTCCCCACAGGTTCCGGGAGAGGGTGTTCAGCCTGGCGTTGCCTTCGTCGAGCCGCCATATGTCAAGGCTTTTATCGGGCGCCCAGCTTGAGGTTCTTAGGTATAGCTTCCTGCCCGAGTGCGGCAGCTCGCTGGGGAGCCGTGTCTCGCTGCCGAGGGCATCGAAGACCTCGAGAAAAGACTCCACAGTTATCGAATAGCCCGCCAGGTCACGGTAGCCTATGAACTCGATGTCTGTGCCGTAGAGCACTATATCCTCAAGGTTCTTCAGCCACTTCGCGGCCTTTCTCGGGTTCATCAGCGGGAACCTTCCGGCACCGAGCATGACAACGGTGTTCACGTTCACCCATACCGGTATCGCATCTATATCCCTGACAGCTTCGAGGGTCACCTTGCCCTGGAAGACGAGTTTCAGCGACTTCTTCAGCTCCCTCAGGCCGAAGAGGTAGTTGAGGTACCTGTTGCCCTCACCCCGCTGGGCTTTAATGAGGTGGGGGTAAAGGGGCTTCACGGGCTTTATCGCCCTGTTGAGGTGGCTGGAGAGTACGAGGGCTTCGCCGTCAACGAAGACTTCGCTATAACCGTTGTCCCTGAGTACGGCCGGCAGGATCGGGTCGTAGGCCAGCTCCGGCGGGAAGAAGAGCCTTGGAGAGACTTCGAGCAGGTTCTCCTTTGCCTCCCTGTCCCTCCTTATCTGGGCCTCAACCCTGTCGAGGCTCAAAAGAGGCAGTATCGCGTGGCTGTATGCTGTCCCGGTTACCTCTACCAGCCCCGACTCGATTCCCTCGCGTACGAGCCTCAGCACTTCCCCGGGGAGGATTTCGAGTGTAAAACCTGTGATGTTGAGGGCGAAGGGGATCTCCCTTTTGAGGAGAGCCGAGAGGACCGGCACGTAGGCCTTCTCGATGACCCTCCCTATCTCCCCCTTCGGTATCTCAGCGTACTGCAGGTTGCCGTGGAGGAGGAGAGCGATCAATTCAGACCCTCCTCACCTTTACCCCGTCGCTCGGGCTGACGAGGTGGTAATCGGGCTCCCAGTTGAAGTGCCTGACGTACTCGTCGGTGACCCTCATGGCGATGTCCACCGCGAGCTCCTCGGGGACTATGGCCACAGCGGAGCCGCCGAAGCCGGCACCGGTCAGTTTGGCACCATAGGCGCCGAATTCAACCGCTTTCCTCACGAAGTAGTCCAGCTCCTCGCTTGAGACCTCGTAGTTCCTGGCCAAGTCCCAGTGTGAGGCCGTCATCAGTTCTCCGAAAGTTTCAATGTCGCCGCTCTTCAGGGCGTCCCTCGCCTCAAGGACGCGCCTGTTTTCCCTCACTATGTACCCAAAGAAGCGCCGGTAGAGTGAGGGAAGACCCCTTAGGTCTTTCTCTTCAACTTCCTTGGAGGTTCTCCTTCCCAAGAGCCTCAGCGTTTCCTCCGCGACTTTCCTTCTCTCGGCGTAGGCGGAGCCGGCCAGCTCCCTCTTAACTCCAGTGTAGAACACGAGAACCCCCATATCCTTTGGGAGCCTTATGTATTCGTGCCTTAGCGTGTCGGTGTCTAGGAATATGAGGTGGTCTCTTCTCCCGTGGACGATCGTGAACTGGTCGAGTATGCCGCAGGGGACGCCAACGAACTCGTTCTCCGCCTTCTGGGCGAGAAGGGCCATCTCTATGGGAAGGAGATTCAGCCCATAGGTCTCGTTGAGGAAGGCCAGGACGGCCAGCTCAAGGCTCGCCGAAGAGCTCAGCCCGGAGCCTATTGGCAGGTCTCCACCGAGGATTCCCTTCATTCCGCCAATGGTGTAGCCTTCTTCCCTCAGAACCCAGAAGATTCCCCTGATGTAGTCCACCCAGTCATTTTCTTTGCTGATTTCATCGAGGCCAAACTCCTTGACCTCCCGGAAAACCTGTGAGTAAATCCTGACCCTCTCGTTCTTCTGGGCGTGCAGGACAGTGTAAAGGTCTATTGCCATCGGCATCACGTAGCCGAGGGTATAGTCCGTGTGCTCTCCAATCAGATTGACCCGTCCTGGAGAATAAACGCGGTACATGAACCCACCCAAATGGGTTAGACTCAAAAATATTTAAGAGTAGCGAGAGAGAAAAGAAAAACTTCAGCCCATCTGAATCGCCGTCGTTCTCAGTTCTCCCCTTTCGAAGCGGTACGGGTCATACCACTCGACTGGGAGGTCCGTTCTTCCCTTCGTCACAAGGTCTGCCACCATTTCAGCAACCGCCGGGGCCATCATGAAGCCGTGCCCGCTGAAGCCGGCCGCTATGTAGTAGTCGCTCAGCTCCTCTATCCTTCCTATGGCGGCGTTGCTGTCCGGGGTTTTGGCGTAGTAGCCGGCCCAGGTTCTCAGTATGAGCAGCTCTCTCAGTGCCGGGATGATTTTGGTGAAGTAATAACTTACTTCGCGGAGGAACTCGTAGGTCGGGTTGAGGTCATAGGTTGGCCCCAGTTCGTAGCCGACGCCGCCAACGACACCGCCGTGGGCAGTCTGGGTGAGGTATGCGTGGCCGTACTTGAATGATATGACCATCGGGTTTATCGAGCCCTTCTTTATCGGTTGAGTGATGACAGCCTGGTGCTTGTAGGGCTCTATGGGTATCTGGGTCTTTATCCCGGCCATCGCGTTGATGAGCTTGGCCCATGCGTTGGTGGCGTTGATGACGGTGCCGGTCTTGATGGTTCCCCTGTTCGTTTTCAGTCCCTTTATCTCGCCGTTCTCGATGATGAAATCCTTGACCTCGGTGTACTCCACCAGTTTTGCCCCGAACTCCTCCGCGTGGAGGGCGAACTTCGCAGTCGAGTGGAACGGATCGGCTTTCCCGTCTGTCGGGTTCCAGGAGGCAGCTATGACCTCGCTGATATCGAGGAGGGGAACTATCTCCTTCGCCTCCTCGGGCGTTATGAGCCTCGTCGGGACGCCGAAACGGTTCTGTATCGCTATGTTGCGCTTGAACTCCTCGACCTCATCGTCGTCGTAGAGAAGGAAGAGGTAACCGGTCTGCTCGAAGGAGAAGCCGTATTCCTCGCTGTATTTCTTCCACAGCTCGACGGAGCGCTTCATAACCCTGACGTTCGCTTCATCGTTGAACTGCTGTCTTATGCCCGTTCCACAGCGGAAGGTGGAGCCGGAACCTATGAAGCGCTTCTCTATTACCGTGACCTCTTCTCCGCGTTTGGCTAATTCGTGAGCTATGGTGACTCCGATTATCCCTCCACCAATGATGACGATTTCACTCCTCTCGGGAAGCTCTTTGCTCGGCATTTCAATCCCTCCCCGCGGTGACCTTCATCTTAACGTTCTTAAGCGGTGGTCTCGCGACGGGTATGTCGAGCCTGTCCATCGGAGTTCCGGTTCTCTGGGAAACAACCAGAGCCCCGTTGAAGAGACAGAATCTTCCCTGACAGAAGCCCATCGCGAGATGCGTTAAGCGCTTGATTATCTGCAGGTCCGTTATTCCGGCCCTGACCACGTCGTCCACCTTCCTCAGGGAGACGTCGCAGCCACATATCTGGACGTCCTCAAGGTTGAGGCTTCCGAAGTCTATGCTCTGAATCTGCACCGCCTCCGGTTCGTACTCCTCCAGTTTCTCCGCGTAGATGCACGGCTCGGCGTCGAAGCCGAACTCCCGGAGGATGTATGCCCCGACGAGCCTGCCCTCAAGGTAGTTCGCGTAGTGGGGCTTTATGCTGACGGCGCTTCCTGCCACGTAGATTCCATCGCGTATTCTGTGATGTGAGTCGAGAACCGGGGTGTAGTAGCCGTGTTTGAAGATCAACTTTCCTCCGGCCTGGGTCGGCGGGTTGATGTCCGGTCTCCTTCCCTCGGCCATGATGACGGCATCAACCTCGTAGACGTTGCCGTTCGCGTCGATGAGCCTCTCGACCTTTTCGTCCCCTTCAACACGCTTGGGATTCGGGACGACGATGTATTCGATACCCCAGCGGTCGAGCTCCGCAGTTATCTCCCCCGGCTTGCCCCCGACGACGGCGACCTTCCTTCCCGGGGCAACTCCCCAGACGTTGAGAACCTCCAGGAGGTCGGAGCGCCTGAAGACACCGGGCATGTCGTTGTTCTCGAAAAGGTGGATGTTGTCAACGGCCCCAACGGCCAGAACAACGCGCTTGGCCATTACCTCGATGAGCCGGTTTTCCCCGGTAACTATCGGCACGAGGAAGTACTCGCCCTTGTCGAATACACCAAGGGCTATGGTGCCCTTGAAAACTTTGACGTTCTCGTTGAACTTTCCTGTGAGCTCCCTAACGGCTTCCTGGGGATTTTTCTGCCCAAACCCTTCCTGGGGAAGGCCCTTGAGCCACATGTCTCCCCCGAGCCAGCCCTTTTCCTCTATAAGCGCAACCGTAAGGTGCTCCTGGACCTCGAGAACGGTTCCGATTCCAGCCGGGCCGCCTCCGATGACGGCCACATCAACGACCAGCCTTTCAACGGGCTTGTCCTCGTCTATCTCCACGGTCTCCTGGAAGTCCCCGTAGTTCTGTCTCTCCAGCCTCATACCGTCCCTTACCTTCGTTTTGCGGGCGTTCACGTTCTTTACCCCATCAATTACCATCGGAACGGGGCCGAAGGTGAACGCTCCTCTCTTCCTTCCCTCGGTACTGCTGGTGAGCCAGTACACCCCATTGGCGAGGAGTGCGACGGTGATCTTTTCCCCCTCGTAGGCATCGTAGGGCTTTCCTTCAAAATAGATTGCGACCTTCCTGGAAGGCTCCTTTTCGGTCAGGTCGAGCGGTCTCATGCTCCCACCTCTAGGATTTCACAATTGGCGCCCTTCTTTATACATTGATGTTTATAAACGTTAGGTTGGCCAAAAATGGTGTAAAACCATTGGTTAAATACTCCGGTGGACTGGGACGATGGGTACATGTAGAAAATGAAAAAGGGAAACTCAGGCGGTCCCTTTGGTGAGAACGAAATCAACAACGTTTTCGACCTGGCTCTTGGCCCTGGTCTCGGTGATGCTCTTCCTTCCAGTCTCAACGGGAACCTTCCTGAATATCTCCTCGTGGAGCTTGACGACATCTTCCGGCGGCTTGGTGAACATGCTGACTATCGCGATCACTATCAGGGTCACGAAGAAGTTGATGAAGAACACCGGTATGCCGTTGAACCAGCCGCCTATCGTTCCGAAGAAGCCCGGAGCGTCCGGGTTGAAAGCCCAGCCGTATATCTTTGCCTCGAAGATGACCTCGCTGATGAGACCGTAGGCCATTCCGACTATCGCTCCCTCCTTGGTCGTCTTCTTCCACCAGAGGCTCAGGACAAGGATCGGGCCGAAGCCAACTGCGAGACCACCCCATGCTGTAGCAACCATCTGGTAGATGACCTTCGGGCCGCTTATGGCGAACCAGAGGCCGACGAGGGCAACCGCAGCGACGACGAGCCTTGAGATGTTGACCATCTGCTTCTTGCCGAGTTCCCTTCCGAGGACCTTGTGGTAGAAGTCCCTGGCTATGGCCGAGGACGCGACGAGTAGCTGTGAATCGGCGGTGCTCATGACCGCTGAGATTATACCCGCGATGACGAATCCAGCAAGCCAGCTCGGCATGAGCTCAACTGCCATGGCCGGGATGATCTTCTCGGGGTCGCTGACCTGGAGCATTCCGGCGTGGTACATCGCGAAGCCCAGGAATCCGGCGAAGAACGCGCCCCAGAGCACTAAGATTGTCCAGGTCCCGCTGATGAAGATACCAGGCCTTCTGAGCTTCCTCGGGTCCTCAACGCTCATGTAACGGGTGACGATGTGGGGCTGACCGAGGTAGCCGACTATCCATGAGGCGTAGCCTATGGCGAAGACTATGGCCGCTATTCCTGTGGCGCCGCCGAATGGGTGGAGCTTGGCGGGATCCGCGCTGGCTATTATCGCTGTGGCCTTATCAAAGCCTCCTATCTTTGAGAGCGCAAGGAACGGCACTATAATGAGCGTCAGCAGCATGAACATGGCCTGAACGACGTCGGTCCAGACGACGGCGAAGAATCCACCGGTGATAACGTAGGCCGTCAGGATGATGACGGTTATGAGGATTCCGGTGTTGTCGCTTATGCCGAAGCCCTCTGCGAAGGTCTTTCCTCCCGCTGTAAACTGGGCTGCAACGTAGGCGGTCATGAAGATGACGATTATCAGTGCGCTCAGAATTCTTATCAGCTTGGTGTCGTCCTTGAGCCTTGCCTCGAGGTAGTCGGGGACGGTTATTGCCCTGAATTTACCGGCGTATATCCTCAATCTGGGTCCAATAAGGACGTAATCGGCGAGGGTACCAAAGAGGCAGCCTATTCCTGCCCAGAAGGCACCGAGGCCCCTGGAGAACGCTGCACCAGGGTAACCGAGCATCAACCAGCCGCTGAAATCGCTCGCCTTGTCGGAGAGGGTTGCGGCCAAAACGTGGACCTTTCTTCCGCCAACGAAGTACTGGTCCTCCGTTTTGGTGTAGCGGTTGGCCCACCAGCCTATGTAGGCCAGGAGGGCGAGGTACACCAGGAATCCGAGGAGAATTCCGCTGTTCATGCCTTACCCTCCTCCTTGAGCTGTTTTATAAGGTCCTCGTCGTAGGCCAGAATCTCGTCGTCCACGTAGTACTCCTTGCCTGTTATTCTGTCCCAGTAGCCGTAGAGCAGCATTGTCAAAATTCCAAGAAACGTTGGCACAAGCAGTGTTGCCCAGGCTTCACCACTCAATCCCATTCTAACCCACCTCAATACACCGATGTCGATTAAAGGACATCAGCTCACTAGTATGTGTTGACGAATATAAATTTATTGGTTTAATTATTCCGGATGTTAGATGTGGCGTTCTAAAATTGTGACAAAACATGCGCAATCGTTAATAATATATCCTTATGTATATTGAACGGTGCTGGAATATGAAGGTCAGCATAATGAGGCCTATATTCAGACCTGAGGACGTCTCGAATCCCAGCTTTGTGCTGTACCCGTACCACATCTTCCACCTGAAGCTCTTCTACAAGCGCCTGGGCAGAAGCGACCGCGTTCTCGATTACTTTGCCTACGTGGACCTCTACCGTCTCGGGGCGGAGAGGGGGGACGGATTCATAGACCTCTACGAGTGGGACGTGGAGGAGAGGAGCGTCATGGAGCCGCTCGTTGATTACGAGGAGGCGAGGATGAAAGCCTTTGAAAGCGCGATAACCTGGGGCAACTCAAGGGTTGTCTCGTGGTGGCTTCCGAGGATAGAGGTGGTGAGGGACGAGAGGGCCTACAAGGTTTTCTGGATCTACGAGAAAGATGGCGAAAAGCTCATCATGGACAGCCTCGACGGAAAGGAGTTCAGCCTTGAGACAATCGTCGGGAAGGACGGAAGGAAGTGTAAAGGAGCATGGTGCAGGTAAGCGAAAGACGGACGAGCTCCGCTCTCATCTTCTCCAAAAGAGCGTCGAGGTTGACGTTGGCCCGCAACGGACACCACCCGGTTTAGTATGACGTGAGAATATTTGGGGGTTTCGCTCGCTCCTTTGGACTTTGTATGGATCTTAATGTTCATTATTACCCAATTTTTTGGGCACGTTAAAAGCCCCTTGTAATGGGCTTTCTAATCTCCTCTTGGGCCATTTCAAAGCTTCCAAAACACTTAAATACTGGATTTTTTAATCTTAAAAAATGTGGTGGACGGCATGAAGCCCTTTCCAGAAACCCCGATAATTAAAATTGAGGAGCTGTATGGCAGGGAGGGGGAAGTTTCCCAGTTGCGTCGGCTCGTCCTCGAAAAGAAACGGTGGGTGGCGATCATAGGGCCAAGGGCCGTTGGGAAGACCAGCCTCGCAAGGGCGTTCGCAACCCAATATTCTTCCGCAACGGGTAAACCCGCGGTTTATTCAAACTTTGCCGGCATTCACAACTTTACCGAATTTGTTGAGAGGTTCGGGCTGGACGTAATGAATTTGGTGCACGAGAATAAACTCAAGCTCAGGAGGGTCTCTTTAGGTATTAAGTTCTTCGAAGCGGTTCTCGAAAGGGAGAAAAACATTCCCATAGCCCCTAGGAATCCCGCGGCCCTCTTTGATGAAGTCATGAGGGCTCTTCCCGAGGGGAGCCTGCTCGTATGGGATGAGATTCAGGACATGCGGAGGGAAAGAAACAAACTCCTCGCAGCACTGTGGAGGCTTCATAACGTTCTGGCGGAGAAAAGGCCCATAATAATCTTCACGGGCTCCGCCATGGGGCTCTTCAAGAAGCTTCTGAATCCCGAATACGACGATTACCTCTATGGACGTGCTCCGGTAAGGGTGGACGTTGAGCCTTGGGACGTTCAAACTGGGGTTGAGTTTTTAAAAAGAGGCCTCCTTGCGGCGGGAAACGTGGATTTTTCCATTGACGAGCTTCGGGAGGCGTCTATTAAACTGGGTGGTTTTCCAGGTTACCTATCATCTTACGGCAGAGGGAGGATTGATGGGCTGACCCACAGGAGGGCCCTTAAAAACGCCCATGAAGAAGCCGTTAAGAGGGCTATGAGTGAACTCAGGAGTTTTGTCAGATTGCGCCCACAAAGGGAGTATCAAAGGAAAGTGATAGCGCTCTTAAACGCCATGGGTGAGGGAGTTTCCAGGCCATCGTCACTTGCGAGGCTGTCTGGATTGACGGAAGTCAGCGTCGTTAACACGCTTGAGACCCTTCTGGAAATGGGGATAGTTGAAAAGGAATCCAAGAGCAAGGTGGTGAGCATCTACCGGTTCAAATACGGCTTTTATCAGGAGGCGGCCTTGAGAATCAGGGCGTAGCTAAAAAGAATCCAGAATTAACTTTATGTCCTCCCTTGCCTCCTCCAATGTGTAGTTTATCGGGACGTCCCGTTTCCTCAGCTCATAGAGAAATTCCCTCACGCTAAGGCCGGCGAACTCGGTGGCCTTTTCGAGGCTCAGCTTACCCTCCCGGTAGAGTTCTATGGCCGCGAGCAGAACCAGTTCTCTCCGGCTTTGGGCCGAGGAAGTCACGAAACGCCTCCGGTGTTACGCTCTTCATAACCTAACCTGAGTTATGTTCGCGGCGAGATATTTAGGGGTTTCGCTTTCCTGTTGTCCTGGATTCTGGGCATGTTGCCTCCCTGGAAATGTTCACTTTCAGAATCTGGGCTTTATTTGAGGCAAGAAGTATCGGTGAACAACCCTGTCCGGACCCCCTGTGTTACATGGGGCCCTGTTGTTCGGTCTTATCCTTTGGGTTTTGGTATTCTTAGCGTTATTTGTATGCTTCTCTCTGAGACCTAGGGAGAAAAGAAACCCTTACCTCGCGTGAATCTCCACTATGTCCCCGTCCTCAAGCACGTGGTCGGCCCCAACACGCTGGCCAGGGAACTTCACGCTCTTGCCCCAGACTCTAGCATAGCGGAAGTTCTTGGCGAAGTCCTTGTGGATCCTTTCCGCTAAATCCATGACGGTCGAGCCCTTCTTCAGCGGCACCGGCGGGTAGGCCGGCTCCTCACCAGGACTCTTCGTGAAGACGCGAATAATCCCGGCCAGCTCATAGAGCTCGTCCTTGAGCTTGTCCAGCTGTATCTTCCTCTTCGCAGAGACGGGGATTATTTTGAACCTGTCCCCGTAGGCCTCAACGAGCTTCTCGTAGTTCTCCCTGCTCCCGGGGGCATCACCCTTGTTGGCTATGATTATTGCCCTCCTCCAGACGAGGCTCTCGTCGAGTGCGTCGGCAAATTCTTCCAGCGTTACGGGCTCCTTAACCGTTATCTCCGCTGAGTGAATTCTCTCTTCCCTGAGCATCTTCATGACTTCGTTTATGTCCCCCTTGATGTTCTCCTGGCCGTTGATGACGATTCCGCCCATTGCTGTCCTCTTTATCTCCACCCTCGGGCGGCGCTTGTTGAGCTTTATTCCCGCCCTCTCGAACTCCTTGAGGAGGGTTTCCAGCTGCTTTACAGGATCCTGGGAGAGGTCGACCACGATGGCTATCGCATCGGCGTTTCGGATAACGCTGAGAAGCTGCGGCCCCATGCCCTTTCCGAGGGCCGCTCCTTCAACGAGGCCCGGAACCTCAACGAGCTGTATCTGGACGTCTTTGTGGTGCATCATTCCAGGGATGGGCTCGACGGTGGTGAAGGCGTAGTCCGCGACGTCGGCGTCGACGTTTGTGAGCGCCTTCATAAGGGAGCTCTTTCCAACGTTCGGGAGGCCAGCAAGGACTATCTGTGCCGCGCCCTCTTTCCTGACGCTCAGCGATGGGCCACCACCGCCCTTCTTCATCTGGCGCTGCTTCTCAAGCTCCTTCCTCAGCTCGGCGAGCTTTCGCTTTATCTGGAGTCTGAGCTTTTCAGTCCCCTTGTGCTTGGGGACGGTGGCGTACATCTTTTCGAGGGCGCGAATCTTCTCTGGAATGGTCTTGGCGTTTCTGTACTCCTCCTCCGCCGCCAGATACTCCGCTGTGACGTTCGTTGGCATCGCTGACCCTCCCAGAACTTCTAGAGGTAAAAGGTGAGCAGCGTTTTATAAAAGTATGGTTCTCCAGAATCGGCAAGTTTATATAACCTTTCGAAAATTTTTTACCGGCGGTGATGCTCATGCGAATGGGTTTGGACGATACTGACAGGAAAATCCTCGCCATCCTCCAGAAAAACAGCAGAACGCCCCTGAGAGAGATTTCCAAGGAGGTCGGGCTGGCGGAGTCGACGGTCTATGAGAGGATTAAGAAACTGAAGGACAGGGGCATAATAAAGAAGTTCACGGTCATACTTGACCCAGACTCTCTCGGTTTCCAGATTCTGGCGTTCATCCTCATAAAATCCAAGGCCGGCATGTACGCTCACGTTGCCAACGAGCTCAAGCGGCACCCCCAGATAGTCGAGATATACGAGACCACTGGCGACTACGACATGCTGGTCAAAATAAGAACCGGCGGGAGCGACGAGCTCAACGAGTTCCTCGACACCATCGGGGAAATAAACGGTGTTGAGGCCACCCATACCATGGTCGTCCTCAAGATACACAAGGAAACTACGGAGCTTCCTCTCTGACCATTTTTGTCCAGAAAGGATTATAAATGTCCTTTTCTATTTCCCTCTAAGCGTTTGGACGGAGGTGTTTGAGATGAAGGTGCTGTTTCTTAGTGCCGATGGTTTTGAAGACCTGGAGCTTATTTACCCCCTTCACAGACTCAAGGAAGAAAACCACGAGGTCTACGTGGCGAGCTTCCAGAGGGGCAAGATAACGGGCAAGCACGGCTACTCCGTCGAGGTTCAGCTGGCATTTGAAGAGGTTGACCCGGACGAGTTCGACGCTCTCGTCCTCCCTGGTGGAAAAGCTCCGGAAATAGTCAGGCTCAACGAGAAGGCAGTTGAGATAACCAGGAGAATGTTTGAAGCTGGAAAGCCGGTGGCGAGCATCTGCCACGGGCCGCAGATACTCATCTCAGCCGGCGTGCTGAGGGGCAGAAAAGGAACGAGCACCGTAACCATCAGGGACGACGTAAGGAACGCGGGGGCAGAGTGGATAGACAAGGAGGTCGTCGTTGACGGCAACTGGGTAAGCTCAAGGCACCCCGGCGACCTCTACGCCTGGATGAGGGAGTTCGTTAGGCTTTTGAAGTGAGTGCTTCTTCGTTTTTCCTTGTTTTCTCTCCTCTAACTCTCCTCGTACTTTCGGGCGTTACTGTCCCTGGGCATAACCCCTCGGGGGCGTAAAGTTTATACGGTGAATGATGAAATTTTCATCGGTGAGTATGATGCGCAGAAAGGCGGGGCTTTTGGGTGCGGTCGTGGGCGCTGTCATGGTTCTGCTCCTCGTTGGTGTAGTTGTAACTGCCCTGGCCCTTCACGGCGACATCCACATCGAGGGGATAACTCCGAGAAAAGACGCCGGCCCTCTAAGGGAGCTCGGCCGCTTTGACGCCGGAGCTGTAATTGTTAAGAACGTGGTCGGGAAGGTTCAGCTGATTTCCTCCGACGTTAGCGGGGTTGTGGTTAAAAGCAACCTCCCTGTAAATGCAACCTACCAGAACGGCCTTCTGACCGTTTACTGCCTCGTTGAAAAGAAGAGAAGCGGGTTTGGGATTAGTACTCACAACCTCTGCGAGGATTACAAAAACGGAAGGATTATCATAGAGGTTGGGAATGGATTGAGCGACGTCTGGGTTCAGAACACCGTTGGGGACGTTTTTATAGGGGCAAATGCCACGAGGGTGGTCATCGAGAACACCGTTGGAGACGTTGTGAGCAGCGCTCCAGCGGAATACAGGGTTGACGATGTGGTCGGGGATGTCAGTATCCATGCCGAGGGGGATGTCACCATAAACGACGTCGTGGGCGACATCGGGATAAGGGTGCCCCCCAACTACACCGTCAGCCTCTCCCTGGACGACGTTCTTGGAAAGGTCGAGAAGGCCCACTCCGGCGAGGGAAGGCCAATCATAATCAGGATTTCCAACGTTGTGGGCGACGTCTCCGTAGGGCAATGATTTTTAAAGCCCCCCAATCTTTTCTAACCCGGTGAGAGACATGGCTGAGAAGCTCGTGAGGTCAAAAACGGAGCGGATTTTTCTGGGCGTGCTCGGGGGCATGGCCCGGCATCTTAACGTTGACCCAACCCTTGTAAGGCTTATCTTCGTGGTCCTTCTGGTGTTCAACCCGGTTGCCATGACGCTGCTCTACTTCCTTGCGGCGCTCATAATACCCGAGGAGGGCGAAGAAACTGAGGAACCACTCTCGGACAAGCTGGAAAACCTGGTAGACGAGACCGGGGAAAGGCTGGGGGAGGTCTTTTCCGGAAACGAAAACTCGAAGGCAATCGCCCTCCTGCTGATAGTACTGGGTGCAATACTCCTAGCTGGCCCCTTCATGCCGTTCCTCGTCCCTGCTATGGACTTCAGAACGCTGCTGGCGGTTGCGTTCCTGATAGTCGGAATAATCCTCCTCACGAGGGGTGATTGAGATGCGAACCCTCGGCTGGCTATTCGTGTTTTTGGGTCTTCTCCTCCTTATGAGGGAGTTCCACCCCTCTTTCCTGGACTGGCTCAGGCCGTACGCGCCGTATATAAGGGACGCCTTCTGGGGCGTTACGCTCATAGCCTTTGGCCTCTACATGCTGACGAGAAGAGCCCTCAGGAGGGCCGTGTTAATTCTTTACCTCCTCTACCTGCTCCTGTACCTGGTGGTGTGAATGGAGCGGTGGAGAATAGTCCGAGCCTTCACCCTCGGCCCCCTCATTGAGGCGGCCGTTCCAAAACCGGGCAACGTGAACCGCTACCGGGACTTCAGCGATTTGACATTCTACCACTTCCTCTTCGCCGACACGGCCGTTACAGGGGTTTACTACGAGGCCGTGAAGACGGCGGAACTTCTGAGAAAGGGCATACTGGAACCAAAGGAAGCCGGTCTGGGCGAGCTGATAAAGCGTGCCGTTGGGGCATCGCGCGAGGCCCAGGACGCCAACCCAAACTTTGGCATCATCGCCCTATCGCTTCCCCTCATCATGGGGCTAGCAATGGGCCGCAACATGCTCGATGCGAGGAAAAAAGCGAAACTGCTGATAGAGGAATCAACCGTCAGGGACACGATGGAGCTCTACCGGGCGATAAGGATAGCCAACCCCAAGGGAATCCCGAGCGGGGTAAAGTACGATGTTTACAGTGACGATTCCTTCAGGGAGCTTTTCCAGGACGGGATAAACTTGGCTAGACTCGCCGAGATGAGCTGTGAAAGGGAACTCATCTTCTGCGAGTGGCTCGACGGATACGAGCTGAGTTACTCCACCTTTGGCAGGCTCTACGAGCTGATAAAGGAGCTCCCCCTGGAGGACGCCGTCGTGAGGGCCTTCATTGAGCTGCTTTCGACAAACATCGACACGCTGATAGTTAGAAAGGCTGGCCTTGAGGAGGCGAAGCTCGTTCGGGAAAAAGCTGGAAAGGTTCTCGCAGGGGAGCTGAGCCTTGAGGAGTTCGATGCCTTCATGCGCGAAAGGGGCGACCTGAGAAACCCTGGAAGCCTGGCGGACGTTATGGCCGTCTCTCTCAGCCTGCTCGTTCTCAGGGGATTAAGGATAGAACTGAGAAATGGGAGGGTCTGGGGGGTTATAGGACGACCTTGAAGCGCTTTGCGCCTCCCAGGCCCAGACCGATGGCCTTGCTGTCAATGACGACGGCGTCACCATCGAGCTCTTCGACCACACGTATCTTGAGCCCGGAGAGCTCGAAAACCTCCTCCTCGTCGCCAAACTCCTCGTTTATCTGCGCCCTTATGAACTCGTAGGCCTCCTTTCCAAGAAGGACCACGTCCGGCTCGTATCCGTCGAGCTTGAGCTCGTTTGCCTTCTCCTCCGCTGTGCTCAGAACACGGATCAGGTCGCCACGCATTTTCAACACCATTTAGAGAATTGGTGGGGGAAGTTTAAAAGGGTGATTGCTCAGAGGGCACTGCTGAATGCAGCCTCATAGACTTCCACGGTTTCCTCGTCCCCTGTTATCATAATAATCCTGGGCAACTTCGTCCCCTTGACCTTCTGAGAGCCTCGCCCTTCAGGGCGGGAAAGGGGTAAGCCTGGAACGCCCATGGTGTTTAACTTTTTCGAGTTGTTAAAAATGATGAAGAAGGGGATTTAGTGGGTTAAATTCCAAACGCCCCCTTGATGCCGTTTATTATCATCTGCACCGCCATGGACGTCAGTATCAGACCCATCATCCTGGTCATGACCTTTATTCCCACCCTGCCGAGCTTCCTCTGTATCCTGTTGGAGGAACAGAGGATCAGCCAGACGGTCAGGCCTATCGCGAGAATGCTCGCTATCACCGTCGCCTTTTCCGGAACGGAGGTGCTTTTGGCCATGTAGAGCATGACCGTGGTTATCGCACCCGGGCCCGAGATAAGGGGTATGGCGAGCGGGATTATGGCAACCTCCTCCAGTGTAACCACTTCCTCACTGAACTCTTCGGTTTCCTCCTTGCTTATCTTGACCGTTGAGAGTCGGCCCGAGAGCATGTCCATTGCCATCTTGAAGAGCAAAATTCCTCCGGCTATCGCGAAGGCATCGATGCTCGAGCCGAAGAACTTGAATATCCACTCCCCTATGAGGGCGAAGACGACGAGGGTCACGATAACAGTGGTGGCGGTTTTTTGTGCTATTTCCCGTCTCTGGCCCCAGGAGAGGTCGTGGGTAACCCCGAGGAAGACTGGAACCGCTCCGACCGGGTTCGTTATTGCGAACAGGCCGCCGTAGAGTATGACGAAGTGCTTGACCAGCTCTATCACGTCACCACCCGAAGGCGGGAAGAAGAGGAGGTTAAAAACCTAACCCCTGATTACCTCGAATGAATACGTAACTTCAGCGCCGCTTAGCTTCACGTGGGCCGAGGCCGAGCAGTACTTGTCCTGGCTCAGCTCTATCGCCCTCTTCGCCTTCTCCTCCTTCACGTCCCCGTATATCCTGTAGTGTAGGTGGACTTTCCTGTATATCTTCGGGTGCTCCTCCCTCCTCTCGCCTGAAATCTCGACTTCGAGACCTTCAATCGGTTCGCGCATCTTCTGGAGAATCATGACGACGTCGTAGGCGGTGCAGCCGGCAACACTCAGAAGGAGGAGCTTCATGGGGCTTATGCCGCCCTCCCCAAGTATGACGGAGCATTTGTCGCTTTCAATCCTGCCGATGAACTGGTAATCCTTGAACCACTCGACCTTTCCTTTTACGGGTTCGGTCATGAGCATCACCCCTTTCACCTCGGGCAAGGCCTTTAAAGGGGTTTCTGAAACTTGAGGTGATGTACATCAGGCCCTTCGACCCCTGGAAGGCTGAGCTCTGCACCTGTCCGTTCAAGTACACCCTCAATGTGTACACCGGCTGCGACCACGCGTGCGTTTACTGCTACATAACGAGCTACATCCCCAACGCCTTCCGCGTGAGAACGAAGGAGGGGCTTCTTCCAAAACTGGAGCGTGAGTTAAGGCGTTTTGACCGGCGCCACATAATAGCGCTCTCCTACTCCTCCGACCCGTATCCAACGATCGAGCGTGGACTGGGCATAACCAGGAGCGTTCTCAAGCTCTTCAGGCGCTACGACGTCCGCTGTCTGATCCTCACAAAGTCAAGCCTTTTTGAGCGCGACCTAGATGTTCTTAGCGAGCTTAAGTGTGCCGTCGGGGTAACCGTCACGACAGTGGACGAGAGAAAGGCCAAGCTTTTGGAACCCAACGCGCCCTCGCCCAGGGCCAGGATACGGGCCCTCAAGAAGGCCAAGAAAGCGGGGATTCCGGTTTATGCAAGGATAGACCCCATAATCCCCTTCTATACCTGGGAGGACTTCGATGAAACGCTCGACGCGCTGGATTTTGTCGACCATATAACCGTTTCAACCCTCAAGCTCCGGCCGGATTCGAAGAGGCGTATGTTCGCCAAGTTTCCGGAGCTGATGGAGAGGCTGTGGCCCCTTTACGAGAAGGGTGAGAGGATAGGGGGTTATTACTACCTGCCCCGCGAGCTGAGGTTTGAAATCCTGAGGGAGGCGGAGAGGAAGGTTCTGGGGAAAGGAATCACGTTCGGTTCGTGTCGGGAGGGCTATCGGTCGTTTCCGAGCTGTGATGGCTCTCATCTTGTTCCCCCGTGATGGATGGGGCTTCCTCGGCTTCCGCCTTCCCGAGCTTTTCCTTGAGCTCCGCCTCTATCTCGACCCTCTCAAGCTCGAGCTTCTTCGCCCGGTACTCGGCCGCGGCCCTTACAAAGGCCTCGTACAGTCTCTCCATCTCGGGCAGGTATTCGGGCTGCCACTGAACCCCCATGATAAAACCCTCGGCGCCCTCTGCACCCTCTATCGCTTCGATCAGTCCATCGACCGCGTACGCAACCGGTCGAATTCCCTCGCCCACCCTTTTGATGGCCTGGTGATGGAAGCTGTTCACCCGGAGATAGACCTCGTTGGTGCCCTCTATGTCCAGCTCGTCCTTGAGTATTCCGTAGAGCTTTGAGCTCATCTTTATCCTGACCCCGTGGACGCGCTGGCTCGGCCCTATGAGTTTGAGCTCCCAGTCGTGCTTTATTGCCTTGGGTATCTCGTTGAGGTCTTGGTAGAGGGTTCCGCCCAGGGCCACGTTTATGACCTGCATGCCCCTGCAGATACCGAGTATTGGAACCCCCCTCTCAACGGCCTTTCTCACGAGGCTTATCTCAAACTCGTCCCTGTCAACATCGACGTACTTGATGGCACCGGAAGGGTCCTCCCCGTAGAAATGTGGGTGAACGTCGGGCCCCTCTATGAGGAGTACCCCATCGACGTGCTCCAGAACCTCGTCCGGTGAGGCGGCGGTGTTGAAAACCGCGGGGATTCCGCCGGCCGCCGCGACCTTCTCGATGTGAGTTTTGTCCAGAAACAGTCTGTTCCTCGAGTGGTCAATCTGACCGATTATACCGATCAGCGGTTTCATGACTATCACCTTAACTGGGGTTCTAAGAGGGGGATAAAAAGCTTTGCGAAAGAAAAAGAAGAGTGGTCAGCCTTTAAGGGCCTTCATTTCTTCCTCTATAACCTCGGCGAGCCTCTTGACACCCTCGCGTATCTTCTCCTCGGGCACGTAGGTGAAGTTCAGGCGCATCGTGTTCTTGACGTCGCGGTGGGCGAAGAACGCCTCACCGGGGACGTAGGCGACGCCCTTGGAGACGGCCTTCTCCATCATGAGTTTGGTGTCGATGCCCTCCGGGAGGGTGACCCAGATGAACATTCCTCCCTCGGGCTTGGTCCACCTGACGCCCTCTGGCATGTACTCCTCGAGGGCCTCGAGCATCGCGTCCCTGCGCGGCTTGTAGAACTCGATTATCTTCGGTATCTGCTCGTCGAGGTAGCCCTCCTCAACGTACTTCCAGGCGATGAGCTGCGCGAGCGTGTTGGCGCAGAGGTCAACGGCCTGCTTGGCTATCTCCATCTTCCTTATGAAGTGGGGGTGTGCCGCTATCCATCCGAGCCTGAATCCTGGCGCGAGTATCTTTGAGAAGGTTCCGAGGTACATGACGCGCCCTTCGTCATCGAAGTGCTTGATCGGCGGGATGGGCTCTCCGGAGTAGCGAAGCTCACTGTACGGGCTGTCCTCAACGATGAGGAAGTCGTATTCCCTCGCGAGCTCGATGAGCCTCTTCCTCCTGTCCAGGCTCATCGTGACGCCCATCGGGTTCTGGAAGGTTGAGACCGTGTAGACGAATTTGATCTTCTTGCCCTCGGCGTTGAGCTTCCTGAGCTTCTCCTCCAGGAGGTCGACCATCATTCCGTTGTCGTCCATCGGGATGCTGATGAACTCGGGGTCGTAGTACTTGAACGCGTTGAGGGCGGCGAGGTAGGTCGGCCCCTCGACGACGATCAGGTCCCCGGGGTTGATGAAAGTCCTTCCGATGAGGTCGAGAGCCTGCTGGCTGCCGGCGACCATCATTATCTCAACCTTGCTGGTTGGAATGCCGTAGCGCTTCTCCATCCAGTCCGCGAGGGTGAGGCGGAGCGGGGTGAATCCCTTGGTGGTACCGTACTGGAGCGCCTTGTCGGCGTGGTGGGTGAGAACGTCCTGGGCTATCTCCTTGATCTTCTCAACCGGGAAGGTCTCCGGTGCGGGGAGGCCACCGGCGAGTGAGATAACATCCGAGCTCTCGACGAGTTTGAGGAGCTCCCTGATTTCTGAAGCCTTCATCCCTTTGGCCTTATCAGAGAAGTACGTTTCAAAGTCCAGTGAACCTGAACCCAGCTTGCGCATGAGTTTTTCCTCCACTTCCGTTCCCCCCATTAAATGCACACTTTTGAGCACGTCACCAATTCTATACACTTAACGATGGCGGCGATTGGTTATAAATCTTTCTGCAATGGTCGTTAGGCCCGTTTACAAATGTAAAGGGTAGTCTCCAGGTATTTTTCCTTACATCAAGGAACTAAAATCTTCACCGATGAACATAAAAAGCTCTATAAACCCTCCCGACATAATATGGGGTTACCAGTAAGGGGGGATGAAAATGCCTGTGGTGAATGAAGTGCTCGAGATTGCCCAGGAGATCAGGGACATGAGGATAAGGGGTGCAGGCAAGATAGGGCGATACGCGGCCTATGCGCTCCAGCTTCAGGCCGAGAAGAGCAAAGCAACGAACGTTGACGATTTCTGGAGCGAGATGAAGAAGGCCGCCAAGCTTCTCTATGAGACGAGGCCAACAGCTGTTTCCCTCCCCAACGCGCTCCGCTACGTCATGCACCGCGGGAAAGTGGCGTACGCCGGTGGGGCGGACCTTGAACAGCTCAAGTTCATCGTCATAAACGCCGCCAAGGAGTTCATTCACAACTCCGAGAAGGCCCTCGAGAGGATAGGAGAGATGGGGGCGAAGCGCATAGAGGACGGGGACGTCATAATGACCCACTGCCACAGCAAGGCAGCTATAAGCGTCATGAAGACCGCCTGGGAGCATGGCAAGGACATAAAGGTCATCGTCACCGAGACGAGGCCCAAGTGGCAGGGCAAGCTCACCGCCAAGGAGCTTGCTTCCTACGGCATCCCGGTAATCTACGTCGTTGACAGCGCCGCGAGGCACTACATGAAGATGACCGACAAGGTGGTCATGGGCGCGGACAGCATAACCGTGAACGGCGCGGTGATAAACAAAATTGGAACGGCTTTGATAGCTCTCACAGCTAAAGAGCACAGGGTGTGGACGATGATAGCTGCCGAGACCTACAAGTTCCACCCAGAGACGATGCTCGGCCAGCTGGTGGAGATAGAGATGCGCGACCCGACGGAGGTCATTCCGGAGGAGGAGCTCAAGACCTGGCCGAAGAACATAGAGGTCTGGAATCCAGCGTTCGACGTTACCCCGCCGGAGTACGTGGACGTCATCATAACCGAGCGCGGCATAATCCCGCCGAGTGCCGCCATCGACATACTCAAGGAGGAGTTCGGCTGGGCCCTCAAGTACACCGAGCCCTGGGAGGACTGAGGCTTTTCTCCTTGTCTCTTTATTTGCTCCTTTACTCTGCCCTGTCGATTGTGAAAAAGGGAAGGCTTTAGCCTTCGACGCTTCCCGCGGTGAAGGCTTTCGCGTAGGCTTTCACGACTTCCTCGTCGCCCATTATCATGAGGACTCTCACCAGATCCATGCCATTGACTTTGGCGAATTCCACGTAGAGGTATTCGTCGCCTCTGCGGTAGAGTTTGATACTGAGCGGATTGAAATACTCGTTCTCGGCGGGGTTTTCCTCCAGGGCGACTTCTTCAAATCCCTTCGCCTTTATTGCCTCGTCGAGCTGGGCAATTACCGCTTCAACGGGGCAGGTGCAGGCCCCGGTGAGCGTTGTTCTTCTTCTCTCCGAGATGCCGCCGCTCATCAGGAAGTCAGTCCCGTTCGAGTTCGCGAGGTTCTCCGTTACCTCCCAGGTGGCGTTCTTCACAGGTATCGCGTAGTGGGCGAAGTAAACGTTCCCCGCGGGTAGTTCAATGTCTTGCCTTTTTATCGCCCCCCTGTTTCCGGCAACTACCGGGTAGTACATTCCCCTCGCGGTGTCGTTGTTCTCGAAGAAGACTGCACTTCCAGCCAATACGCACTTCGGCCTTAACTCCATCTCGGCCGGCCAGTCCTCCGCGTGCAGGTAACCGCTGCTCTTTCCTTCACTCAGCGATACTTTTGGGACGAACTCTAAGAAGTCGGTGAACTCCACCATGCGGTTGTCTAAGAGCTCCCTGATACTCCAGCCGGTCCAGGCGTTTGCGTGGGTGAACTGGGGCTCCGTCTCGAGCGTGCAGGTTACGGTGGAGTAGTCCACTCCGTCGCTGGAGTCCTGACTTGGTAGCTGGTTCCCGGATATGTAGTAACCCAGCGCGAGAACCAAAATAAAAGAGAAAACGAGAACTATAATCCTTACATTTTTGTCCACTTCTAATCACCTCATGAGACTTTTACTGGGTTAATCATTGTAAGTGTTCTGACGCTGCCGATGCTATCTAGAAGTACCCATGCTGAGTATGGGTCATCGTAAGTTGTGTGAATGTATAAGTATTTTTCACCATTGTCGTATACACTATAGCCAACTACTGTGGTTGTATGGAGCGACCCAGACCATTCAAACCCTATGCCCCACGCTGCACTAGCTGTTAGGAGTAGTGGTCTTTTGCTTTTAATCTCCAGCTGTACATATGTGAATAGCAGTGAGTTGCTGGGATTGTCAATTGTGCTGGTCGTATATTTGTAATGAGGAGGATCAGATAATACTCCTTCATTGTACAGATATAGAGCCCTGTCATAAAATCTCTCAATTCCTGGCCCTATGTTAGAAGTGGGAGTCCAGCCGCTGGCACTGGTTCCCATTAAGTAATGCAAAATGTCTATAACAGCCTCTTTATACCAGTCTGTCTGGTACTGAGTCTCATAGTAGCCAATTACCATTGATGCTGCAATTGGAGCACAACCATCCCATTTGTCCCAAGGATCGGCATTAGGCCCAATATAATCATAACCAGCCCAAGATCCTCCAGAGGGGTCACTTTCTGTCCATCTGGGTATGTTCCATAACACCTTCTGATCTACCAAAGTGGCAGCTTGAATCGTATACTGTCCAGCAGTGTCCCAAGAACTTGCATATGCTCCAGTCTGCAAGACATATTTTTCTGGTTTTCTGTATTCTTTGCCTTTCATGTCCACAACCTTGTCTCCGGCTAAGATGCCGTAGTTCAATCCGCTGAAGTATGCGAGGCGGTAGTTCTTAACGCCTTTCTTCACCGCGAGTTCTTTCATCAGGTCGCTTGGAGTCTTCTCTCCAAAGCCTGCTTCGAGAATTGCCGGTGGCAAATTCCTGTTGGCTGATACTATGATGTAACCAATGGTTTTTCCATTCTTGACCATTCTGAATTCGTAAGCTGCCAACCTGCCGTCGGGGAAGTATAGGGGTGTTGGGCTGGTTGGGATTGCCCCGTTGAATTCCGGGAACTTGTGAAGTTCCCTGACTGCCAGTGCTTTAACTGTGGCTAAGGGCACTGCCCCCGGCTTGTCAACCGGGGCCGCCGTCACGACCCCCCCCTAACAAGAAAAGTCCAATGAGTAACACTACAGGGGCCTTCCAGTTCATGACCTGCACCTCCAATAGGAGATTGCATTACAAAATATGCCGTTGGACTATTTAACCCTTTCTATCACTAAAAGTGAAATCATGGTCAAAACCAAGTTATATTATGGCGAACCACATACAATTTTATACAGCACCCTACGTGGGGTTCTTAAAACTCTCAGGCTAACAATGCTCATTGACTTTTCTCTTTTCACAAGCCTCGGCCTTTAGGGCGGGGAGGAGGTCAGTGCCAGGGGTCTCCATGGAAGTTGATGCAAAACGAATACACGCAAGGATTTAAAACGCCTAATCCTTTTATACTTCGGAGACAAAAACTGAGAGGGTGATGATGATGAAAGCTTACATAGCGGAGAACGTCAGGGGCATCTACGCCTTTGACGAGAGCGGTAATCTCATCGATCAGAGGGTCTTCTCTGGAAGGCCGGAGGCGAGCCTTGACAGGCTTTTAAAGGGCGAGCCAAGCGACGAGCTGGTTTCTTTCCTCGACGAGCTGAGTGAAGAGGGCTACGACGAGTTCGTTGTTGAGGACTCGGAGCTTAGCAGGAAGCTCAAGGAGCTTGGCTACAACGCCACCGCCGAGTTCCCGAACCTGGCTGGCGAAAAGCTCCGCTCAAGCCCCGAGGAGTTCCTCGGCGAGAACTGGTTTGATGAGTACTTTAGCGTCGGCGTTGCCCTGACCAGGCTCCGCATACAGGAGCAGAGCGGTGCCAGGGACAAGATGATAATCCAGGCCATCGAGGCCCTTGACGACATAGACAAGGTTACTAACCTCCTCGTCTCCAGGCTGAGGGAGTGGTACGGTCTGCACTTCCCCGAGCTCGATGAGATACTCCCGAGGCACGAGCAGTACGTGGCGTTCGTCAAGACCGTTGGCTCGAGGGAGGACGTCAGCGAGGAGAAGCTCAGGAGCCTTGGTTTCCCTGATTCCAAGGTGGAGAAGATACTGAAGGCCGCGGAAACCTCGATGGGTGCTCCGCTCGGTAAGTTCGACAGCGACATCATAATGAAGCTGGCCAGCGAGATAAACGACCTCTACAGGCTCAGGAAGGAGATAGAGGACTATCTTGAGACGGCCATGGACGAGGTCGCACCGAACCTGAAAGCTTTGGTCGGTGCCAAGCTCGCCGCCCGTCTTATGAGCCTCGCTGGAGGTCTCAAGGAGCTCGCCATAATGCCCGCCTCGACGATACAGGTTCTCGGTGCCGAGAAGGCCCTCTTCAGGCACCTGAGGAGCGGTGCCAAACCTCCAAAGCACGGAGTCATCTTCCAGTATCCGGCGATAAACCGCTCACCATGGTGGCAGAGGGGTAAGATCGCGAGGGCTTTGGCAGGAAAGCTCGCCATAGCCGCTAGGGTTGACTACTTCTCCGGTGAATACATCGCCGAGGAGCTGAAGCAGGAGATAGAGCAGCGCATCCAGGAGATAAAGCAGAAGTATCCGAACCCGCCCAAGAGGAAGGCCAAGCCGGAAAAGAAGAAAAAGAAGAAGTTCAAGGGGAAGGAAAAGCGGGGCAAGGGCTTCGTCGGCAAGAAAAAGGAAAAGGCCGGAAAGGGTAAGAAGGGCGAGAAGAGCGGAAAGAAAAAGAAGAAGGGCAAGAGGTGAGGTAGATGAAGATTAAGAAGCACAGGTTCCCGGGCGTTTACGTCTTCGTTGATGAGGACGGTAGCGAGAGAATAGCCACCAAGAACCTCGTTCCCGGCCAGAAGGTCTACGGCGAGAGGCTGATAAAGTTCGAGGGTGAGGAGTACAGGGTGTGGAACCCCAGCCGCTCCAAGCTCGGCGCGGCCATACTCAACGGCCTCAAGAACTTTCCGATAAAGCCTGGCTCAAAGGTTCTCTACCTCGGCGTTGCCAGCGGAACCACCGCGAGCCACGTCAGCGACGTCGTTGGCTGGGAGGGCAGGGTATTCGGTGTGGAGTTTTCCCCGCGCGTCCTGAGGGAGCTGGTGCCCCTTGTGGAGGAACGCAGGAACCTCGTCCCCATACTCGGCGACGCCACCAAGCCGGAGGGCTACCGCGCGCTCGTGCCGAAGATCGACGTTATCTTCGAAGATGTCGCCCAGCCGACGCAGGCGAAGATACTCATAGACAACGCTAGAATCTACCTCAAGAGCGGCGGCTACGCCATGATAAGCGTTAAGAGCAGGAGCATCGACGTCACCAAAGAGCCCGAGCAGGTCTTCAGGGAGGTCGAGAAAGAGTTAGCCAGCTACTTTGAGGTCGTCGAGAGGCTTTCGCTCGAACCCTACGAGAAGGATCACGCGCTGTTTGTCGTGAGGAAACCATAAAGGCGTCTTTCGTTTTCCGTCCTTTTTTATCGCTAATCGTCGAAAAAACCTTTTACTTTTACCGAAAGACTTTTATAACTCGCCCATGAACCTTAGCCGAAGTTACGTTCAACTTTTGTAGGTGATGCCCATGAAAAAGCTCCTGAAGCCGAGGCGCGAAGTCGGCATCGTCGGCTACGGTGCCTATGTTCCAATGTATAGAATCAAGGCCGAGGAGATAGGAAGGGTCTGGGGGGTTTCCAGCTTCCCCATTGAGGAGAAAGCCGTTCCCGGTCTCGACGAGGACGCGCTCACGATAGGAATCGAAGCCGCGAGAAACGCCCTCAGGAGGGCAGGGATAGACCCGAAGCTTATCCGCGCCGTCTGGTTCGGAAGCGAGAGCAAGCCCTACGCGGTCAAACCGACTGGGACGGTCATAGCCGAGGCAATAGGGGTCACTCCCGATGTAAGCACGGCTGACTTTGAGTTCGCCTGTAAGGCGGGAACCGAGGCTCTGCAAACCGCTATCGGCTTCGTCGGCTCGGAGATGGCCGACTACGCTATGGCCATTGGTGCTGATACAGCCCAGGGAAGACCCGGCGACCACCTTGAGTTCACGGCAGGAGCCGGAGGAGCGGCATTCATAGTCGGGCCAAAGAGCTCCGAGACTCTCGCTTATTTCGAGGGCAGCTACTCCTACGTCACCGACACTCCGGACTTCTGGAGAAGGCAACACGAGCACTACCCGAGGCACGGTAACAGGTTCACCGGCGAGCCGGCCTACTTCCACCACATAGTCAACGCGGCCAACACCCTTATGGAGGAGCTCGGTTTAACGGTGGACGACTTCGACTACGCGGTCTTCCACCAGCCGAACGTCAAGTTCCCGCTCACCGTTGCCAAGATCCTCGGCATTCCGAAGGAGAAGGTTCTCCCAGGCCTGCTCACCGGAATCATCGGAAACACCTACAGCGGTGCCACGATGGTCGGAGTTTCTGCCGTTCTCGACATAGCCAAGCCCGGCGACAGGATTCTGTGGGTTTCCTTCGGTTCCGGCGCTGGAAGCGACGCCTTCAGCGTTGTCGTTCAAGATGCAATAGAGGAGAAGCGCGAGCTGGCTCCGAAGACCATGGACTACGTGAACAGGAAGAGGTACATCGACTACGCCCTCTACGCGAAGGCGAGGAGAAAGTACATAGTGTGAGGTGGTCGAGATGAGGAAGGCAGTCATAATAGGTGCCGGTATGACCCCGGTTGGCGAGCACTGGAAGCTTAGCCTTAGGGATTTGGCCGTTGAGGCTCTCCTCAGCGCGATGGACGACGCTGGAATAGACAGGGTGAATTCGCTCTACGCCGGAAACATGGTTTCCGGTCCCTTCGTGGAGCAGGAGAACCTCGGTGCGCTCATAGCCGACTGGGCCGGGCTTGGAAACATTCCAGCCGTTAAAATCGAGGCAGCCTGTGCCAGCGGTGGTGCGGCTGTGCAGGAAGGAGTCAAGGCCGTACTCAGCGGGCTGGAGGATGTGGTTGCGGTAGTTGGAGTCGAGAAGATGACCGACGCCTGGCCGAGCGACGCCACCAGATACCTCGCCTACGCGGCCGACGCCGAGTGGGAGCTCTTCCATGGGGCGAGCTTTGTTGCCTTAAACGCGCTCGTGATGCGCTACTACATGAAGACCTACGGTTACACCGAGGAGGACTTAGCTTTGTTCGCGGTAAATGCTCACGCCAACGGTGCCAAGAACCCCTATGCGATGTTCAAGCGCCCGATTAAGGTTGAGACCGTCCTCAAGAGCCCCTACGTGGCCGACCCGCTCAAGCTCTTCGATGCCTCGCCGGTATGCGATGGTGCGGCATCGGTGATAATCACCACGCCCGAGAAAGCCAAGGAGCTCGGCGTTCCGAAGGAGAAGTGGGTTGAAGTGGCTGGAATGGGGCGCGCCATAGACACCATAAGCCTCGCCAGCAGGGAGGATTTACTCACCCTCAAGGCGGCAAAGGTCGCTGCCGAGAGAGCTTATAAGATGGCCGGTGTTGAGGCCAAGGACATCGACTTCTTCGAGGTTCACGACGCGTTCACAGTCATGGCCGCTTTAAGCCTCGAAGCCCTCGGCGCCGCCAAGAAGGGAGAAGGGGCCAAGCTGGCAAAGGAGGGACAGATAGCGATTGACGCAGACTACCCGATACAGACCATGGGAGGCCTCAAGGCTCGCGGTCATCCGGTCGGAGCCACCGGCGTTTACCAGACGGTTGAGGCGGTGCTCCAGCTCCGCGGCGAGGCGCCGAGCCAGGTGCCGGATGCAGAGATCGGCCTCACCCAGAACATAGGTGGAACCGGTTCGAACATAACGGTCAACGTCTTTAGGAGGGTCTGAAATGGCGCGCCCGATGCAGGTTTCCCGCTACTGGAGGCACTTCCGTGAGAAGTACAGGCTCATAGGTGGAAAGTGCGAGAACGGTCACGTCCACTTCCCTAAGAGGCCTGTCTGCCCTGTCTGCGGCTCAAGGAACGTCGAGGAAATCGAGCTGAGCGGAAGGGGGAAGGTCATCAGCTGGACGATAGTCAGGAACCCGCCGAGCGGCTTCGAGTATTACAAGCCCTTCCCGCTGGCTCTGGTTGAGCTTGAGGAGGGGCCGGTGGTTCTGGCTCAGCTCACCGACGTTGACCCGGAGGAGATAGACTTCGGAATGGAGGTCGAGGTCGTCACCAAGAAGATAAGGGAGTTCGAGGAGGACGGAATAATCCTCTACGGCTACAAGTTCAGGCCCGTTATGAGGTGAGGTCTTTTTTCTGCTTCTTTTTCAATCGTTACCCTTATTAGCCCCGATGTCCCATCTCCCACCATGAGCATCATCCTTGGCGTAATCTTTGCACTCTCCGCGGCCCTCCTGTGGGCTGTTAGCTCGCTGCTCGCCAGGGTCTCCATGAGGGGCATCAGCTCGCTCTCCCTCAACGTTCTGAGGCTCTTCATGGGTGCCCTTCTGTACTTCGTGGTTCTGGCTATCTATGGCCTTCCACCCCTCGGAACCCGGGGTTTTTTGATCCTCGTTATCTCGGCCCTGATCGGCTTCACTCTTGGGGACTGGCTCTTTTTCGAGTCCATCAAGATACTCGGCGTCTCCAGGGCGGCCCTCCTCGTGACGCCGTATCCTATACTCACGATGCTCCTGGCTCACATCTTCCTTGGAAGGCCCTTGACCCTCCGAATCGGTGTGGGGGCCTTTCTGATAATCCTTGCGGTGACGATACTCATGGGCGAGTCGAGGGAGGGGAGGCTCGACCCCAGGGGAGTTCTCTTCAGTGCCGGCGCGCAGGTTCTCTGGGCGGCCGCGATCGTCATGACCGACTGGCTCGTCACGGGCAACAACCCCCTCGTCATAGCCGGCCTCAGGATAAGCTTCGGCGCCCTCGGTGCCCTTATCTTCGTGCCGAAGATACTGCCGGACGTCAGGGGGATGCGGCCCAGGAACTGGGGGACGGTCTTCCTCGTTGCGTTCCTGGGGACATTCCTGGGCCACTGCTTCTTTACGACGGCGATAAAAGAGGCGGGCTCAAGCGTCGCCACTCCAGCGGCCGAGTCGAGCCCAATACTCGCGGCGCTTCTGGCCGTGCTTTTCCTGAATGAACCCCTCACGAGGAGGCTCCTCTATGCCATAATTCTCACGGGCGTCGGGATAATCCTCATCTCAACGGGTTAAGTCAAGCCCTCTCGATCCTCATCCTGTCCCCGTTCTCGAACTCCATCTCCAGCTTTCCGCGCTCGGCGTTGATCTTCACCCCATCGACGACCGTCTTTATTCTCCCGTTCTGCACCTCGACGCCCAGCATCTCGGCTATTTCCTCAATGCTCTTCAGGGAGCCTTTAACGGTCGTTTCCAGGGTTTCGCCCTCGCTCTCTATGACGACCTTCAGCTTGCCTTTACCTTCACGTATGAAGCTCTCCTCTTTCAACTTCACCACCTTCTCGGGACTTGGGGGGCTTATGCAGGGCATCCACACCCCTCCACACTTCATTCGGAAGCGTTTCCCTCTTTTCTCTTCAGGTCTTTCACCATTCGCACCCATATTCCGCTCTGACCGACTTTCTTAAATCCGTAGTTCTCGTAGAATCTGATGGCACCCTCGTTTTTCTCCCCGACCCATAGCTCCACCCTGTCGGTGCGTTCCGCGAGGTACTCCAGGCACCTCTCCATAAGCTTATGTCCTATGCCGTGTCCCTGAAACTTCTTGTCGAGCACGAACTCGTGAATAGCTCCGACGGTTCTCCCCTCGTACTTGCTGTACCAGTCCGCGTCGCAGACTATGAAGCCCGCTATCTCGTCGCCGACCTTTGCAATGAAAAAGCCGTCCTTAGCCTTGTTCCAGCACCATCGGAGGTAGCGCTTCGCGTAGCTCTCCCCCTCGCCGCCGTACTCCCGCATGCCCTCGTAACCCCTCATGTATATCTCGATGAGCCTTTCCAGCGTTTCCTGATCAAGCTTGGGGAGCCGCTCTATCTTAACTTTCGCCATCGATATAAGCTCATCGTGGGGTTTAAAAAGCATGACTCCCAGCCTTAAGTGGAGCAAGAAGGTGGTTGAGATGGGGAAGGCCAAGCCAAGGTACTGTGAGGTATGTGGGGCGCCGATAAGAGGTCCCGGTCACAGGATAAGGATCGAGGGGGCGGAAGTTCTCGTCTGCGACCGCTGTTATGAGAAATACGGCGGAAAGAAGCCCGGAACCTTCAGCATAATGCCCACCGGAAGGCGGCCGGTGAGAAGGACGTACTCGCGGCCGGCCTCCAGGCCCGCTCCGAAGCCGAGGACGGAGAGGCCGCTGTACACAGAGGAGATAGTTGAGGATTACGCCGAGAGGGTTTACAGGGCGATACAGCGCTCGGGAAAGAGCTACGAGGAGCTCTCCCATGAGATCGGGCTCTCTATGAACGACCTCCGCGCCATCGCCCACGGCCACCGCGAGCCGACGATAAAGGAAGCGAAAAAGCTGGAGAAGTACTTCAAGATAACCCTCATCGAGCGCGCCGAGACCGAGATCGAGAAGAAGCCTTCAATACCCAGGGACTACGAACCGACGCTTGGGGACATAGCGAACATAAGGGTAAGAAAGAGGAAGAAGAAGTGAAGGTCTGTTGGTGTTCTAATCTGTTTTGTTTTTGTATCTTTCCAAAACGTTTTTATTGAGTTCTTCTAACTATTGTTTGTTACACCTCTGGAGGGTTATTCATGGGCTTTACAATTACCGTCTATGATGGGGCCGATACCATCGGCGGTTCTAAGATTCATATCTCCAACGGCGAAAGCGGCCTGTTCCTTGACTTTGGCATGAACTTTGCAAAGTACTCGCTCTATTACGAAGAGTTTATCAGTGAAAGACCATCCCGCGGAATCCATGACCCGTGGAGACTCGGCCTGATACCGAGGCTGAACATCTACCGCTCCGACCTTGTGCCAGATGATATTGCAGGAGAAGTCCGGAGCAGTCCCAAGATTCCAGTTAATGCGGTGCTCATAAGCCACGCTCACCTTGACCACGTTGGCAACGTTGCCATGCTGAACGAGAGCATCCCACTGGTGGGTTCCCCCGTTACAATGGTGATTCTAAAGGCCCTCCGCGACACCTCGCGGCAGAGCCATATGGGAATGGAACTGCCGTACTACTCCCCGAAAAGTCCAAGTTCCACGAACCCCTTCGTGCTTGAATCTTCAAGGGCAGTCAAACACTACCTGAGCAGGGACATAATAATGACTGGGAAGGTATCCGATGCCGTTGTGGACTTCCTGAGCTGGAGGGCAAACGTTGAGCTTGCAAAGAACCCGGGCAAGGTGAAGTCCATTCGTCCCGAAAGCATTGAAGTTCTTGGAGACGCTGACCTTGGGTTTGAGGTGAAATCTTTCCCCGTTGACCACTCAATCTACGGGGCCACAGCCTACATAATCGAGGGCGATGTTTCGGTTGCGTACACCGGCGACTTCAGGCTCCACGGGAAAAACAAACACCTGACCCGGAAGTTTGTCAGGGAGGCCAAAAACGTGAGCGTGCTCATAACTGAAGGCACCAGGGTTGGCAGGGAAGAGGACGAGAACGTATCCGAAGACGAGGTTTACAAGAATGCCCTTGGAATAGCTGAAACCGCAAAGGGTCTTATCATAGCCGATTTCTCCGCCAGGAACTTTGAGAGGCTTGAGAGTTTCTGGAGGATAGCCCGGAGAACTGGAAGGGAGCTCGTGGTAACGCCGAAGGACGCTTATTTCCTCCACGCCCTTCAGATAGCCGGCATTGAAACGCCCATAAATGAAGTTCGAATATATCAAAGCTCCAAGGTCAGGCCCGAAAAGTGGGAGGAGTGGGTGTTCCGTTCCTATCCAGATAGCGGGGTGTCCCCAGAGGAATTAAAAAAGAACGGGGAGAACTACATGCTGTGCTTCTCGTTCTACGACATGCCTCACCTGCTTGACATAATGCCCAGCGAAGGGACTTACATCTACTCCTCCAGCGAGGCCTTCGGTGAGGAGCAGGCGTTCAGCTTTCTCCGCCTGTGGAACTGGTTGAGGTATTTCGGCTTTGAGGTTCACGGCTTCGGCGTGGACGAGCATGGAAAACCTGTCTTTGAGAAGGGACTTCATGCCTCCGGACACATCTCCAGAGAAGAGCTGAGAAAAGTGATTGAAGAAATTGACCCGGACTACGTTATTCCAGTTCACACGGAAAACCCCGAATGGTTCAGGGAGAATTGGAGTGAAAAGACCGTTGTTTTAAAGAACGGGGAAAGCTGGGGGTTTTAACTGACGTGTATGGCGGAGGCGTGAGGATGAGGATAGCAGTTTACGGCACGTTGAGGAAGGGCAAACCGTTGCACGGCTATTTAAGGGAAAGTAAATTCCTTGGTGAAGACAGGATTGAGGGCTACGACCTTTACGTTGATGTTCTCCCCTACGCAGTTAAGGGCAATGGCGAGCTAAAGGTTGAGGTTTACACTGTTGATGAGGAGACCTTCGAGAGGATTAACCGTATAGAGGTAAACGCCGGCTACATACCGGTTGACGTGAATACAAAGTTTGGCAGAGCGATCCTCTGGGAGTGGGTGCATGAGCCGGGTGGGGAAAAGATAGAGAGCAGGGATTTTGATGATGTCGAATTCAAGGGGTGGTGAAGATGCGCTCAAAGCTTGAAGGCGGCCTCTGGGGAGTCCTCGTTGGAGATGCCTTTGGCTTGACCTTCCAGTTCACCAGCAGACTTGCGATGGAGCTGGACTATCCAAAACCCGAGGAAATTCCAATGCTTGACGGCCTCTGGAGCGACGACTCGTCTTTAACATTAGCGACGGCCCACGCGCTGATGGAAGGCTACAGCGTTGATAGGATTGCGGAGAACTTCCTCCGCTGGTACTATGACGGTGAGTTCACGCCGAGGGGTTACGCATTTGATGAGGGGAACACGACATCGAGGGCGATAGAGCGTATAGCCAATGGAGTTCCGCCGCTTGAGGCCGGCGGCAGGGGAGAACGGGACAACGGCAACGGCTCATTGATGAGAATCCTCCCCGCGGCGTATTACGCCTACTTCAAGCTCAACTCCCTGGAGGAGAAGCTTAAACTCATTCACGAGGTTTCAATGATTACCCACGCTCACCCCAGGGCGCTCGTTGGCTGCGGTATTTACTCCTTGATCGTGTGGAACATTCTTGACGGAATGGAGGGGCTTGAAGCCTACCGTGATGCAATAGCGACGGCGAGGGAGTTCTACTCAGCGGAGCCCTTTGCCGGAGAGCTCGCTCATTACGAGAGGGTATTAAGCGGGAGGATTCACGAGGTTGAGAGGAGCGGGATCAGGGGCAGTGGTTACGTCGTGCACACCCTTGAGGCGAGCCTCTGGGCTTTCCTGAGGAGTGAGGACTTTGCCGATGCGATAAGGAAGGTTGTTTCCCTTGGGGAAGATGCTGACACTACCGGGGCCGTTACCGGCGGCTTGGCCGGGACTTATTACGGGATCGATGCCATCCCGGAGGAGTGGCTTGAGAAGATCGAAGGGAAGGAATACGCCGGGGAGATAATAGACGATTTTATCTCAAGTCTGGTGGGGTGATGTTATGGGCGCCACTGCGTTCATCATTGTGGGCAGCCGTCCGGGGTGGGGATACGGACTTCCGAACCCTGGCTATGTGTTAATCCTCTATGAAAACGACGCTCCCTCCTGGGAGCTGAGGCCGCTCTACCCTGAGATAGAGGATGAGAACGTTGTCTGGATTTCAAGCATAGAGCACATGCTCGAAGATGCCCTCGTCATGATCGGAATCTACGTGGTCGGGGACAAGGAGCTCAGGAGAAAAGCAGAGAAGATTTTTGGTAACCTTTACAAGGAAATAACAATTGGTAGCAGAAGAGACGTTGAAGAGCTGAGGAAGCTTTCAAAGGAAGTCCTTCAAAGGTACAACATTGGCCTCGTGGTTGTCCCGCTCAAGGACAGCACAATAATGGACCAGCTCAGCGTTTTGGATGAATACGGGGATTTGTGGGTCTCTCTAAACCCTCCCGAGAAGGTCTTGGGTGAGCGCGATGAGTGGTGATGACAAACGCGTTGAAGAAATGCTGGATTACATGAAAGATGCGGTATTACATCCCGAGAGACACCCCGAGCACTGGGAGGACTGGCTTAGGGCAGGGAGGAGGGAGTTTCTCCTCCTCAACGTGATATACTACATCCAGCACTACGGCGGAAAGGAAAAAGGGGTTTCCAAGGAGGACATTAGGGCACTTTTGAACGCCCTTTTAATTGTTGATGACGAGATTTATGTCAACATCATTAAGCCGAATAGACCCCTTGAATTCACTCTTAGAGAGCTAATAGAGGATAAGCTAATATCCCAGACAAGTGATGGTAGCTTTCTCGTCAATCCCGAACGAGTTACGGAGGAGAGGCTCATGTATTGGAAACGCATCAGGGGAAAGCTTGAGAAAGCCTGGTTAATTGCAACGGGGGGTGACCATCATGTCTATGGAAGAAAAGCTTAATACTTTGCTTCATTGTTTGAAAGAGAAACACCGGGATGAATGGCAGCGCAAAGAGGGGGAGATACTCCACCGGATCAAGGAAGTTAAAGAAAGAATTGAGTCAGGAAGGTTCGATCCCGATGAGATAGCCATGACTGTCAGAAAAATTAACTCTAAAATAGGAACTGGGAGATTTTTCGATATTCCTCAGTTACAGAAGGTTCTCAAAAACAAAAGTGTCATGGCATTACTTTCTAGGTACCATGCCTTGGAGACCGTTGATTTTCTCGAACTTAAAAACGACATCACAGAAATCAGAACTAGATACCGAGGCATTGGGCTTTCGGGGATTTTCACGTATCTCGCACTGGCTAATCCTGAGGTATTTATCCCGATAGGGAAACATGTTATCGGAGAAAAAGTGAGGAAAGTCCTGTTTGGAGATAGCAGCCCTATCGTTGGTGGAAATTGGGAGATAGATAAAGCGGTGTGGCTGATTAAAGGTATAAACTCGGTCAAGGAGGGGCTTGGCATAAAATACGCCCTTGAGGCGGGGTTTTACCTTTCAAAATGCCGGGAGGAATGTTGTATGGAAAACAATGGGAATGTTAATGGAAAGATAACGCGACAGCTTGATGAACTCCTCCCCAAAAAAGGTCAGGTAATCCTCTACGGTCCACCTGGAACGGGCAAAACGTACATAGCCCGCAACTATGTCGTTGAAAAAACTGGCGAAAACAAGCCCGGAAACCGCTGGGAGTTAATAACCTTCCACCAGTCCTACAGCTACGAGGAGTTCATTGAAGGGTTCAGGCCGAAGACTGACAAGGGAGGGAATATCAGGTATGAAGTCGAGGATGGAATATTCAAGAAGATGGCAATCAAAGCTATATGGAGTGCAATTGTTCGAGATTTCGAAAATGCGTGGCATCTTTTCAAGGAGACTTACCCTGGGGGAAGTTCTCTCAAAACGAAGACTGGTAATGAATTCAGGGTTGTCAGGTTTACAGAGGGCGGTCTGTTCATAAAGCCTGAAAATGGAAACAACGAACACTATATTTCAACGAAAAACCTCCGGCTTCTTTGGGAGCATGGGGAAGTGCGGACTATTCCTGAGGTAACCTCCATCATTGGGGATACTGGCTCGGGTTCATATTATTTTGCGGTCTATCAGGCGCTACGTGGAGTACTCAACGCAGAGGATAACTATGAGGGAATCAAAAAACGTGTCGTCGAGCATATCAGGTCTAAAAAAGTCATTGACTTCTCCAACGCACCTAAATTCTACCTCATCGTCGACGAGATTAACCGCGGAAACATCAGCAAAATTCTTGGCGAACTGATAACCCTCCTCGAAAAGGACAAGCGCCTCGGCGGTGACAACCAGCTTATCGTTAGGTTACCATACTCGGGTGAACCCTTTGCGGTTCCGCCGAACCTTTACATCATCGGCACGATGAACACCGCCGACAGGAGCATCGCTTTACTCGACGTTGCCCTGAGGAGAAGGTTCGCCTTCATTGAAGTCGAGCCAGACCCTGAGAAACTAAGGACTATTGAAGGTATCAATCTCGCCGAACTGTTGAAAGCCACCAACGACCGTATTACTGCGGTCAAAGACCGCGACCACCGGATAGGCCACAGCTACTTCCTGAACGTAGAGACCGTTGAGGATCTCAAGCGAGTCTGGTACTACGAAGTGCTCCCGCTCCTCATGGAGTACTTCTACAACGACTGGGAGACAATAAAGTGGGTTCTGAATGAAGGAGGCAGAGATTCTGGGAACGTGTTCTTTGAAAAGCTTGATAATGTCACTGGACCAAATGGGGAGAAGGCATATCAGCTGAAAGTCCTTGAAGGGAATGATTTTGTCAATGCACTAAAGAGAGTAATGGACAGAGAGAACTCTTCAGATAACAACCAAGCTATGAGAGAGGCTGAGAACTCAACAGAAAGCAGTCAGCCATCAGATTGATGGAGTTGAATTCATATGCCTGGTCCTATCACAATAACGCTCTACGAACATGGGACAATGAGATACAAAGATATCAGCGGAGACAAAAAGACCATCCAGGATGCCCTCATTAAGCTGAATCTCCAGTTTAGAAAGGACTTCAAACGAATTGACAAATCCGAGGACAACTTGGATAGCGAGAATGAGATTGACGAGAGCAAAGGCGTCGTGGAGGTCTATGCCAACAAAATTAAAGCACGCCACTACGTTGGCTTTGCCGCCATCGGCAACGTTTTCATCCAGATTCTTCCAAAGGTTTTTGAGCCAAAGGAGGGCGAACAAACACGGGAGGAGACATGGAAATCTTTGCTGGCCTTTATACGAATGCTTGACAGAGCATATGGCTTAAAAATCAGGGATTACAATTTGGCCTACCTTTATGGGAGGAAGCTTCGACCAAGCCTCCACGAGGTTTTCATATATCTCTTTGCCAAAAGTCTCTGGGAGGAAGTTCAGAGGGGTTATCACAGGGAGTATGTTGAACTTCAAAGCAACGAGGATTTCCTTAGAGGAAAACTCCTGTTGAGCAGACAGATACGAAAGCTCCCACACCAGTTGAACACTTTCAGCGTTGAAGTTCATGAGCTCATCGAGGACAACCTTCTCAACAGGGTATTCCACTTCTCCATCAGGAAAGCCATGGGGACAACAACGTGGAGCATCAACAAAAAGCTGCTTGGAAATTTGATGCTTGCCTTTGAGGGAGTTACCTTAATCCATCCTACGAGGGAACATTTTGAGCGCGTTCATTTCACAAGGCTAAACGAAAGGTTCAGGAAGCCCTTTGAGCTGGCCAAACTTTTGTTCATGCCTGCAAGCGGCGAAGGGAGAAGACGGGAAGTTACTGGCTTTTTCGTCGATATGAACAGACTGTTTGAGCTGTACATTGTGAGGGTTTTATCCTGGTATGCAGAAGAGCGCGGATATAAACTCACAACCAACAAAGATTCCGAAAACAGAAGGAAGCTGTTTAATAGTAAGCCCCCAGAAGTTTCTCTTAAGAACCAGTATCCGGACTACATTCTTCATCTGGAGGATTGGTCCGTAATATTGGATGCTAAATACACGAAACTTGTCGAGACTGATAAGAATGGAAAAACAAAGATCGAAATTAAGCCAGATATCGTTCGTCAGCTCTACGTTTATTCAAGAATTTGGGGATGGCATCCTGATAATCAATGCGAGAGAGACTCAAAACCGCCAGCGGTTATTATAGTTCCCTCCAGCTCAACTTATAATCAGGGACTCTCGGACGGACCTTTGGATTTTGAGTTTTTCGATGGAAGAAAGCTCTTTGTAATCGCTTACAACATGGAATGTCTGAAAAATGGAAACGTGTCCAAAGCAGACGAGAAATTTGGAGGGGCCCTGAAGGGTGTGTTCACTATCTCCACCGGAGACTGACAAAAACTTAAATTCTCTTGTTGACATATTTTAATCAGGTGGCCAGAGTGGGAGAAATAGTCGTGAGGGTTCCCCCGGCATGGAGCGTCTCATCGAGCGAAAGATAAGGATTTTAATCGAGCGCGAGATGGGTAAAGGATTGAGAAAGGCTGTGCTCTCCAAGTACCTCGGCAGATTTGAGGGGGATATAAATGAAGGGGAATGGTACCTCCAGTGAGTTCATTTTCTTCCGTTCTGATCGAGGGCTTAAAGGGCAATCCCCTTGCAATTTCCCTCTTTGAAGAACTTCTTAAGTCCGACCTGATTCCAGTTATTAACGACATCGTGTTCAGCGAGTTTATCTTTCATTACATTGCCCTTAAGACTGGAGTATCGCCGTTTACAGTTAAGAAACAGGGTAAAATCAACAACGTCGTACTGCCTGAGGAACCAAAAGATTTTATCGAGCAGTTCCATGTACTCCCCACCGACGATGAGGTTCTTGAGTTGTCCTATGAGCTCATGCGAAGGCACAACCTACTTTCAAACGACGCAATAATACTAGCAACGTGCATTGTCTTTGAGGTCAGCAACCTTGGAACGCTGGATAACGACCTTAAAAACGCGGGAGAGAAAGAAGGACTAAATGTTCTTCCTTAAAACTCCTCGAACTCCCACTCCTCCTCTTCCCTCTCCCTCTTCTTCCTCAGTTCCTCTGCCCTGGTCCTCTTCGGCGGGTGGAAGCCTTTAAGCTTCTCAAAAGTTCTCCAGAGCCGCATTATCTCTTCCCAGACTTCGGTATCGGGGGGAATCACAAGAACGTGCGCGGGTGGATGTATTTCCATAAGCCTGCCTATTGCCTTCGCCGGCGCGAGGTCTATCTGGGCGATCACGTGGGCCCTGAAGCGCCTTCTCGGCTTCTCGCCGCTTATCTTCTCAAAGGCCCAGTCGGAGAGGGCGGGGGGAATTATCCTCGGGTCGCCGCGTATCTGCATTCCTCCGTAGCGCACCAGGTCAGCCAGAGCGATGCTGGCCTTCTGAAAGTTGTCGGTCCTTACTAAAACCATCGTGTTTCTCATGGTCTCACCACCCCCAGCTCTGCCCAACACCTTTTAAGCCTTCTTGATTTTTAGTTACCTGCACTTAAGAAATTTTCAACCCCTGCCTGAACACTTGTGTGCATTCTCCGCCCCCTGGCCATCGTGACCTAAACCTTTAAAAACTCAACTCGCCTCATTTATAAAGGGTTTTTAAACCCACCATCCGGAGGTGTAAGCCTTGGTAGACATGAGCAATGTAAAGCTCAGGATTGAGAATATTGTTGCTTCTGTGGACTTATTCACCCAGCTCAACCTTGAGAAGGTCATTGAAATCTGCCCCAACTCCAAGTACAACCCCGAGGAGTTCCCCGGCATAATCTGCCGCTTCGAGGAGCCCAAGGTTGCTCTTCTGATATTCAGTTCCGGCAAGCTCGTCGTCACCGGGGCTAAAAGCGTTGAGGATATAGAGCGCGCCGTCAACAAGCTCATCCAGATGCTCAAGAAGATAGGCGCCAAGTTCGGCCGCGCCCCGCAGATAGACATTCAGAACATGGTCTTCAGCGGCGACATAGGCATGGAGTTCAACCTCGATGCAGTTGCATTGAGCCTTCCCAACTGTGAGTACGAGCCGGAGCAGTTCCCCGGCGTCATCTACCGCGTTAAGGAGCCGAGGGCGGTAATACTGCTCTTCTCCTCCGGAAAGATAGTCTGCTCCGGTGCAAAGAGCGAGCACGACGCCTGGGAAGCCGTCAGAAAGCTCCTCCGTGAGCTGGAGAAGTACGGCCTTATCGAGGAAGAGGAGGAGTGGTGAAACCTCCTGCCTCTTGGAATCTTTTACTCCCCCTCATTTCGGGTCCATTTTGGGACACTCTGATTGATAGTAGGGTTCCTTACGTCTTCTGCATTCCTGGAACATCCCGGTTGGGACATTGGCTTGCCCCTGGGTAAGGAACTTACCCGGGGGTAAGTTGGAGGCCCTTAATGACCTCCTCAACAACCGGGTCGGGAATTACATACCCATTGGCGCTTTTATCCAAGTAGCCGTACTTCACCAGGTTCTTTAGGAGACTGGAAAACTTTGAGTCGTTTATCTTGCCCGCTTTGAATTCCAGGTACTCCTTTATATCGCTCCACCTTTCGTTGCCCATTGCAACGGCCTTAAGTATGAACCCGTACCGCTTGCTATGTGAAAGCAGGGAGGAAAGTTCATCCAATACCAGAGCCTGTGCCCTGTGGAACAGCTCATTCAAGGCATCCCTTTCCGGGAGCTTTTGGATTCCCCTGAGGTAGCCGTACATGCTCAGCCAGCCCACGATTCCGTCGAGTTTATCAACTGCTCGTTCGAGCTCTGAAGGACTTATATCGATTCCAAGCTCTTTGAAACCCGTTTCCAGGAACCCAATGCTCTGTTCCCGGCTGAATCTCTCCAGTGTTATTTCCCTGGCGTACCTGCCGAAAAGCGGTTTCTTGGGATTATCAAGGCCGAGGAAGTCGTGGAGCATTCCAACCTCCGAGCCCGTTAGAACGAAGGTTAGGTTTGGAAGGTTATCAACGGCGTAAGCTATCAGCCCATCGTACTGTATGCCTGAGAGGCGAAGGTACTGGGCTTCGTCAAACCCTATGATGACCCGTCTCCCTTCACTTCCCGCCCAGGAGTCTATCTTTTCCAGAATTTCGGCGAGGTCTGGCTTCTTCTCGAACTCCACGTGAACTCCCGAAAGACGGATTCCCCGGATTGATGAAAGTGCCTCCGTCATGCCGAGCCTGAGTTTTCCACTTGGGGGAAGGGATTCGATGAGCGAACTCAGGATTCTTTTCGCGAGGATTTCCTGCGGAATGGAGCCACGGGTGAAGTACATGGAGCGAACGTCTATTTTGGCGTAAGGATAGCTTGCTTCTGAGAGGGCCACGTTTAGGAGGGAGCTCTTTCCAAGACGTCGTATGCCCAGGAGGAGGACGAGCCTCTCTCCCAGATCTAAGGCTTCCTTGAACTCCGAAAGCTCCTTTTCCCTGTCGTATAAATCTTCTCTCTTCGTCTTTGGTTGGAGGTCAAACAGCAACTTACCCCACCGTAAGTAACTTACCCAGGGGTAAGTTATAAGGGTTTCGAAAAATAGGGGGTCAGCTGAAGCTCGCGAAGCCTATCTCGTAGAGCTGGCGGAGCATGCGGAGGACTTTTTTAGCCGTGTGTCTGAAGCGGAAGTTCTCCCTTTGGGTTTCCCAGTTTCTGAGGAGTTCCAGGACGTTCCCTCTCCTGAGCTCCCGGACGTCAAGTCCTGCGTTCTCCAAGAGACACAGCCCCAAAACGGCCTTTAGTGGTTCTTCGAGCTTCTTTCTGTTCCCGTGGAACTTGGGAAGAACCTTCATAAGAAGTGCAAGGTCGAAGATTTCGTCGTCACTCTCAAATTCAACGATTCCGTTTTCCCAACTTTCCCTGGCGCGCTGGACAAACAGTGCAATATCATCAACAACGCGGTAGCCGAAGTGCATGTCGTAGGGCTCGAGGGCTTTGTTCAGTTCAATGAGAATCCTCCAGTACTCCCCACTTTTAGCGTCCTTCAGCTCTTTAACCGCTTCGTTTATCTCCCCTTTCGAACGCGCGAGGAACTGGCCGTTCTTGCCGCTGAGATCTCTCAATATTGAGTCCCTTAGAGTGTCAACGGCTTCGTTGGGCAGTCTACTTTCCCCACTCCCCGAGGGGTATACCTCAAGCTCGACATCGTGGAACTCCACTGTGAAGGCCCTGTCGAGAACCTTGGGGCTGAAGGAATAGGTAGTCTCGTCCATGTTTACCGTCCCGATGATGTAAAGGTTGGGCGGAAGGTGGAGCTCTTTGGGAATTCCATCGAAGGTTTCAACCTCATCAACGTCGTGGAGCTTAATACCCTCCCTTGTGAACCCGTCCTCATCCCTTCCGCTCTCAAGGACGCTGAGGAAGTCGGCGAAGTAGTACTCAACGTGAGCTAAATTCATCTCGTCGAGAAGGAGGAAGTAGGGCGCTGAATTTCTTCCATTACGCTCGTAGTCCTTTCTGGCTTTGAGGATGAAGTCGAGGAGCTTTGTCCGGTGGTACTTGCCAGTTAGGGGGTTGTAATAGCCGAGGAGAGCCTTTGAATCCCTCCAATCTGGGCGGACGGAAAGGAAGAGAAAATTTTCCCCACTTGAATCAAGAAGCTTTGCAAGCTCTTGAACTATCTTTGTCTTCCCTGTTCCTGTAAGACCGGAGAGGATGACGAAACCTTTGGTTTTGAGGGCGGTGTAGAACTGGGAGACGAGGTGTTCTTGATAGAGGTAGCCCTTGGAGGCAAGGTAGTCACGTAGTGTAAGCCCCTGAGACGGGATATCTTTATTTTTGCTAGACACGACACCCAGCTCTTCTAGAACCTTTGAATCAATTTCTTTTAGATAAACTCCTTGGATACTTGTAGGGTGCGGAAGATGCTTGAGTTTAGTATACCCTATTTTCTCGGGTAGCTTTTGGAAGTCCCTGAGCTTTACCAGATAGAACTTATCATCCGGTGATTTCCTAAACCAGCCTTCAGCAAACTTTGAGTATTCTGGGTTCCAAATCCCTTCATCGGTAAATATTTTGATAATTTCATCCCTCGAAACTACTTTGGGCTTTTCTGCGACTTTGGAGTATCCTACTATCTTTCCATTAACATCATGAACTATGATGTCACCAGTGTTCAATAGCCCTATCTTTCCTTCACGGCCATCCAAGTACCTTTCATCTGCTGGAGACCAAAGGAATCTGCCGACGTGATTTTCCAGGTAGGGTTTTCCAGGAGGTTTTGTTATTTCCAAATAATAGTTTGGTTGATTAGTTTCATGACTCTCCAGTTTCCCTTTAGAGAATCTGCTTAAATAAAACGCTGCTTCAACCATATTCTCGATTCCCAGCTTTTTGTTAATTCTTTCAAGGGTTTTCAGAAAAGCTAAGTATTCTTGTATGCTCTTTTCGTTTGTTTTTCCTCCCCATATTATTTCTATTCCAATCTTCTCCCTAAGTTGTTTGGGGAGAGTTTGTGTATGCATTGGATAAAATACCTTGGAATTCATTACACAAAGCCAGGAGCTGACAGTTGAGAGTTTGGTGTGTTTTCCTTGCGTAACTTTCATGAGAAGTTCCTGAAGTTCTTCAGCCTCGGACACATCTTTGATTCTCTCCGCTTTTGAAAGAAGGGTTTTAAATTCCTGTCTGTTAAGGAACTCCTCGATTTTCGCGTCTTTACCGCCCCAAAGCCATAGGATTTCAATTCCGGTTAGGTTCTTTAACCGTTTTGTGACATTATCATGAACTGATCTCACATCCTCCGCTGTAACATAATCTTTCTTGGCCATGTCTCTTAACTTTCCTATGTTTTCAAAGACCGCTTCTTGATTCTTCCTCCATTCCTCGTGGTATTTCTCCAACCCTTTCTTTAAGACAGCTTCCAGGATATCTTCCCTCACAATTCCACCCCCGGGATCAGCCTTAAATAACCAACACCCTCCAGATTCCCCGTTAAAACATGTGTAAGTGTGAAATCGTCGGTTTTGCCCTTATTAACATCAAAAAACACACTCTTCCTCCCTGGATAGACAACCACCGCGAACCTGCACCCGAGCGCGTCCCTGTAAGTATGCATCTTATAAACATCCTCAAGCTTTGCCCACGTTTCGTATTTTCTGGATTTCTCAATTGTCTCATCAAGTTCGTCAAAGTTTTCGATCTCCGCTCTCTCGTCCACCACGTCAAGCTTGAACTTGGCGTCAAAAACCCCAATCAGCCTCGTCCCTTTCCTTGAAGGCTTGCCGCTAAACAGTGAAAAATCGGGCCTCAACGTCACCGAGTAGCTCCACCTTCTTGGAGTCAGCCGCTTGTTGTAGTAGAGCCGCCAGCCGTTGTCGAATTGGGCGTAAACGTCTCCGCTTTCAGAGAGCTCGCCCGCCGGAGTAATGTTGATTTTGAGCTCTTTCCTTCCGAGAATTGCCCCAAGCTCATCAACCAGCCTGAAGAACGCCCAGTATTCGTACAGCTTGGCAACGTCTTTGTTGTCTATCGCCCTCTGCAGTTCCTCGAAGAACGGAACGTAGGTGGTGAACTCCCTGTAAAGCTCAAGCAGGTCGCGGTAGCCGTCACCCTTCAAAAGCGTCTGTGAAGTGTACGGAAAAAGCGTCATCTCGCCGATTTCGTCCCAGAGTCCATCGCTCCCGATAAACTCAAGCTCCCTGAGGAGTTCCTCAAGGGAACCGACTTCAGCCTTATCTCTAAAGACCTCAATGACACGCTCGCCCCACTCAATAAGCAGGTTGAGAAAATACTTGACAAAGCGGTTTTCCGGTGTATCGGCGCTCTCGTACCTCCGGAAGCCCAGAACCTTCGTTGGGGTGTAGCCGTTAAGGTGCCCTGCTATCAAAACACCCTCTCCCGCGGGGGCGAGATATTCGGGGTGCTGAACAAGGGATAGGAGTGTTTCAAGCGTTACCTCATCGACCTCGTCGGGCCTCAACAATTCCTCCTCCACAACCAGCTCCTTCTTCATGCGGTGCATCACTGTTTCAAAGGCCCCGATGATTCGTTCACCCTTCGAACGGAGGTAGTGGTAGGCAAAGAGTTCGTTGATGGGCTCATCGCTTTCCAGGGTCGAGAACCCAGTGGGAGACTCTAAGTGGAAGGGGATGGTACTCGAATACCGAAGAATTTCGCCAGTTAATGCCTCTACAAAAGCGTTCTGGAGGCGTGAGAGCCTCTCAACCCGATGGCCTTCAAAGGATGAGAAAAGTTCTGGATAAATCTCCAAAACCTTGGGCGAAAGAACCTCAACGGGGACTTTTGTCTTTTTGCCATCCTCAAACAGGAGAACGAGCTCGGAAAGACCAACGAAATTTCCGAAAGATACTACAAAAAGTTCATTTTTGAGTCTTCTCGCGGGTTTGCCGTTGATTAGGACTGTTTTGAGACTGTTGTTCTCGCCTTCGACATAATAGTCTGTCCATTCCACCAGGTAGATTCTATCCTTCCCCTTAAATGCCCAGCAGCCCGCCTTAGCGGAGAATATTCTCCAGCCATTGAACGGCTCACCATCAATACACTGCATGGTTGCACCAAAAAGTTGTTTTCTATGGAAGACTAATAAGCATTTTGGGAGAGTCAACGACACAAAAGATAAAGCGGGGCATCAGAGCCCCAGCATCTCTTTTGCGGCCTGGACGCCGAGGTCAAAGGCCTTCATGTTCACATCGACGGCCTTCGGCGGGACGCTTACGCGGATGACCTCCTTGACGTGCTCCGCCGAGAGCGGGAAGCCGGGTGTCTGGGTCAGCGCGCCTATGAGGACGACGTTGGTCGTTATCACGTGGCCGGCCTTGACCGCAAGGTCCTCGGCGTCGAAGGCCATGAACTTGGCCTGGAAGTCCTCCTCGACGACCTTCTTTATCTCGTCGAGGCTCGGATAGCTGGCCAGGCCCATCGAAACCTGAACCGGCGGTATCGGCCGGGCGTTCGTGAAGACCAGCCCGCCCTTCTTGAGGTAGTTGATGTAGCGGAGCGCCTCGACCGGCTCGAAGGAGAGGATGACGTCGGCCTTCCCCTCGGGGACCATCGCGCCGTAGACCTCCTCTCCAAAGCGGACGTAAGCTATAACTGAACCAAAGCGCTGGCTCATTCCGTGGACCTCTCCCATCCTGACCTTGTAGCCGGCGCGGAGGGCGGCCCAACCGAGAAGGTTGGCGGCGGTGAGGATTCCCTGGCCGCCAACTCCGGTGATAACGATGTTGTACTCCTTCATATCTCTCCCTCCCTGACCTTCTCAAAGGCGTCGAACGGACAGACCTGGGCACAGCCGCCGCAGCCCCAGCACATGAGCTCGTCTATCTTGGCCTTTCCGGTCTCGGCGTCCCAGTAGATTGCCGGACAGCCGTAGGCGTTGATACATATCTTACAGCCGGTACACTTCTCCTCGTTGACCTGGTAGAGCGGCCACTGGATCCTGGCCCTCCTGAGCTCGCCTACCCTGTGGAGGGCACAGACGCGCCTGGTGACGACGACGCTCACTCCCTCGACATGGAGGGCCCTCTTCATGGTCTCGACGGTCGCTTTGATGTCGTACGGGTCCACGACCTCGACGAAGTCTGCGCCGAGCGCCCTGGCGACCTCCTCGATCTTTATCTGCTTGCCGGGTCCGTGCGGTGTATCACCGGTTCCCGGGTTCGGCTGGTCGCCGGTCATTGCCGTGACGAGGTTGTCAACGACGACTATAAGGACGTTGGAGCGGTTGTAGATAGCGTTGGCAAGGGCCGGAAGTCCGGTGTGGAAGAACGTCGAGTCACCTATCGTTGCCACGATGACCTTCTTCTCCTTGCCGGTCTTGTGCTCGTCCTCCGCGACGCTTCCGTTGAGGGCTATGCTGAGGCCGTGGGCAACTCCGATTGAACCGCCCATCGCGACGGTTGTGTCAACGGCCTTGAGCGGCGGGAGGACACCGAGGGTGTAACAGCCTATGTCGCTTGGGAATATGGCGCGCGGCGTTGCCGCTTTCTTTATGGCGTAGAAGGTGTTCCTGTGCGGACAGGCCGGACACAGCGAAGGAGGCCTCGGTGGAACCATGGCCTGAACCTTCTTGTACTTCTCGTCGAGCTCCTCGAAGTTTATCGGGGTCTCAAGGCCGAGGAACTTTGCTATTGCCTCGACGGCCCTCCTGGTGGTCATCTCGTAAACCCTTGGGACGAGGTCCTTTCCGTGAATCGGGATTCTAAGGCCTTTGTCGTAGGCCCAGGTCTTGACCTGCTCCTCGACGACCGGCTCGAGCTCCTCAACGATGAGGACCTTCTCGAGACCGTCGAGGAACTTCTCAAGCAGGCCGTACGGGAGGGGGAACGGGGTTCCGAGCTTGAGGACCTTTACGTTCTCGACGCCGAGCCAGTGAAGGGCCTCTTTCACGTAGGAATAGGCCAGTCCCGGGGCGATGATACCGACCTTGGCGCTCTCGTCGCCCTCTATCCAGTTGAACGGGCACTCGTTGAGCTCCTCGCGGATCTTCTCTATCTTCTCAAGAATCTGCGGGTGGAAGCGCCTCGAGTTGGCGGGTATGTCGACGAACCTGCTTGGATCCTTTTTGAAGTTTCCAAACTTCCTCTTGCCCTGCTTTATCTCCTCCGGCAGCTCCCCAAGGACGATGTCTCCCCTGGCGTGCGACGTTCTCGTGGTCGTCCTCAGGATGACGAAGTGCTTGAACTTCTCGCTCAGTTCGAAGGCGTACTTCGTCATCTCCTTGGCTTCCATTGGGTCGCTGGGCTCGAGAACAGGGACGTTGGCGAACTTCGCGTAAACGCGCGTATCCTGCTCGTTCTGGCTGCTCCACATGCTCGGGTCGTCGGCGACCATTATGACGAATCCGCCCTCAACGCCCATTCCGACGGCGCTCATGAAGGTGTCGGCTGCAACGTTCAGTCCAACGTGCTTCATGGCCGTCATGGCCCTGAGGCCGCTCCAGGCAGCGGAAAGGGCGGTTTCAAAGGCAACCTTCTCGTTGGTGGAGTACTCCATGTAGACTCCTGCCTTCTTTGCCACCATCGCCATCGTGTCGGTAAGCTCTGAACTGGGGGTTCCCGGGTAGGCCGCGTAAACCGCTATGTTGGCCTCGAGGGCACCCCTCGCTATGGCCTGGTTGCCGAGGAGTATGACCTTCTCCCCGGGCTTGTCCCACAAAACCATGTCTGTAACTTTCGCCATTCACACACCTCCAAACAGTTCCTTGTAGAATTCCTCAACATCTCTTTGGTCCAAAATATAAAACGCTTTTATACCGAGCTTTTTGGCCCTAATTACCATGTCCCTGTCCGATGAAACAAGGATTGCGCCGAACTTCTTGGCCGTTGCAATGAAGTATGAATCCGCCGCCCGCGGATGTATCCTCCGCGCTATCCCCTTGGCGTCCTCGAATATCCAGTCCTCGGAAACTTGGAGCATCTTTGCATCGATGTATGAAAGGATAACATCAACTACGTCTTCTCTTCCGGTCAGCCTTTTAACCAGGCTAACTGCTTCAACGACCCCGAGGCGGGGAATTATCATAGGGACTCCTCTGCTCTCGGCTGCTGAAATAACTCTCCTCGCTAGCTCGTTCCTTTCCTCTTTTCCCTTTACCGGGATCGTTGCATCTATAAGCGCAGAGGTATCAACCACGAGCATCTCTCATCTCCCGGAGGACTTTATGCGGGTCTTCCTTGAGTTCCCCGATTATCTCCTTGACTCTCAGGTAAACGTCATCAATGGTTGGAGGTGCTGCTTTCTTTGGAAGGAGTCCCTTTTTCCCCACCTCGCTCTGCACTGGCATCCTCATTCCTCCTTCAAAACTCCCTTCGCCTTTGCAAACTCCACGAGGGCATAAGCCGCGGCGGCAACATCTTCGGGCCTCTCGTAGCTCGGAATGCCTGCCTTCTCGAGGACCTCCTTCGCGGGCTCGCTCACGTAGCCTGCCATGAACAGACCGAGAACCGGCTTGCCGTTGTTCACCTCTCTAACGGCCCTCACGACGCCCTCCGCATGTTCGGTCGGCGTCATGCCCGCGAAGGTCGGAACGACACAGATGCTTATGAGCATGTCAACGTTGGGGTCTTCGAGGAGAAGCTTTGCTGTCTTGTAGTAGTCTTCTCCGCGGGCACTCGCGATCATATCGACCGGGTTCTTGACTGCCGCCATCGGCGGAAGGAACGAGCGAAGTCCCTCAATGGTCTCCTCCTCGAGGTCGGCGAGCTTGAGGCCGAGCCTGTCTATGGCATCCGCGGTGAGAACTCCCGGGCCACCTGCGTTGGTCATTATGGCGACGCGCTTGCCCTTCGGCAGCGGCTGGGTGAAAGCCCTCGCCATGCTGAGCATATCATCGATAGTGTCCGCGACGATTATTCCGCTCTGCTTGAATGCCGCCTCGTATATCTTGTACGAGCCTGCGAGTGAACCTGTGTGGCTCGAAGCTGCTCTCGCTCCGCTCTCGCTCTTGCCTGCCTTGAGGACTATGACCGGCTTCTTCTTGGTGACGCGCTTGGCTATCTCCATGAAGCGCCTCCCATCCTTGAGACCCTCGATGTACAGCGCGATTGCCTTGTCCTCCTCCGTGTCTGCCAAATACTCCACGAACTCGGCGAAGTCAACATCAGCCATGTTACCGATGCTGACGAACTTCGAGAAGCCTATTCCCTCCTTGACGGTCTTGTAGATGATTCCCGCTCCGAGGGCACCGCTCTGGCTTATGAATGCTATGTCTCCCTTCTTGGCGTCCATAACGAAGGTGGCGTTCATGGCGTTGTGTGTGTTCATTATGCCCACACAGTTCGGACCGACTATGCGCATGCCGTATTTGTGGGCTATCTCAACGAGCTCCCTCTCTTCTTTCTTCCCTTCCTCGCCGACCTCACCGAAGCCCGCTGTGATGAGGATTATCCCCTTGACGCCCTTTTCGCCGCAGTCCTCTATGGTGCCCTTGACGAAGCGCTTCGGAACGACGACGACCGCCAGGTCAACCTCGTCAGGAATGTCTTTCACGTTCTTGTAAGCCTTGACTCCCTGGACGACCTCGTCCTTGACGTTCACTGGATAAACCTTGCCGTCTTTGTAATCCTTAAGGTTCTTGAAGACCTCGTAGCCAAGCTTGAGCGGGTCGTTGGATGCCCCAATAACCGCTATAGCCTTTGGCTTGAAGAAGTAATCAAACGTCATCACATCACCGGCCTAAACTCGGCGGAATTCTATATAAGCTTTCCTAAAAAGGACAGCGAGGTAAATATGGGCATGGTAGGGGAAAAGTAAAGCCCTGATGGGCTAAAAAGGACATCAATGGATAAAAACAAAACTCAGGCGGTGGCGGATGCCTCCTTGGGCTTCAGGGCGTAGGTCGCTATCACGGCAATAACCGCCGTCACGATGAAGGTCATGAGCCTCGCCGAGACAACCTTCTCAAGCCCCGAGCTGATCCAGAAGATGGTGAACAGCAGTCCCGTTACAATGGTCGGCGGGACGGCCCTTCCGTGGAACCTCTTCCAGAACAGCGTCATTATGACTATGACCGAGAAGGTGTCTCCTATCCCAGCCCAGGTGTAGCCGACGATGGTGTAAATGAGTTTCGACGGCACAAGATAGGCTGTAACGAGCGCTATGACACCCAGGGCGACGGTGGTAATTCTCGAAAGCCTGAGGCTTCTCTTAGGGTCGAAGTCGTCCTTGTAGACGAAGGGCCTGAGCAAGTTTTCCGAAAGTTCGGTGGCGGAGAGGATTAGGAGTGAATCAGCCGTCGAGAGCATGGCCGCTATCGCACCGGTTATGAATATCGCCGCGAGGAAGGGCGGGAACAGCTTCAGCATAACCGAGGGCATAACGGCTTCCTGGTCCTCGAGGCCGGTCGGGCCGAAGATGGCTATTCCAATCCATCCTATGAGGAGGGCACCGATGTAGGCCAGAACCGTCCAGCTGACTCCGACGTTCCTGGCGAGTCTGGCGTTCTTCTCGTCCTTGATTGCCATGAACCTGATGCTGAGCTGGGGCATTCCACCGAGATAGCCAAAGAACCAGGAGAACTCGGCTATGACGAAGACGAACGCCGCGCCGCCGACGAGGCCGCCGAGGATTGTAGAGTACTCGGGCCCGGACATCTCCAGGGCGCTGGAGACCGAGTGGGCGAAAACATCCGGATGGTTGGCGATGTAGACGAGACCGACTATTGGCGCTATGGTGAGAGTGAGTATCATGACTATCGCCTGGACGGTGTCGGTATAGGCGACGCTCTTGAGGCCTCCTAGGACGGTATAGGGCAGGATTATCACCGCGGTTATCAGCATTCCGATCTTTGGATCAACGCCGAAGAGAGCGTTCAAAGTCTTTCCGCCGCCGAGGAACTGGGCACCGACGTAGAAGAAAAAGAAGAACACCACGGTAACGCTACCGAGGATCCTTATCCACTTCTCGGCGTCGGAGTGGCGCTTTGCGATGTAATCAATAAACGTTGTCGCGTCGTACTTCTCGGCCTCCCTCCTGAGTCTTCCAGCGAACACAGTCCACGCCACGATGATACCGGCCACACATCCAACCGCAACCCATATTGCTGAGAGGCCGGCGGCGTAGGCAAAACCGGGGAGTCCCAGGAGTGCCCACGCCGACTCACCGGTGGCGCGCTCTGAGAGAGCTGCTATCCAGCCCGGAAGCTGCCTGCCAGCTATCGCGAAGTCCTTGCCGCTCTTTGCCTTTCTTCCCTGATAAACTCCGAACCCTATCAAAAACAAAAGGTACAGAACCAGAACAAGCAGTATTTGAGTCTGGCCCTCCACTATTGAATCACCGCTCATATTCAACACTGTTCATGTTTATAAATCTTGTCCTTTTTTGTACAGGAATGCATTTTTATGTTCTACTAAAGCGCGTTCCGTTACATTGTACCTGGTTTACTACAGGAATTCTTGTACTCTATTGTCTTCGTAATTCGAACTATCGGGGGGTGGCCGTACCGCTTGGTGATGGCCGCCGAAGCCTCCAACCCGAAAGACTTAAGTTAGCTCAGGTTATTATATCCGCGGGGGTGGTTTCATGGTGAAGGTGAAGTTTCTGGGCCACGCTGCCTTTCTGATAGAGGGAAGCAAGAGGATCCTGATAGACCCCTTCCTGACCGGCAATCCTGCCGCGGCCATTAAGGCCGAAGAGGTTGAGGCGGACCTGATACTCGTTACACACGCCCACGGCGATCACATCGGCGACGCCGCCGCGATAGCCAGGAGAACCGGGGCGAAGATAGTTGCCATGTACGATATAGCCAACTACCTCGTTGAGAGCGAGAGCGGCATAACGACCATCGGCATGAACTACGGCCCGACTGAAATAGACGGCGTTAAGATCGTCCAGGTTCCTGCCTGGCACTCCAGCAGCGACGGCAAGTACAGCATAGGAAATGCCAGCGGTTACATAATCGAGCTCGACGGCGTCAGGATTTACCACGCCGGCGACACCTTTGTCTTCAGGGACATGGAACTCTTCGCCGAGCTCTACGGGCCTATTGATCTGGCCCTGCTGCCGATAGGCGGTCACTTCACGATGGGCGTTAAAGAGGCTGCTAAAGCGGTGGAGTTCCTCAAGCCAAAGAAGGTCGTGCCGATGCACTACAACACCTGGCCGCCGATTTCAGCTGACCCCGAGGAGTTCAGAAGGCTGGTCGGGGACAAGGCGGAGGTCGTAATCCTCGAACCCGGCGAAACCCTGGAGCTTTGAAAAACCTTTTAAGGGCCTTTTCTTACCCTTTTTCCAGGTGATGGAATGGTTAAAAGGGCCGTTGCTCTGACGCTCATTATGCTGGTGTTCTCATCCTTCGTGCTTCCCCTCTCCTCCGCACAGGATGCGAAGGAGGGGCCAAAGTACGACCTTATAATCGTGAGAAACGATGATTTAATCGATTACATCATCGCTCTCCCCTACGCCAAGATGCTGGATGTCCCGATACTGCCCGTGAACCGGGAGGAACTTGATCCCGGAACAATCGCCCAGCTTCAGAGCTACGCCCAGTTCGGCTGGAACCACGTCCTTATAATCGGGGACTCCCAGGCCATCAGCGACAGGGTTCAGGATGAGCTCCTTGAGATGGGCTTCATAGTCGAGAGGATAGGCGGTGCGGTTAGGACGGAAACGGCGGCAAAGCTGGCACTGCACTTCTATCCCAACGGACACGACACGGTCGTCGTCGCCAGCTCCAGCGACTATGGCTCAGCTTTGGCCGCCGCGAGGTGGGCCATGATATACGGATACCCCTTTCTCCTGACCCAGGAGGACGCCCTCTCCGACTCAACCGCCGATGCCATACGGAAGCTCCACCCGGATCTCGTCGAGCTCATGGGCGCCGGCATGTCCAAGGACGTCCAGAGGAAGATAGAGGCGATGGGATACCAGACCTACTGGGTCCGTGAGAACCTTGAGATAGAGATACCCGCCCAGCCCAAGGAGACAAACTGGGTGATGATAGCGGCCGCGGTGCTGCTCTCACTTGCAATCGCGGTCCCGGTTTCGCTCTACTACGCCAAGAAGAAGTGGTCCGCCAACAGGGTGCCCATCGAGGTGCTGACCGAGAAGGAGCGCATAGTTGTGAACGCCATACTCGAGAAGGGCGGTACGGTGAAGCAGGAGGAACTGCCGGAGCTGACGGGCTACTCGAGGCCGACTATAAGCAGAATTATCCAGGAGCTGGAGAAAAAGCAGCTGGTTGAGAGGGAGAAGGTTGGGAAGACCTTCATCGTGAAGCTCACGAAGGAAATAATAATCAGGGACTAACGGTCGGAAAGCCCTTCCGCTCATCACTTTTTTCAGCCCTGGCCGTTCTCCTCATCCCGCGGAATGTCAAAGAACCGAAACCGAGAAAATGGCGGGAGAATAGTGGATCACTTCCGGAACAGGTGCCCGTGGGCCCTGTTCACGTGCCTGGTGTAGTCCTTGGATGTTCTGAAGAGTCTTCCACAGCGCGGGCAGTGGTAGTAGCGGGTGCCGTCGCGGTCATAGAATATAACCGCCTTCAGCTCCGCCACTTCCACCACCTCCGGCGTTAGGTGAGAAAAGCCCTTTTAAAATTTTACGGATGAGGAAAGCGGGAAAGGGAAATCAAACCCATATCCTGTTGCCCTTCACCTTCAGGTAGCCGAGGCTCTGGAGCTCCTTGAGAAAATCCTCTATGGCATCTTCGTCGAAGTATATGTTCACCCTCTCGCGCTCGCCTTCAACGACTATAGGTTCCCTCTCCATTATGGCCTCCATCAGCTCGTTCTTGCGCCTGTGCCTCTCGGCCAGCTCAAGTATAACGTCCGCCAGAACCGAGCGGGCTATACCATCGAACATCGCCTCGACCACGCTCTCCTCCGTGGCGTACTCACCCGCTATCTCAAGAGCCGCCTCGACGAGGTCTCTATCCACCTCCATAACCTCCACGAAGTACCTCTTTTCGAGGGTGTACTCCGTGACCATGCCCGTTTTAAAGCGCTCCTCTATGTCCTCCAGGTACTCTTCAATATCGTCTATGGGGAAGCGCAGCTCCACCTTGAGGACGTCCAGGGGCACGGTTTCGTTCAGAACGAGCGTTCCATCTTCCTCGGCAACTGCCCCTGCCTCCATAAGGGCCGTGACCACTATCAGCTTTCCGAGGTCTGACTCGTCAAAGAGCCTCTCCAGGCCCTTTTTCTCCCCCACTTTCCAGTCTCGGGTTATCTCTTCATACGCAAATCTGAGCTCATCCAGGGCCGTCTCAACGGGTTCTATCCCCTCTGCTTTCTCGAGGAGCTCGGCGTAAGTTCCTTCTATGACGACGTAGTGCGATATCTGGGGGGAAACCTCCTCCTTCGTTCGGTTCATTATCCCCGCCCTGCTCAGCTCTCTGGAGAGGGCGTTCATATCCTCCCTGCTAAGGACTTCCAGCCTCAATCGCCTCACCGAAAAAAGAACGGCGAAATGGTTATAACCTTTAGCCCTCGTTTCCATCCACCAGTCCGGAGAGCAGGGCTTTCAGGGTTTTGTTGCTGAGCCTTCCCACCGTCTCCCTAACCTCCTCCACCAGCTCCGGGGAGTAGTTTGAATAGAGGTAGAGTGCGTAGGCCATGAGCTTAGGCTCGCCCTCGGCCATCTCCTCAACTGAACCAGCAAGAACCGGGTTGTTCAGCAGCTCCTCGGCAATGGCCCGCATCATCTCCCGATCATCCTTTTCGACGGCCTCCCTCAGCGGCCGGTAGAACAGCGTTAGAACGTCTCTTGCGAGCCGTGCCCTCTCCTCGAACTCCTCCATCGGGGTTTTCGGCTTCTCTCTCCCGCTCCAGAGCAGGTACACCGCGGGCGCGGCCAGGAGGACCAGGGCGATGACGATGTAGGGTAGCAGGGGGACGTTGAAGGAGTATGGGAGGCGGTTCCTCATGAGGAGCAGGGCCAGTGTGCCGATGAGAATCCAGACCCCCATGAAGAGGAGGTAGTAGGCCGTGTAGTCCTTCCTCTGGAGGGCGCGGTACCTCACGGGAGCGCCTATCTCCTCCAGGTACTTAATCCTGTCCTCTGCCATTTGAATTTCCGCTTCGAGGCGCTTTATGCGCCTGTCTATCTCGGCGAGGACTTTTTCCTTCCCCATTATCATTCACCCACCAGCAGGCGGGCTATCTTCTCGCTCACAACGCTCAAAATCGCCTCGCCCTTCTCGGCCGTCGCAAGGGATGGGTCGTCGTTCACTCCATCCGGAAACAGCTCCTTCCCGATGTCCTTCCGGATTACCCTTACCCTTGAGCTCCTCCTCCCCCCACGGGCGTTTTCCATCTTCACGAGTTCGGGCCTTACCGCGAGCATCACTGACGTCTCGTCCTGACCGGCGTGACCCTGGCTGGAGCATATGCTCAGGATGTCCTCTCTGAAGTCTATCCACCAATTTATGAGCCAGATTTCGACCCCTGGGAACTCCTCCGAGACCTCTTCCGCCGCCAGAACCAGCGGCGGGTAGTTGCCGCCGTGTCCATTGAGGAGAACTATCCTCCGAAAGCCCTCGGCGGCGAACTCTCGCATTATCTCGCGTACGTAGGCCTTGAATGCGTCCCCACTCACGTTTATGGTTCCGGGATATACGTCGAGAACGAATGTATGCCCGTACCACACGGGTGGGGCCGTGAGAACTTCAACGCCCCGCCGGCGGAGCCTCTCCTCGACCCGTCTTGCTATCTCCACTGGGGCAAAGACATCTGTTCCGAGGGGCAAATGCTTGCCGTGGGCTTCAACGCTCCCAACGGGAATAACAACTGTACCAACCCGTCGTTTAACCTCCTCAAAATCCGGCCAGGTGAGTTCTTCGAGCCTCATTTTCATCCCCTACAGGTTTTGCATCACGTTCTCATAAGCCTTTTCTATGCCCTCGGTGACCTTTTTCCATGAGTAGCGCTCCTCGACGGCCCTTCTGCCGTTGCTTCCAAACCATCTTCTGAGTTCCTCGTCAAGGAGGAGCTTTTGAATCGCGTTTCTCAGCTCGAGCTCGTTGCCCGGGGAAACCAAAAGCCCGCTCTCGCTGTTCCTGATTATCTCAGGGATTCCTCCAACGTCCGTGGCGACCACGGGAACCCCCGCGGCCATGGCCTCGAGGATGACTATCCCGAACGCCTCCGCCGTGGTGGAGGGGAGGACGAAAACATCTGCCATACCGAAGAGCCTCGGAAGGAGGGAGCCATCGACGTAGCCCAGGAAGCGAACTCTATCCTCTATCCCCAGAAACTTCGCCTGTGCCCTCAGGAACGGGAGCATCTCTCCGGAGCCCGCCATGACGAGCGTCGCGTTGTCTATTCCCGAGAAGGCGTTTAGGAGAACGTGGGGGCCCTTTCTCGGCGACATCCTGCTCACGTAGAGGACAGCGTCTCCCTCGATGCCGAGCTCCTCCTTAAGGCGCTCCTTTTCACCCTCGCTCAGGGGACTGAAAAGGTCGTCGTCCACACCGTTTGGAATGACCCTCACGGGAGCGTCCGTGAAGTGCCTTATGAACGCCTCCGCCGCCCTGCTGACGGCTATTATCTCGTGGGGGTACTTCAGGTACCTGCTGAAGAGTGGGAACGTCAGGCCGAGAGCCTGCCAGAGGCGGGACTCGTGGGAAAATGAGATGCTGTGGGTTGTGAGCAAAGTCGCCTTCCCCAGCTCCCTGCCCGCCTTCGCGGCCTTCAGGGCCAGCGGTGTGAACGCGTGGTGGGAGTGAATAACGTCGAAGCCCTCCAGGAACTCGTTGAGCTCCCCTGTGGATTTCAGGCTGTATGAGAGGTTCACCTCAAGGACCGGGCTGATGACTCCAGGGATTTTTACGAGCTCGATTCCTTTCGCCTTCAGCTCTTCTTCCTTCCCCGTTCTCCTGTCGTTGGTAACAATGGCAACATCGTGTCCCCTCTCCCTGAGCTTTAGGGCCAGGTGGTGCATGTGACTCGCAACGCCGCCTATCTTGGGGTAGTACCAGTCGCTCACCAGTGCTATCCTCACTCAAACCACCCCTGATGCCCTGAGGAGCAGGATTGCAACCATCGCGGTGTCAATGAGCCTGTAATTGGTGCGGAGACCGTAGATGGTGATTCCAAGGAGACCCAGGCTGGGCTGTGCCCCCGCGAGGGCTAAACCTACAGCCCCCGCCGAAAAGACGGCAACGAGGGTCTCAGAGAGCTTCCTGCCGATAACTATCGGCGTCGTCCTGAGACCAGCTTTAAGGTCGCTTTCGTAGTCCTCCAGGTGGTTCCTGAGCTCGAGGGCCAGGGAGTAGAGGAACACCGCGGCGGCGATGCTCCACTCCTCCGTTGTGACCGAGCCGTCGAGGTAGGCCCCGTAGAGGAAGGGCAGGACTCCAAAGAAGACCCCGTGAGAGAGAATATCCATCACCGGCCGCGCCTTGAGCCTCGGCGGGGCCGAATAGACAGTCGCCAGTAAAATCATCGATGCGTACACGGCCAGCTCCCCTGTTCCGAGGACGCTGGCCAGCATCAGCCCGAGCAGTGCCATAGCTATGGAAGAGGCAGCCCCCGCCCTGAAGCTCAGCTCACCGCTGGCTATGGGGTTTTTCTTCCTCTTCCTCGGGTTTATTGAGTCGGTATCCGCGTCGAAGCAGTTGTTTATCGCGAAGGCATAGGCCACGTAGAGGACGAGTGAAATCAGGAACACGGGCACACGAGTGACATCGGAGAGGTTTTTAACACTGAACGCGAGACCCAGGAGTCCCATGCCTATGAATGCCCTCCCATCGAGGATTCGAGCGTTTCTGATAACCGCACGGAGCATGGCAGTACCTCCAAAAAGTTTTAGAAAAGCCGTCAGGCCCTCTCGAGGAGGTCCCTGACGTATTTGGGCATCTGGAAGAGGGTCTCGTGCCTCTCCGGGTCGTAGTAGTAGAGCTCGAGCTCCCTTCCCCTCTCGACGTCGACCTTCCTGAAATCGATGTCCCCCTTCACGCCGACCAGGAAGCTCCAGGGCGATGCGTAGCCTATCACCGGGAAGCTGAAGTAGTAAACCCTGTCAAAGACCCTCTTCATCGCCCTGTAAGCGTCGAGGAGCTCGTTCGTGAAGAGGTAGACACTTCCCGCCTGGGTGATGTAGAGGCCCCTCTCGTTGAGCTTCTCGTAGGCGCTTCTGTAGAACTCCTCGCTGAATAGAAGCTTCGCTGGGCCGACGGGGTCTGTGGAGTCAACTATTATGACGTCGAAACGCTCGTCGGTCTCCTTCAGGTACCTCACCCCGTCGCCTATGATGAGCTCTCCCCTGGGCTCCTCCTTCTTTATGAGTTTGTCCAGGAGCTCAGAGGCAACGTCAAGGTAGAGGTAGGATGCCTCGACGACGCCCTCATCTATCTCCACCATCGTGGCCTTCTCAACCGTTTTGTGCCTGAGGACTTCCCTCAACGTGCCGCCGTCGCCTCCCCCTATGACGAGCACTCTCCTCGGGTTCGGGTGGGCGAGCATGACCGGGTGGACGAGGGTCTCGTGGTAGCTCTCCTCCCCGACCTCGACGAGCTGGACCGTACCGTCGAGGACGAGCAGCTTGCCGAAACCCTCTGTTTCATAAATTTCGAGGCGCTGGTACTCCGTCTGCGTCTCAAAGAGTCTCTCCTTGACCTTGAAGCCAACGCCATAACCGCGAGGGTACCATTCGATGAAAGCCCTTTCCTTCTCGTTGTATCCCATGAGTCTCACCGCCCTTAGGTAGGGCACGGGGTTTTAAAGCTTAAGGTTCTTCCCCACCGAAGAAATTTTTATAAGAGCCCACCTGGAGACTACGGGTGATGAATCCGAGAATAAGACGCGAGCTGGCTCGAAAGCTCGAGCTGGCGAGGGATGAAATCGGGGATGGACTCAGATACGGCGTTCCCCACTTAGTGGGTGAGATAAGGAACGCCCACAATGACAACAGTGGTTCCCCCGATTTGAGCCTCTCCGTGGTGGTCTTTGAGAACGCGAGGCACAGCTTCGCCATCCGGGAGGACGGGAGCACCTTCTTCATGTATCCCGCCGAAAATTCGAACCACCGGAGGCTGTTCTTCAACCTATGGCGCTTCCTGGATGGTAAAAGCCACAGTGAGGATCGCTTTGAGCCGGGAATGCACATCAGGGGAATACTGAGAAGTGCCGTTCAGAGGGCGGGGTTTGAGGTTCTATGGATAAACGTTCGCCCGGCCGGCAGGGGGGAGTACATCGACGTCTGGGCCACAAAGGATGGAGCCAGATACAACATGCTTTTCGAGAAAATATCCTCCGGGGAGTACGTCCTCCTGGAAATTGAGAAAGTATGAAAAAAGCTCAGTAGGGGAACATCACCACGACTGCCAAGGCCGCGGCGGGCTTGTCCTTAACGGTTATGCTCGCGCTTGCGACCTTGAACTCCGCCAGCTTCCAGCCCCTCCGCTCAAAGCCCTCCTCGACCATCTTCCTGACCATCTCCTCGGCCTCTTCCTTCGTGCAGTAGCCGGAGTACTCATAGATTAGGCCGCCCTCGTTGTTCTCACTGATGCCGATTCCCAGGGCCGCGCTTATGGTCATTCCCGGTTCGTCGCTCTCGATGTGTGCATAAACTGTCGGGAGGAGCATGCCTATCGGCACGTCGTGAACCTCGTCGATCCACTCTATGTGCGCCGGAATGACGCTGCTGAGCTTGACCAGATTGACGTTCCCTATGCCCAGCTTGAGGAGCGCGTTATCAAATGCGTTCAGCTTGGTTCCGCCCTCTGCGGCGGCGGCACCTATAAAAGCCCTCTTGGGGGTTGTCCAGCTCATCTCAGCTTCCTCCTTTCTTCTCTCACTTATGTAGCGATTATACGGCAAAGCAGCGGTTCACTTACTCGCTACTCTGCGGGCGGCTTAAAAACGTTTCGCTATATCTGAAAGGACCTCTGATGGCCCGCCTCGCGGCCAGACCTCAGAGGTGAAGCAGGATTGAGCACTATGCGGCACTGCTGGACCTCTTCTTCTGATGGTGGTTCATGATCCTCCCCAGGGTTGCGGAGGCGAATATGCCAAGCACGCTGGCGAGGGATGCCATGGCGTACATGTGCTCGCTTAGAACTCCCGAGACGAAGCCAATCTCACCCATTAGGAGGCCGAGAACGCCGAAGCTCGCTATTCCGGCACCTCTGACGAGGTTTGTGGGGAGATCTGTCTCTCTTACGGCCAGAGCAGACAGCGTTAGCCTTACCACGTATATCACGGCGAAGAACTCTATCACCACGAAGGACAGTTCCGTCTCGAAGTTCAATCCACGCCAGGCGAAGAATATCGGGGCGAAGATTCCGTAGGTAACGCCGCTCACTATCGTGGTCAACCTGTCGTACTGCTTGGTACCGACGAGGTCGCTGTGCATCATCAAACCGGCGAGGAAGCCGCCTATGCTGAAGTGCATTCCTATCTCCTCGCTGATGAATGCGAGGGATGTGGAGAACACCATGAAGAGCCCAAAGACCGCCTCATCGCTCTTGAGCCTGCGGAGGAAGCGTATTATGCGGACCTTCTGCTTTATGCCCAGGAGGTAGTTGATGTAGAGCAGGATCCCCACGAAGGCGAGGTCCTTCAGCACGCTCGACAGTATCGGCCCGTAGTCGCCGGGGTTCTCGTTAAACCTTATGACCATATAAACGAGGAACAGCCCGAATATCTCGCTTATCACCGCGTAGGAGAGGGCCACGTGGAGGAAGTCGCTCCCGAAGAACCTCTTGAGCCTGAGCACTATCGGGGCCGATGCTATGGACAGTATTGCCGCGGTTATGACGTTGTCCGGGCCGACGCGTCCCCCGGTGAATGGAATCGTCGTGAGGAACATCACCCCGTACGTGAGGATATAGAGGGGCAGGGTTCTCCTCCCCGCGTAGTGGAGCTCCTCTGGGGTAACCTCCAGGCCGGCTGAAATCATGAGGAAGAACAGGCCCAGCTCCGCCAGCAGGGCCATCTGGTCCCTGGGCATGTCTATCAGGATCGCGCTCAGGATCATTCCCGCGGTGATTTCGCCGAGAAACCCCGGGTAGCCCAGCCTCTCGAATCCCTCAGCCAAAAGCCTCGCGAAGGCTATGATTACGAAGACGTACCCTATGATTTCCATGGCGTCCATTACGTGCGGGATGTTAATAATTTTTCTGCCGGCAACCCTTTTATTCCCACGTGGAGAGTTCTAATCATGAGACACTATGAGATAGTCAGGATCAAGGAGAACGGCAAGGTTGAGCTGCCCCGGGATTACGCCTACGAGCTTGGCGTGGTGGAGGGCGCGTATTTTCTCCTCGAGATAGACACCGACCTCAAAGAGGTTCACCTGGAAAGGGTGGCCCTGCCTGGAAAGAAGCTCGTGGAGGTTGAGCTCGTTGTGGAGGACCGTCCTGGGGTTCTGGCCAGGATCAGCGGTCTCTTCGGCAGGCACGGTGTGAACATACTCTTCAGCGAGTCGGAGGAGCTCGGCGCCCTGGGGCTGGCCGGCATCGTCGCGGTCGTGGATGTGAGCAGGATAAGCACGAACCTGGACGATCTGAGGGATGAGCTCGCCTCCCTGTCCGAGGTGAAGGAGGTTCATCTAAAACCCTTGGAGTAGGATCATGGCTATGGCCACCATCACGAAGACCGCGGTGAGGATGTTCACATCCCTCCCGATTTCCCCGGGGCCGGCCCTTGGGCTCCTGCTGAGAACCCCGAGCCACTTCAGGAGCGCGAAGAGGAGGAGCGCGGAGGATAGATACAGGACGTCCCTGGGATTCATGCCTGCCTCGAGGTAAACGCCGGTTAGGAGGGCCGCCAGCGCCAGGCCGAGCGACGACAGCTTCCATGCCGCGGGCATTCCCGGGGATTCGCTCCGTCTTAGGTAATGGTTCAGTTTTGCGAAGGAAGTGAGTGTCCCGACGCTCCCCAGCGGAACGGCGAGCTTCCACAGTCCTGGCAGGCTTTTGTAGAGCAGTTCCTTGCCGTACGCCCCTACCAGTGGCCCTATTCCCCCTATAGCGAGGCTGAGGGTGAGGACTGAAACGGCCATAACGGGCGCGTTCCTGTAGCCGAACTCCCCAAGCTTTCTGCTCTCCCTTCCGAGCGAACCCACCGCAAGGAACAGGCCTCCCTTGAATATGGAGTGTGCCATCGCGTAGTACGCCGCGCCGAGGAAGTTGAGGCTCGCTGTTCCGAGGAGGACGTAGCCCATCTGGGAGACGGTGTGGTATGCGAGCAGCCTCTTTGCATCCCTCTGGAAGAGCGCCCCCGCGATGCCAAAGAATATGGAAGCAACCGCCAGCCCCATCGCCGCTGTCCTGAAGGTTTCCCCGGAGGGGAGGGTGGAGAGGAGGAGTATCATTCCGTAGGCCGGGACCTTAACAACTGCACCGCTCAGAACCGCGCTCACGGGAGTCGGCGCGCTCGAGTGGGCGTCCGGGAGCCAGGAATGGAGCGGGAAGATGCCTGCCTTGAGGAGAAGCGAGGTGAAGGCAAGCGCCAGGGCGGTGTTCAGCTCCCTGGATGGCCCGGCGCTCTCCCTGACGAGATCGACGTTGAGATAGCCGGTCTCCATGTAGATTATGCCGACCGCAAAGACGAAGAGGTACGATGCCAGCAGGGACATTATGAGGTACCTGAACGCGGCCCTCTTGGAGCCCTTTTCGTCCGATAAGGTCACGAGTGCAAAGGCCGATACGGATGCTATCTCGGAATATATGTAGAAGTTGAAGAGGTCCCGCGCTATGAACGCCCCCATTAGCCCCGTGTGGAGGAGCAGAAGGAGCGCGAGAACCTTCGGCGTCTTTTTGTCCCTGAAATCGAAGTAGTAGAGGGAGTACAGGGCGACGAAGATGAAGAGCACAAGCTCACCCGCGATAAATGGCAGGTTCGTCCGCGTCAGGGCGACCTCTATTCCCGCCTCCTGCGCCCAGCCCCCGACGATCTCCGAACCGATCCCATTTAAGAGAACGACCGGAACCGGCAGGAGGGCTCCGAGCAGAAAAACTCCCTTGATTACGGTCCGTTTGACCTTCAGCACATCGAGGAGCGTGAGTATGAAAGCAGCCAGCAGGGGCAGCGCGGCCAGAAGGGGTATCATTCGCCGTCACCCCCCATCCGCATTATAACCGCGAGAGCGAGGGAGGTTATCGCGACATCAACGACGAGTGTGGTGAGCATGAGCGTTGCCGGGAGGGGGTCAACGGGGTCCGTTGGCATTATCGGCACGTCCTTTTCTGGAGAGTACGCGAGACCTATGAAGAACAGGACAAGCCCGAGGGAGACGATGTTTATCGAGAGGACCAGCTTTATCGGCTCCCTTTTGGCCATCAGACCGTAGATTCCAACGAGCATTATAAGGATTCCAGCCTGCTCCGGACTAATCACTTTCGACCCACCTCAGCAGGATGTAGAAGACGAACGTGAAAGCCGCGCCGACCTCCAGCCCCACGATCACGTTGAAAGGCAGGATTATCCCTCCCTCAGTCGGCAGGAAGTTTGAATAGAACGCCCCCAGCCCGAGGCCTGCAATTCCGAGGAGCACCAGCAGCACACCAGCGGAGCTTTCTATCAGGCTGGCCCAGTTGAAGTGGAACTTCCTCCTGACTTTGACATAGCCGTGCGAGGTGATGAGCAGTATCACCGCCACCGCCAGGATAACCCCTCCCTGGAAGCCACCGCCGGGACTTATGTGGCCGTAGAGCATCAGATAGGCCGCGTAGGTGACGAGGAACGGGCTCACCATCTTGGTCGTCGTCCTCACAACGGTGCTCATCTTCACTTTTTCTTCCCTCCGAGGATGACGTAAAAGCCGATGACGGCCGTGAAGAGCAGACTCGCCTCGCCGAGGCTGTCGTAGGCCCTCCAGCCGGCTAGGATGGCCGACACGAGGTTGGGAACGTTTATCTCCGTCCAGTGGGTGACGTAGTACGTGTAACTCCCTCCGTAGGGCGACGAGTAGCTCAGCGAGAGGAGCAGAACGCCCAGTGCGAGCGTCAGCAGCAGAGCTATAGCCCTCACCGCGTCACCCCCTTTATTGTGAAGAGGAACACTCCTATGACTATTGCCCCCACCACTATTGCGGAGAGGGCCACGTCGGGGGCGTTCAGCTCGAAGAGTGCCAGGATGAAGAGCAGGCTTAGGAGGGAGTATTTAACGACCGCACTGACCAGGTTCCTCTCCTCAACCACCGCAACGGCAAGGATTATCATCGCGAGGAAGACCACATCAAGGATTGTCCCAAGCATACATGTCCACCACGACTTTTGGCTTGACCCCGTAGCGGTAGGCGCCCCTCGCGAGGGCATGGCTCACCATGGGGTTCATCATGGCTATGAGGAAGGCCAGGACGAGGAGTTTGGCCCTCACCAGGGCTGGGGCGTCCATAGTGATTATGAGGTAGAGGATTATGCTCATCGCCCCGCCGGTGTCGCATTTTGTGGCCGCGTGGAGTCTGGTGTAAACATCGGGAAATCTGAGTATCCCGAGGGCCCCGAAGAGCATCACAGCTTCCCCGAAGAGGAGGAGCAGAACCTCAAGCACGGCTCATCCTCTCCATGTACTTCGCTAAGATAAGCCCCCCGACCGAGTTCACCATGAGCAGGACTATCGCGAGGTCTATCAGGTAGTACTCGCCCCTCATGACGGAGACCAGTGCTATTATCACCACCACCTTCGTCGTTATGGTGTTCAGGCCCACTATCCTGTCGGGGAGGGTCGGTCCCCTGAGCACGCGGTATGTTATCAGCACTGCCGTGAAGACGAGCAGATAGAATGCGCTCACCAGAAGACCTTCTTGAGCCATTCCTCTATGTCCCCCTTTATTTTTTCCCCGGCCTTCTCCCGGTTGAGGGTCTCCAGGTCTATCCAGTGGACGTAAAGGTAGGTCTCGTCGAGCTTCTTCTTGACGTCCAGTGTAAGGGTGCCGGGCGTCAGGGTTATGGAGTTCGCGAGTATCGTTACTCCCGTGTTGGAATGCAGATCGGTCCTTATCTTGACGATGCCCGGGTTGATGTCCATGAATATCACGTTCCTGGCCACCTTCAGGTTGCTCTCCAGCAGGCGGAAGGCCATTATCACCAGATACTGGGGCAGGTAGATGAGGGCAAAGTAGAGGATTTTCTCGACTACGTGGCCGCTCCTCCTCACGTCCCCGGTCAGGAGGTCGCGCATGAAGAGCGACACAAGGAGGGTAACGGCGGCGCCGGCGATTAGGTCTCCCGGCTCCACGCTGGAGGTTATGACGATCCAGAACGCCATCAGGGCGAGCCATGTTAATGCCACCCTTTCCCAGGGCGGCAGGCCGGACGCCCCGGAGGTTTCGTGGAGAACCCTCTCGTTTAGGGTTTTCAGCCTCTCCTTTAGGTAGAAGGGGACGCGGCTCATGTGGTAGTGTAGGATACGGAGGGTTATAACGCTTTTGCAATTGGCCAGGGAATTGTCCAGATCTATGAAATTCGTTCGAAGTTCATCGGGAAACACCGAAACTTTGTACGGCCGAAGTGAAAACGGCGAATGCAGAATCCTTCACTCATGGAAAGGTTTAAATCTCTGCTCCTCCTACGAGAACCGGTGATGTTCATGATTGAAGTCGGAGAATACCGGGTTAAGGAGGGCCTCTACTACACGAAGGACCACGAGTGGGTCCAGGTTCTTGAGGACGGGACGGTCCTCATCGGAATAAGCGACTACGCCCAGAAGGAGCTCGGCGATTTAGCTTACGTCGAACTGCCCGAGGTCGGAAAAGAGCTTAACAAGGGCGACGTTCTCTGCGAGCTTGAGAGCGTCAAGGCCGTTTCCGAGGTTTATGCCCCGGTCAGCGGCGAGGTCGCTGAGGTCAACGCCGAGCTTGAGGACAGCCCGGAGCTCATCAACGAGGATCCCTACGAGAACTGGATAGTCAAGCTCAAGCCGAGCAACCTCGACGAGGAGCTCAAAGAGCTTATGGACGCCAAAGCCTACGCCGAGTACCTTGAGAGCCTCTGAGCGTTCCCTCTCGCTTTTCTCTCTATAATGGCAGTTTTGGAAGAATAGAGGGTTGAGCTCAGTTTCTGACCCTCATCATTTTGCCGCGTGAAGCGCGGTCTCAGATACCCTAGAGGTCTTCATCGCTCGGTATTAAGTTTCTGGGGAAAGTTAAAAATCCACCGGCTCGGCCAGTATGCCCCTCGTCACCCTTCGGCTATCGTGAGGCTCCTCATCGCCTGGATAACTTGGTGTTCCATTTAATAATCCCTCGAAACCCTTATAACTTCTGCCCCAGTAGTTAACTACTGGGGTGGTAGTTGTGTACTTCGACACCCGCCCAAAGAGGAAGCGAGAGGATTTGTACGACAGGGAAAAGGAACTGGGCGAGTTTGAGAGGTCCCTAAAATCCAAAAACCCACTAACGGTCATCACTGGGATAAGAAGACTCGGAAAGACATCTCTCCTTCTTGTCGGCCTCAACGAGCTTTCTCTTCCCCACGTTCTCGTGGACTTCTGGGGGGTCAATCCAAACTCCCGCATGGACGTCTACAAGAGGATAGAGAGCGCCGTCAACGCCTTCTTCCGTGAGAACCGCGAAATATGGGACGGACTCAAGGAAAGCCTCAAGAGCATTTCCGGCCTAAGACTGCTGAGCTTTGGAGTGGGCTTCTCCTGGAAGGACGAGAAGACCGACCTAGTGGCCCTTTTCAGGGAGCTTGAGAGATACAACGTCGTCTTAGCCTTCGACGAGGTTCAGTACCTCAGGGGGCCGGTTGGTAGCGAGTTCGCGGGCTTGATAGCCCACCTCTACGACTACTCGGACCTTAGAATAGTCATGACGGGTTCAGAGGCGGGCCTGCTTCACGATTATCTCGGCCTCGATGATCCGAAGGCTCCCCTTTATGGTAGATACTTCCAGGAGATTATTCTGTCGAGGTTCGCGCCAGAGCAGAGCAGGGACTTCCTCATAAGGGGGTTCGAGCAGGTAGGCATAACTCCACCGGAAAAGCTCATAGAAGATGCCGTTGAAAGGCTCGACGGCATAGTTGGCTGGCTCGTCCTTTTCGGGAGGAAGGCCATGGAGAAAGGACCTTCAGATAAACTCGTAGACGAGGTATTTGAAGAGGCCAAGGCGCTCGCTATGAGCGAGTTCGAGAACTTTCTGGTGAAGAGAGTTGCGGCGAGAGGGCGATACATCGAGATAATGCGGGCCATAGCGGGTGGAAAGAGGACGTGGGAGGAGATAAAGGAACACCTTGAGAGAAAGGAGGGGAGGAGCATAGCGGACAGCGTCCTGGCGAGGCTCCTTAAGGGGCTTGTGGATTCATCTTTCCTTGAGAAAAGAATCGAAGGGAGGAACGTTCACTACGTGATTCCCGACCCAATACTGGAGGCGTGCTTCAAAGAAAAATGAAGAAGTTCAGGCGTTGCCTTCCCTCTTCTTCGTGAGGTACTCGTGTATGGCCTTTGCGGCCATCCTTCCGTCCCCCATGGCGAGGATAACCGTTGCCTCTCCCCTTATCGCGTCTCCACCGGCGAAGACGCCGGGGATGCTGGTCATGAGGTTCTCGTCGACGACTATCCTTCCGCGCTCGACCTTGAGGCCCGGCGTGTTGATGATGAGCCTGTTGGGGTGCTTTCCGATGGCTATTATGACGGTGTCGGCTTCGAGAGTCACGTATTCCCCGGTTCCGACTATCTTCCTCTTGCCCCTGCTGTCCCTCTCGTCGAGGGCCTTCATCTTCTCGAACTTAACCGCCTTAATCTTCCCATTCTCCCCAAGGAACTCGACCGGGTTGATGTAGAACTCGAACTTTATGCCCTCCTCCTTGGCGTGGTGGACCTCCTCCACCCTGGCGGAGACGTCCTCCGGGCCGCGGCGGTAGGCTATGGTGACCTCGGCTCCGAAGCGCCTCGCTGAGCGAGCCGCGTCCATGGCGGTGTTTCCGGCGCCTATGACGACGACCTTCTTGCCGACCTTGACCGGCGTATCGTACTCGGGGAACAGGTAGGCCTTCATGAGGTTCACGCGCGTGAGGAACTCATTGGCGGTGTAGATTCCGTTGAGGTTTATTCCAGGGGCGTTGATGAGCCTCGGTGTTCCCGCTCCTGAGCCTATGAAGACGGCGTCGTACTCCTCCAGGAGCTCCTCGATGGTGACGGTTCTTCCAACGACGTGGTCGGTGAGTATCTTAACGCCGAGCTTCTTGAGCTTGTCAATCTCGCTCTCGACGATGCTCTTGGGCAGCCTGAACTCGGGAATGCCGTACATCAGCACTCCGCCCGCCTCGTGAAGGGCCTCGTAGATGGTAACGTCGTAGCCGAGTTTGGCGAGCTCGCCGGCGGCGGTGAGTCCTGCCGGCCCGGCTCCAATGATGGCCACACTCTGACCCTTCTTCTCGATCTTCGGGACTATCTCGAAGAGGAGCTCCTCGTCTATGCCCTTCTCACGGGCGTAATCTGCAACAAACCTCTCGAGCTTTCCGATGTTTATCTTGTCACCGACCTTGCCCATGACACAGTTCATCTCACACTGGTCCTCCTGCGGGCAGACCCTTCCGGTGGTCGCTGGCAGGGAGTTACAGGCCCAGATGACGTTTAAGGCTTCTTTAACGGCCCTGTCAGGATCGTCGCGGTACTGGACGAGCTTGCTTATGAAGCCCGGAATGTCTATGTGGACCGGACAGCCCTTAATACAGGGCGCGTAGTTGTAAGGGCACTGCAAACAGCGCTCAGCCTCCTTAACGGCAAGCTCGAAGGTGTAGCCGAGGTTTACCTCCGCAAAGCTCTTAATACGCTCCTCCGCCGGCATCTCAGGCGTCGGAACGCGCTCCTTGATGATCTTCCTTTTAACCGCCATTACTGCTCACCCCCCTGGAGGGCCTGCTCGAAGAGTTTCATGTACTCCTGCATGGCCCTCTGCTCCATATCCGTGTAGTAGCCGCTCCTCGCTATGAGTTCGTCCCAGTTAACCTTGTAGGCGTCGAACTCCGGCCCGTCTATGCAGGCGAACTTAACCTCGCCGTCGACGGTGACACGGCAGGCGCCGCACATTCCGGTTCCGTCCACCATTATCGGGTGGAGGTCGGACTTCATGGGAATACCGAACTCCTTGACCACGTTGAAAACGGCCCTCTGGTCCCCGGCGGGGCCGACCATGAAGACCATGTCGTACTCATCATTCTCGAGGAGCTCCCTGACCTTCTCGACGAGCCTCCTGGTGACGTTCTTCATGTTGGTCGGGAAGTCGAGGTTCGGGTCTATCGGGACGGTCTCGAGTATGTGCCTGCCGACGGCTTCCTCGAGCTCGTCCTTGAGGACGACCATCGGCTCGAAGGTGACGTGGAGCGTGGTTACCTCGTTTCCGAGCTCCTGCCAGGCCTTGGCTATGGGGTAAACCTCGACTATTCCGGTGTAGGCACCGATGGCCAGTATCTTCCCGAACTTCTCCATCTCGGCCGGGTTTCCGAGCGGGCCGGCAATGTTCAGTATCTCATCGCCCGGCTTCAGCTCGTTGGCCATCCTCATGGTGGTCTTTCCCCTGATGAACGTTATGAGCACTATCCAGCCCTCATCCCTGTCCCACATAACTGGTGTGAGCGGGATCCTCTCCCCGTTTTTGAAGGCCCTGACTATAACAAACTGTCCCGGCTGGACCTTCTTGGCCACGTGGGGTGCGTGGATCCTGTACCATATGTTCCTCATGGCGATCTCTTTCTTTTCAAGTATCTTGTATGGCACAATGAACACCTCCGTACACAGGTTCAAACTTGGTCATCTAAAGGTTTGCAACCTGTGGTGTTTATAAAGATGTTGTTAACCAAAGGTTTGCCGAACGGAAGGATCCTCGGGCGTGCTGGGAAAAGATTAAAAAACGTTCGCAAAAAGGGCCCTTGGGGGTAACGCTATGAAGCGGCTCGTTTATTACGTATCAACACTGCTGGCGGCGGTAGCCCTCTTCTGGCCGGTGATCTACGGCAACGTTCCGGCCCTGAGGGTGCTCCCTGGAAACCCTGTGGTTCAGGGCATTGTGGGGCTCGTGCTCTTTGGAGGACTCGCCTACGTGACTTTCGACGAGACTGTAGAAGAGACCGGCGGGGTTGAAGAAAAGGAAGAGTTCACAGCTTCCTGATGAAGGTTATGTATCCCGTATGGGCCAGCATGGTCGTCTTCGGCCTCATGCACTCCTTCTTTACCTCATGCTCCCTGACGAGGACCTCGACGACCCTCGGTTTGTAGAAGTGCTCCCTGTACTCCTGAAACGCCTGGAAGAAGCGGTGGACCTGGTTCGTGCACGGGGTGTAGGCCACGAAGTAGCCGCCGGGTCTGAGAACCTCAACGGCGTGGGGGAGGACGTTCTCCGGCTGGGGCAGGTCGAGGACTATGTGGTTGGCGTACTCTTCATCTATGCCCTCGTAGATGTCCTTGAGCTTTATGGTTACCCTGTCCGAGAATCCGGCCAGCTCGATGTTCTTCTGGGCTATCCTCGCGAAGTCCTCGCGGCGTTCGTAGCTGATAACCCTCCCGTTTGGCCCTACTGCGTTTGCGAGGAATATCGTGAGCGCGCCGCTCCCAACGCCCGCCTCTATCACCGTGTCGCCGGGCGAGATGCCAGCGTAGGCGAGTATTATACCGGCGTCCTTGGGGTGGACTATCTGCGGTCCGCGTTTCATCTTGGCTATTATGTCGTTTATGTCCGGTTTGAGAACCCTGAACTCCTCGTTTCGGTGGCTGGTTATCCTGCTTCCGTACTCCTTCCCTATGAGCTCGCCGAGCTTGAGTATTCCCAGATCGGTGTGGAACTCCCTCTCCGATACCGTCACCAGGTAGCGCTTGCCCCTCCTGTCGATGAGCAGAACCTTATCCCCTTCCCTGATCAACCGTTCCACCTTCCTTTTTTACTTTCAGACCGTCCTGCGATATGTGGAACACCATCGAGGCGATTTCCTCGAGCATCGCCAGGTGTTCACTTCTCAGAACCCCCGCGTTTATAAAGTGTATCCCCACCCAGTCTTCAAGGGGTATCGTGCTGATGCCGGTTAGTATGGCCCTTATCGCCTCGTCCCCGCCGAAGTGTATGTAGTGGCCGAGCCCGAAGGTGACGAAGTACTCGGGCTTTGTGGGGGAATGGCTTATCCTGCTGACGATGGTGTAGTAGTTCTTCAGGAACGTGTGTGAATCGTAGACCGGAACAACTTCCTCTATTACCTCTCCATAGCTGGCCGAGCCGGGGCCGATCTTTACGACCTTTATCTTCTTAATGAGCTCTAGCACCCTTGAGTACTCCTTTCCGGAGACCTTTCGGGTGTAGTTCCTGAAGAGAATTCCCCCAATCCCGAAGAAGTCCGTCACGACGACCCCGTCCCTCTCAAGGAGCGAAGGTATGAGGACTCCCCACGAGAACTCTTCCACGGGATACGTGGGGTCGTACTCGAGCAGAATAACGTCTCCCCGGTTGGCCTTGCCAAAGAGGTACTTCTCGAAGATGGGGGTGTCCATTGGACTCACCAAAAGGGTTTTTAATGGCACTTCTTTTAAACCTTGTTAGGTGGGAAGATGAGAAAGTTCGTGGTGTGGCCCAGCGAGCTCGACGCAAGGCTCAGCAGGCGCTACGGAAGGGCCGTGGGCAGGGAGTTCGCAGTGGATAGGCCGAAGATACATGAGATAGCCGATGCCGCGCTGGCCCTCGGGATGAAGGTAATAGAGCTCGATGAGGAGAAACTCAACCCCCGGCTGGCAGGTCTCGACGATGAGTACAGGCTTAGGGGAATGCTCCGAATTGAGAGCAGGCATCCGAAGGGTAAGTCCCTGAGGATGCTCGGACAGAAGATCAGGGAAATCAGAAAGACCCAGGCCAAGTCCCAGGGCAAGAAGAAACGCAAATCCGGGAAGAAAAAGAGGTGATCACTCCTCTTCTTCCATTTCTACGACTATGGCGGTAGTGGTGTCTATAACGCCGTCGATGTTGTGTATGTCGTGGAGTATTCTCCTGGTGAGCTCACCGAGGTCCTTCGCCTCGATGTGGACTATAGCGTCGTAGGGGCCGGTGACGGCGTCGGCCTTGGTGACGCCCGGAATCTGTTTGAGCGCCTCTATGACGCTCTCAACTTTTCCAATCTCAACGGTCAGTAAAACGTACGACCTAACCATTTTTCATCACCGCGGAAAGGCTTTACGTCTCTATCTAGCCCTCTAACTCATTTAAGCTTTTCGTAGTTTTTTCGGGTATCCCCTGAAGGTTGCACTCTGAGAACGCTGCCGATAAGTAACCAATAGTGCGCGTAAAAGACCTTTGTAGTACTGTTGGTGGTATCGAAAGGTTTATTACCTCATCCGCCATATTGTTCATGCCCTTAATGTACAGGGGTGGGTATTAATGAAGGCCAAAGGTTCAATAGCCCTGTTGGTAGTTTTTTTGGTGGTTTTTTCTGTTGCAGCCAGCGGCTGTATAAGCGGAGGCGGCGGTGAGACAACCACCATTTCGCAGAGCACCACCGCAAGTCCGAGTGGTACCCAGACCACGTCCTCTCAGGCGACTTCTGGAAGTACCACCACGACATCGAGCCAGTCGGCCACCCAGACGCAGACTCCCGCGGAGGTAAAACCGGGGATACTGGAGATGGGTGACGTCTACGTTGTCGTCACCGACAAGAGCGTCGTGATCGTCGGCCCGAAGGGTGCCAGCCCGACCGTCGAGATTCCGAGCGACAGGAAGGTTATAAAGGTCGAATACGAGGTTGACAGCGCCAACACTCCGGACGTCAAGACCCTCATGGAGAAGGGTCAGGGATTCGGTGCCATCGATCCGGCCTTCTTCCGCGATGAGCACGTCGATGCCCTCGTTGTGGCCGCCAGACGCCAGACCGATCCGACCATAAGAACCGAGCTCTTCAAGGCCATCTACATGCTCGGAAACAAGCTCGTCCCGGAGGTTATCCTCGGTCAGAACAGGCAGCTCCGCGTTTACTGGGACTGGGTTAAGGGACGCTACTACCACCCAACCCTTGCGGAGCGCTATGACCTCCTGAGGGAGGACCAGAACGCCCCCTCCGTCAAGATCGGTATTAAGGACTACAAGAACGACGCCGATACCTACACCATAGCAACCATTGGCTGGCCGGAGAGCTTTGACCCGGCCATGACCTACGAGACCTTTGGATGGGAGGTCTGGCACGAGATAGGCGACACCCTCGTCACCTACTGGAAGGAGGAGACCGAGGAGGTTAGCCCCGATCTGGCCGTTGCCTGGGCCCACAACAAGGACGGTACCGAGTGGTACTTCCTCATTCGCGGCGGTGTCCAGGCCTACGATCCGTGGGACGACAAGACCTATCCGATCGACGCCACCGACGTGGCCTTCACGTTCCTCCGCGTTGAGAGGCTCGGCCACAGCGTCAGCTGGATGGTCGATTCCTTCATGGACGTGAACGCCTCCCAGGCCCTCACCGAGGATGAGTTCGACCAGTACCTCAAGGAGCACCCGCTCATAGCCGAGTTCAACGGCAAGAGCACCGAGGTCAAGAGCCTCGACGAGCTCAAGCAGTTCTTCGGCTACAGCGGTGACACCGCTGGAGTCTTCAAGCTCGTTCTCCCGGCCCCATACGCCCCGGTTCTGGGAGTACTCGCCGACCCGTTCCTCAGCGTCGTCCCGATGGAGTATCTCCTCGGCGACAAGTACCAGGAGGCCCTCCAGGCGAGCGACAACGGCCATAACCCGAGCGCCTGGTGGAGCTACCTGAGCGAGGGTAAGAGCGACCCGACTCACCAGCTCATGCACAACAAGCCCGTTGGAACCGGACCGTTCTACGTTGCGGACTACCAGAAGGACGCCTACATAGTCCTCGAGTACAACCCGCACTACTGGAACGCCACCGCCAACCCCGGACACAAGAGGGTTATCTACGTCATCAACAGCGACGCCATGGCCAGGATCAACCTGTTCAAGACCGGCACCGCCGATGTCGTTGCCATACCGCCCGAGAAGATGGACACGGTCAAGGGCCTCGAGCTCCAGGGCTTCAAGTCCGTCGTTAAGACCGACATCCTCCAGCCGATACTGACCTTCCTCGTCTTCAACACCCAGAAGGAGCCCTTCAACGACCCGCTCGTCAGGGAGGCCATGGCCTACGCCGTTCCGTACGACCAGATCTCCCAGGTCGTTTACCAGGGACTCCTCGCCAGGAACTACGGTCCGATACCGAAGCCGTGGCCGGGCTACACCGAGGAGGGCATAACCAAGTACAAGTACAACCTCGCCAAGGCCAAGCAGCTCCTCAACAAAGCCGGCGTTGACCCGACCAAGTACAAGATCGAGCTCATCTACAACGAGGGCAACTCAGCACGTGAGAAGATCATGACCCTCCTGCAGAACGTCTGGAGCCAGCTCGGATTCCAGGTCACCATCAACAGCTACAACTGGCCGACCTACCTTGACAAGACCGAGCACGGCGAGTACGATGTCTACGTCGTCGGTTGGGTCCCTGACTACCTCGACTCCGACAACTGGGTTGGCCCGTTCCTCTACGGTGCCACCGAGTTCACGAGCGTCGAGGTAAGCGTTAGCTGATTCTGACCTTTCTTTTTTTCTGTTCGTGTTTTTGACCGAACTCTAGAGGATAAATCAAGGACACAGGGGGGAATCGGATTGGCGAACCTGAAGAAGTTCCTAATAAGAAGGCTCCTCACGTTTATCCCTACCCTCATCGGAGTCACCCTCATAGTCTTTCTGATCGCCTACGTCATCCCTGCGGATGTTGCCAGGGCCTGGGCCGGTGGTGAGAAGGCCAGCCAGGCGTACATGGAGCAGATAAAGAAGGAGTACCACCTTGACGAGCCCTGGTACGACCAGTACTGGTTCCTTGTGAGCGGGCTTGCAAGGAACAGCATAATCGACCCCAGGACTTCCAACTACGTCCTTGACGATATACGTGATCGTTTCCCAATAACGTTTGAGCTGGCCCTGGTGGCGTTCTTCTTTATCCTGATAATAGGCATACCCCTCGGTATAATCTCGGCCCTCAAGCGCAACACGTGGGTGGACACGGTCATCAGGTTCTTCGCCCTCACTGGCGTTTCGATGCCGGTCTTCTGGCTGGGCTACCTTCTCATATACGTGTTCTTTGTTAAGGTTCACTGGATAACACTCGCTGGCTTCCCGGCTCCGCCCGAGCACCAGATAACCCACATCCCGATGATAGACGCCCTCATCACCGGGGACTTTTCAACCTTCAGCCAGCACCTCCACAGGCTCTGGCTCCCTGGCTTCACGCTGGGATTCATGGGTGCGGGTGTACTCGCCAGATTCGTCAGGAACAGCTTCCTTGAGGCAATAGGCAGCGACTACGTCGGGTTCCTCAAGGCCAAGGGCGTTCCCAAGAGGGGAATCTACCGCCACGCCCTCAAGAACGCCATGGTGCCGATAGTTACCGTTCTCGGCCTCCAGTTCGGCGGCCTCCTCGGCGGAACTCCGATCACCGAGACGGTGTTCGGCCTTCCGGGAATGGGTTCCTACGTCATCGACTCAATCAGGAACCTCGACTTCCCCGCGGTCGTCGCCATAACCATGATCTTCGCCCTGATATTCCTCATAACCAACCTCGTCGTGGACATACTCTACGCCCTGATAGACCCGAGGGTGAGGTATTAGCAGGGGTGATAAAATGGGCAGGGAAGAGTACAAATCAAACGTTCTTGACAGGCTCTCCGACAAGCTCGTCGAGGGATTTGGAAGCTTCATAAGCCTGTTCAAGAAGGACTGGAAGAAGAAAAACCGCTCCAAGATGGAAGAATGGAAGCTCATGCTCTACGCCCTCAACCGCTCCCCGCCGGGCCTCATAGGACTTGCGCTCGTGCTGATGTTCGTGCTCCTCGGCATATTCGGCCCCAGCCTCGCCACGTGGAACTACAGGTTCTTCCCGACCAACTACAACATGAGCACCTATCTCGCCCCGCCCGGCTCGACGTACTTCCTGAACGTTACCGAGCTTAGGGGGGACAACATCATCCAGTACACCACGAACATCCACTACACTCTCGGTGCGGACAACTTCGGTAGGGACCTCGTCAGCCTCATCCTCTACGGAGCCAGGGTCTCGCTGGTGATATCCATAATCGTCATAGTCCTCGGCGTGCCCCTGGGCATCATTCTGGGCCTCATAGCGGGCTACTACGGCGGTAAGGTTGACGAGCTGGTCATGCGCATCACCGATGTGTTCCTGGCCTTTCCGGCGCTCATCCTCGCCATGGCCTTCTCCGCCGTGCTCCCGCAGAGGCTTCAGAACTTCATCTCCACCCATGAGTCCGTCCAGAGCTTCGTGCTGTGGCTCTTCGCGCTTGAACCTCAGGACGCAGGCAACCTCGGAAAGCTCCTCGCCGTCATACTGGCGATGATAATCGTCTGGTGGCCTGCCTACGCCAGGATAACACGCGGTTCAACCCTCACCGAGAGGGAGAACCTCTACGTCGAAGCCGCTCGCGCCATAGGACTCGGCTCCAGGACGATAATGTTCAAGCATATACTCCCCAACATCATCGGCCCGATACTGGTCTACATCACCCTCGACTTCGGTGGTGTGATTTTGATGGAGGCCGGCCTGAGCTTCCTGGGCCTCGGTGCCACTCCCCCGATAGCCGACTGGGGCAGGATAGTCTACGACGGCTCCCAGTACTTCCCAGAGAAGTGGTGGCTGGTCACCTTCTCCGGCCTGATGATCATGCTCGTTGCCCTCGGCTGGAACCTCCTCGGAGACACGATGAGGGACATCCTCGACCCGAAGACGAGGAGGAGCATAGAGTTCAAGGTCAAGAAGAGCAAGGAGGGTGAGAGCAATGCCTGAGCCAATCCTTGAGGTTCGCGACCTGACCGTCCACTTTTACACCTACGCTGGAATAGTCAAGGCCATTGAGAGGGTCTCCTTCGACGTTTACCGCGGTGAGACCTTTGCTCTCGTCGGGGAAACAGGCTGTGGAAAGAGCGTCACCTCGCGCGCCCTCACCCAGCTCATCGAGAGCCCCGGAAAGATCGTGGAGGGCAGCGTGATTTACCACAGAGAGGATGGTTCAACCGTCGATCTCCTAAAGCTGGGCGCTGAGGAGATAAGGGACATAAGGGGCAAGGAGATAGCTTACATCTTCCAGGACCCCCATGCCTCTCTCGACCCGCTCTACACGGTGGGGTACCAGATAGCCGAGGGAATGGTGGTTCACAACACGGTCAAGGATTGGAAGGAGGGCTTTAAGAAGGCCGTTGATATTCTCCACCGTGTTCTCATCCCCGACCCGGAGAACAGGGTGAAGAACTACCCCCATGAGATGAGCGGAGGAATGAAACAGCGTGTCGTCATCGGAACGGGCGTCGCCAACAACCCCAAGATACTCATCGCCGACGAGCCTACTACAGCTCTCGACGTCACGGTCCAGGCCCAGATACTCGAGCTGATGAACAAGCTCAAGCGCGAGTACAGCACCACCGTGATACTCATCACCCACAACATGGGTGTCGTCGCGGAAATGGCCGACCGCGTTGCCGTCATGTACGCGGGTAAAATAGTCGAGATAGGCTCCGTTGACCAGATATTCAAGAACCCGCTCCACCCGTACACGCAGGGTCTCCTCAGGGCAGTTCCCAACCCGCTGGCCAAGATAGAGCGGCTCGAGACCATCCCGGGAACGGTTCCCAACCTGATAGAGCCGCCCGGAGGATGCCGCTTCCACCCGAGGTGCCCGAGGGTTATGGGCGTCTGCAAGGATAGGGTCCCCGAGCTGAAGGAGATAGAGCCCGGTCACTTCGTAGCGTGCCACCTTTACTGAGGTGATACCATGAGCGAGCCGATACTTGAAGTTAAAAACCTCAAGAAGTATTTCCCCATCAGGGGCCTTTTCAGAACCGAGGGCTACGTCAAGGCCGTTGACGACGTCAGCTTCAGGATAAACCGGGGTGAAACCTTCGGTCTCGTCGGAGAGAGTGGCTGTGGAAAAACAACCACCGGAAGGACCATCCTCCGCCTCATCGAACCCACCAGCGGTCAAATCATCTTCCAGGGCAGGGACGTCACGAAGCTCAAGGGCGAGGAGATGAAGTGGTTCAGGCGGAAGGCCCAGATCATGTTCCAGGACCCCTACTCCTCACTCAACCCCAGGCAGACGGTCTTCGAGGTCATCATGGAGCCCGTCCGCTTCCACGGCATAGAGGTTGATGATCCCGAGGAGTTCGTGATAAGGCTCCTGGAGAGCGTCGGCCTCAACGAGATGCACCTCTACCGCTATCCGCATGAGTTCAGCGGCGGTCAGAGGCAGAGAATAGCCCTCGCCAGACTGCTGGCCCTCAGGCCGGAGTTCATAGTCCTCGACGAGCCCACCTCGGCCCTCGACGTTTCGGTTCAGGCCAATATCCTCAACACCCTCAAGGACCTCCAGAGGGAGTTCGGCTTCACGTACCTGTTCATCAGCCACGACCTCGGCGTCGTCAAGTACATGAGCCACAGGATGGGCGTTATGTACCTTGGAAAGCTCGTTGAGGTCGGGCCGGCGGAAGAGATCTTCGAAAATCCCCTCCATCCGTACACCAAGTTCCTGCTGTCCGCCATACCCGTTCCCGACCCGGAGCTGTCGAGGGAACTCAAGGCGAAGCGCATGAAGGTAGAAGGAGAGCCGCCGAGCCCGATAAACCCGCCCGCTGGATGCCGCTTCCACCCGAGATGTCCGTTTGCCAAGGCGGGACTCTGCGACAGGAAAGAGCCCCCGCTGGTGGAGGTCGAGAACGGCCACTACGTCGCCTGCTGGCTCTACGGAAAGGCGTGATTTTTCTATTCCCTCTTTTCCCTTCTCAGCCACTGGAGTGCCATTCCTGCGTTGGAGTCTATTTTGAACAGTTCCCTGTAAACGGGGTCGCCCACTTCCCCACCGTTCACCTCGAACTCGAGGACTGCATAGCCCCTGGGTTTCACCACGGTTTCCTCCAGCTCCGCGGGACTCTTTATCCCGAGAACCTTCCTCATTATCGCCAGGGCCAGCAGGGCTTCCCTGTTCTTCCGAGCCAGCTCCTCGTCCCTGTCCACGTGCCGCTGGTGGCCGGTTGGTATGCCGATGATTCTCCAGATGTTCCAGCGCCTCATGTGTCTGGCTCTTTCGTTGAACCTCTCGCCGCTGAGGTCGTAGAGGGTCACGAAGAGGGAAGTCAGGTAGTTCCTCAGGGAGTCCTCTTCCAGCAGGGCCCCTCGAGGTCTGGCCTCGAGCCGCTGGAGGTCTTCGGCCTTTCTTATCAGCGTTGCACGCCTCTCGGGTTTCTCTACCCTCAGCGAAAAGTAAGCATCCACACCGTACCTCCCGGTCCTTGTCTCGAAGAGCACGTAGGGAACCCTCAGCCTCATACTTCCCCCCCGTTTAGTACGTGGGATAAGCATATAAAACCGCCGGAGGAATAGTCCCGGAGCTGAGGGCTATGAGGGTTGAGGAGCTTCCAGTGGATGAGAGGATAAAGAGGATAATCCGTGAGAGGGGAATAGAGGAGCTGTACCCGCCGCAGGCAGAAGCTTTGAAGAGCGGCGTCCTGGAGGGAAAAAACCTCGTTCTGGCTATCCCCACGGCGAGCGGGAAGACCCTCGTGAGCGAGATAGTCATGGTCAACAAGCTTCTCCGGGAGGGGGGTAAGGCGGTCTATCTCGTCCCCCTGAAGGCTCTTGCGGAGGAGAAGTACCGCGAGTTCAAGGAATGGGAGGTTCTGGGCCTCCGCGTGGCCGCAACGACCGGCGACTACGACTCCACCGACGAGTGGCTCGGGCGCTACGATGTAATAATCGCCACCGCTGAGAAGTTCGACTCCCTCCTGAGGCATGGCTCCAACTGGATTGAGGACGTCAAACTGGTCGTTGCCGACGAGGTCCACCTCATAGGCTCCTACGACCGCGGTGCTACCCTCGAGATGATACTCAGCCACATGCTTGGAAAGGCCCAGATTTTAGCTTTAAGCGCCACCGTTGGAAACGCCGAGGAGCTGGCAGAGTGGCTCGATGCCGCGCTGGTTATGAGCGACTGGCGCCCGGTTCAGCTCAGGAGAGGGGTATTCCACATCGGCCAGCTCTTCTGGGAGGACGGCAAAATAGACCGCTACCCTGAGAACTGGGAGAGTTTGGTCATTGACGCTGTCGGGAGGGGCAAACAGGCGCTGGTGTTCGTCAACACCCGTCGCTCGGCTGAGAAGGAAGCCGTCTCCCTGTCTTCAAAGATATCAAAACTTCTGACCAAGCCTGAAACGAGGCAGCTTAAGGAGCTTGCGGATTCCCTTGAGGAGAACCCGACCAACGAGAAGCTTAAGAGGGCCATTCGCAGTGGAGTGGCCTTTCACCACGCAGGGCTGAGCAGGGTTGAGAGGACCATGATAGAAGATGCCTTCCGTGAGGGCTTGATTAAGGTGATAACGGCCACTCCGACCCTTTCTGCCGGAATAAACCTCCCGGCGTTCCGCGTTATCATAAGGGACACCAAGCGCTATGCCGGCTTCGGCTGGACGGATATACCGGTCCTCGAGATACAGCAGATGATGGGAAGGGCAGGAAGGCCAAAGTACGACAGAGTCGGAGAGGCAATAATCGTCGCAAGGACCGAGGAGCCGAGAAAGCTGGTGGAGAGATACATCCACGGTAAGCCCGAGAAGCTCTTCTCGATGCTCGCCAACGAGCAGGCTTTCAGAAGCCAGGTTCTGGCGCTCGTGACCAACTTCGGAATAGGCAACTTCCGGGAGCTGGTTTCTTTCCTTGAGAGGACTTTCTACGCCCACCAGCGGGGGGATATAGCCTCGCTTGAGTACAAGGCCAAAAACGTCGTCTACTTCCTCATTGAGAACGGGTTCATCGACATGGACATGAACGACCGCTTCATGCCCCTGCCCTTTGGAAAACGCACCTCCCAGCTTTACATAGACCCCTTCACGGCGAAGAAATTCAAGGACGCCTTTCCGGCAATTGAGAACAACCCAAATCCCTTCGGAATCTTCCAGCTGATGGCCTCGACGCCGGACATGGCCACGCTGAACGCCCGGAGGAGGGAGATGGAGGACTACCTTGACCTGGCCTATGAGATGGAGGATAAGCTTTACACAAACATCCCCTACTACGAGGACTCGCGTTTCCAGGGCTTCCTCAGCCAGGTGAAGACGGCTAAAGTTCTCCTCGACTGGATAAACGAGGTTCCGGAGGCGAGGATATACGAGACCTACAGCATAGACCCTGGAGACCTCTACAGAATTCTGGAGCTCGCGGACTGGCTGATGTATTCCCTGATAGAGCTCTACAAGCTCTTTGAGCCAAACGAAGACGTGCTGAACTATCTGAGAGACCTGCACCTCCGCCTGCGCCACGGAGTTCGTGAGGAGCTCCTCGAGCTGGTTAAACTGCCCAACATCGGAAGGAAGAGAGCTAGAGCACTCTACAACGCCGGCTTCAGGAGCCAGGAGGACATAATGCACGCCAAGGTGAGGGACCTCCTGGAGGTTGAGGGCATTGGAATGAAGGTGGTTGAAGGTTTGTTCCGGTACTTCGGCGTGGAAATACCGAAGGGTGCTAAAAAGGACCTCAAAAAGGTGGAAAAAGCCCGGAAGGGAACCCTCGATGCTTTCCTGAAGTGAGGGCCAATCTTTTTAAATCCCCCTATTTTACTCGGGCGTGGGCACTATGATAATCATCGTGACCGGAATGCCTGGTTCGGGAAAGAGCAGGATCGTCAAGGAATTCGAGAGGAGAGGCTTTCCGAGCGTTTCTATGGGGGACGTCGTGAGGGAGGAGACCGTAAAGCGCGGTCTAGAACTTACCAAGGAGAACGTTGCCAAGGTCAGCATACGGTTGAGGCAGGAGCTGGGTCAGAACGCGGTGGCAAAGCTTACCGTTGAGAAGGTGAGGCGCCTCCTTGAGGGCAGCAGGGTCGTCGTTATAGACGGCGTTCGCTCCCTCGACGAGGTTGGAACCTTCAGGAGCGCTTTTCCGGACGAGGAGATAGTAATACTAGCCGTCCACACGCCACCGCACACCCGCTTCGAGAGGCTCAAAGCTCGTGGAAGGCACGACGACCCGAGAACGTGGGAGGACTTCGAGGAGCGCGACTGGAAGGAGCTTAAGTTCGGCATAGGGAACGTCATCGCGATGGCCGACCACATGGTAGTGAACGACTGCAGCAGAGAGGAGTACGAAAAAAGGGTGAGGGAGCTCGTTGACAGGATTTTAGCCGAGCATTGAGTCGAGGAACAGCATCACGTAGAAGCCCAGGAAGAACCCCAGGGTTATCAGCGTGTCGCCCTTTTCTCCCCTGTATATCTCGGGTATCATCTCCTTTACTGTCACGTAGAGCATCGCCCCTCCTGCTAAACCGAGGCCGTACGGCAAAAGCCAGGCAAAGAGGCTGAAGAAATACGCCCCGACCAGAACCATCGCCATCTCGGCGAAGCCGCTCAGCACGCCCATCGCTATCGGCTGGAGGCGCTTCTTCTGTATCGTCGCGAGGGGCAGTGAGACGACCGTTCCCTCCGGAAAGTCCTGGATTCCAATGGCTATGGTGGTCACCAGACCGACCTCAAGGTTGTAGACGAGGGACGTCCCAACGGCGAGTCCCTCCGGCAGATTGTGGATTATCACCGCTATAACGAGAAGCCAGACCTTCCTCAGCTTGTCTTTCATGGATTTGGGTCCCTCGTAGCCTTTAACAAGGTGCTCGTGTGGGAGAAAGCGGTCTATGGCGTAGATGAGCAGCACCCCAAGGGCTATCCCGATTCCGGCCGGCATGAAGGAGCCTGTGATATCTATCGCCGGCAGAATGAGGCTCGTGAAGGCCGCCACTATCATCACGCCTGCGGCGAAGCTGAGGGCAAAGTCAACGCCGCCCTCGGGGAGGCTCTTGGCGAATATCGCCACCATAGCTCCGAAAGATGTCATGAGGGCGACGAAAAGTCCAGCGTAGAACGCAACCCACATGATTTCGCCGTTTGAGATGCTCAGTATCCACTCCGCAAGATTGGCCACGAAGTTCTCTAACACTATTAGGCCACCCTAACTACTTGGGCGGTTGGGTTTATAAGCCTTCCCGCGAGCTTCTTCTGGGTGAGAAGATGGAACTCTTCGAGGAAGTCGAGGTTGAGGCTTACGTTTACCCGACAGAGGACATCGAGAAGGTCAAGAAAGCCATGCTGAACCTTGTCCCTGACCTGGAATTCGAGGCGTTTGACAGGGGCGGCTACATCATTCTGACCGGTAAAACGGGGAGCAGAAAGGCCCTCAGCAGGCTCTACGAACTCTTCCGCGGCCAGGCGATACTGGACACCGCGCGCTCCTTCTTGGAGGAGGGCTACTTCGGCGAGGAAATCATCGTGAAGGTAAACAAGCAGGCGGCCTACGCTGGCGTGGTGAACTTCAACGAGGAATCCCCGCTGGGCCCGATAACGATAATCATCAGAACCAAAGACCCGCAAAGGCTCATGAAGTGGCTCGCGCCGAGGACGAAGGACGGCGTCCCGATAGAGTAGCATCACGATGGGAGCCCTTAACTTCTGCTTTTGTTGTTTTTTAGATTTGTTCTGGACAATTGAAGCCTTAATTTTGCCCGGGAAATCGATTTTCGCTCTTTCATTATTATCACTTTTTGTTCCATTTTCTCGGATATTATGTAACGAAATTTTTTCGAAGTTTGGAATATGGCCGTGGTCTGGCTCCTTTCAGTTTAAACCCTATCAAAACTGTTTCTTCCTGACTTTAGCTGGCTTACAGGCCATTTTTCGGGTTTTAAAGGTCTTCTAAGTCCAGGGAAATCCCGTGAGCACCTGTGTTCATCAAGTTTTTTGGGCCCTGTAGTCTTGGCTTGGGTCCCTTAAAGCGTTCCAGGGGTTCTGTTTTGGACGCCCTGATAGCTTCTTTTACAGCGGTTTCCAGAAAAGCTTAAATATTGGAAGTGTTTTAGGGCTTTATTGAGCAAATGGGAGGAAATTCCCGCCTGTTGCAATAAGACTCTAGGAGAATTGAAACGACGAAGACAACCCAATCGTTCGTGCCGTCGCCAGTCACGTGTTGCAATAAGACTCTAGGAGAATTGAAACAAGCCAGCGCGGGATGACGTACCTATATGACCCCCTGGTTGCAATAAGACTCTAGGAGAATTGAAACGTACAAGACATACCAGGATTTCGTCATAAAGACAGGGTTGCAATAAGACTCTAGGAGAATTGAAACCGCTAAATCTAAAGAGATGACGCTTAAGGAGTTCATCGTTGCAATAAGACTCTAGGAGAATTGAAACTTGAGGTCTTTGGCCGGCTCATTCGAAACGAAGTTCTGTTGCAATAAGACTCTAGGAGAATTGAAACGTTTGGGAACGAGGAGGAGGTCTACAGCGGCAACGTCTTCGGAAAGTTGCAATAAGACTCTAGGAGAATTGAAACCCGTCCTAACGAAACCCGGACACTATACCTTTATTATGTTGCAATAAGACTCTAGGAGAATTGAAACACCGCCGCCGCGGGGCTTTTCATATGCAACCGGCCACAGTTGCAATAAGACTCTAGGAGAATTGAAACGCGCCCACTCGTCAGGGTTGTCGGTGTACGGCGCCATGAAGTTGCAATAAGACTCTAGGAGAATTGAAACTAGGTCGAAACTCTCTTCCTCCGGCTCCGGGTACGCCCACCAGGTTGCAATAAGACTCTAGGAGAATTGAAACTTGGGACAGTTTGGGACACCGGGACATTTGGGACATTTGTCCGTTGCAATAAGACTCTAGGAGAATTGAAACTGTGCTCTGCCCGTGGTCAAGGCGGGGCCCCACCCCCGTTGCAATAAGACTCTAGGAGAATTGAAACCGCCATAACTCAAAGCCTCGGCAACTCTCTTGAGTGAGTTGCAATAAGACTCTAGGAGAATTGAAACTAACAAGAACAAGACAGTCCTGCTTAAGCCTGGACAGGGTTGCAATAAGACTCTAGGAGAATTGAAACGCCCACTATGCCGATGTGGGTCGCTCCCCTGACGAGGTTGCAATAAGACTCTAGGAGAATTGAAACACGGTAAAAAGGGCGGTGGGAAGATGGGAAGCGGTGAGGTTGCAATAAGACTCTAGGAGAATTGAAACCGAAGGATCTGCTGAAGGAGAAAGTTTTCGGAATCCGTTGCAATAAGACTCTAGGAGAATTGAAACCAAGCAAAAGCGAGCAGAGCTACATCGAGAAGGCGAAGAGTTGCAATAAGACTCTAGGAGAATTGAAACTATTGTAGTGTTATACGATGATTATAATCGGATTAGGGTTGCAATAAGACTCTAGGAGAATTGAAACTCAGCATTTCTGATTCAAGCGGTTTCAGCCTCTTTGGGTTGCAATAAGACTCTAGGAGAATTGAAACCTGATGTGGCTGATTTTATCCAGGGCCGCGCGAGCGAGTTGCAATAAGACTCTAGGAGAATTGAAACTAGGGGCGGAAAGTTCGGGAAGGCGAAAGACATAGCGTTGCAATAAGACTCTAGGAGAATTGAAACCGCGCAGAACCCTCACGAGCAACGACGCAGATATCTTGTGTTGCAATAAGACTCTAGGAGAATTGAAACAGCATTAGTACGACAAAAGCGAAAATTCCGAGCCCGAACGCGTTGCAATAAGACTCTAGGAGAATTGAAACGAATTGGTCAGGGTCTTAACCTCGACAGTCATCTTAGTTGCAATAAGACTCTAGGAGAATTGAAACTGTTCCTCGGACAATATAAAGGAGGTCGGCATAGATGAACGTTGCAATAAGACTCTAGGAGAATTGAAACGGAGGATGGCGCCCATGGCATACGCATTCTCAGCACGGTTGCAATAAGACTCTAGGAGAATTGAAACGTGTATTCTATTGTGGGGGGGTCGGTGCTTATGACTGTTGCAATAAGACTCTAGGAGAATTGAAACGCGCTCTTCGGTGGTGTCGATAGCTCCAACTATGCCCAGGTTGCAATAAGACTCTAGGAGAATTGAAACCTGTGGCCTGGAAGCGCCAGCGTGACTATTGCCTCGTGTTGCAATAAGACTCTAGGAGAATTGAAACATGTGGTTGACTTCGAAGGCGCTGGCGTGGATGAGTGTTGCAATAAGACTCTAGGAGAATTGAAACGCACGTCCCCTCTGAAGACAGGAGGGATACTGTGATATACGTTGCAATAAGACTCTAGGAGAATTGAAACTTATGACTTTCCAAGGAGCCTCACCAGAGTATATTCTGTTGCAATAAGACTCTAGGAGAATTTTGGGGTTTCTCATGCGTTTAAGTCCGAGGGGGTGTGGGGGACGGAACGTCCCCCCGCAATAAGGCTCTAGGAGAATTGAAACTGTTACGACGATTGGCGATGTTGAGAAGTTTCTGACAGCAGTTCTTGTCTTGATTGCGTTAGGGTTTTATAATCTGCTGTAGAGATTAAGACGGGGGAGCTTATGGCGTCCGATGTGAGAGCCATTGAGATTATGCTGAAAACCGATGAGAACGCCAGGCGTTCTATTAGTGCGTGGATTGTTCAGATTGCTAAAAAGATTCACGAGAAGCCAGAGGATGTAGTGTGGTTTTTTGAGATGAGACAGCTCATGGACGAGGTTGAAAGGCTTGCAGAGACTACCACTGATGAGGAACTCGAGGAGTGGGAGAGGGAACTGGAAGCAGAACAGAGTGGGATAGACCGCCCCCTTGAGGAGCTTTTAGAGATGGGTAGAAGGAGCTTTAAGAAATTTAAGAGGATAGAAGTGAAGCTAAGGGAACTTGGGGTCGTTTAGCATGGCACAGAGGATTAAGGTTGTTCTGGATACTTCAGTCCTCATAAGCGCACTGAAGTCCAAGGACCTTTCCAAGTCTCCGGCATGGAAAATCATAAAGGCGTTGCAGGAGGGAGAAATTGTAAACTTCGTCTCGAATGAGATTATCGAGGAGATGCAGACCCAGGTTCTGGGAATCGGGCTTGAAACTGGACTCACGAGACGTGCGTTGCGAATTCTAACGATAGTTCTCAAGAACAGTATCACGGTCCGTCCACGGAAAAAGCTCTCTCACGACATTGATTTCATTAAGAAACTGAAAGACCCAAACGACGCCAAGTTCTTCGACGTTGCTTATGCCAAGAAGGTGGACTACATTATCTCAGAAAACACGAAGCACATTCTCCAAATGCGTGATGAGAGAACCAAAACTTATCGTTTTGACGGTAGAAATGTCAAAATTTTGAGGGCCGGGGAATTCGTGAGAGAGGCTTTAAAGTGAGGGAGCCATATGCGAGCAAAGAGTAAGGTTAGAAAAATTGCGAGAGAGCTGTACGAACTTCTCTCGGAGGAGGAGCTTGATGAAATCGAGAGGGAGGTCTCAAAAAAGAGGCTCTCATTCAGAGAATCCGAGGATATTGATTGACACGAGCGTTCTGATTGAACTCTACAAGGTCAAAAGGCTCGAGGACTATGCAGGCTCGGCCATCTCAATGGTCACTCTCTTTGAGTTCGTGAGGGGAATCCGCAGTGAACGAAAGAGGGTGGTGTCCTGAAACGGCTGGAAAAGCTGTTCAAGGTCGAGCCGTTGGACAATGTGATAATCCTTACGGCCTCAAGATCTATAGACGCTTGAAGGATAATGGTGAGCTGATAGAGGACGCTGATATCCTCATCGGTGCCACGGCGATAGTCAAAGGCTACCAGGTTTGGACGAAAAATACACGACATTTTGAGAGACTGAGGGATTTTGGCGTGAGACTTTACAAACCTCGGAAGAGGTGAGGCCTGTGGGTGAGTATCTCTACAATAAGGCGAAGCGGGAGAGCTCTTTCTGATTCTATAGTCCAGTTTTTCGTAACTATCGAGTGTCTTATTCTCTGCAGAAGTCTCTCTACCTCAGAGCAAGAAAGGTGGGAGCAAGAAAGGTGGGAGCAAGATGGACTAGAAGAAACCTTTACACGCAATTCCTAAAGAGAATTAATGGAATTTTCTTGTGTTGCATGTGGTAATATTGGGAGTTCCTCATCTGCTATGAGTACGGTTCGACCATATTATTTAAACTACGTCAGAGTTTTATATCCTGCGAGGGATTGGAATGAGGGATGTGATTATGCGGAGAAAGAAAACCGAAAAAAGGAATGACAGGAAGATCGACCCTGCTGCGCGAGACCTGGTTGAACTTGCTGGAGAGGGAGAGATAGATTTTGGTGAAATTAAGCGACCGACACGGTTCAAGAGGTTTAGGATTAATTATCAATAGCAGTCACAGGCTGAAATGAAAGTACGGTATTTTGACTTCCCCAACAAAAGAAAAATCATGGACAATAACAAACAAAAAAAGAACATCACTCCACAGTCTTTTTCTTCCTTCTGCCCCAGCTGACCCCTGCCGTGAGGATTCTCTCCGTTGAGAACAGCCATGCCGTGGCGTAGAGTATGACGACCGCCACCACCGTTAGGTAAGCCATGCTTATCGCTATCGGCGTGTAGCTGCTGAGGAGGACGTAGCGGTAGTCCACCACAGGGTGTGTGAAGGGCACCGCCAGCAGAATATATTTGACGACCGCGGGAAGGTCGTTTATGTCGGTGTACATCAGCAGGAAGGCCGGAAACGCCAGGGGCAGGATAACCGCGCTGACCAGCGTTGTGGCGCTCTGGACGTCCTCTGCAAAGGTCGCCACTATCATGGCTAAGCTGAGGGCGATTATTATCGTCAGGAACACAACCAGGGCAAACATCAGCGCCCCCGTGGGGGTGACGACCAGACCCAGGTCTTCGAGGCTCACCCCGCTCGAACCCAGCCCAAAGGAGCTCATGTAGTAGCGCATGCCTATCATGTATGCTATCGCGGCAACAAGGCCCATCATGGCCGTTCCGAATATCTTCGCCGCGACTATCTTCGTCCTCGCCACGGGGAGGGTGAGGAGTGTCTCCAGCGTCTTGTTCTCCTTCTCGCTCGCTATGGCTCCAGCCGCCATCTGGGAGGTTATCATGACCATCATGAAGACTATGAGCGGTATCGTGAAAGCCTGGGCCGCTATAACGCTCGAAACCGCGGTTGGAGACACGTTTACGACATTGTTGTTTATGACGGACTTGCTCTCGATCCTTATCGGCTGCAGTATGGCATCGGGATTGCCCGCGCCGAGGTTCTTCACCTTTATCCTGGCTATTTCGTCGCTGAGTATCCCGAGAACGGCGTTTATCCTGCCTTCGCTGACGCTCTCTTTTATCCCTGTGCTTATCGTCGTGAAGATGCCGTATATCTCCACCGTGGCCGTCTCGTTGGCCTGGAGCTTGGCCGTGAAGTCTGGAGGGATGACCACGAGAACGTTTTGCTCGTTCTGTACCGCCTGTTGAATGGCCCCCTCTAGAGATGTGGCATTCACCACCGTCACCGTCACGTTCGGGGCCACTTCTAGGGCCTTTATAAGAAGCGCACCGTACTTCCCATCGTCGAAGTTCACTATCGCCACGTGGGTCTCTCCCTGGGCCTGCTCCATGCCGATGTTCACGGCTTTTCCCATCACAGGAAGCAGTATCAGCGGGACGACCACGAGGCCAAAGACGAGCTTCTTGTCCCTGAAGAGGTTCCAGAGTTCTTTCTTGGCCATGACCCAGAAGTCGCTCAAGCCCCTTCACCCCCTATTGGCTCGTCGATGTTCACTCCGACAGCGCGCATGAAGACCTCCTCGAGGTTCTCTGCCTCGTACTTCTCCTTCAGCTCCTTTGGCGTTCCCACTTCTACTATCTGTCCCTTGTTTATCAAAGCAACGCGGTGGCAGAGAAACTCCACTTCAAGCATGTTGTGGCTCGATAGAAGGAACGTTACGCCTTCTTTTCTCGCGAAGCGCCTTATTGTCTGCCGTATCGAGTATGCGTTCACGATGTCAAGCCCGCTCGCAGGCTCGTCCAGTATTGCCAGCTTTGGCCGCACCATTAGGGCCCTCGCTATGAGGAGCTTCCTCGTCATTCCCTTTGAGTACGTAGAAACCTTGTCGTTGAGCCTTTCCCCCAAACCGGAAAGCTTGACGCCGAGCTTGAGCATCTTTCTAGCTTTCCCCTCGTCCTTGGCGTACAGCTTCGCCATGAACCCGAGGTATTCGTAGCCGGTGAGGTTCTTATAGGCACCGGCCTCCTCTGGCAGGTAGCTGATGATTTCCCTGACCCTGTCGGCCTCCTTCACCACGTCGTGGCCCGCTATTTCTGCCCTCCCGCCGGTCGGTTTGAGGAGCGTGGCGAGAATCTTCAGCGTCGTGCTCTTCCCGGCACCGTTGGGCCCTATTAGGCCAAATATTTCGCCCTCGTTGATGGAGAAGCTTATCCCCTTGAGGGCCTTCACCTTTCCGTAGTCCTTCTCTAGGTTCAGAACCTCAACGAGCATGCCCAGCCCTCCCAACTTTGTAAACGAGCAGTCCAATGGTCGCGAGCGCAACTCCAAAGAGGAGCAGCTCTGTTATTCTGGCATAACCCCCGATTATGGCAAATCCAAGGCCCGTTGAAACGCCGAGCCAGCCGTTTAATTCTTGGTCGTTTTTAAAGCCGTGGTCGAGCCCCAGGAGCAGCGCCCCAACAGCGACCAGCCCGAGCTCGATAAGGAGCAGGGGCGTGTTTACCCCCGTGCAGACCTCTCCGCTCGGCACTTTCATGCAGGCCAGCCGTTCAACCGGCGGCTTTGCTATGCCAAGCCCTATGCCGAGGAGATAAACCATCAGCCCGACCACCTTCTTACCGTTCATCCCCATCACCCTCGTAAAGGAATATATCCTCGATTTTAACACCGAAAAAGCGCGCTATCCTAAAAGCTAATCTCAGCGATGGGTCGTATTTACCCTTCTCAATCGCTATCACCGTCTGCCTCGTTACTCCCAAGGCCTTCGCCAGCTCCTCCTGGGTTAGGCCTCTGCTCTCCCTCAGTTCGCGAAGGCGATTTTTCATAGGCTCACATCCTCCTCGCATAATAGGCTCTAAAGATCAGGTTGCCGAAAAATATAGTGGCGAATATCAGAACGGCGAGGTTGGTGCACCGCTCGTCCTTGAGAACCAGCCACGAGTAGTAGAGCGCCGCCACTGTGACGAGAAGGACAAGCTCCAGCGTTCTCGCCGCTGAGAGTTTGGTTATCTCAAAGGCCCTCTCGTCTGGAGGAAGACCGATATCCCTCACTATCGTCCGGGTCATGAAATGGCCCAGGAGTCCGCCCCCAATCAAGGCAACCAGCGAAATCAGGGCGAGCTCGTTCACTCACATCACCCGCTCATAATGCGCCTTCAGGACTGCAGCGGCCAGAACACCCGCCAACGTCGGCAACAGGAGCCACTTCGAAAGCAGAACCACCGTTTCATAATCGTGGCCAGCGAGCCAGATCAGTTCGTAGCCAAGAACGATGAAACCGACTCCTATGCCTCGGTAAAAACTCTTCATGGTTATCAGTTCGGTCCTTTCGTCTCTGAGGGGCCCTACTTCCTTCTCGTAGGTCTTCGTGAGGGCCCAGGTTCCGAGCCAGACGAGGGTGAAGAAGAACCAGCTTAGGTATGTGCTGGTTCGCGAGTAATAACTCATCAGGAAAATTGCCATGAAGAGAAAGACGAAGTGAATGACCCCGAACCTCATTCACATCACCCGCTTGTAATGATAGTGAGAAATCAGGAGCACGGCCGCACCAAGGGCAAGAGGAATTATAAGCTTCGTCGCCACCACAACGTTTCCTCTGCTGTACTCCCATAGATATTCAGCGAAGAGGAAAAAGCTCATCACAGCATAGCCATTCCTCGCGCTCTTCGCACTTATGAGCCTGCTCCTCTCGTCCTCAATCCTCTCAACCTTTGAGTTGTAGTACCAAGCCAGCAGATAGCTGAGTAAAAAGCCCGCCACAAAAATTCCCACAGCCAGAAGGGCTTTTCCGGACTTTGTTGAGTAAGCCAGCCCGATTATCATGCCCGTGATGAGAATCCCGAGCAGGCCTTCGTACTTCATTCACATCACCCTTGAATAGTGGTGCTTCAAATACAGTTTGAGAGTCGAGGTTAAGACCATCAAACTGATGGCCAGGTAATAGGCGCTCCTCGGGCTTGGGTCGTTCTCGGAGAGAATGGAAAGCGCCACGACCGCAAAGGCTAAAGCCAACACTAGGACCTGAAGGGTTCTCCGTGAGGCCATCTCCTCGATGCGGAGCGTTCTCTCGTCGCTTATAATCTCCCCTCGTTTTTTGAGCCAGTCAGCGTAGAGGAACGAAACCGCGATTGCCGTCACTAAAACTCCAAAAGCCATTTCCATGTTCTCCATCCACAAGGCAACGGCCAGTAGAGAGGCCGTTGCTATGGTGATTGTGTAACCTACAATCCTCCATCTCTCCATGCTCCCACCATGTAAAGTTTCCTTTACGTAAAGCTTCCTTTACATCCTTATAAGCCTTTCCCCTCAAAGTTTTTAAAGCACCGGGAAGAAGTTCAATCCGCGCGGGGGTTGCCGAGCCTGGCCAAAGGCGCGGGATTTAGGGTCCCGTCCCGCAGGGGTTCGCGGGTTCAAATCCCGTCCCCCGCACCATTACAAACTTTTGCTCCGCAAAAGTTTGATCAAAAGTGTGTGATTCTTCTCCCAACTGGGATTCTGAGAGCGTTTGCACTTTCCAACGGCTATTTTCTCAGGGAAATTCTCTTTAGGGGGTTATTAAACGAGGTTTCCTCTAAAAAGAGCTCCTTCGGAGCACGCGAAAGTGTGAACCTAATGGTAACGGCTCTTAACTTTGAGGAATTTCACACATCCAAAGGGGCTATTGGAAAGTGCAAACACTCACCAAAAAGCTTCCTACCACAGGAATCACGAACTTTGATGAAACTTTGCCCCGCAAAGTTTCTTTGGTCAAGCTTTGCGCAAGCAAAGTTTCCTCACGGCATCTTGAGCTCAGTCCTCACTTCCTCGTCCATCAGGACGAAAAGAATCAGCGCCGAGAGGAGTGTCAGCGTTATTGCCGGAATTGAAAGGCCAACCATCACCCAGAGGAGTCCAAAGAGAAGGTCGAGGAGGGCTATGTACGCCGAGAGGTCCACGAGTGTCTCGTGCCCCACCCAAATCCCGTGGGCGAAGAGCAGGTGCACGCTCCCAACGAGGATGTAGCCAAAAAACGTGTACCTCTCCCCAAAACTCATCGCGGCTATGCCGTAGAAGAAAACCGCGAGTAATGTAAAGAAAGAAACGACGAAGGGCTTAGGCCGCATCGCCGAGCTCCTCCACTGGGAGCTTCATCCTTGCCGAGGCAAGGAGAAGAAGGATTCCGAGGATTGCCATGCTGAGATATATCAGCATCCCCGTGGTCACGCCGTGGACGAGGACGAACATTACGTTGGGGGCCACTGCGTTGGCGGAATTGGAGATGAGGCCGAGGGCGAAGCTGGCCTCCGGATAGATTTTCTTCGGGTACGTTGCCGGTGCCGTCGTCCAGAAGGCCGGTCCCGTTCCCTGGACTATTCCGGTAATCGCGATTCCTATGAGTGCCAGCCTGTAGTCGTTCGCCGAGATCGCCTTCCAGACAATGAAAATTCCCGCGAAGGTCACCGCGTAGGAGAGCGTCATGACGCTTACTATGGCCTTAAAGAGACCGCGGTTGCTGGTGTTCTTGACTGAAAGGCGGTAGCCGAGATAGCCCATTATTATTGACCACAGTGCCATTGAGACCTCGAGCGTCATAACAAGGTTCGCAACCTGGGCATCGCTGAATTTGACGTTGTGGAGCGTGAATGAACCGAGGGTGAAGATTATCCAGAGCGCGGGGAAGAACGTAAAGCCGAAGACCCAGGTGAATGGCATCTTCCAGACGTTTGAGCCTGAGGAGTGCTTTTCCTTTGGAATCTCGAAATCTTCAATGAAGAGCCACCAGAGGGCAAGCACAGCGTACATTACAGCGGCCGAAACGAGGAACGCAACCTTGACGGCTCCCCAATCGGAGTAGTTGTGGGAGGCCCATTTGGCGAGGTTTATACCGTAGATTCCGCCCCAGAATATGCCTGAGAGGATTATGCCCTTGGCAAAGGGCCTCTCTGCGACGAAGAGCCTTCCAATCTGGTTGCTGAAGACAGCTATGAGTGCGACTATGAAACCCTGGAAGAAGCGGAGCGCTACAACCCCGCCCCAGCTCGGCATGAACGGAATCAGCAACTGCGGTATCGCCGCGAAGCTGATTATGAGGGCAACGCTCCTCTTGAAGGAGCCCTTAAACAGGCTCGTTCCACCGAGGAGGAACGCGACGAACAGACCGACGACGTAAGCGGTCTGCTGGTAGCCCATGGCCGCTTCGGTTATACCGTAGTGGTCTATCACAATCCCCGCGAACTTTTCAAGCATGTGCATGGTTCCAAAGCCCGCCGCGACGACGAGCGTGTTTAGAAGCACGGTAATCCATCTTTTCTCCATGAGTCTCCCTCCTTATAGCTTTCCGAACAGCATTAGGATGCCAAATACTATGAAGAGCGCCCCTGCGAACCTGTGGACCAGTTCGAGGGGAATGAAGTCGCCGAGCCTGTCGCCGAGAACCGCGCCGATGAGGTTTACCGCTGCGAGGCCAAGAATGGCCCCCATAAACGCTACCTTCCATCCGTATCTGGACGCGAAGGCCATAGTTGCCAGCTGGGTCTTGTCTCCGAGCTCGGCTAGAAAAATGGCGAAGAAGATGGCCAGAACGCCGTCCATCCCTTTCCCCCGCTAGAGCTTTGACAGTGCCTCGTTCATTCTCTGCATTGCCTCTGTGAGCTGGCTCTTCTTTGTGGCATAGCTTATCCTTATCCATCCCTCTCCGGCCTTGCCGAAGGCTGTTCCGGGTATGACGACAACGCCGGCATTCTCGAGGAGCCAGTCTGCGAAATCCTCGCTGCTCATCCCGAGCTCCGGGTCGATCTTGGCCCAGAGGTAGAAGGCGCCCTTCGGTCTGAACGGTGTGATGTGGGGCATCTTGTTGAGGTGGTGGAGAACCAGCTTCCTCCTCTCCGCGTAGGTCTGCCGCATGGCCTCAAGAGCCTCCCAGCTGCGCTTGTCGCGGAGGGCGGTGATTCCGGCTATCTGAATGAATGACGTGACGTTTCCGATGACGTAGGCGTGGAGCTTTATCATGTCCCTGATAACCTGGGTTGGGGCTATGGTGAAGCCGAGGCGCCAGCCGGTCATGGCGAAGGTCTTGGAGAAGCTGTTTGCCAGAATCGTGTTGTCCGGGGCGTATTTGATCATCGGGTAGTGCTTCGCCCCCTCGTAGAGGAAGTGCTCGTAGGGTTCGTCGCTGAGAATGTAGAGGTTGTAGTCCTCCGCTATGTCAGCTATTGCCTTCACAGTCCTCTTTTTGAGAACTGCGCCTGTTGGGTTGTTTGGATAGTTGATAACGAGCATTCTCGTTCTCTTGGTTATGGCCTCAACAAGCTCATCGGGGTCGATCTGGAACTCGTTCTCTTCGCGGAGGGGTATCCTCAGGATGCCGGCCTCGGCGATTTTTGCGTCCTCAACATAGCAGACGAAGGCCGGGTCTGGAATGATAACGTCATCGTCCTGCTCCAGAAGGGTCTGGAACGCGAGGTAGGTGGCCTCGTAGGCGCCGGCGGTGACGATTATATCATCCGGGGATATATCAACCTTGTAGTGGGTCTTGTAGTACTCGGCTATCGCTTCACGGAACTCGGGGATGCCCGCGTTGGGGGTGTAGTGGGTGTACCCTTCATCTATCGCCCTCTTAGCGGCCTCCTTTATGACCTGTGGAGTGTCGAAATCAGGCTCACCGATGCCGAGGGATATAACGTCGTCCATCTTCTTTGCCTTTTCGAAGAGCTCCCTAATCTTTGAGCGCTGGATGAGGTTTATTCTGCCCGCAAGGAAGTATTTGCGTTTTTTATATCTCATGAAGACATCACCCCAGGCAGTCGGGAATGATGAGGGGATTTTATAAACCTATCCACCATAAAGCACATGAATGGCCATGGGCTGCCTATAAAACTTCAACGAGAGCCGCCTTTTCAAAAAATCTTTTCGATTTTTCTGCCCCGCAGTCGGTCATGGGCAGCTCCTCCAGGTTCAGCTTCGCAAGAATCTCTCCGACCCTATTGCGGCTCCCAAAGACCACAAGATAATTCTCCCCCTCCCTGACACCGTGCTTTGCTATCGCATCTTTTATCTGGAGTGTTCCGGCAAGGCGTAGGAGGAGCTCGCCGCCGGGGGTTCTGGCGTGGTTGGTGTCCCTCTCAAATGAACGGAGCACCAAAAGCGCCGCAAACGCCACTTCTTCCCAGCATTCGGCACTAACTATCTGAAAGTCGCCGCCTATCAAGGGTATGATTTCTCCGGCATCTTTGACGAATACTTTCGTGATGTGAAGATTTTCCGTAATTTCTTTCATCGGGCCACCCCATCCCCGGTGGATTCTTCGACGTTAAAACCCTTTCTGAGTCCCGTTGATTTGATTACTTGTTAATTTTTTGTAAATTGGCAATTTTTTAAAAATTTTTTGAAAATTATATTATCACAATAATATTAAGCAAGCGCAAAGTATTTAACTAATTAAATCACTATTTATTTCAGCGGCTTGCTGAACTGGGTGGTGCAGGGATGGCCAAAATGCGGATCATCAGTGTACAGCTTCCCCAGGGACTTATCAACGCTATGGATCAGCTCGTTAGAAAGGGGGTATACCCCAACAGAAGCGAGATAATCAGAGAAGCTATCCGCGAGCTTTTGAAGAAGGAGCTCTATCAACTGGAGACTGAGGAACGTTCAACGCCTGAGTACGTCCTGAAATAAGCCGCTGAAATCAACGTTAAAATCAAAGTCATTTAATAGTCGAACCTGAATTGGGGGTTGGGGCGATGGTATTTAAACTCTTAGAACAGGCCGGAATAAAACTCGATCTGGACGACGAGCCGAGGGTAGCGCAGGTTGATGGGTTCTCCGACGAGAACCTTGAGGACCTCATAAAGATCGTCATCGTCGGTGTTGGTGGTTCTGGAAACAACACCATAACCAGGCTCTACGAGCTTGGCGTTCAGGGCGCGGAGCTCATAGCCATGAACACCGACGCCCAGCACCTTGCCAGGACGAAGGCGCACAGGAAGCTTCTCCTCGGCAAGGAGATAACGCAGGGCAAGGGTTCCGGTGGAAACCCCGAGATAGGCTATCGCGCCGCCGAGGCGAGCGCCCATGAGATTGCCGAGACCATAGGTGACGCCGATCTTGTGTTCATAACCGCTGGTATGGGTAACGGCACCGGTACGGGCGCTGCTCCCGTTGTTGCCAAGGTCATAAAGGAGCGTGCCAGGCACAACGGAAGGTTTAGGGAACCGCTCGTCGTCAGCGTTGTGACCTATCCGTTCAAGAACGAGGGTAAGATAAGGATTGAGAAGGCCAAAGCGGGAATAAAGGCCCTCATGTACTACTCCGACACCGTCATCATAATCGAAAACGACAAGCTCCTCAAGCTCGTTCCGAAGCTTCCCATCAATGCCGCCTTCCGCTTCGCCGATGAGATAATAGCCAGGATGGTCAAGGGCATCACCGAGACCATAAAGCTTCCGTCCATGGTGAACATTGACTTCGCCGACGTTTACAGCGTCATGCACAACGGAGGTGCCGCTCTGATAGGAATCGGCGAGAGCGACTCCAGCAACAGAGCGGTTGATGCCGTCAAGAACGCCCTTGAGAACAAGATGCTTGAGGTCGAGTACGGCAGCGGCGATAGGGCACTGGTTCACTTCACCGTTGGTCCAGACGTGAGCCTCGGCGAGATAAACGACGCAATGAACATCGTTTACGAGAAGCTCGGCGAGAAGAGCGAGATCAAGTGGGGCGCCAGGATAGACGAGGATATGGGCAAGGTCGTCAGGGCAATGGTCATCATGACCGGCGTTAAAAGCCCGCACATCCTGGGTGGAGAGCACGCCCTCCAGGTCGGCTCGTCGATGAAGGACAACATAATAGCTCCCGAGCCGGTCAAGCCGTTCAAGTCCAAAGAGGGAGATTTCGACAGGATATTCAATATGATATCGGGCAGGCCTGAGAAGAAGGGGAAGGAGCTTCCGCCCTACGCGAAGAGGGTTCTCGACGACTTCCTGGATATTGCTTGAATTTCTTCCTTCATCATTTGGACACAGGTGGTTCTATGGCAGTGGTTATTAGCGTAGCCAATCAGAAGGGTGGGGTCGGAAAGACTACCCTGACGATGAACCTCGCCTACGCTCTCTCCGCGATGGGCAGAAGGGTTCTTGTGGTGGACATAGACCCCCAGTTTAACCTTACATTTGGTCTTATAGGCATGGACGTCCTTCAGCACGGTGACAGCAACGTAGGGACGCTGATGACGAGGGAAAGCGACATCGAGGGCACCATAGTGGAAGTTCGAGAGAACCTCCATCTGATACCCAGCCACCTCAACCTCTCGGCCAAGGAAATTGAGATCATCAACACCTACAACCGTGAGAGGAGGCTTGAAAAGGCCCTCCTTCCTGTTCTGCCGGACTACGACTACGTTCTCATTGACAACCCACCGAGCATGGGCATCTTCCTGGTCAACTCCCTGACGGCCTCGGATTACGTCCTCATACCTCTGGAGCTCAGCTATTTTGGCGTCATAGGAATGCAGCTGATGTTCAACCTGATGCGCATGATACGTCAGGAGACCAACGAGAACCTTAAACTCCTTGGTCTGGTTCCCAACAAGTTCACCCGCCAGACGAAGGTTCCAAAGATGCGCCTCAAGGAACTCAAGGAGACCTACCCCGATGCTCCGATTCTGACGACCATCCCGAAGGCCATAGCCCTGGAGAAGGCTCAGAGCCAGGGGGTTAGCATATTCGAGTTCGAGGGTGATGGAAGGGCTGCAAAGGCCTTTTCAAAGCTTGCCCGCGAGGTGGTTGAGCTTGTCGAAGGATAAAATTCCCAAGCTTTTTGACGGTTCCGTTAACGAGCTCACGAGGCCTTCCAGGCCGAGGAAGAAGGATGAAAAGGGTACCCTGAAATCCAAGGACATGAAGAAGGAGAAGATGCAGAAGACCCTCTACATAAGCAGGGACATGAACCGGAAGCTCATTGAGCTGTACGGCGAGGAGGGAAGGAGGCAGAGCATAATCGTGGAAGATGCGGTGAACCTCTACTACTACCTTAGAATGGCACTGGGTGAGAAGAAGTTCGAGGAGCTTCTGAGCGCTGTGAGGAGGGAAGACCCGGAGTTCCTGCGGGATTACATGGGCAGGTTCAAACTTTAACGTTAACCCAGATGCCTAGATTCACCCGTTGAATAAGCCCGCTTAAATCATGCCCCAACTCCCGGTGGATGGACATCGAGCGGCAACCATGGAATAATCTGCTCGAACCAGGCTCTGGAATAACCCCCTGAAATCAGTCGCAGTACGCCTCCACTATCCTCTGAATTATTTTGCTCGTCTTTGCCCTGTCGCTCCTGTAGAGGTAAGGGATCCGTATGACCTCCGCCTCTATTCCGTGGTTCCTCAGCGCGTCCCGGAGGCGCTCGCAGTTGAAGTCCTGGTCCGGGCCTATCGCGACGATGTCCGGGTCTATCCTGCGCACCAGCTCGTAGTCTATACCTCCAGGGGAGCCGATGTAGACTTCGTCCACCATCTTCAGTGCCCTCAGAAGTTCCGCCCTGTCCTCCGCCGTGTTCACGGGCTCCCTGCGCTTCCGTTTTCTCACCGTTTCGTCGTGGGCAACTATAACCACCAGCTCGTCCCCCAGGGCCTTGGCCTGGCTTAAAAAGTGAATATGACCGATGTGCAGGAGGTCAAAAACCCCGCCGACGAGGACGCGGATTTTTCTCCTCCCCTCCGTTTCCCCGCCCATATCAACCCACCGTCAGTTCCCAGATCCTGTCCTTGGCGTGGTGGATGTTCTTCACGGCCTTCCCCTTGGGCTTCTCCTTCATGGCCTTTCCGTCCATCAGGGCTATGCCTATCGCCAGGGGCCTTCCGTAGTCCTCCTCCACCACGAAGACGAAATCGCCCTCCTTTATGCTCTCATCGGCGTCCGTTATCCCCGCGGCCATGACGTCTGCACCTTTGAGGACGAACGGGACGGCGCCGGCATCGACCACGACGCGCCTGGGCCACTCCCTCAGATTCTCCTCATTGGATAGCTCGTAGAGCGCTATAACAAGCGGGAAGATGAGTCCCTTCCTTCTTATGAAGAATGGCTTCCCGTTAACCAGGAGTATCTCCGTCGTCTTATCGAATTCCGCGACCTCGACCCTGTCCTTCCTGTTCAGCATCTTCCCCGCTATCTCCTCTCCGAAAGTCTCGCTCATCTCCCGGATTATCTCCTTCACTTCCTTCTTGCTGAGCGGGTGCTTGACCTTCAGTTCCATTCTCACACCCCCAACGTCTCCGCGTACAGCATTCTGGCGCTTTTCCTCGGGTTCTCGCTCGCGTAGATTGAGCGGCCGACTATTATGTAGTCCGCCCCGGCCTTTAAAACATCACCCGCTCTGCCGCCCTGGGCACCGACACCCGGGGTGAGGATTTTGATTCCCGGCTTCAGCTTCGAGCGTATGTACGAAACGCGCTCGGGCCTGGTGGCGGGGGCTATAACGCCGAAGGGCTCAAGTTCGTTGGCCAGTTCGATGAGTTTGTCCGTGGCTGGCTGGATGAACTCCTTCGCACCCGGGTGACTCATCTCGACGACTATTATGGTCTTCCCAAGCCCCATTACGGCATCAACACTGTCGCTCCCGACGAAGCCGTGCGCTATTATGTAGTCTGCTCCTGCCTCGAAAACCTTGCTCGCTATCAGCCGGTTGGTGTTCGGTATGTCCGCCAGTTTGAGGTCGGCTATTATCGGCAGTCCCGTAACCTGCTTGAGTTCGGTGATTATTTCCAACCCTGAGCCGATTATCAGCGGCCAGTTAACCTTCACCGCCCACAGATAATCGGCGGTGCACTCGGCTATCTCAAGCGCCCTCTCCCGTTCGTACACGTCAAGGGCCAGGATTAGCCTGCGGTCTTCACTCCCGCTCATTTCGTCACCTCACGAGGGACTTTATCTCCTCCGGAAGAACCTCCTCCTTCAGGGAGAGTGCCACGTGGTAGGCGCTCTTCATGGCGTCCGCTTCCTTCTCTGCCCAGGTTACCACGACGAGGTCGCCGTCCTCCAGCCTGAACGCTCCCTTAACCTTCTCCGCCAGTTCGGGCATGGTCTCGCTCAGCGGTCTCCCATCCTCCGGAAAGATCGGCTCCCCGTTCCTCACTACCAGTATCATCGCACCCTTTGCGAAGAACCGTATCGCCTCGTCCCGGAGCTCGATGCTCTTGAACTTCCCTGGCTCTCTCACGGTCAGTGCGAATGCGGGGTGGCCCTCAATCTCCCCTACGCGGCGGACTTCTGAGAAATGCCTGGAAATCCCCTCAAGAAGCTCCATTCCTCTCCCGTTGAGCGAGTGTCCGCGCTGGGTTGAGCGTATAAGGCCCTGCCACAAAAGCTTCCTCAAGAGGGTCCTGACACTGCCCTCTCCAAGGTCCAATGCCTCGGATACGGCCTTTCTTCCCGTCGGGTTCTGGAGCATGAAAAGAACCGCAACTGCATCCTCAAGCGTGAACTCAGGATAGGCTCCCCTCTTCCAGCTCATCGGCTTCCCTCCGGAAGAAATAGGATTGATGGGATTAAAAGGTTTGTTGGAAGAAGAGGGGAATCAGAGCCATTTCGGCTCCAGACCCGCCCACATCCTCATCTTCTCGTGGGCTATGATGCGCGGTATGTTCGGCCTGTCTCTCGGTCCCGGGTTCTTCATGTAGAAGGCGTTGACCTCGTAAACGGCTCCAAAGGCCTTCTTCTCGACCGCTATCTTTCCAAGTCTGGCGAGGTCAACGAGAAGGCCCGCTAAAGCTGGACTGTCGTTTATCCTGCCGGTGATGACCAGCTCATCGTGGGCACCGTTGAAGCTGACGTACTCGATGTGCATCGCTATGAACTTCTTGTCGCCGAGAGGCTCCAGGAATCCAGTGGGCTTGATGTAGTGGGGAGCGTCGTAGCCGAGGAGCTCCTTGACGACCGAGCTCTTGGTGAACTCCTTGCTCTTGTTCCTCTCCTTGTCGGTCAAAGCCAGGAAGTCGTTGTTTCCGCCGATGTTGAACTGGGCTATGTCAAGCACATACCTGTTCCTCTGGGCGAGGTGGCTGAGCACATCGGCGGTGAGCGGAGTGGCTCCGGTGGCACCGTCGTCACCGAAGATGGCCATGTTGTTCTCCTTGGCAAGCTCGACAAATGCTGGATCGTTGGCTATAAGCGTTGGAATCGCGTTGACGAAGGCAGCCCCGCCAACCTCCCTGGCGTACTGGGCTATCGCGTAGGCGTAAACCTGGGTGGCGGTGAGTCTGTCCCTGTTGTCTTCAGCGATGGCCTTCTCAAGCTCCTCCCTGCTTCCGAAGGGAACGAAGGCCTCGGTGGTGCAGACGTTTATGAAGACCTCCGCTTTGAGTTCCTTCCACTCGTTCACGAGGTGCTCTACCGCTTCGCTGAGGGTCATCTCGTCCTCAAGGCCGGTGGCCTCGAGCGGAAGGTTCCTGAGGCTCCTCAGGTGGATTCCCTTCCTGACGGTGATGCCCTTGAGGGTCTCCGGCGCCTCCGGATCGTAGACCTTGACGACATCGTAGAGGCTCCTGCCGACCTTGTTTGCATCGACGTCGTAGGAACCAACTATCTCAACGTCCTTAATCTTGATTGGAAGCTCATCGGCAAGGGGGACTCCGTACGGCTCCATCTTTCCGGCCTTTATCTTCTCAAGGCCGCTCGCGAAGATGCTGGCAACGTAGCCCTGTCCGAGTATGACAACCTTCACCATTTCATCCACCTCCTCAGTTGCTCTAAGATATTTTACAACAGTTAAATAGTTTTCGGCTGCAAAACTTTCCTAGAAATTAAATACGCCGTTGCCGCCACCCGCAGGTGCGTGATTATTGCGAGAAGGAGGAAGAGTGCCTTAACCGAAGCCCCGACCGGATACAGAAGGAAGAGCATGGTGGTGAAGATTCTCTCGTCCCTCTTGCCGGGGAGCTTTCTGAGGGCGGGAATCGAGCCGTAGGCGTCCTCACCGTAGGCGGCCTTGAACCTCTCGGTCGAGTAGCTCACCATCACCGAGCCGAGGAGTGCCAAGAGGGCGATTAGATACCAGAGAGACTCGGTAAGGGTCGAATAGGCCAGGAGGGCCAGAAACGCGCCGTCAACGTAGCGGTCGAGGATGGAATCAATGTAGCCCCCGAACCTGCTCGTCATCATCTGGGCTCTCGCCAGCTCGCCGTCAACGCCGTCGAGGATTGAGCTAATCTGATAAAGTATTCCCGCCAGCGGAAGGCTGACGAGCGTCAGAAAGGCCGAAATCACTCCGAGGGCAAATGTAATGAGGGTCATCTGGTTCGGGGTGACCTTCTCGGCGAGGAGGCAGCTTATCTCGGTTGAAACTTTCCTGTTGAGGTGCCTGCTGATGAAGCCGTCGCCCGTTCCCTTCACCGCGGTCTTGACGAGCATCCTCTTGGCCATCTTAAGGTCAGAGGGCGTGTCAACATCAATCCAGGGGAGGCCGTCGAGGAAGGTAACTGGCAGTTCGGCCCTCTTAACAATCTCGCTTAAGGGGTAGTCTCCTCCTCTCTCCCTCTCCAGCGCATCTGTTATCTCGAATATTGTGTCATCGAGGACAAAGAAGCCCGTATCGACCGCGTCCCATCCCTCAAGCTTCTTCCCTATCTCCGTCACCCTGCCGTTTTCAACCTTGAGCTTCGTCGCCTCGCCCACGTCCGTCCATCTCGGTTTTCTATCGGCTATCAGGCCGCTTCCCCTAAGGGCTTCCCTGATGAATTCCTCACCGTAAACGTGGTCGCCCATCACCAGAACGAATCTTCCTGAGACGTGGTTTTTGACCAGGTGGAGGGAGTGCCCGTTGCCCTTTTCCGGCTCGGAGTTGATTACCAGCTCGGCGTTGAAGCCGTGCCTCTCCAAGAACTCACGGTAAAGTCTTGCATAGCGTTCGTTGGTGACTATTATGAACCTCTCAACGCCGTTTTGTCCGAGGAGGGTAAGCGTCCGGTACAGGATCTCCCTCCGGGCGACTTTCAGGAGCCCCTTGGGTTTCTCTCCCATCCTCGTGCCGAGACCTGCCGCCAAAATAACCGCCGTTTCTGGCGCCATCGACATCACCTTTTTAAAGCCCCCGCCGAGCCTCTCTCAAGTGATGGTTATCCGACCAATGATTTGAAGCTTTCGGGTGAGAGAGATGCGCGTTGCCGTGCTGTATTCGGGCGGGAAGGACTCTAACTACGCCCTCTACTGGGCGCTTAGGCAGGGATTTGAGGTCAGGTACCTCGTCTCGATGGTGAGCGAGAGCGACGAGAGCTACATGTACCACGTGCCGAACATCCACCTCACAGAGCTCCAGGCGAAGGCGATAGGAATTCCCCTCGTCAAGGGCTTCACCAGCGGTGAGAAGGAGAAGGAAGTTGAGGAGATGAAGGCCGTCCTTGAGGGGCTTAAGATAGACGGCGTCGTTGCCGGTGCTCTGGCCAGTGAGTACCAGAAGAAGCGCGTTGACAGGGTAGCAAAGGAGCTCGGCATAGAGAGCTTCGCCCCGGCCTGGCACCGCGACCCAATCGAGTATATGTGCGAGATAATCAGCATCTTTGACGTTGTCATGGTCGGCACGGCAGCCTATGGCCTCGACGAGAGCTGGCTCGGAAGGAGGATTGACGAGAAAGCTTTGGAGGAACTTGTGAAGCTCCATGAGAAGTACAAAATTCACGTCGCCGGTGAGGGCGGTGAGTTCGAGACCTTTGTGAGAGATGCCCCCTTCTTCAGGGCGAGGATAGTCTTCGATGAGGTCGAGAAGAAGTGGAGCGAATGCAGCTATTCGGGCGTGCTTGAGGTGAGGAAGGCGCATTTGGAGTGGAAGTAGGCTATATTCATAACTCTTGTTTATCCTAAACCTCTAGGAGATTCCAAAAAGCTCTTATATTCTGACTTCGCCATATGGATAGGTGACTTTAGTGAGTGATAGAGAGGTTTACATAAGAGAAAGTTCCAAGCTCCAGAGGGCATTAGTAAGCGCCTTTAATGATTACATTGGTTCGGGAATGTATTTTGGACCACCCGATGGAAAATTTCGAAGGATTCTCCTGGACAACGAGGTTCCCATGAGAAACCTCTACGACTGGGGTCACGCTCTTATTCACGACGATTATCGTCTTGGAGACGTACTGTTGGGGATGGTTAAATCTCAGGGTGTCATTGGTTATCAAAAGGACGTCAAGCAAATCTCAAGGGCACGGAGGGTATCGGACATACCCTCACCCCGATCGGAATTCCTAATCCTGTGGGGAAAGCTATCAAATAATGGGGAAGGCATCCCAGTAGGATTGCTCGTGAACGGCGAGAGTTCGGAAGAGGTTATTGGGACCTACTATCGGGAGGTTCTGAGGGATGCCTTTGATTCAGAGGTGTTCAACAAGCTGTGGGAATCTCTAATGGACTATCTCACCTACAACTTCAACCCTTCCACAGGTCACCAGAAGTACAGGGACGTCCTGAAGACTCTCCCCAGCAAGAGTTCGGAGAAATTAATGAGACTGAACTACGAGGGCAAGAGTTTTCCGTCTTTTCCAGGGATAATAAGAACCGTCCGTCTGGCAGTTTTCCCAAACTCCGGGAAGTTCTACTCTGTCCCCCTCTTTGGGGAGGGCTGGAACGAGAATAGGAGTGTTCTAAGAATCCTCCTAAAGCATAAGGACAACCCACAGGTTGTTGAGTTTCTAAGGCATTACGGGATTGAGTGGTTGGAACCGGAGGAACTGAAGATCCTCTTTGCCCTCAGGGAGAAGGTTTTTCCCAGAGTCCGAGGAAGGCTTGTTCAAATCTCACAAAAGCGTAAGCTCGGAGGGCTTGACGCAATTCCTCTCTACGTGCGCCCCACAGGAACGGTTAGAATAGGCTCAATTCGACCCACAAAGGTGGATAAGGTCACCAAAACAACATACCTCGTGAGTTTCTTCAAGAACAAAACAGGAACACCGAAGGTCAAGAACATCCAGGAACTTCTCACGGTGATGATGGCCAACTCCTATTACCTACCAGAAACCATCGAAGTCCTCCAGCAGAATCTTGAGTTAGTCTCAGGAAAAAGGTCAAAAGAAGTGGAGGAATGGACGAGCGTCATCAAGGCAACCTTTGATTCAGTCCTTCTCTACGCGCTCTTGAGAAACGCCGTTAGAATTGAGGGGCTGGAGTTCTCAAAGGGCCACGTTGTTTTTCTGAATTTCCTCAACACGAGGGACAGGAACACGGTCGTTCACGACTACTATTACCACCTGCTGGATGGAGTAGAGAACATGGATCTGCTCCATGGTACTGGGGAGAGGGCAAGGGTAAACGTTCAGAACTTTGGCCACGACGTCTATCCTTATGGACCAATTGGAGATGAGGAGGCGCTCAACCTCTGGGAAAAGGTACCGTCGAAAAAACGAAACGAAGTCGTTCCCTATCGCCTGTACGAATTTGAAGACGGTACTGGAGGGGTGGTCTACCTGCTTAATCCTTCGAAGAGAGGAAAACAGCCGTCCACGGCCTGGTACGTCGGAGCATCAAAGCTAAAGGCGTACGAGGACAATCTTGACAGGCACTGGGTCTGGGGTAGGATTTCCCAGCACAGGGAAGAGTACTACGCCGCCATGTCCCTCAGAAACACCTCCACCGCGGGATACCTTCTCTCAATTGACGGGAGGGACGTTGCGACTCACATCAAGATTTACGCTCACGGGGTATTTGCGAGGTCCCTTTATAGAGTGGGGGATTCAACGAGTAGCTCAAACTACTACGTCAGGCTCTTGAAGACTTCCACTTACGGGCTTTTGGACGGAAAGCGCGTCAGGCTCCTTCCAGAGAGGATAATATACAGGAGAGACAACCCGAGGAAAGCTCTCGATAGCCATCCCAAGATATTTGAAGACATAAAAAATGCTGTTGAAGACGATGGGGTTCATCTTGTGCATGTGCAGAGTCTCAGAAACGTTGAACTTGGAGAAACTCTCAGTGAGTTACCCGCTTCAGCTATATTCGTGGACTGGGATGGACTGGTTCTATCAAAAGAAGAGTTCGACAGAGCCATGGGCATCAAAAAGCATTACCGGTCGTGGCTGGCGGTGCTTGAGGTTGGGGGACATAACGCCCGGGTTTTTGTAACAAAGGACCCCCAGGAGAATTCCGAGTCCCGCATCTACAGGCATCCCCTGATGATGCTATTTTCGGAGGGCGTTCTCTCAGACGAGGAGATGCTGTTTACATTGGGATTGGCCGATGAAAAGGGAGGGGTTAGCTTGGCCGGAACGAAGCGTCTGTTCTATGCCCCTTATCCGGACGTTTCGAGAAAGGTCATTCGGCCGTCCTTGCTCCTGGGAGGGGTTGTGGAATGAAGGAGAATCCTTTAACGGTACTTTATGGGGAGGCATTTGAGCTTGGAGTAAAAGCGGGTCTTGCTTCAAAGGCCTACCAACTACCCGACGGTTACGACGTGGAGGATTTTGAAGACGCCCTCCTTGAAGGAGACGATACCCTCTTAGAAATGGCGAGGGAGATTGCGGGGGAATCACTGCCCCTGTACAACTACGTTCTCGAAAAGGGCCTGGATAGGGATGCAAGAATTTCCAGAATCGTTGAAGTATTTAGGAAGAAACAGGTCAAGAGGGCCCTCAAGTTCTCCATAGACGGGTCCCTCCTAGCAAACACGGATGTTGCCAACATTTTGTCTCTCCTTCAGATGGGATACAGAACGGGAAAGATTTTAGGGGAGCGGTACGAAACGTTCCTTTTAGAGGCCCCTGTTGGATATTCCCTTGGTTATCTGTATCCAGATTTTATAGCTTTCAATGGAAGAACCCCAGTTGCCATTGGGGACTTCAAGGTGCTGTTCGGCTACTTTGACGCAGACTTGACCAACGTTGCCTGGAGCGTTAGTTTTGAGACGTATTCAATGGAAGAACTTCTGACGAGGGTGAAGAGGATTAGTGGATACAGTTTCAAAACCCTCTATAACGCCGCGGGCAAGTATGCAAAGGTTCTCAACTATGCGCGGAAATTCGACAGATTTCCAATTGAGGCCGTCGTTGTATTCCCGCTTGGGATTTCAATACTAGAACTCGGCTCCTTCTCTGCCATAGGCGAATACTACTCCAAGCTACTTGAACTGCTGGAAAAGATGATGCCTGAGTCTTTCATGGAGCATGCCAGGGAAATTCTCGACGGTTTCTACACCGGAAATGCATTCATAAAGTACGACGAGACAAGCGGGACCTTTTACTTCCACAAGAAAAGCAAGGATAAGGGGATCCAGCTCAGGTGGGACAAAAGACCAATACAGCAAAACATGGGGCACATTAAAACGCCGAGGCCATTCTATATCGGAGTTATGAAGAGAAGACTCAGGCATGAAAAGGACCTAATGAAGTATCTAGAGGAATTCGACCTCATCATCGATGCGTCAGACCAGGGGGCTGGTAAGAACTATGTGTTTTTGAGGTATGCTTCAGATGTCGTTAGTAACGGTGGGAAGGTGCTCTTTATATCACCCCGCCTGCACATTCTAAGCGAAACCAAGAGAAAACTAGAAAGAAACGGAATAAAAACTCTCCTTGTATCATCAAGTGCCCGAAGGAAGCTGAAAAAGAGAAAAACCTATGTTGAGACCCTTGAAGCACCGAAAACAGGGACTTATCAGGCATCGAGGAAACTTCTAGGGTCTCTTCGCACTGAAGAACCGGGGGTTGTCCTTGCAACTTCCCAAGCGTTCCAGTATCTAAATCCAGGGAGCTGGAAAAGTGTGCTCAAGTATACCGACCTAGTGGTATTCGACGAGTTCACCAACTCAGGAGCCGGGGCCGTTGAGAGCACGCTCAGTTTTCTTAGAACATTCTCCCGAAACCCTCGCGGGACTAAGGTAGCCATTCTCGACGCTTCCATGACGCACCCAGGCCTATACGTGGATACCTTTAAGAAACATCTCTCGAGCAGAGGAATGGTTTACACGCCCCTTGAGGTCCTCGTGTCCAGGGTTGAGGAAGACCCCGCAGTTAGAGAGTTCAAAGTGAACTCGATAAGGGCTGTTTACTACCGCATCCATCTCGACTTCCCCCTCGAATACTACGCGATGGGTCTGGGTGTCCATTCCCAAATTCCGGACTGGAACGCAGTCATAGCTGGTGCCAGCGAACTTCTGGGGGAGAGGGAAGTAAATCTTGAAAACTTGTTAAAAGACGGGAAAGTCGTGTTCTACGTGGACAACCGTCTTTACGTCGATGACTTAACAGAGTTCCTCGTGGAAAGAGGGTACCCCACAACACCAGTCCACTCAGAGATTGGTCTTTCCAACGAGGAACTCGGAGGCAACGTTGTTGGAACATCAAGCCTGGCCTTTGGTGTGAACCTCGAAAACCACGACGTTCTCGTGTTTATCTCTCCCTACCCCGGCTACAGGCACGACAACAACGCATATGGGATAGAACTGTATCGTCAGGTGATAAAACGACTCAGAGGGTATGAGGGAGGAAAGAAGCACGTAATCTTTGTTGGACTGACGGGAAACGACGAAAACTACTCAGAGGGGGTGGCTTACCTTTCACTCGTAGGGTTCATCAGAAACCTGCTTCTGAACAGGGATTTTCACATCAGGCTGCCTATGTTCTCAGGGGGTGGGCGTTTCTTCAAGCCTTCTGGAGGGAACATGAAGCCGGGAGAGAGCAGGGAGGTTTCATTCGAGGCTTTCATGAGGGACTACTATCCGTCCCTTAAACGTCTATTTATGGCCTCCGGATTTTCCCTTAGGCCGGTTTTCAAGTTTGAATTTGCCCTGAGTGAGGATTGGGAGCTTCCGGTTCCCTTCAGGGTCCACAGGATAACCGGAGAATACGTGGCCAACAATTTCACCCTCGAAGTGCTACCCCTGAGGGTCCAGTTTGACCACGTTGAACGCTTCCAGGAGGTTCTTGCGGACCGAAAGTACAGGAGAAGTGCAGAACTCCTCCGAAACTTAGTTCCCAAGATTGACGAGTATCTGTCTTCGGTGAAAAACGAGCACGAGCTTGCTAGAAAGCTCGAAAAAGCTCTTCGTCCTAGCTACATTCTCGCGGGCTACTCATCACTCCTGCTTGTGCCATTCCTGTATCCCCTCCACGTCGATGAAATACCCCACGGAATAGATTCCCCCCTGAAGAGACTCTTCTTTGGAGAATCAAGATACACAGAGATTCCCGTTAAGGTTGTGGAAAAGGATAAGGGAGTCGAAAACTTCGGCATACTGGCTATACATCCGGTTTTCGGAATGACAACGGGCAGAAGAGACGTTCCAGTTCAAGAAAAGTTAAGAATGGCGATGGTTGAGGAACGGCTGAGGAAAAACCGCTTCTACCTCCCCAACGTGTGGAAGGGACATGACTGGAGGAAATAAAAGAGACTAACCCTCCTCGACGTCCGCCCACAGACTGACCCGTGAGCAGCCTCCGGAAACGCCGCAGACGTTGAAGCTCAGACCAAAGGCCTTGGTCGGGATCGCCGAATCTTGCTCCCAGTCGAAGTATTCGCCATCGAAGAGCAGGGTTATCCCCACGTTCCCCATGGGGTCGTCGTCGTTGCCCCACTTTCCTGAATCCTCTTCCCAGCCGGAGTACTCCATGTACAGGAAGGGGACGTCGGCCCTGTCTTTCTTCAGGAGTTCCTTGTGGAGGAAGAGGGATTCCTTTGATATTGCCCCGTGCTCCAGCTTTCCCGAGGGCATGCATGCGTCAACGTCGTAGGTCAGCTCGCCGCCCTGCGTTCTAAGTTTGGGGTAGGAGTAGGCACTTCCCACAGGTGCCATTGACGTTATCTCAAGCTTATGGAAGTCCTGGGGAACGTTCACGCCGCTCGCCTCGGTAAACCCGGCACAGGAACGGGCGTAGATGTAGTATTCATCCGGCCCTATCTCGGTGTCCTTCGTGAAGTCCACTGAATGGAGCTGGGAGCTGAGCGATGCGTACCTGAGCGTCCTCGGCACCTCGACCGTGTAGAGGAGGTACGTGACGAGCATGTTTCCGTCCTCTGACGGGACCTTCACGAGGGCCCCCTTCCTGAACTCGGCGGAGTTCGGCGGTAAAGCGTAGGAAGAAACTCCAATCATGTCCGGCTCGGACCCAACGAGCCAGTTAAAAACCTCTCCCCAGACGTCCGTGGCGCTCTTTCCGCTTATGAGCTGGTTAGTCCACATGCCCCCCGTGTAGGCGTATTTGAGGGCGGTGCTTATCTCACCAGTCGCGAAACCTATGGCGGTATCTATGAGGAATCCGGCGCCCATGCTCACGTAGTCACCGGGCTCGTCCCTGTCCCACGCGGCCGTTTTGAATGCTATCAGCCTGTACTTTTCCGCCTCCTCCAAGGGCATCGCCAGGACTGGATAGCCGTTTACAAAGGCGTAGTCCAGGCTGATAGCCTTGTCATCGTGGTAGAGCAACCTGCTCCTGTCCTCCGCTTCAACCCAATGGGCAACCGGGTAGCCGAAGGTGTATATCGGACTGTAGTTGATGGGCAGAACCTTGCCCTCCGGCCAGTCAACGCCATAGGCCCACGAGACGAGCTGTATCTCACCCTCCGCCTGGTCTTTGTTGCCCTTTATGTAGACGTCCTCGACCACTATCACCAGATATCTCTCAACGTCCTTCTCCACCGAGAACCCCTCGGTCGCGTTGAACCAGAGGTTTGCCTTCGCGGGGAAGCGGTAGTCCATGTTGCCGAACCAGCCCCGGAAGTACCTCCAGGGGATCAGGCTGAAGAGGTTCTCCAGGGTGACGTTGAGGACGTTGCCGTCCGCAAAGGCTTTTCCCTCGCGATAGACGTTTCCGGTTGAGTCCTTCAGGAGGTAGTGGTCGGCATAGATGTATGCAATCCAGTCGGCCCTTCCGTTGTCGGTGCTGTCGATGTAGAATAACACCGGTAATTTTCGTAGTTCCTCCTCACTCTCGAAGTAGAGGCTCAGGCTCAGGTCGTAGGAGTGGGCCTTTGCGTGGAGGCTGAACTTTCCTCCGGGCTCTCCGTAGTAGGAGGAGCTGGTGTAGTCTATCCATCCCCTCTCGTATTCGATGGTAAAGACACCGTTGCCTGGGTAGTGCACTATCTCGCCATCCCCCATCGGGACGGCCTTGGCTCTCATGTAGACCCTCCTTGGAAAAACATCCCTGAAGTTCTCGATGGTGAAGCTCACCGATGAACCCCTGACGTCCACGTTTCCGCTGGAGAGCTCAATCAGTCCGTTTTCACCCACCTCATAGAGGGTGAAGCCACCGCTGTAAAGATGCAGTTCCCACATCCTTCCGAACTCACTCCCCTCATCGAAGTATAGAACGGTCGGTTCGTAGGTTATCTTCCTGTTGTGGATTACGTCGTAAAAGACCTCCGCGTGGATGTAGGTTTCCGCCAGTTCTTCGTCCGCGAACTTTATTGTGAAGACGAAGTTTTTACCCGGGTCTCTGCTCGATGTCAATACGCTTATCCAGTCGATAACGTCCCTTTCTCCCGGAGAGAAGGCCATCGAGCTTATCGGCCCGGCGTAGCTGAAGTTGGCCTTAACCATCGTCACCGGCACTATTACTGGAGTTAGGCTCACGTTGAAGTCGAAGTTGAGCGAGAACCCGGGCCCTGTTCCGTTCCCGTTGGTCTCTCCGGCTTCACAGCCAAGGTCAGGGTCTTCACCTTCGCAGAGGACGTTTCCGTCCTCGTCGTAGCTTAGGCTTTCATTGGGTGGTGTTTCGGTTGGAGTTTCAGTGCCTGTATCTGTGGATGTTTGGGTCTCGGTTACAGTTTCAGTTGTTCCCGTCTCGGTTGTTGAGCTTTCCATCGTTGAGGCAGTCCCACCGCCATCTTCCTCCGAATTTCCAGTCATTGTGCCCGTGGAAGAGGGGGTGTTCCCGATACACCCGCCCACGAGCACAATGACACTCAATAAAATGAACAGCAAAAGCGTGGTACCTCTCCTCATGATACCGCCTCCAAACTCAAACCTGCGGGCAAGAAACGAAATTGGGACCCGTACAGAGGCTTGGGTTTTACCCACTTATGTACCTTATTCTATTTAAGAGTTCCTCTTATGAAGAGTCATTCAAGGGATAACGTTTATTAAGGCCTCCCCGTTATTACCATCGGTGGTGGAATGATAGAGATCGAAGGCCTCGTCAAGAGGTTCGGTTCTAACGTGGCACTCAAAGGGATAACCTTCACGGTCAAAGACGGCGAAATTTACGGCCTTCTCGGCCCCAACGGGAGCGGAAAGAGCACGACGATGAAAATCCTGGCCGGAATAATTCCCCCAAGCGGAGGAAAGGCCATCGTCAACGGGATAGACGTTTCCAAGGACCCCCTCCGGGTGAAGAGGATAGTCGGCTACGTCCCGGAAACACCGGTTCTCTACGAGAGCCTCACCCCTGTTGAGTTTTTCAACTTCATCGGAAGCGTGAGGGGAATTCCAGCGGAAGAGCTCCAGGAGCGCGTTGAGACCTTCGTGAGGGCGTTCGGAATAGAAAAATATCTCGGCGAGATGATAGGTTCTCTGAGCTTTGGCACAAGGCAGAAAATCTCACTCATCTCCGCCATGCTCCACGACCCGAGGGTTCTCATCCTCGATGAGGCCATGAACGGTCTCGACCCCAAGAGCGCCCGAATCCTGCGGGAACTCTTACTCCAGTTCAGGGAGGAGGGCAGGAGCATAGTCTTCTCCACCCACGTTCTGGCTCTGGCCGAGACTATATGCGACCGCGTTGGTGTCATATACAACGGTGAGATAATCGCTGAAGGAACTGTGGAGCAGCTCAAAAGCTTTGCACACGAGGAGAGCCTTGAAGATGTGTTCCTCAAGCTCACCGAGAGTCAGGAAGAGGTGGCCGGAATAGTCATGGCCCTTAAGGAGGCCCTTTAGGGTGGGAGCATGTTCGAGATAGTCAGAATCCTCTACAGGGAGCTTCACTACAGGCGCCTTAAGAGCAACCCCCAGATAGCGGCCGACCCGGAGAAGTTCAGGAAGCAGCTCAGGAACTCCGGGGACATGAAGAGGGGCATAGCCCTCCAGTCCGTTGCCTTTCTCTTCTTCGGGATCATGATGGCTGGAGGTATCGCCGGAGCGGAGGACGAGACGAGGGCGTCCGTTATGTTCGCGACCTACGCGCTCCTGCCCTTCGTGATGGCCCTCTACACGACGACGGTAAACGCTTCCTACGCCGTCTCGATGGGAATCTTTGAGCCTCTCAAGCCTCTGCCGATAAGGACCGGCTCAAAGTATCTCAGCGTTCTCCTGGCGATAGACAACGTTCCCGCCGTTATAGCCCTCCTGCCGGCTGTCATTGCTATGGCCACAAAATACGGACTTTCTGGGGTACTCGGCCTTCTCTGGATCCTTACGGGGGCGTTCCTCGGCCACGTCCTTGGACTGATCGTTTTCACATTCTTCGGTTCGGCGAGCGTCGGCGGCAGGTTCTCAAAGCTCAGAACCCTCGCCAGAACCGTTGGGGTTATACTCTTCATCAGCATGTTCTATGCCCTCAACTACCTTCAGAGCTACATCAACGAGCACTACGAGGAGATACTGCCCTTCTTTGCCAGGTACTCGATAGCCTATCCGTTCTCGGTTGCATCGATAGCCGATCCCCTCCACTCTCTCCTTCTGGTTCTTGGCTATCTCACCGTTCTAGTTCCGCTCTACCTGTTTATCCTTGGACGGCTCTGGGGAAGGCTTGAGGAGGGGGTGGAGGTTTCCCGCTCCAGAAACGTCCGCTTCAAGGCCGAAACCCACCATCCGGTTCTGGCCATTGCCCTCAAGGATCTGAGGATAGCCTTCAGGAAGAGCGCCCTCCTCGTGGGTTTGATTTTCCCCCTCTTCATAATCCTGCCGAGTGCAGTCAATCTTCTCATTTCCGGCTCCGTGAGAGAATGGGCCGTTGCGTCTGTCCTCCTCATGATAGCGTGGGTTGCATCAATCAGCATTGACACTGTGCTCAAAATAGACGGGAAGGAATTCGAGTTCCTTAGGAGTCTGCCCATAACGGTGGGCCAGTTCGTCAGGGGGAAGCTCCTCGTCATGAACGCCCTTCCGGTCACTGCTGGAGCGGGACTTGTCCTTGCGGTTTCTTACCTCGACCCAAGGAAGATAGTTCTCCTGCCCGCTGCCGTGGTGCTTCCCCTCCTAACATCTTCCGTGGCGATGGCCTTCTTTTACTGGAACGAAAAGGAACTCTCTATTCCTGAGACCAACTTCGGCCATGTGTTGGTTTTGATGCTCCTCAACGGAATCGCCCTCGGAACCGTTGCCGGGATCTGGTACTTTTTCGGCTACGCCTATGCACTAACCGCGGCAACTTTGGGGGTTCTCCTTGTCCAGAGATTCCTCAGCAGGTGACGTGGAAAATCGCGAGAACTCTCTTCTTTTTGTGCAGTTCGTTGAATAGATTTACCGCCTCGCTTGTGGGAAGCTCATAGACCTCTTTCCCCTCTACGAGCGACCTGCTCTCCGGCAAAAGTGACAGCCTTTCCCAGGCGCCGGTTCCTACTATCAAAACGTCGAACTCCTCCTTCAGGTACTCCCTCAGCTCATCCGGGTCGAGCCTATGGCTTGTCCCGTGCTTTTCCTTGCTGAGCCACTTTTTTCGCCTCTCGATTTTTCCGCTTGGATAGATCACGATGTCGTGGTCGTAGACCTTTCCATCGACGACTATCTTCCCGAAGGCGGGATATTCAACCTTCATAGCGACCCTCCGTTATCGTATGTCCAAATTTTTCGAGGTTGGATACTATCTCTTCAACAATTTTTTGATCAAGACTGCGTTTTTCCTCAAGGATGAACTTTTTCAACGTGTCCGGGGTCAGGATGGGAACAGTTGACTTTCCTATGACAGTTCCAGAACCGGTAAACACTATCACCGGTTTAACAAAAATCTTTTGTCCAGTAGAGCGTTCTATGAATCTTGATAGCTCAAGGGCCTGCGCTTTTGTTGCTTTGCTAATGCTTTTTATTTTTGCCCAGCCAGCAGACTTGTGTATCCACCAGTTATCCCCGTCCACCATGACATCCGTGTTATAGTTCTTTACTTCGATTGCGAACACTCCCCTCTCCGAAATAAAGACATGGTCAATATTTCTTCCATCATGCAGGACGACATCTGAGACAGTATATCCGTTTATACCTTCCAGAACCTCAAGGACGCGGACTTCCCCGATGTACCCTTTTAGAAACCTCTTCCCACTTTGCCTTAAATAGAATCCTCCTGCCAACATGGGTAGCGAGAAAATCGAAAGCGGCGGAGCCACAGCTATCCCTATAATACCTGAGATTACTGCCATTCCCATCAGAAAGTTTCCCAGCTTCACCCTGAACTGTCCTTCTTCCCCGGTGTACAGGGGAGGTCTCATCAATCTCACCGGCGGTCTTTCAGAGCGAGCGCGTCCTTCAGAATCTTAGCGTGGTCGAAGGCCAGCGGCAGCTTTAGTGCCTCATCCATGGGGAAGACATGCACTTCTTTGGCGTCGTCCCCGGCCTTCAGTTTTCCGGTTCCAACCGCCAGAAATGCCGTCGTCACGGTGTGCCCCCTCGGGTCTCTGTTTGGGTCGGAGTAAACGCCGACGAGCTTGATGAGCCTCACGTCGAGACCTGTTTCCTCCTTCGCCTCCCTCTTTGCCGCGTCCTCAACGGTTTCCCCGTACTCAACGAATCCCCCGGGCAGGGCGTAGTGACCTTTGAACGGTTCGTGCTTCCGTTTTATGAGGACAACGCCGCCGTTGTAGAGTATCACAACGTCTGCGGTGAGGCCTATGCACCTATGTGACTCGACCTTGAGCTCCGGATGGGTTCTGGAGAGAAACTCTCTGAGCTCCTCCCTTACGGGGGTTATATCGTAGCCCTTCGGGGCCTTAACGAGCAGAACGTATCGGTCCATGCCATCACCTCAGGGAAGTCTCTCATCATTTCTCAGTATGCTGACGTTTCATCATCGGCGGTCATAATTATTCCTGAAGATTTATATCGTTAAGCCTTTCGACTGTAACTCTCCTCGCCAGCTCGTTCACTTCGTCCATCGGGAAGTCGAAGCTTCTGCGCTGGAGAAAAAGGGCCGTGAAGGCGCTGGCCCTCTTGAGTGCTTGAATGAAGGGGCAGTCCCGGTAGAACATGGCAAACGATGCCAGAAAAACGTCGCCCGCGCCGGTTGATTCCTCCACCGCAACCCTCGCTGGAGTGTAGGTGTACTTTCGTCCCCGGAGGTATGCCCGTCCAACGTCGGCACCCCGGGAGACCAGCAGCACTTCTATTTTGTCGGGATCGAGGTTTCTTACGAGCTGGGCCTCGGAGGCGTCGGCGTGGAGAACCCTCAGTCCGTTAAAGATGCCGCCGTCTACCCCCGTCAGCTTAAGTCTTCCAGGATTGGGCGACCTGATGAACCCCTGGACGTCTGCAGCAACGAAGTTGCTCCTCCTTTTGGCGAGTGCAACGGTTTCGGGTGTAACCTCGCCTGCAACGGGGTTGAGGATGATTATATCGTAGCTCCCTTGTGGCATGTCGGTTATTCTCTCCGCGACGGAGAGGAGGCTGAGTTCTCTTGTGTTCCCGTCAAGATAACGGAGGCGGTAGGATGTGCTGCTTTCCGCGGGTATCGTATGGAGCACTATGCCCTCTTCCTCAAGTTCCCTGAGCCAGCTTTCTGGGAAATCCTCCCCAACGCTGGTCAGGATCTCGACCGTGCAGAATCTGGACAGGGCCATTGCAGAATAGTACGCCCCGCCCCCGATGCGGTGCTCGACTCCAGAACTCTTAACGATGATATCCCTGACGAGATGACCAACGATTAGGCACCTCATTTTGCCCGCCCAATCTTTACTGTTAGCCACGCTTTCCATAAAAATCTTTTGGAAATTTGCGAAAAGTTTATAAGGGCAAAAACGAAAAGCTTAAAAGGATATGTCCTTTTGGGGTGGGGCTATGAAGCGCCTGGGTAAAGTTTCTCACTATGCAAAGCAGGGGTTCCTGGTTCTCAGGACCGACTGGGTTCCTTCACTCAACGACCCGGTGGTTGACAAAAAGCTCACCGTGGTCGGGGTAGTGAAGGATGTTTTCGGGCCGGTTAAGAGGCCCTATGTGGCCGTCAAGCCGCGGGTCAAGAATCCCGAGAACTACATCGGTGCGTTGCTGTACGTTGATTCCTCCAGGAAGAAATCCGGGTCCGGCAGAAAAGCTCGGTCCGGGAAGAAGCGTTTCAAGGGCAAGCGTTCTCGCCCTGCCCCCAGAAAGAGGGGGTGAGAGCTTTTGGCTGATAAGAATGTATGTCCGGTTTGCGGCTCCGATAAGCTGTTTTATGACCCGAGGAGAGGCGAAATCGTCTGTTCTGTCTGCGGTTACGTTGTTCAGCAGAATGTCGTCGATGAGGGTCCTGAGTGGCGCGCCTTCGATCCCGACCAGAGGGCCAAGCGCGCCAGGACCGGTGCGCCCATGACGCTGATGATCCATGATAAGGGCCTCTCCACCGACATAGACTGGCGCGATAAGGACATACACGGGAACCAGATAACCGGCATGTACCGGACCAAGATGCGCCGCCTGAGGATGTGGCAGAGGAGAATGCGCATAAACGACGCGGCCGAGCGTAACCTGGCCTTCGCCCTGAGCGAGCTGGACAGAATGGCCGCCCAGATGCGCCTCCCGAGGCGCGTCAAGGAAGTCGCGGCCTCGCTCTACAGAAAGGCCGTGATGAAGAAGCTCATCCGCGGGCGCTCGATTGAGGGGATGGTCTCCGCGGCGCTCTACGCGGCGTGCAGGATGGAGAGCATTCCCAGGACTCTTGATGAGGTAGCAGCCGTTTCGAAGGTCACGAAGAAGGAGATAGGAAGGAGCTACCGCTTCCTGGCCAGGGGCCTTGGCCTTAACCTCCGCCCGACCAGCCCGATTGAGTACGTTGACCGCTTTGGCGACGCTCTGAACGTTAGCGCGAGGACGAAGAAGAGGGCCAAGGAGATACTCCGGGAGGCCATTAAGAGGGGCATCACTAGCGGAAAGGGTCCTACAGGTCTCGCGGCGGCGGCACTCTACGTTGCCTCCCTCCTGGAGGGGGAGAAGAAGACCCAGCGCGAGGTGGCGGAGGTAGCGCACGTAACCGAGGTCACCGTGAGGAACCGCTACAAGGAGCTCGTGGAGAAGCTCAACATAAACGTCCCGATATGAGGGATGTCCGTGCTTATAGCGGTGACGAGCGACACCCATTACGGTGATAAGACCCGAAACCCTCCTTCCCTTCTTTTCCAGCACCTTGAGGAGAAAAATCCCGATTTGATACTCCACGCTGGCGACGTTACATCCCATGAGCTTCTGGAGGAGCTTGAGAGGTTCGCACCGGTGGTAGCCGTTCGGGGAAACGCTGATTACCTCAACCTGCCCGAGGAAAGGGTTATCGATGTTGACAACGTTGTAATCGGCCTTCTCCACGGGCCCCAGTTCTTCTCGCTCAACGCCCAGTTTCTGACGCTCAAAGCCCTTGACATGGGGGTCGACCTTCTCATATTTGGCCACACGCACCGTTTCTACCACGATACCTACTCAATCCATGGGAAAAGAGTGGTTCTCCTCAACCCTGGCTCGCCAACGTTCCCCAGGATGGACTCGCCGGGCTTTGTGTTTCTCGAGATTAAGGGAGAAAACATCCGTGTTGAAAGGATTACTTTCTGGTAGGTTCACATCAACTCCCAGAAAAGCTGAGTAAGGAAAAGAAAGGCCATCAGCTCTTGATGGCGAGCTTGATGTCCTCGGCCTTGACGGTCTTCCTGCCGGCGTGGTGGGCAAGGTCGACCGCCTTCCTGGCGATCTCCATGGCCTTCTCCTCGAGGTGCTCGGCCAGGAGCTTGGCGGCGTCCTCGCTGACGCGGGCGGCGCCGGCCTTCCTTATCAGCCTGTCAACTGGGGCAATCGGCAACTCAGCCATTTTCCCAACCTCCTAAACGTTGTTTTGCAGGTATCTGCGTTCTATTCTAGGAAGGAAGGCCTATATAAACTTTTCGGAAACAGGGCCTTCTGGGGGCGATAATCGGCTGTTTTTAGGTGGGGTGTTTAGAAATTAGGCATCCTTCGCCTGCCACCTTATGAACGGCCCAATACAAACCAGAGGGCAAAGTTTTGAAAAGGCAGATCTGCCCTTGAAACCCAGTTTGCCGGAGGGACACAGCTTTGATTTTCAAAAGCGGGGCAGGAGTTTGGAGCGTTGACGCAGGAAAAGTGTCCCCGATACTCATATGGGGGCAGGAGTGTCCCAATAATGAACCACAGCATTTTTATAGGTGGCGGTGCAATCTTTAGGCTACTCAGGAGGTGAAAGCATGGTAGAGAAGTTTGACAAGATATACGACTACTACGTGGACAAGAGCTATGAGCCCAACAAGAAGAGGGACATCATAGCCGTGTTCCGCGTAACCCCTGCCGAGGGGTACACCATCGAGGCGGCCGCGGGAGCGGTTGCTGCCGAGAGCTCAACCGGAACCTGGACGACGCTCTACGAGTGGTACGAGAGGGAGAGATGGGAGAGCCTCTCCGCGAAGGCCTACGACTTCGTTGACATGGGAGATAGAAGCTGGATAGTAAAAATAGCTTACCCTCTGGATATCTTTGAGGAGTTCAACATGCCGGCGTTTCTCGCGAGCATAGCGGGGAACGTCTACGGAATGAAGCGCGTGGACTGGCTCCGTCTTGAGGACATTTACCTGCCCGAGAGGTTCCTGCGCGATTACCCCGGCCCAGCCTTTGGAATAGACGGGGTGAGGAAAAAGCTTGAGATCTATGACAGACCCCTCTACGGCGTGGTTCCAAAGCCGAAGGTCGGCTATTCACCGGAAGAGTTATACCGGCTTGCCCTTGACCTCTTCACCGGCGGGGCAGACTACCTCAAGGACGACGAGAACCTCGCCAGCCCATGGTACAACCGCTTTGAGTCCAGGGTCGAGGTGGTCTCGAAGGCTATGGAAAAGGCGGAAAACGAGACCGGCGAGAAGAAGACCTGGTTTGCAAACATAACCGCACCCATTCTTGAGATGGAGCGCAGGCTTGAAATCCTCGCCGATTATGGTGTTCCCCATGCAATGATCGACATCGTCGTCCTCGGTTGGGGAGTCTTGGACTACATCAGGGAGCTGGCCGAGGATTATGGCATAGCACTCCACGCCCACAGGGCCATGCACGCGGCCTTTGACAGGAACCCGATGCACGGCCTCTCGATGTTCGTCTTAGCCAAGCTCGCGAGGGTTATAGGCGTCGACCAGCTCCACGTCGGAACGGCCGGAGCCGGGAAGCTTGAGGGAAGCAAGTGGGACGTCATACAGTACAAGAGGATCATTACCGAGAACCACTACGTGCCGGATGAAAAGGATGTCTTCCACCTGGAGCAGAAGTTCTACCACATGAAGCCGGTCTTCCCGACCAGCTCGGGTGGTCTTCACCCCGGAAACATTCAACCTGTCATAGAGGCCCTTGGAAAGGACATCGTTCTACAGCTCGGCGGCGGAACGATGGGCCATCCGGACGGACCGGCCGCTGGAGCTAGGGCAGTCAGACAGGCGATAGATGCCATCATGCAGGGCATCCCGCTTGACGAGTACGCCAAGAGCCACAAGGAGCTCGCCAGAGCCCTCGAAAAGTGGGGCCACGTCACTCCAGTCTGATACTGCCAACTTTTTTCTTCCATTTTCGTCTTCCGTTCAACTTTTCACCCGGAGGAGATTTAACGGGTGGGGATGTTCTTCCCCCGGTGGTGTTATGGTTCACCCTGGTGGATTCCTGGAGATCATAACAGGGCCGATGTTCGCGGGCAAAACCACTGAGCTTATAAAGAGGATAGAGCGGCAGACCTTTGCCAAGAGGAAGGCTGCCCTCTTCAAGCCCAGCATCGACAACAGGTATTCCGAGGATGACGTGGTTGCCCACAACGGTCTCAGGTATGAAGCCTTCGTCGTCCCCACGAACGAGGAGGGCGTTGAACTCATCGAGAGGATTACCCTGGGTGAGGGCTTCGAGGTAATCGGGGTTGACGAGGTTCAGTTCTTTCCGCCGGTAATAGTTGAGACGCTGAACCGCCTCGCCGACGAGGGAATCTACGTGATTGCGAGCGGCCTCAACCTCGACTTTAAAGCCGACCCCTTCCCGGTGACCAGGGACCTCCTTGTTCGTGCGGATAACATCGTCTACCTCACCGCCGTCTGCACGGTCTGCGGGAAACCCGCGACCAGGAGTCAGCGTCTTATTGATGGGAAGCCGGCCCCGAGGGACTCTCCGATAATCCTCGTCGGGAGCAGCGAGAGCTATGAGGCACGCTGCAGGGAGCACCACGTTGTTCCATAATCCCCCAATTTTTCTCCCGTATCCACCGAAAAGCTTAAAGTAATCTTTTCTTACATCAGGTTAGGGAAAGGGGGTGAGACCATGGAGTCAAATAAGAACATGGGGAAGTTACTTGACATACTGGGAAACGAGACGCGAAGGAGGATACTCATCCTGCTCACCAAGAGGCCTTACTTTGTGAGCGAGCTTAGCCAGGAGCTTGGGGTGGGCCAGAAGGCGGTCCTTGAGCATCTGAGGATACTCGAGAGCGCCGGGCTCATAGAGGGAAGGACTGAGAAGATACCGCGCGGCAGACCCAGGAAGTACTACACGATAAAGAGGGGCTTCAGAATGGAGGTACTGCTCACCCCGTACACCTTCGGCACTGAGATGTACGAACCGAAGGCCCCCAGGCGGACCAGGGAGTACAACCAGGCCAGGGCGCTCATAAAGTCCACCGAGCCCGCGGACGCCAAGATAGACGAGCTCCTGACGTTTCTAACGGAGATACAGGAGAGGATAAACGAGATAATCCGGACAAAGCAGGAGCTGGAGGAAGTCCGCCTGCTGACGGAGACGTACATAGAGAATTTCTTCAGAAGGGTGGCTCAGGAAAACGAACGGGAGTTCGAGAGGCTCCTGAAGGAGTTCGCCCCCAGGCTGCCGAGAAAGATACTTGAGGACCTGGAGCACTTTTAGGGCGGCCAGAAGGGCCGAAGAGAATAAATCCTAGAAAAGGGCTCAGAGCATCTTGCCCTCTTCCTTCATCCTCACGAGCTTGGTTATGTAGCCCGCTATCCTGTTTCTGATGGTCTTGCTGGTGACGTTGGTGAGTTCCTCAACCTTCTTCTTGTTGTGCTCGAAGTCCCTCGTGAACTCGTTCGGGTAGCGGTCAAACAGCTCGCGGGCAGTTCTCTTGATGAAAGTCTGCTTGATGTTTCCCATCATCAACCCCCCGTTAGCTTGATCCTTACAGCCGTAACTCACATCATAAGAGGCCTTTTAAAAGTTTTCCCAGAACAATTGAAAACAAAGGAGTTCTTCACTTTTTCCCGAACCTCCTGTGGAGGAGTTCGAGCACCTCAACGCTGGTTCCCCGGGGATAGACTTTCCCGAGGGAGTTTACCCTTACAACGGCAAATCCCGCGTGAACCCGCAGGAAACCCTTAACGACACGCCCCAGGCTCATCGTATCACCCGATGTAGTATTTTCTGGTCACACTTAAAAAGTTTTTCACTGGTTTGGCCGGAAATTTATAAACCCCCGCCCGAAGCTGGAACCATGTTGAGAGAAATCATCCGCTGCAGGGGACACGAGAACGTCAGGGCAACCCACAAATCGACGCTTGAGTTCACGAAGGAAAACTACCTCACGCCCCGCGGTGACTGCATACTGTGCATCGAAGCGGACAGGGGCATAAACGACCTGAGCGAGGATTTCAAACGCGCCCTCAAGGCCGGGAAGAGGCTCTTAATCCGCATCAGGGTGGGCGACCTAACCGACGAGGTCCTGGCCGAGGGGAGCCCGGAGCTGATTCTCGAGCACGAATACTCGATGGTCATCAGGAAGAGCACCTACGTGGACGCCAGAACCCTCGCGATAAGGGCCAACAAGGCCGCCAGGGACATAGACAGGAAAATAGTGGAGCTTCTGAAGAACGCCGAGACGATTGCCGAGATTGAGCTGGTGGTGCTCGACTGATTTTTAAACTTTGCAAACTATCTTTTCACATGACGCCTAAAGAAACGGCACTTGCCCTGATGGACGCGGCTCTGAAAGCCGCCGACCCGTACCTCGCGGTGAAAAGGAACCTTGGTATTGAGGGGAACAACCTGGTCGTTTCTGGCGAGAGGTTTCCTGTTCTGGGAAAGGTCTACCTCCTAGCGTTTGGCAAGGCCGCCTGCTCCATGGCAAAAGCTATAGTTGACCTCCTTGGGGAACGGATTGAGGAAGGTGTAATAATCACCAAGTACGGCTACGCCGAAAACTGCCCCAAGCTGGGAAGGCTTAAGGTCATCGAGGCCGGGCATCCTGTTCCGGACGGGAACTCCCTCCTGGGTGGAAGGCTCGGCCTCGAACTGGCGGAAAAGGTTGGAGAAAACGACATTCTCCTCGTCCTCATCTCCGGTGGCGGAAGTGCGCTCTTCCTCCTCCCGGAGAGGGGGATAACCTTGGAGGACAAAATTAGAACGAACGAGCTCCTTCTGAAGAGCGGTGCAAAGATATACGAGATAAACACAGTGAGGAAGCACATCTCGGCGGTGAAAGGCGGTAAGCTGGCAAAACGTGTAAAAGGTACCGTGATAAGTCTCATCCTCTCGGACGTCGTTGGAGACCCGCTTGAGGCGATAGCCTCTGGTCCGACCGTGAAGGATCCGACTACATTCCAGGACGCCTTCCGGATACTGAAGCTCTACGGCGTCTGGGAGAGGCTGCCGGAGAGCGTTAGGAGGCACATCAAGCTGGGACTTGAAGGAAAGGCCGAAGAGACCCTCAAGGAAGATCTGCCCAACGTCCACAACTTCGTAGTCGGAAGCAGCACCCTCGCCTGCGAATCAGCGCTGGCAAAGGCGAGGGAGCTCGGCTACAACGCGGCGATACTCACCACGACCCTCGAAGGCGAGGCCAGGGAGATAGCCCTGGCAATCGGCTCGATAGTCCAGGAGATAGCCAAATACGACCGCCCGGTTCCAAGGCCTGCCGTCCTGGTAGCCGGCGGAGAGTGGACGGTAACTATAGAGGGGGAAGCCGGTCTCGGCGGGCCGAACCAGGAGTTCGCGCTGAGCGTGGCGAGAAAAATAAGCGGTCTGAACGCGGTTGTTTTGGCCGTTGATACCGACGGGACGGACGGGCCAACTGATGCCGCCGGCGGGATAGTGGACGGGAAAGCGCTGGAGAAGCTCAAGAGCGAGGGAATAGATGTCGAGGAAGTCCTCAGGAGGCACGACGCATATAATGCGCTGGAAAAGGCCGGCGCGCTCCTCAAGACTGGCCCGACCGGAACGAACGTGAACTCGCTGGTGGTGGCTGTCATTCCGGAGATACATCAATAAATTTCAAAGCCCCACGAACTCCCAGCCTTCCCTGTGGGTCTCTATTCCCTCTGCCTTCACGTGTAGGCCTCTTATCTCCTTCTTCAGCCCCCACAGGAACTCTTCAAAGGCCTCATCACCGGTCAGGGCCTCGTAGCTCTCCGGATACTCATCGCGGAGGAGCTCCCGGAATTCCCTTCCGGAGGCGCGGAGGTTGAGCACTTCAAAGAAGTAGTAGTCCGAGAAGTCCCTCGTGTCCTCCACTACGGCGGAAACGTCCGTTATCTCTGGAATTATAGGGCTGACGAAGACGTACGTTTTCAGTCCAGCTTCGTGAAGTTCCTTAAGGGCGCTAACCCTCGCCTCGTGAACCGGCGTTAGGGGTTCGAAGAGCCTCTTTTCTCTCCCCCTAAAGCCGTTTATCGTGAGGCCGACCTCTATCGTTTGGAACTCCTTGAAAAGGGCGATGTCCCGGGTTGCCAGGGGGGACTTGGTGAGAACCGAGAGTTCGTTCCTCTTGTCCATGTAGCGCAAAACCTTCCTCGTAAGCTTCAACTCGGCCTCTATCGGCTGATACGGGTCGCTCACCGTTGACATGACGACGCTTCCGGAAACGTGCTTTCTAGCCAGCTCGGGCGCGTTGGTCTTGACTTCGACCCAGCTACCCCATCTCCCGTAGTCCTTCCACCTCGTCAGAAACTTGGCGTAGCAGTACTCGCATGCGAAGGCACAGCCGACGTACTGGTTGGCCACCCACTCTACGCCAGGAATTTTGGATCTGGTGTAGATGCTCTTGGCGCGCCTCTCTATAACCCGAACCTTCATAAGGACTTTTTATCCATTCTCCTTAAAAGGTGAGCGGCAATGCTGAGGGTTCGCCGTCGGCCGGTTAAGTACGCGAGGCTTGAGGTGAGGCCGGACGGGACGGTTGTCGTTACTGCTCCGGATGGTTTCGACGTCGATGCCCTGATCGAGAGGCACCGCGGCTGGCTTGAGGGCAAATTGGCCGAGATAGAATGCCTTCGCGAGATAGCCGAATCTGGCTTTCCCATCAACGGCGAGTTCTACCAAGTCATCCACGGGAGAAAGCCCAAGGTTCACGAGCGGTTCAAGACCGTCGTCCTCTCACCCAATCCCAGCGATGTCCTTGACTGCCTGAAGAAAATCCTCCGAAGGGAACTCCTGCCCCTCGTGGATTCCTACGCCCACAGGATGGGAGTTAAATATGGAAAGGTCTATATTCGCCATCAAAAGAGCCGGTGGGGGAGCTGCTCCCCCAGGGGGAACCTGAACTTTAACGTTCGCCTCATAGCCCTTCCCAGGGAGCTTAGGGAGTACGTTGTAGTCCATGAGCTCGCCCATTTAAGGTATCTCAACCACTCGAAGGCCTTCTGGGAGCTCGTCGAAAGGTTCTACCCCGACTACAAAACCGCGAGGAAGGAGCTCAAGAAGTGGTGGACGATAGTCGAGCTGAACCCCTACTGGAAGTGGCTGGCGAGGGGCGAGGTTTAAAAATGGGGCGTGTAAAAACCAGGAACCTTCTCAAGCTCCTCGCGCTGATGGCCGATGAGGTGATAGTCGGTATTTTCATATTCCTGATACTTCCAGGGATAGGCGTGGAGATTCCCCTCTGGGCAGGCTTGCTCGTGATAGCCGTTCTCTTGGCCAAGGACTTCCTCATAGCGCCCTTTGTTCTCGGCGGTGGAGCGGACAAAAGGCCCGAAACCGGCCCCGAGAGTCTGATGGGGAGAACCGCCCTCGTTGTTGAAGACCTTTCACCTGAGGGAGTCGTCAAAATTGACGGTGAACTCTGGAAGGCGGAATGCACGAACGGAACTGCAAAGGCCGGCGAGGGGGTCAGGGTGGTATCAGTTCGGGGCACTAAGGTGCTCGTGGAACGCCGAGGGTAGCTAAAACCCTTGCGACCTCCTCCGGGTTGTTGGTCGTGAACGAAATCGTCCAGCCCTTCCTCTGATGTATCGTGACGCAGCCCCTGGCCGGCAGGTTGAAGTGTATCGTCCCGTAGCAGGAGGTCCATCCCTCTCCAACCCTAAAGCTAGCGATGTTCTCGATGGGGATCGTTTTCCTGACCACAAGCCCAATGGCGCCCCTTATCCTCAGCTCGCGCTCGTCTATCTCGATTCTGATTGCAATGACATCGAGGAGCAGAACCGTAACTCCAACCGTGGTCGCGAGCATTATCTCAACGCCTTCGCCTGCCTGATACGTAGCGTAGAGGCCCGCGAACATCGCAAGGATCGGGGTCAGCATGATGATCTGAAATACCCTGTTCGTTAGGGTCTCTTCATAGAGTGCCATATTCTCACCGGAGGAACTTCCGGTTAGAGATTTAAACCCTTTTTTCAAACCAAAAGTTGGTGATAGCATGGTCAGGATAATGCCCGTAGACAGGCTGAGCGACGATGAGATTAAGGATATTTTGACGAAGTACAGAAAGATCGCCCTCGTGGGCGCTTCACCGAAGCCCGAACGCGACGCAAACGACGTGATGCGCTACCTAATTGAAAAGGGCTACGAGGTCTACCCTGTTAATCCCCGCTATGACGAGGTTCTCGGAAGGAAGTGCTACCCGAGCGTTTTAGAGGTTCCAGACGAGGTGGAGATAGTCGACCTCTTCGTAAGGCCGGAGTTCACGATGGACTACGTCGAGCAGGCGATAAAGAAGGGCGCAAAGGTCGTCTGGTTCCAGTTCAACACCTACAACAGGGAGGCGTTCAAAAAGGCCGGGGAGAAAGGTTTGGTAGCGGTTGCCCACCGCTGCATAAAGCAGGAGCACGCGAGGCTGATAGGTTAACCGATGCCCAGAATTTTGAGAAGTTCTTTCGTTGTTAGGACTTGGATTTCATCCACTTCTTTCAGTCTTTTATCGTTGCTCCAGAGTGGGGCGTTTATCTTTAAAGAGAGGGCGACAAAATCGACATCGTCTTTGTCTGGGGTTATCTCCAAAGCGAGTGGAATGAACTCGGCGTAGAACTCCTCTTCAACAAACATCACGTGCTCTCGCAGTGTTGAAATCAGAGACTCGAAGTCTTCTGGAGTTATCCTTGCCTTTTTCATTATTACATTTTTATGCTCGTACAGCTCTTCTATGGCGAATTTCGGACTGATAAGCCTTCCAGATAATAGGAAAATTAACTCCCTTGTGGTGGTGGATTTTCCGAAGAAGGAGAACAGCACGTTGGTGTTAACCACGAGAAGAGTATTTTCTCTCAAGGTACCCGCCCCGTCCAGCTTTTGCCTTTCTTCCGAGTTCTATCGCCTCTTCCTCTGTCAACTCTGAGTTCTTAAGGAGTTCGTTTACTCGCTCAAGGCTCTCCAAACGGCTAACTATGGTCTCTGCTATAAGTTTAGCGAGCTTTTCGTCCACTGTGGGGGGCACTCTCAGGACGATGTTTCCCATCCAACCACCAAGTAGAACTACTCACGTTTCCTTATAACAGTTTTTAGCCCCGATACCTCAGCACGTGGATGTCCCTGACGAGTTTGTGCCTCTCCTCGTAGTCAGTGTACTTTCCAAGAACTTCGAAGCCGAGCCTGGCCAGCCACTTCCTCTCCTTTCTGTATATTCCCCCTCCGCTCAGCCTGTAGGCAGGGAAGACGAAGACCACCCTTCCGTTCCTCTTGAGAACGTCGCCGAAGCTCTCGAAGACGGAATAGTAGAATCTGTCCAGCTCATTCGCCAATCTTATCGCTTCCCCCCTGCTCGGGTTCCTTTTGAGGGGCTTTCCGAGGTAGGGTTCCGTGACTACCGCGTCGAACCTCTGCCTGAAGCAGCGCTTCAGCTTTCTCGCATCGCAAACTTCAAGGTGAGCGGAATTTTTAAGGCGGAACTCCTTCCTGAGCCATGAGAGGTTCTTCTTAGCTTCGCTTATTCTCTCCGGATCTCGGTCGCTTCCATAAGCTGAAAGCCCTTGAAGGACAAACTCCTGGACTATCGTCCCTATGCCACAGAAGGGGTCGAGGAAGGCGCCCTTCCTCACCTCCGTCAGGTTCACCATTATCCTTGCGAGCCTGGGAGGGATGGAAAGGATGGGCCTCTGGACGGGCCTCTCCACGTCGAGCTTCTTCAGCTCGAACGGGTCGGTGACCTTCACGGTCTCTCCGACCCAGAAGCTCCCGTCCTCGCGGAAGAGAAAGACGAAGTCCTTAACCTCTGGAAGTCCCTTGAGGATAAGTTCCGCCGGCATCGCGTAAACTTTAGCCGGCTTAAAGAACTTTGAGGGCCCCTCGGCTTTGAACTCCCTCTTTATCGTGCTCCCCAGCTTCCGCCAGAGCTTCCAGTCGCCCTCACCGTAGAGGCTGACCGTGAAAAGCCTCGCATATTCGAGTTCTTTTATGGCATCCTCACCCTCGCCGGCTATCTGGACCAGTTTGAGTGAACCCCCCAGCCAGTGGAAGTACCTCTCCACCGCGGTGGATGACTCAAATACCAGCCAGTCCCGCGCGGACTCGATAACTCTAACTTTAAGGTTGAACCTTCTGGTGAATGCATAAAATTCTGCCTCACTGAGGCGTGGATTTTTGCCAAATATCACCGCGTACATGGTCGCATCCTTCGAGGGAGCCCTTAAAAACGTTCCGAGGGTTAGGTTAATAAGATGTGACGTGCAATAAGGAATAATGGAGGTGTGCAAAATCCACAAACGTACGGGGGATATGTGGCATGATTGTCAAGGAAATCCTCGCTTCCGTTGAGGTAATCCCGGACCCCTATATAAAATCGGTAACGTACGCTAAAATAGGTGAGAGGCTTGCCAAGGCCAGAGATGGCAGTTATAAAACCGCGTTTCTGAAGGCTCTCGAAACGGCGAAGGAGATAGATGATCCCGTGAAGATGTTCCGGGCGCTCCTGTCAGTCGGTTATTCCCTCGGCAGGGCGGGTCTGAAGTCCTCCAAGAGGATATACCTGGGTGTTCTTGAGGACTCACGCGTCCTTCCCGCACCTCCTAGAGACGTTATAATGAGGACTGCCGCCGCCTACATGCTTGCCCTGGGGGAGGTGGGCGAGGCTATCACCTACGCACTGGAGGTGAATGACCGTACCCTCCGGAACGAGATCCTTCTTGAGATCATCCGGACCAACACAAGGATGATTGGAAGGGAGCAGCTTAAGGTAGCCTCCCGCATCAGAAAGAGCAAGCTTGCCCTTGAGTACATTGACGATGAGCCCTATCGCTCCAAGGCCCTTCTCGAGCTGATCAAAGCATACCTCGCCCTCGGGAGCTACGAAAACGGAATCTCGCTGATACTGGAGATAGAGGTGAAGGAGTGGGCGAGGCACGCCTTCAAGGATGTGGCTTTCTACCTGAAGGACCGGGAGGTACTCGGTCACTACATAGATTCCCTTGAGGCCGTTGCCAACGGACTGATTGAGAAGTTTGGGGAGGAGTTCACTGAGGAGCTTGCCCTCGCATTCGCCTTGAGCGGCGAGGGGGTTTCTGCCGCCGAACTCATAAGGCGCCTGGAGAACAGCGATGAGGTGTTTGTTAAAATCGCCCTGGACCTCCTTGAAAGGGATCACAACGTTCTCCCGGCTTTTATCTCGGCCCTTGAAGAGGATGAAGCGGAACTCGTCGGGAAGGCCGTGATGAACCGCATCCTGGAAAGGCCCGAGCTCGGGGGATGGGAGATAATTAAGGCCATAGGCAAGAGCACGTCCAGCGAGGAGGTATGGGCCAAGATCGCCCGCTACTACGTCATTACGGGTGAGCTGGAGGGTGCTATGAAGGTTGGAAGCCTGCTGAGGGACGAGAGGCTTCGCTCGATAGTCATGGCCGACATCGCCCACCACCTGGTCAAGAATGGAGATATTGAGCGTGCCATCGATGCCGCCCTCGAGGTTCGCGACCCCAAATTCTCTTCGATCCTTGTCTCTGAAATCCTGATAAAAGCTCTCGAACAGGAGCTTCCGGGGAGGGTTAAGCAGTGGAACGGCTCAAAGCACTGAGGAAGTCGAGGAGCAATCGGGTAGAGTTTATAGCGGACATGATCTCCCTGCTCCTGGCCGACAAGGAGCTGTACTCCGACGAGGTTCTTTTCAGGGATGCGGTTGAGGAGATATATTCCATCCTGCGCTCGGAGGTCACCGAGAAAGGCAGAAGAGACCTCGTCGAGGCCTATGAGCTTGCGGTTCTCCTCAAGGCGGTAGTGTCCGGCAGGGTTAAGGGTGCCGAGGAGCTGCTGGTGGAGATCAGAAAGAACCTGCCCGGGTGATGGGATGCTCTTTGAGATCGAGGTTTCCACGGGGGAGAAGTTCCAGATAGTTGATATAACCCCCGAGGTCCAGAGGCTCGTCTATCGCTCCGGGGTTAAACATGGCATCGCCGTCATTTTTGTCAAACACACAACCACTGGCCTCCTGATAAATGAAGCTGAAAACGGACTTCTTCGGGACATCAAAGCTAGGATGGAAGAGCTGGTTCCGGAAGATGCCGGCTACGCCCACGACCGTATAGACAGCAACGCCCACTCACACCTGCGGGCGACCCTCTTCCTGAACCCCGAGGTCGTCGTTCCCATAGATGGGGCCGAGCTCCAGCTCGGGACCTGGCAGCGAATACTCTTCATCTAGCTGGACGGCCCGAGGCGCAGGAAGGTTCAGGTCATGGTGTGTCCATGTCCAGAGTTCCCTGAGGAGTAATGTGCCTTCAAACGTACTGGGCGTAGTACGCCAGCCTCTTGATTAGCTCATTGAATCCCTCATAGGTCACCAGCGAAAGCGGAATCGCCTCCTGCTCCAGGCGCTTCTTTATTATCTTTCTAAGCTCCTCAACACGCTCCCGCGGAACCAGATCAATCTTGTTTATGACCACTATGATGGGCTTCTCGTAGCGGAACTTGAGCATGTGGTGAAGCTTCTCCATGCCCCTGTGCAGGCCGACCGTGGCATCGACCATGTGAATTACTATGTCCGCGGAGACTATCTCCTCAATTATCTCCCGGAACTTCTCTTCGCTCAGGACTTTGCCCCTCAGCTCCCTCTGGGGGTCGAAGAGGCCGGCCGTGTCTATGAGGACGAACTCGTCGGCTCCTCCGAGGGGATTTTTCATGCTCTTCGGTATCTTGAGCTTTCCGAAGCGTCTCCGTATCGTCCCCTTGGTCGTCCCGGGGAGGTTCTCCACCTCGGAAATTCTACCTCCTATGAGGGCGTTCATGAGCGTTGACTTGCCGACGTTCTCGGCACCGATGATCGCAACCTTTATCATACCCTCACCCCACAGATATTTACAAGGCTGGCCTATAAAGGTGATGAGCATGCCCAAGCGGGTCAAACTCGGTCATCATTACTATTACATCGTTACGGTTGATGAGCTGAATTCATTCAGGGGTAAGAACGTCGTCATCGAGGGCACCATCGAGGACAAACCCCTGGTGGAGTTCCTCCCCATGGAGCTACCTGGTTACAGGACGACCTTTAAAGTTTCCGGGCTCAGGGTGGAGTTCTCTGGAAGTCCGTGCCTCGGAAAGGGCGAATGGGTGAAGGTCTATGGGAGATTCCTCGGCGACTGCATAATGGCGAGCGCCATCGAGACCGAGAGGGCAGTTTTCACGACGGAGGAGTGAGAATGTCCCTTCTCGACCTTTTTCTGGAAGCCGGAAACCTGAAGAGGCTCCCCAGAACCGGCTGGCTCCTTCGGGGTGTTTCAAACCCCGAGAGCATAGCCGACCACAGCTACCGCGTGGCATTGATAACCCTCTTTCTGGCCGATGAACTGAAGGCGAAGGGCTTTGAGATAGACGTTGAGCGGGCCCTCAAGATAGCCCTTCTCCACGACCTGGCGGAGGCGAGGGTCACAGACATACCCCTGACGGCGCAGTACTACCTCGACAAGGGCAAGGCCGAGAAGAAGGCCGCGATGGAGCTTTTCATTAAAACATCGAATCCGAGGGAGTACTTCAGGCTGTGGAGGGAGTACGAGGAGGGGCTTAGCTTGGAGGGCAGGCTTGTAAAGTTCGCCGACAAGCTGGAGATGCTGATTCAAGCGTATGAGTACGAAAGGACCGGCTTTTCCAATCTCGACGAGTTCTGGGGTGCTCTGGAAAAGCTCCGCGAGAGCGAGTTTTACGAGCACTTCCGGGATCTGGTGGAGGGGCTTGTGGCCTTGAGAAAACAAAATCGTTAACGTTAATTCTTTTGTTTGCTCAAAACGTTTAAATACACGCTTCTGCCCATTCCATTGGTGGTTCCAATGCGGTGGAAGGGCATTGCACTTATGGCTCTCCTCGTGCTGTCGGTTATTTCAGCTGGTTGCATAAACGGTTCCGGCAACTCCGAGCTAAAAGAAACCACCCTTGTGGTCTTTCATGCCGGTTCTCTGAGCGTCCCTTTCAAACAGTTAGAGGATGAATTTGCCAAATACGCGGAGGAAAACCTCGGTTACAGGGTCACCTTCCAGGACGAGGCGAGCGGGAGCGTTAAGGCCGTTAGAAAGGTCACCGACCTGGGCAAGAAGGCCAATATTGTTGCTGTCGCTGACTACACCCTCATTCCCCAGCTGATGGTGCCGAAGTTCACGGACTTCTACGTCCTCTTCGCGACAAATGAGATTGTCATAGCCTTCACAGAGAAGAGCAAGTACGCCGAGGAGATGAAGGCCCACCCGGAGAGATGGTATGAAATCCTCGCGAGACCCGGGGTTACCTTTGGTTTCTCCGACCCGAACCAGGACCCCTGCGGCTACCGCTCCGTCATGGTCATGAAGCTGGCCGATTACTACTACGACAAACCGGTATTCGAGACCCTGGTCGAGAGGAACACGAACATATACTTCAACGGGAGCATAATAGTTGCTCCAAAGGAAATCCAGGTGAAGAGCGATAAGGTCGTCATAAGGCCCAAGGAGACGGATTTAACGGCCCTCGTCGAGAGCGGGAGCCTGGACTACTTCTTCATCTACAAGAGCGTGGCGGAGCAGCACAACTTAACTTATATAACCCTCCCGGACGAGATAAACCTCAAGGACTTCAACAAGGCCGACTTCTACGGTAAGGTGGGCATCTACATCGGCTCCACCGGCAAGGTCATCAAGGCCAAGCCCATCGTCTACGGCGTTACCGTTCCGAAGGACGCGCCCAACAGGGAGCTTGCCATTGAGTTCCTCAGGTACCTCCTGGGCGAGAACGGCAAGCGGGTCTTCCAGGAGAACCACCAGGACTTCATATGGCCGCCGGTTGCCTTCGGCAGCGTCCCGGACGAGATAAAGTCCCTCGTCAAGGTTGAGGGGTGAGGTTTTTATTCACCTTATCCAACTCTATGGGGATCGCCATGGGGAGGGATTACACTCTCTACTTCTTTGCAGCCCTGGGGAGCTTTCTAATACTCTACATAGCCCTGCCCCTGCTCGTCATACTGGCAAAGCAGGCCTCGGACGTGGATATGCTCCTCAAAACCCTTCACGACCCCTACGTTATCGAGGCCCTCAGGAACTCCCTCCTTACAGCGACAGCGACTGCTTTGATAGCACTTCTCCTCGGCGTTCCCCTCGGCTACGTTCTGGCGAGGAAGGAGTTTCCAGGAAAGAGCCTCGTCCAGGCCCTGGTTGATGTCCCCATTGTCATCCCGCACTCAGTCGTCGGAATAATGCTACTCGTTACCTTCTCCAGCGCAATCCTCGACAGCTACAAAGGTATAATAGCGGCCATGCTCTTTGTTTCGGCCCCATTTGCGATAAACGCCGCGCGAGATGGCTTCTTAGCTGTTGACGAGAAGCTCGAAAACGTTGCCAGAACCCTCGGGGCGTCGCGTATGAGAGCGTTCTTCTCAATAGCGCTCCCGATGGCGTTTCCGGCCATAGCGAGCGGGGCCATAATGACGTGGGCTCGTGCTATAAGCGAGGTCGGTGCTATACTCATCGTCGCGTATTATCCTAAAACGGCTCAGGTTCTCGTTATGGAGTACTTCAACAACTACGGCCTGAGGGCCTCGAGACCGATTTCCGTTGTCCTTATCGTGATGAGCCTCACCGTTTTCGTTATCCTGCGCTGGCTCGTGGGGAGGAAGGCCAATGCTTGAGGTCAGAGAAGTCTCCAAGGACTGGAAGGAGTTCCGGCTGAGGGGAATAAGCTTTGACGTGAGCGAGGGGGAGCACTTCATAATCCTCGGCCCGAGCGGGGCCGGGAAGACTGTGCTCCTTGAGATAATAGCGGGCATAATCGAACCCGACGTCGGAAAGATAGTCCTCAACGGTGAGGACATAACCCACTTCCCTCCCGAGAGGCGTGGGCTCGCTTATATCCCCCAGAACTACGCCCTCTTTCCCCACATGAGCGTTTTCGACAACATAGCCTTTGGACTTAAGCTCCGGGGGATTCCAAGGTCTGAAATCGAGAGGAAAGTTGGGGAAATATCCGGGATTCTGGGAATAGGCCACCTCCTCCGCAGAAAACCGAAGACCTTGAGCGGTGGCGAGCAGCAGCGCGTGGCCATAGCGAGGGCCCTTGTTGTGGAACCCGAGCTTCTGCTCATGGACGAGCCATTCGCGAACCTCGACGTTCAGACCAGGGCGAAGCTCATAGGTGAGATGAAGCGCTGGAGGGAAGAGCTTGGCTTCACGGCTTTGCACGTCACCCACTCCTTCGAGGAGGCGGTTAGCCTGGGCGACAGGGTAGGCGTTATGCTCAACGGAAGGCTTGTGCAGGTTGGCCCCGTCAGGGACGTCTTTTCGAGGCCGACGAGCGAAGAGGTCGCTCGCTTCCTCGGCTTCGAGAACATCATCGAGGGCACCGTGGAGGGAAGAATTCTGAGGAGCAACGGGGTCGAGATAGAGCTTCCCGCCGAGACCATGGGAAGGGTTCGCGTTGGCCTAAGGCCGGAGGATATAATACTCTCCCTTGAACCCATCAGGAGCTCGGCCAGAAACGAGTTCAGGGCAACTGTCGAGTCGGTTGAAGAGCTCGGCCCGCTCGTCAGGGTTCATTTGAGAATCGACGGGTTACACCTCAGGGCCTTCATAACCCGCTCCTCGATGTTGGAGATGGGAATAACGAAGGGAAAAGAGCTCTACGTCAGCTTCAAGGCGAGTGCATTACATGTGTTCTGAGCTTGTCCTTTATCTCCACGGGCAGGTTCTCGTAGACATCTTTCAACGCCTCGATGAGCTCCGCTAACTCTTTCGCGGTAAGTGTGGTTGTCTTCGGCCCGATTTCAAGTATCAGCGCGTCGTACTCCTCTGGAGAAACCTCCTCAAGCTCGTCGAGGTGTTCTGCTTTTCTCGGGATAAGGTTCACCTCACCTATCATCCTGCCCTTTCTGATGTGGGCCTCCCTTTCTTCAATCGGAACCTCCTTCGGGCAGTCGTAGCGCTCGACGAAGATTTTGATGTCAACCACCGGGGTTTCGTCGAAGGCGTCGATATCGTCTATGTAGAGCCTCCTCCCTTCGATGCGGTGTATCCTGACGGTGTAGAGCGCCACCGGGTTCGGCCTGTAGGGTGAGCGCGTGGCAAAAACTCCCCTCAGCGGATTCTCCGGGTTGTTGTAGGGGTGAACCTTCAGGACGTTCCTCCTTTCCGGGGTGTCGCTGGCGTGGAACCAGAGGATCAGCTTTATCCAGTCGCCCTCGGCAAGGCCGTCCATAGCTTCCCTGAACTCCGGGAGGATCTCGATGAAGGTCTCTCCGTCCTTTCTCACGTAGCCAACGGGAACGAGTTTGAAGGGTTCGAAGTTCATAGTCATCACCCGAAAAGAAAAGGGACTCAGGTCCCGTGCTCCCAGCTTTCCAGGTATTTCCTCTGCTCCTCGGTGAGCTCCTCGATTTTTATCCCCATCGAGGCGAGCTTTATGCGAGCGACCATCTCGTCTATTTCCCTCGGGAGCACGTAGACCCTCGGTTCAAGCCTCTCGTGGTTGTTCAGTATGTATTCGGCCGCCTTCGCTTGCAGGGCGAAGCTCATATCCATTATTTCCGCCGGGTGGCCGTCTGCCGCGGCGAGATTTACAAGCCTGCCCTCAGCGAGAAGGTAAAGCCTCCTTCCATCTTTGAGCTTGTACTCGGTTATGTTCGGCCTCGGCTCGCTTATCTCGACCGCCAGCTCCTCGAGGTCCGGTTTGCTTATCTCCACGTCGAAGTGGCCGGCGTTGGCTAAAATGACCCCATCCTTCATGACCTCGAAGTGCTCCTTCCTTATGCAGTTGATGTCGCCCGTCGAGGTGATGAAGATGTCGCCCACCTTCGCCGCTTCCATCATGTCCATGACCAAGAACCCGTCCATTCTGGCCTCCAGAGCTCTAATCGGGTCAACCTCGACGACTATAACCGTTGCTCCGAGACCTTTAGCTCTCATCGCTATGCCCCTGCCGCACCAGCCGTAGCCGACTACAACCACGTTTTTTCCGGCAACGAGGAGGTTGGTGGTTCTCAGGATTCCGTCCCACGTTGACTGGCCGGTACCGTAGCGGTTGTCGAATAGGTATTTTGTGTAGCTGTCGTTCACCGCTATGATGGGGAACCTCAACACGCCGTCCTTCTCCATGGCGCGGAGCCTTATGACGCCGGTTGTCGTTTCCTCGCTCGCCCCCCAGAGTCCGTCTATCAGCTCGGTTCTCTCCTTCAGCACCGTCGAGACCATATCCGCGCCGTCGTCTATGATGATGTTCGGTTCTATGTCGAGCGCCTTGTGCAGGAACTCATAGTACTGCTCCCTGTCCTCCCCGCGAATCGCGTAGACCTTGACCCCTGCCTTTGCCAAGGCAGCGACAACGTCGTCCTGGGTTGAGAGCGGGTTGCTGGCCGCCGCCGAGACCTCCGCACCGGCAGCCTTGAGTGTGAGGAGCAGAAAAGCCGTCTTCATCTCAAGGTGCAGTGTTGCCGCGATCCTGACTCCCTTGAAGGGCCTTTTCTCCTCGAATTCCTTTCTTATTGCCTGGAGAACAGGCATAAACCTGGAGACCCAGTCTATCTTTTTCTCGCCGTCCGGGGCCAGGTTGATGTCCTTAACGCAGTAATCCCTCGTGCAGTTCATCATCATCACCGGTGAACCTATGGGGCCATACCTTAAAACACTTGGGCTACCATTTTTGTGTATTCAATTTCATATTTAATGTGGTTCATTCAACCTCCGGAAAGGTTTTTAGGGTGATGGCGCTATAACTGTTGGTGTTCCCATGATACTCGACCTCTCCCTCCCCATCTCGGAAAACACCCCAGTTTACCCGGACGACCCGCCCGTGAGTGTGAAGCTCTGGGCCGTCATCGACAGGGACGGCTACTACATGAACGTCCTGAAGATGGGGGAGCATTCCGGCACCCACGTTGATGCCCCTGCGCACTTTATTCCCGGTGGAAAGACGGTTGATGAGATGCCGCTTGAGAAGTTCATCGGTGAGGGCATCGTTCTGGATGTCAGGGAGGGGGATGGGCCTGTAGGACTCGACGAGATTCCTGATGGCGGCTACTTTGGAAAGATGGTGCTTTTCCTGACGGGCGGCAGGGAGCTCTCCCCTGAGGTGGCGCTGTTCCTGGTGGCGGAAGGTGCAAGGGCAGTCGGGACTGATGCCATGAGCATCGGGGACGACGCCGTTCACAGGATACTCCTGAGTGCGGAGGTCCCCGTTTTCGAGAATCTGGTCAACCTGGAAGTCCTCATCGGGATGGAATTCACCTTTGCAGCTTTTCCCCTGAGAATAGAGGGTGGCTCAGGAAGCCCCGTCAGGGCGGTGGCGATAGTTCAGCGGGGATTGGAATGATTTTCTGACGGTGCTTTGGCCCCCCGTCCATTTTCGACGGTTTCCCCCGTAAGGGAGGCTTTTCTACGCTCCTTCTGCTCCCTGATGTACGGGTACCTCGTTATGTGGCCGCAGTTGAGGCACTTAATGACAACGTGGCCGTTCCTGAGCCTCACCCTGGCGTTAACGCCCGGAACGAGGAAGGAATGGCATTTCTTGCAGTATCGCCTTTTCCACTTTCTCGGCATCCTTATCCTGGCCTTCTGCTGAACCGCGAGGGCTATCTCAACGTAGCGATTGGCCAGCTCTGGCTCATAGGGAAAAACCCTTTCTGCGAGCGTAAAGAGGGTCTCAATCCTCTCTCGGGCGATCCTGCGCTTTTCCCTCTGCTCCCTCTGGCGGATGAATTTTTTCTTGCTCATGGTATCACCGTATCAGTATCAGCTTTCCAGGAAACGGCTCGTAAATGTAGCCGGTGGCTATAAACTTTTCAATCAGATTGAGGGCGTCCCGTTCGTTAAAGCCGTTCTTCAGCATCTCTCTCAGGAACTCCTCCCGGGTAACTTCTCCGAGGGGACTTGTGGAGGCGAGGTCGTGGAAGATCTGGAGGGCCTTCTGGGCACGGGCATCATAGGGAATGTAGCGCTCGTACTCCCTTTCGAGCTTCATTATGACCTCGGGCCGCTTTCTAACGAGCTCACCAAAAACCACGTTCCACTCGTTCAGTATCGTATCATCGATCTCCCTGACGTCTTTAACCGCCCTATCTGTTACCTTTCCGTAGAACCGGGTGATGGCCCCAAAGAGCCTGCTGTCGAGATAGAACCTCATCCCCAGGTGAAGCACGCCGCTGGGTGTCGTCAGCTTCTCAAACGTTTCGCTGTACTCTCTCCTGCCCCATCTTCTCCATTTCAGGTGCTCGTCCCGCAGTTTGCTCAGCTCCCCGTGGTCCATTGATAGATAACGTTCCCTGTTGGTGAAAATCGTCACGAGAAGGTTCGGAATCAGCTGGCGGAATTCCCTGTTCTCCTCGAAGTATGGCTTCTCCTCCCACGGCATGAGCACAAAGGGCGTTTCAGAAATCTTTGCCAGGGGATCGGTTGGATTTGCCTCGACATCCCGGGGCAGCAGACCGATCGCCCTTTTGTTTACTATACGCCCTTCGCTCCATTTCGGCACTCCCGTCAGTCCTTTCCTCGAAGAAGGGATGTAGTATTTCATGTCTGTCCCGTTGGGGTTTCGCGCTCGGAAATCGATGTCCAGTACGGGGTCGCTTATTTCAAGGGCAGTCTCTTTCCTCAGGCGGACCTCCCACGGCAGGCTCGACTGGAAGTATTTCAGGGCCTTCCAGAGGGCCAGGAGCCCCATGTTTTCTTGGTACTTGTAGACGGTGTACTCAAAACCCTCGCCCCATTGGGGGGCCTCGCTTCCCCATAGGATATACGGGACGCCGTAGAGTGAATAGATAAGGGCCTTCATCATGTCCTTGCGGACGTAGATGGTCCTTTCGAATAGGTCAACCACCTCGCGTCTGCTCAGCGCGAACTCCCGGTAGTCCCTCCAGTACTCCGAGTAGTCCCTTCCTTCGATTGAAGCGGCGTGAATCATCCTCAGGTTTCCCCAGCGGTACGCATCTGAGGTTCCCTTCACCACGACGTAGCTCCCGGGCCTGACGTCCCCGCTGACCCCCGTTCCTTCCGTTGCCCGTATCACCAGGTACGTCCTGAACTCCTCCCTCCCGAGCCCCGCCAGCTCCGAGGGTGAGAGGGGGGACAGGAGGTAGTATGCGGCGTCTCTCGGGGCGTTGGGGGGCTTTCTGCCCAGCAGAAAACCTGCTATCTCAACGTCCTCGCCGTTTTTAAGCCGCTGGATTCTCAACTGAAACTCCCTGAGCCGTCTGCCGGGACTCAGCGGCTCCCTTGCCCTCTCCATCCTAAGCAGTTCCAGTATCTCCCTGTCCATCAAACGGTTCTATTGACCGTAAAGTTTATAAACCCTCCGCGGCAGGTATGTATCGGTACGGCGGTCATAGCGGCGGGGTCACACCCGGTCTCGTTTCGACCCCGGAAGTTAAGCCCGCCAGCGATCCCGGGTGTACTGCCCTCCGAGAGGGGGCGGGAAACCGGGGACGCCGCCGGCCACTATCTACCTTCTCACGCAGTTTCTCGCAAGTCTTAAATCGTTTGGGTGCATACTCCTTTTCGATGAGTTCGATGGTTTCCAAAGACGAACTCCTGAGGAGATGGGAGAGAACGGTTGAGAGGCTTTTTCGGGAGAGGGTTATACGAACCGAGGCCGTTAGGAGGGCTTTTCTTAAATACCCGCGCTACCTCTTCGTTGAAAAGCGCTACCGGGACTATGCCCACGTTGATGAACCCCTTCCAATTCCCGCCGGGCAGACGATAAGTGCCCCACATATGGTGGCGATAATGCTCGAGCTGGCGGAGCTGGGGCCCGGGATGACGGTCTTGGAGATAGGAACCGGCAGTGGGTGGAACGCGGCCCTTATAGCTGAGCTTGTAAAGACCGACGTTTATACGATAGAACGGATTCCCGAGCTTGTCGAATTCGCAAGGAGGAATCTTGAGAAAGCTGGGGTGGAAAACGTCCACGTGATTCCCGGGGACGGTACGGAGGGCTTTCCCCCAAAGGCGCCCTACGACAGGATAATCGTCACCGCTGGGGCGCCGAGGGTTCCCGAGCCCCTGGTGGAACAGCTGAAGCCGGGAGGAAAACTGCTGATACCCGTTGGGAGCTATCACCTGTGGCAGGACCTCCTGGAGGTCGTCAAGCTTCCCGACGGTTCAACTGAGACCAAGAACCACGGGGGCGTTGCATTTGTGCCGCTCATAGGGGAGCACGGCTGGAGGGGGTAGGCTTTTAAGCTCCCTCCGGGCTTTTCTTTAGGTGGTACTATGGTGAGGCTCATAGCCTTTGACCTTGAAGGAACTCTGGTCAAATCCATCTCCAGCTGGGTGGAGCTTCACAAGAGGTTTGGAACCTGGGAGAAGGGGAAGGAGTACGCCGAACTCTTCTTTGCGGGAAAGATAGACTACGTGGAGTGGGCCGACCTCGATGCCTCCCTGTGGAAGGGGCACACAAGAGAAGAAATAATGGAATGGGCGAACTCGGTCGAGTACATGGATGGGGCAAAGGAGCTCATCGAGTTTCTGAAGGAGAACGACTTCAAGATAGCGATACTGTCAAGCGGTCTCATGTGCTTGGCTGGAAGGATCGCCAAGGAGCTCGGGGTTGACTACGTTTTTGCCAACGAGCTGATCTTTGAAAACGGCGTCGTTACCGGAAAAGTAAATCCCCTCGTTGACTTCAAGAGCAAGGGGATTATACTCAGGGAGCTTAAGGATGAGCTCAAGCCCGAGCTGACGATAGCGGTTGGCGATGGATACAACGACCTGAGCATGTTTAAAGAAGCAGACGTCAGCATAGCGATAAACCCCCACGAGGGTGTTGAGGGTGACCACAACGTCGAGAGCCTCCACGAGGTCATGGAGATAATCAGGGGGCTGATAGAAGGACGGGGTCAGTGAAGGGCGTGCTCATCACAGTCAGCAAAGCAAAAGCTCGTCATCCCCCTGTTGGCCCGGCCGGAACCCCCGCCTCACTCCTCCGCGGGGTGGGCGGGCGCCGGGCCAGATAAAATTTCGACGGCGGTTTTAAATCCTTTTCTCACAGTCCCGCTATCTTGAGCTGGATCCACCAGAAGATGTCGCCCCAGAAGTAGCTTATCAGGAAGCCTAGGAAGAGCGCCGGGGCGAAGGGCATCGACTTCTTTCTCAGGAACCTGTTTTCAAGCCTTCCTTCCTCCACGAGGCGTCTGAGCTCTTCTATCTGCTCTTTCCTGAGGCCCTCCGCGGAGGATGATGCAATAACCCTCCCGTAGTCGGGCCGGAGGAGGGAGGGGTCCGCTGAGGTGACGGCGTTCTTGATACGCGTGAAGAGGTCGGCCCTGTCCCTGTAGATTTCTCCGTCCCTCTCGAACACGGTTTCCCCTAGTATATCCCACTCTTCAAGCGCTTCGACGGGCACCTCTTCCATCAGGACGCTCCTTCTCATAAACTTCACAAGGGAGAAAAACACCTTGAACAGGTACAGCACTGCGAGGAGCTTTAGGAAAGCCCTTGCCATCGGCAGCGGGTCGATGTATAGGAGATACGCCAGAACGGCTATTCCGATGACGTCCCCGACTTTCCTGAACTTGCCCAGGACGTATATCACCGCTACTGTGAGGATCCACGACCAGATTCCGGCTATAACCACTCCTGTCGTTTCGTAGATCATCAGCCGGAAGCCTAGTGCGGCCATTATCCAGAGGGCAACCTCAGCGGTCAGCCGTGCCCTGTCCGTGAATATCTTTCTTAGCTCCTCGAACTGCCTTCTGGCGATGATCACGCCGAAGGAGTAGATGAATATGAACGGGAAGACCGCTATGATGCTGTTCAGCAGCACGGTCAGTGGATAGAGCGGGTAGCCTATGGCATAGGGGGGCACCATTGACGCGGTCGAGGGCGGGTAAGGAAGCAGTGTGGAGAATCCGGCCAGTATTACGGCGTCGCCGCTGGCCCAGGCGCCGATGTAATAGAGCAGCAGGCCCAGAATAAGTCCCAGAATGAAACCCAGAACCCCGGAAACGGCCGGGATGGTGTTGTGCTGGGTGTGGAGTCCCTGGTAGAGGTAGTAAAGTATGCCAACTTCGACGGCTGGAATCGGTATCCTGTCGAGGAGCCCCTCACTTTCCTCGCTCTCCCATCCGAGGAGCTTTCCGATTAGTGCGAGGGTTGGAAAAACGTGTATATCATCTATGAATCCCGTTTTCATATCGGTATACGAAGTAACGACTCCCATAACCAGCCCCAGAAGAAGGGGAACGTATTCCATGATTTCACCTCAGAGGTCTTCGAGTATCTCCTGTCTCACCTGGGTCACGTAGTTGGAGATGGCCTCGTTCATGTTCTTAACACCGTTGAGCACCACTCTGGCAGCGATGAGCACGAGCACGAGCACTGCAGCCAGCATGAAAAGGTACTCAATGGCCCCCTGAGCGCTTCTTCTCATCTCTCACACCTGACTTTAATTCGGTGCTAAAGGATTTAAAAGTTTCCATCAGCCTTTTAAGCGGGGAGTGGAATCGGGGTCGTGGTGAAGATGAGAGTGTACAGGTTGAGGGTTCGCGAGGAGTACCTGGACTACATAAAGTCCGGGGAAAAGAGGATAGAGGTCAGGGTTGCCTATCCCCAGTTCAGGGGAATGAAGCCCGGCGACAAGATAATCTTTAACGATCAGGTTCCCGCCGTGATCACGGGCGTGAAGGAATACGAGACGTTCCGTCAGGTTCTGAGGGAGGAGCCGATAAAGAAAATCTTTCCAGACGAGCCGAGCTTTGAGAGGGCGGTGAAAAGGTTCCACGGTATGTATCCCAAGTGGAAGGAGAACCGCTACGGAGTCATAGCCATAAGATTCAAGCTCCTCGGTGAGGGGAGATGAGGCACCTAGAGTTCGACGGACGCTACGCAGAGGCGATACTGAGCGGAAGGAAGAGAGCGACGGTGAGGCTGGGCAGGAGACCGAACCTCAAACCCGGAGACGAGGTTCTTATCCATTCGGGCGGCTACGCAATAGGGAAGGCTGTTATCGAGAGGATCGAGAGCAAAACCGTTGGCGAGCTTACCGACGAGGACGCTTTTCTGGACGGTTTTTCGAGCAGGGAGGAGCTGATAAAGGCCCTCAAAAGCCACTACAGGCACGTTAACGACGACTCCATCGCCCACGTTATAGTCTTCCGACTCGTGGAGCGCTTTGAGAAGCCGGTCATGAGCTCGGACTACGCCTACGAGGGTAATCTGCCGGTGGAGATAGCCGAGAAGGCCCTGAAGTACCTAGACCTGTCGGAGGGGGACAGAAAACTCCTGGAACTTTTCCTCCAGGCGGGAAGTCTGAGAAAAGCAGCTTACAGGCTCGGGGGAATGAACAAGAGGTACTTGATTAGGGACGCCCTCAGGAGGGCCTACGAGGAGCTGAAAAAGAGGGGTATCATGGGACCGAATGTTTGAGCCCCTCGAGGACGTTCGTTTTTCCGCCGTTTTTAACGGCAGAAATCACAACCGGAATGAGCTTAAAAGTTCCGCCGTGTATCACACGCTTGAGGTCTCTCATGAACGTCTCCATCTCGAACTCGTCCCGGAATTCCAGCTTGGCTATGAAGTCGTACTCCCCGTAGAGCCAGTACCCTTCGACGGGGAGCTTTTCCAGAACCTCGTCCCGGACGCCCCAGACGAGGAGTATCGCCTCGATTTCCATCACCCCTGCCTCGTCCCCCGGGAGTGGATAAAAGTTTTTCTAATGTTTTTCCGTCATAGGTGCAACTTTCTGAAAGATTTTAGGGTCTAACTTGTCGTTCTGCCGGGCAAGTGTTTTAACGTCGGCCCCCAACTTCCCTGGGGTGGTTGTGATGCTCAGGGCAGTCTTCTTTGACTTCGTGGGCACGCTCATAACGAAGGAGGGTGAAAACGTTACCCATCAGAACATCGTGAGGGAGGTCCTCAGAAGGGCCGGGAGGGAGGGCCTCGATTACATGAGGCTCTGGGAGGAGTACGAGGCCGAAAGCTCCGCAATGTTCAAGGAGCTCGCAGGCAAGCCCTACGTCAAGATCCGGGACGTTGACACCGAGGCCATGCGGAGGGTGGCCGGGCGTTACGGCTTCACCGTTCCGGCGGACTTCTGGGAGATAAGCATCTCCATGCATGAGCGCTATGGGGGGCTCTTTCCCGATGCCGTTGAGACGATTAAGGCCCTCAAAGAGCTTGGCCTCCACATCGGGATCATAACAGACTCGGACAACGACTACATCGGGGCCCACCTCAGGGCCCTCGGTATCTACGACATGTTCGACTCCATAACGACCAGCGAGGATGCCGGTTTCTACAAGCCCCACGAGGGGCCCTTCAGGCTTGCCCTCGAAAGGGCTGGTGTTGAAGCTGGAGAAGCCCTCTACGTCGGCGACAACCCGTCAAAGGACTGCGTTGGTGCGAAGAAAGTGGGAATGCTCAGCGTACTACTTGATCCGAAGGGAGAAAAGAGGGAACTGTGGGGCAACTGCGACTTCGTGGTTTCAAAGCTGGGTGAGGTAGTTGAAATCGTGAAGGGCCTGATGGAAAAATGAGGGGTCGGCAACGGCAGGGCTCTTCATTGGCAAAGCCTCACCTAGCGAAATTCTCGTCATCCCCCTTCTTTTTCACTCCCTGAGCCTCTGGTAGGCCGCGTAAAGCCTCTGGAGAACGGTTATCCATGCGAGGATTGCGACGGCGTAGACACCGTACTCAACGTAGCCGAAGAGGGCTGTGATGATTATTATAAGCAATCTCTCGGCCCTCTCCGCTATGCCAACCGCTAACCTTCCTGAGCCGGCCAGCTCGGCCCTGCACCTCTCGTAGCTCACCAGGTAGCTTCCCATGAAAGCTATGAACGCAACGCGCCAGTCGGCTAGGTTTCCGAGGGCTATCCCGAAGAGCACAGCACCATCGCTTATCCTGTCGAAGGTGGAGTCAAGGAAGGCCCCAAAACGGCTCGTCTTTCCGGTGAGCCTCGCGAGAGTCCCGTCGAGCGCATCTATCAGCGAGCCGAAGAGCAGAACGAGGGCCGCTATGGCCTGTTCGCCGCGGTAGAAGAAGTAAGCACCGAGGAGGCTTATCAGCAGGCCGAGGACGGTTATAGTATTCGGAGTAACACCGGCCCTCGCGAGGGGCCGGACGATGGCTTCAAGGTAACCTCTGACGTTTTCACGGTAGTTATTGAGCACCATCCGCAACCCTCACTCAGGTTCGATTACCTTCTTCCCCTTCTCCTGCGGGATTATCTTTAGTCTGGCGTTCTGGAACTCCTTCCTCAAGCCCCCTCCTTCAAGGAGCCTGTCCAGGAAGACTGCCAAAGCGGCAACCTCGCTGTGGGGCTGGTTCCCAACGGCAACGTTGTAGTCCGCCATCTCGTAGACCTCTCTGGGCACCTTCTCGGCGCCGACGACAACTAGCATGTCCCTGCCTTCCTCCAGCTCTTCCCGGATTCTTGGAATGACGTCGTCTATGTGGATTCCGTACATCGTGAGGTGGACTATCGTCCCCCCGCGTTCCTTCCACTCGCGCATGAACTTCCTCCAGCCCGGGTCGAATGCTATCTCGAAGGGCCCTCCCCATCTCCGGACAACGTCCTCGACGCTGTCCCTCACGTGCTCGTCCACCTCGGCCGCGATGATGATTCTATCCGCCCCGAAGGCCCTCGCTGTTAGGGCCACGTGGGTCGTTATCCTCTTATCCCTCTCGGGTCTGTGTCCAAGGCGAAGGACGGTTATCATCCCACATCACCCGCGAATATTTTCCAGTAGCGCGTGAAATCGTCGCTCCACTCCATGTCCCTGTAAAACTCGTACATGGTTTTTACGTTTTGCTCTATTTTCTTGGTGCTGTACTCCTCCATCACCCTGTTGAGGTCATCGTTGTTTGGTGCCGATGAAAGAAGGAAGAGTGCGTAGAGCCTCTCGTTCTCGTTCAAATTGTTGAGGACCATGGTGAGCTTCGAGCGCAGCTCCGGCTTCAGCCTTCCGCTCACAACGCTTATGAGCCTGTCCTCGAGGTTCGCAATGAAGTCCCCCGTAACGTCAACATGCTCATGACCGCTGAGCTCCGTCGGGCTCTGGGCCACCATCCTGTAGCCGTTCTCGGTTATTATCTGATACAGTCTGGGGAAGTACGGACTGGCCAGGTACTCCTCGAGGGAGCCTATGAAGCCGTGCTCGATGTCCACGACGTACCAGCCGTCCGTGGTGTAGAACTCCGTTACGGGCCTCCGTGTGCAGTCCGTCCCGTTGTACAGCGTTACGATCCTCGCGGGGATATCTATGGAGCGCAACATTGCCGTCGTGAGTATCTGGCCCTCCGCGTAGCTCAGCCTGTCCTGGAGGAGTATCTTATCCGGCTCAAGGGTGGAGGTCGTGTCTCCGAAGGAGTAGGTGCGCATCATCCAGCCGTAGATGGCCTTCGCAGCGCCTGGCTCGGAGCTGGCGTTTCCAATTATCTTGAGGGTGAGGTTCCTGAGCTCCGTCCTGTTGAAAGTGGGAGTTGAGTTGTAGCGCTCGGACCAGTAGCCGTCAACGAGGTATCCGTCGGTGATCCAATGATATTTAAGGTCATACGCGTCCTTAAGCGTTCCGCTGTCCGCGTTCCATGGCCTCCACGTTACCTCAAGGGGCACACTTTCGATGACGCTCTTCTCGGAGCTCCCTATTTTGTATCTGAGTATCGTTGAGATGTATCCTTTCCTGTACGCGTACGGGGCCTTTACAGTGTACCTGAGGGTTATCTTCCCGTTCTCGCTTATGCTCTCCGGAAGCGCGTCCGCACTCACCACCCTCATCCCATCGAGGAGGTCGAGTCTGATATCCAGCAGGTCGATTGGAGCCTCCAGCTTGTTCTTTATTGTGACAGTTATCGTGGAGGTCTCACCGCCATGGAGGGTCTCGGGTCCGCTTATCCCGAGCCCTAGCTCGTCCGACGGGGCCGCGCCCTCCGAGACGAATACTCGGAACTGTCCGTAGAAGCCAGTCCAGGTTCGCTTAAGCTCATCGGTCAGTTCAAGTGATAGCTTGAGGTTGTAGTAACCGGGTATGGCAGGGGCCTTGAGTATCCAGACCAGCTGAACGGAGTGGCCCACCGGCAGTACGTCGGGGAACTTTGGTTCCTGGAGTATCTGGAAGCCCTCGTCGCCCAGGACGAGGGTTGCCCCGGTCAGACCCACCTTTCCGGTGTTGTTGACGAACACGATGACGTGGAGCGTTCCGTCGGGCGCGACGACCGTTCTGTCAATCGAGAACCTAACCTCCGCCGGCGGCTTGAAGAGGCATCCCGAGACCACCACTATGAGAATGAGGAGAGGAACCAGGATGGCTTTTCTCATTTTCATCTTCCAAACCCTTTAAAGCCCCCACCGTTAATAAGTTTTAGGTGGTGGCGATGATAACCCTGACGACTGACTTCGGCCTTAAAGGCCCCTACGTGGGGGAGATGAAGGTTGCCATGCTCAGGGTCAATCCCAACGCGCGGCTCATTGACGTTACCCACTCGATAAGAAGGCACTCCATCGTTGAGGGCTCCTTCGTCATGGAGCAGGTGGTGAAGTACTCGCCTGAGGGAACGGTTCACGTTGGCGTGATAGATCCTGGAGTTGGAACCGAGAGACGAGCGGTTATAATCGAGGGCGAGCAGTTCCTCGTCGTTCCGGACAACGGCCTGGCAACGCTTCCGCTCAAGCACCTCAAGGCGAGGAAAGCCTGGGAGATAGACCTTGAAAAGGTGAAGCGTTTCACGAAGTGGGAGGTAAGCTCGACCTTCCACGGGAGGGATGTGTTCGGTCCTGCGGGGGCGCTCCTCGACGCCGGCATTGAGCCAGGCCAGATAGGAACCGAAATTCCTCTAGAAAGTCTCGTCAGGCTCGACGTGGAGCCGAGGCGCGAAGGGGACTACTGGCTGCTCACGGTACTCTACATTGACGACTTTGGCAACGTTATCCTCAACCTCGAGAACTACGGAAAGCCAAAGGCCGTTGAGCTCACCGATTTCGGCTTGAGCATTCCCTACCTCGACACCTACGGCCAGGTGAAGCCCGGCGAACTGCTGGCTCTCCCAGGAAGCCACGACTACCTTGAGATAGCCGTCAACCAGGGGAGTGCCGCCCAAAAGCTCGGTCTGATGGTTGGAGATAAGGTGAGGGTTAGGTTGATTGGAGGTGATTGAATGGTCAAGCGCGGCCTCTTCGTCGGCCGGTTCCAGCCGGTCCACAACGGCCATATAAAGGCTCTCGAATTCGTTTTTTCGCAGGTTGATGAGGTAATCATTGGTATAGGAAGCGCCCAGGCGAGCCATACTCTAAAGAACCCCTTTACGACGAGTGAGAGGATGGAGATGCTGATTCGCGCCCTTAACGAGGCCGGTATGGACAAGCGCTACTACCTGATTCCGCTCCCGGACATAAACTTCAACGCCATCTGGGCGACCTACGTGGTGAGCATGGTTCCCAGCTTCGACGTCGTCTTCACCGGCAACTCCCTGGTTGCCCAGCTCTTCCGCGAGAAGGGCTATGAGGTCATCGTCCAGCCGATGTTCAGGAAGGACATCCTCTCTGCCACAGAAATAAGGAAGCGCATGATTGAGGGAAAGCCGTGGGAGGAGCTCGTGCCGAAGAGTGTGGCCGAGTTCATCAGGGAGATAAAGGGCTGCGAACGGATAAAGATGCTCGCGACGAACCTTGAGAAGAACGAGAAGGAGTTGCAAGCGCCGATAAGGATTCCGGAGTTTTGAGTTCCCTATGTCTTCAATTTTTCTTCAATGACCCTCAGAACGTCCTCCAGTGAAACCTCCTTGGAAGGCCGAACGTTATCCTTGGAACCGACGTGCTTATGATGTGGAAACGTTTCTACGTTTTTGTGATGGGGCGCGTTGTCCCAGCGGACTATAAGTTTTCCGTTTTTCTGCCATTGGAAAGAGTAGTTGTAATCTTCTTCCGATACAAATTCCCTGACGTAAAGAACGCTTCCATCTATTAGTTCTACCCTGATTTTCAGAAAGTAAAAACTGTCCCCCTCCTTGTAGTCTAGAATTTCGTAGCTTTTGACTGCTAAGCTCTTCTCAAGCAACTCTAACTCTCTGAGCATGCTCAATCTCCCTGAGCCTGCTTTTAAGCTCTTCCAGTTTCTTCACGTAGGCTTTCCACTCAATGTAGTCGTCCCATGCCTCGAAAGACTCCTCCGAGCTTTTGATTTTTTTCTCGAACTCTTCAAACTTCGTCCCGTATTTCTCCTCAAATAGCTTGATTTTCTCGCGTATAGGTGCAAGCTCGGAGATTACCCTCAGCCTCTCGTGGGCCAGCACGTCCCTCTTCGAAATCACAACCTCGCTCATTTCTATCACATCCCTAACTCGCGGTTTTTGGATAAATACCTTTCCCAGCCAGCCACCAGAACATAGCTCCGGCCGCCAAAAACAGCACCAGACTCGCCGCGTACGGGAGAGTCGCGTGAAGGCTTGCCAGTGCTCCGGCAACAAAGGGCGTGAAGAGGCCGAGGACCTTTCTGTAGCTCGATATCGCCGCGTGGAACTCGCTGGCCTCCTCTTTCGGGATAAGTTTGAACATCCACGAGCGGTAGAAGGGGAACCAGAAGGTGTTGCCGAAGTCTGAGAGCGCGTAAATAACCAGTACGAGCCAGAAGGGTGGTGAGAGCGCCATAACTAAGGCGTAGAAGGCGTTTATGAACATGCCCACGCCGATGGCCTGGAAGCCCCTGCCCTTCGGAACCCTCTCGCTGGCGTAGGTACCGATTATTGAGGCCAGACTGCTCGCGCAGGCTATGAGCGTTATCTCAAAGACGGTTTTCTTAAGCACGAAGACGACGTAGTTTATCAGCACTATCTCGGGCGCAAGCTCCCAGGCGAGGGTCAGCAAAGCCTCGAACGCCAGCAGGAGCTTGAACTCTCCGGCCCTAAACGTGAAGCCCTCCGGAGTAATGCGCTCCTCCCGGCCTGCTGAGGGCAGGAAGCGCCAGATGTATGCCACCGTTATCACCGAGAACAGACCGAAGAAGATGAAGGCCCAGCGGTAGTTCTCCGCGCCGGGGTAGAGGTAGCCGAAGATGTAGCCGAGGATGGGAAAGGTTATCAGCCTTGCTATCTCCGGAAGGCGCAGGTGCCAGGCGAATATCTCCTCGTACTTGTCCTCAGGATAGATTATCTGCTCGTAAGCACGGTAGAGAGGATAGAGCACCGTCGAGAGCTTTTCCACAGTCCTTCCGGCAAAGAGCATGAGGGGAGCAACTGCACCCTTCGCAAGGCCGTAGAGGACGTAGGCGATGCCGTCGAGGACATCTATTACAATCAGCCCCTTCTTGATGTCCCATCTGTTGAAGAGCCTGCCGAAGAGATACGTTAGAGGAATCGAGATGATGTTTACAGCGGTAAAGAACGCCCCGACCTCAAGAATGGAGTAGCCTGTCTCCATGAGGTAGAGCGGGAAGAGTATCCAGACGATTAGGCCGGGTGCTATGAGGGTGTGGTAGAGCATGTACGCCTTGGCGTCCTTTGGAATCTCACTCCAGCGCATCTGAAACCCCGTTCAGATTATAGTCGGGGGCTTAAAACGTTTTCCGGGCATTTAACTGGCCCTCTTCAAGAAAAATGCAAAGCCCAGAGCCATTTAGATGCCTTTTATCGAGACGGATTGTTTTCATACCGTTCACTCGGAGACGAGTTTCTTTCTGAACACCAGCACGTTCGGCTCCTCGGTCTCATCCCAGAGGAAAAGGCCGAGTCTCTTAATGCCCGGCAGGAGGGGTTTAACCCCGCTCGGGAGCATTACGTCGAACTCTTCCTTGCCCCTTTCCTTCGCAACCCACGCCATCGCTGGAAGCATGGCCTTTAGTGTTGCCAGGCCGATGTTGAGGGGTGTGAAGGTCGTTCCCTTCTTGGGAACCAAGAAGTGGAAGCCGTCGGTGTTGTAGAGCTCCGCGTTTTCTCTAATCCAGTCCAGGGCTTCTTCACTCCTCCTCGCAAAGCGCCAGCCGATGGGAATTAGACCCAGGGTGAGGTCTTCAAGTGCTAACTCTACTCGCTCCGGCTCCTCAGGCCCAAACTCTTCAGTTTTAGCCCCCAAGACAAAGAACCTGGCCTTGATGTGAAAGCCTGTTCTTTCTGCCATTGCTATGCTCTCGCGGTTGAGGAAGTAGGTCGCGAACTCCAGAGCATCTACCTTCCCCTCGCGGGCGAACTTCTTACCGAGATCCAGCATGAAGCCGTGGAGCTTCCTCCCGTAGCCCCTGCCCCTGTAGTCCGGATGAACCCTGAGGCCTTCGAGCCAGCCGACCTTTCCAGGCAAAAGCGTGAGCTTTGCCGTCCCGATGACCTTACCATCAAGCTCAAGGACGTAGAAGTTATCTCCGAGCCACTCGTCGAAGACCCTCGCAAGGTAATCCTCACCACCCCATGTTAGCTGTGCAATCTCCTCGATGAAGGGTTTATCCTCAGGTCTGGCTTCCCTTATGAGAGGTTCCATACCACCACCCGTTGCCTCATTTGGAAAAACCCTTTTAAGCACCTTTCGTTATTACGTTTGGTGGTGTTAATGAGGCATCTCGCGTTAATCATCATCTCAGTGCTCCTCATCGTTTCCGCCTCCCTCGGCTACGCATACCACGAGAAGAAGACAGAGGTTGATGATGCTGAGAGGGGCTTAATGGCCATCTCCAACACCGCCCTGTTCTGCCTTGAAGAGATGAATGCCCTCGGAATCATGCTCGAAAACAACGTAAGCAAAGACGTCCTTAGGGAAAGGGTGAGCCGGTATGCCTACTGCTCCGTAATGATGGAAAAGGCAGCGTTCTCCCTCTATCTGCTGAATGAAGATGAGAGGTACTGGAGGCTCCATGTGGCGGCCAGTAATCTGGAGGTCTACCTCCACACGGCCATGAACAGTCCAAATCCCGATGAAGTGCTCTCGGACGACGTGAAACTCCTCAATGAAATCTCAAGAGAACTGGGTGCGGTGCTCGAAAACGGAGGGGTGGGTGAACTGTCCCCCGCCCGCGCGGAGAGGCTGTTCAACCTGACGCAGAGGCTATCAAGCTGAGGCGAGGTTTTGGGGGTATCCTCATGGAGCGCTGGGACTTTGACAACTGGGCCGAAAGCTACGACGAGGATGTAACAGCGGAGGACTGGATACACAAGGATTACTGGAAGGTCTTGAAACTCGTGGCCGAGCGGGTTAAAGGACTTGTCCTTGACGTCGGTTGCGGAACCGGAAACATCCTGCGCTTTCTCAACTCTGAGAGCTACGTAGGCGTTGAGCCCTCCGCCGGGATGCGCGAAAGGTTCAGGGAGAAACACGGCTTCGAGCCGCTCGACAGCCACTTCCTGGCACTTCCCCTGCAGGATGGAGTAGCTGACACCGTAATAACCACCTACGCCTTTCACCACGTGCCGAATGAGGAGAAGGAGGACGCAATAAAGGAGATGCTTCGCGTTCTTAAGCCCTGGGGAAGATCCTTATCGCCGACGTGATGTTCGAATCTGAGGAGGAAAAGAGGCGTATATCCGAGGAGGACGACATAACCGAGGAGATAAAGGACGAGTACTTTGCGACCTTCGAGGGGCTGAGGAAAATCTGTGAAAAGCTCGGGATGGAGTGCCGGTTCGAGAGGGCGAACCGCTACGTCTGGATTACCGAGATGCTCACCCCTGACCGGAAAGACTAAATGATTGACCACTCTATGGACAATCATGCCCGATGAAGACCTTGCCAGGGAAGTTCAGGAGCTCAGGAAGGCACTTGAGGAGCTCAGGGAGAGCTTCGCGGTGGTTTCTCAGATGGCACAGGCCTATCTGAGGCTCATCAACCTCTACGCCCAGTACGGCGGGCTTGGCATAGAAGTTGCCGTCCCTGAGATAAAGCATGACCCCATATCGCGTGAAATCGTCCAGATTCTCTTCGACCTGAAGAGGGCCAACGTGAGCCAGATAGCGCGGGAGCTGAAGGGCAGGCGCGGAAAGGCCTCGCGAAATACCGTTCGGGTCAAATTGAAGGAACTCATGGAGCTCGGCATCGTTGTCGAGGTTCCCGGTGAGAGGGGAAAGGTCTATGCACTCTCCCGCGAAGTGGTCAAAAAGTGGCTCGAAATGATCGGAATGCCGATTAGGTTTGATCAGACTAACGATTATTGAGGTGGTTGAGATGGTGGACGAAAAGATGGGAACCCCGAAGAAGCTGGAGGAGCTCCTCGGCGAGCTGGTCGAGGGGATAAGGAACGCAAAGACCGAGGAGGAGGTCGAGCTCCTCAAAAAGAAGGCCGAGATCGTGGAAGACCTCATCGAGGCCTACGAGGGCGACAAGGACCTTGAGAAAATCCCGGCCATCATGGACAAGGTAGGGGACATGATAGAGGACATCCTCGTGCCGCTCAAGGAGCTCCTTAACGAGCTCTACAGCCCGGAGAGGGTTCAGGCGATGGGCAGGAGCGTGGCCGAGTTCTACAAGAACCTGGCCGAGGCTGGAATGGACAGGGATGCGGCCCTTGAGCTGACGAAGGAGTACATGGATGCGATAAACCCCGGCAAGAAGCTCATGGAGATTTTGGCCAGCTTTGGGAAGGGTGGCTTCGGAAACATAACCTTCCCGGGCCCCCCAGGGGGACAGGGGGGAGATGATGGAAAGGAGGAGTGAGCTTGGGGCTCTTTCACTTTTTTCTTCGACTGCCAGTGCTGGCGTTCAGGATGGCTGGTATAGTTAGGGTATCAAATCGGGCGAAGCGGCGGTTCAGGAGGGAACTTGTGGAGAGCGGCCTTCCGGATGAGATTGTTGAGGAGTTGGTTAACTACTTCAACCCGTCCACGCCGCTTAGGGAGATGCTTTTCAGGTTTTCCATGAGATAGCCACTTTCCCTTCTCACTCCCACATTGCCCTGGCGGAGGTTTTAACGCCTGACTTGTCTCCGTAGAGCAGTATCAGTACGTCCATGTCCCCGTAGGTGGAAATCTCAATGTAAACCGCTTTTCCGTTTTTCTCGAAGAGGTCGTTGGTCACTAGGTGTCTCCTCTCATCGTGGGACGGAAGCTCGACGTAGTCCCTCTCGACCCATCCCGTTTCAAGGAACGCTTTCTTTAACTGGAGATAGACCTCCCGGCCGAGGCCGTGGGGGTAGAACAGCACCGCAGCCCTTGCGCCTCCGGAGGAAACGTTTCCCTCCAGCTTGTATATGTATCCGTCGAACCTTAGTTCCTCCTCCGCCGTCCAGTTCCAGGGCTTCACGTCGTTCCTCAGTTTGCCAAAGGAGAGCAGTTCACCGGGACTGGCTCCGCCCGTGCCAACCACATGCCAGAAGAAATCGCTAGTCGAGTATTTGGGCTTCTTGACGACGATCGCGAGGTAGTGGTTGTAGCGGTACTGGACGAACACCGTTAGGGTGTCTGAATCCCGGGCGAAGGTTCTCGCGTAGGGTTCCCTTCCGTCGTCGGTTCTCTCCCAGCCCTCGGCCAGGAGCTTTTTGGTCAGCTCGTCGAGCGCGGTGAGGTAGGCTGTAGCGTTTGGATAAACGAGGAGCATGAACTCAACGTCGCCAGTTCTGCCTGTGTACCAGGCCGCCGCAGGGACTTCGGGAATATCGACGAAGTCGGTCGTGATGTTGAAGTCCTTCCGGAGGTCATCGAGGACCATCGATATTACCGTTCCCGGCCTCACACCTCTCTCGCTGACCGGCTTGAACACTCCCCTTGGTAAGTCATCTCCCCGCTCGAAGGAAAGCCCCCCAGTAGGGTCATACCATTCCCACAATGCGCCCACGAGGTCTTTGACATCCTCCGGGTTCCCGGACAGCAGGGTAACGCGCTCCATACCGGCAATTCTTGCCAGCTCGATGTAGATCCCGGTGTCATCGGCCCCGAAGTAGTCGCCGGCCATCATGCTCCCAGCAGGGTTCTGGGTGTATGTGCTGACGTACTCCCTCTCAACCCAGCCGTTATTTAGGAAAGCTTCCTTGAGCTGGAGGTAAACCTCCCTCCCCTCATGGGGCCGGTAAACAAGGAAAACTGCACTCACGTTGGTTCCCTCAACGGTTCCCTCCAGGGCGTCCAGGTAGCCGGAGAACCTCAAACCCCTCTCCTCGCTCCAGCTGCCCTCGGCCACTTTGACCGGCAGGAAGAGGCCGAGAACCTTGCCCGGGCTTGGCCCCATGGTGATGATGCTCCAAGCGAATTCCGAGAGAAGCTTTGCCCTCTCTTCCGAGTCCCCTCCTGTGATTTTCGCCACGAACAGGACGTAGAAGTAGCGCTCGTAGGTGTAGAAGGCAGTATAGCTCTCGTTTCCCCTCTCCCAGAAGGTTCCAGCTCCCTGCTGGAAGCCGTTCTCCCTCAGGAGTTCCACCACGTACTTCATGGCTTCTTTGGCTGCCGTTGAATTGGGATAGGCAAAGAGGCCGAACTCGATGCCATTAGCTGTTCCGGTAAAGCTTGAGAGGCTCCCAGGGGGCCGGGGCATGTCCACGGGGCTTTCAGTAACGTTGTATTTCTTTGAAATTCTGGAGACCACTTCGCTGATTGAGCCATCTGGAGAATACGAGAACCAGTCCACTCGTTTCGGCTTGAACGTTCCAGAGGGGAACGTGGCTTTTGCTTCTTCCAGCGGGGACGTGTTTTCGGGGATGTGTTCGTCCACGCCTTCGTGGGTCGTCTCAATAACCGGGCTTTCTGTTTTCTCACCCTGCGGGCTGCTGATGCATCCGCCTGACATCGTGATCAGAAGTATAATGAGGAATGGAACAATAATTTCGACGTGCCTCATGGGAAACCCCGGTGATTTTTGGAATTTGAGTTATAAATAGTTTTCCTGTTCGGGTTGTTTTGAAGGGTGTTCGTATTTCCTCTAAACCTCTCGTAAATCAGCTCGTCGAGGTATTTCCCATCGCTCCAGATGTGCTCCCTCAGCCTGCCGGCGAGAGTAAAGCCGTTTTTCTCAAGAACTCTGATCGATGCTTTGTTGTTGGCGTGAACCTTCGCCCAGACCTTACGGAGGTTGAGATGAGCGAAGGCGTATTCGCAGAGGAGCTTAACGGTCTCCGTCCCGTAGCCCTTCCACCTCTCCTCCGGCGAGAGGTAGTAGAGTATCTCTCCCCACCTTGCCTGCCAGTTGATCCAGTTGAAGCCGGCTATGCCCACCAGCTTTCCGCTCTCGTTTTCTATCACCGCAAAAGTGGGACTTTTCTCCTTGTTCTTTTTTAGCTCCTCGTAGAACTCCTCTTCCTCTTCGGGAAGCGTGAAGTAGGACGAGTTGAAGAGATTCCTAACCGTGCTCCTCTCGTTAAACCACTCCCAGCTCTTCTTTAGGTCATCACGGAGGAGTATAGCTAGGGAAACCTTCTCACCCTTTAGGATTACGGGTCTCATTTCTCCCATTCCTCCCTGAGCAGGTCATAGAAGAGCACATCAACATATCCGTCGGGTGTATGTGCGTGCTTCCTCAGCCTACCAACGAGCTTAAAGCCGTTCTTTTCGAGAACTCGGATTGACGCTGTGTTGTTTTCGTACGTCTTGGCGTAGACCTTGCGCAGGTTCAGGTACCGGAAGCAGTACTCAAGGGTCAGCCTGACGGCCTCGGTGGCGTAGCCCTTCCCCCAGTGCTCCCTTCCCAGGAAGTAGCCAATCTCCGCCGTCCCATTCCGAAGGTCTATCCTGCTCACTATCACGGTCCCCACGAGGTTGTTCCCCTCGTTCAGTATCGCAAAGGCCCTCTTTGAAGACTTCTTTAGGGACAGGTTTTCGTACCACCTGTGCCATTCCTCAAGCGTTGAGACGTCCGAGGGATCCGCAAGTGTCCTGACGACTTCACGGTCGTTGTTCCACATCCATATCTTTTCCATATCCTCCTTCAGGAGCACGCCAAGCGAAACCTTTTCGCCCTTCAACACTATCGGACGCATGGGCATCACCTCACAGGATCATACTGAGCAACCATACGAAAACATGGACTTCTTTGTTTTGATTTAAGAATAAATGGAACGCGTATCGGCCTTAGATTGACTGAAATATCATCTCAATCTTCTCTCCTTTCCTCACACCGGTGGCGATGTCCTCCCTTAGCACCTCCACCCAGCCGTCGTTCCAGAGCTCCTTTACCTTTGGCTCCCCTTCCCCGGAAACCTCGACCAGGACGGCCTTTCCAGCGAGCTCACCACCAACGAGGAGTCTATCTTTTGCGGGCAGCAGTGAGGTGGCGCTTCCCTCGCCGAGCTGAATTTCCCGCTCTCCAACCTGAACCCGGAAGTTTTCTCCACGGTAGCCTGCTAAGACGAGCTTTTCCTGCCAGCGGCAGGCGGTGAGGGCTATTCCTTCCGTGAGGATTTCCTCGTGGCGAAGCCCTCCATCGGAGTCAAAATCAAATGACTTAACCTGCCAGCCGTTCTCTTTAACGCTCCCGATAATGAGAAGGGAATCCTCGGACTGAAGCAGAGTGGTGAAGACGGCATCCTCCCAGCTCCCGAAGTCTCTCAGCCAGAGGAGCTCGCCCTCAGGGGAAACCTTTCCGATGAAGAACCCTTATCGCCGGGCTTTCCGGTTTCACCTGCAATGAAAAACCCGTCTCTCCCGGGAAGAATAGAATAGACCGCCCCGTTGTTTCTAACGTTAAGCTTCAGCTCCCAGAGGACGTTTAGGCTTTCGTCGAGCCCCGCCAGATAGGCCTTCCAGCCCTCGCCGCCGTCGGGCGTTGCAGCGCCTTCGACGGCCCCGCCGATTAGATATCCATCTCTGAATTCCGCTATACTGTGGTCCTCCCCGTCATTTTCTCCAGATATAAAACGAGTCTCAACTATCTCCTCTCCGTTAATCCTCGTCAGCATTATTTTGTAGTTTCTCCCGTCGTGGACGCTTCCAACGAGCAAATCGCCGGCCATAGCGACTGGAACGGTCTCAGCGCCGAAGGAGTGGGTTCTCATCTGGGCACCTCCAGAATTACAACCGGAAAAAGTTTTTAAAGTTACATGTGAGTCAAAATTCAGACGAGGTGTACGGGATGGAGAATTCCCTCAGAAACGCCCTCGCAGTTTTTGGAGCAGTCTTCTTGATAGCCATCTTCTTCCTCCCGGCTTATTTCATTGGCAGGTTCTACTTCCTCCTTGTGGCTCTCTACCTAATGGCGTTAGCTGCCTCTGATAAACTCAAACTTGGCAAAGCTGCCGAGAGGGCAATTTCCTTGGCTTTCCTGTTTGTGGTTCTGTACCTCATTGGGAGAAAAGAAGGAGATCCCTGGAACTTCGTGGCGGTTGGAATCCTGGTGGTTGCGTTGGACGGCTTGAAGGGATACATCTCAAGGAGGGAGAAAAATGAAGGTAGCTCTAATCCCGATGAAGGTTGAGGTTGGGAACTTCGAGGCCAACTGGCGGGAGTTTGAGAAGCGCTTTGAGGAGGCCCTGCAACACGACCCGGACTTCGTTGTCTTCCCGGAGTACTGCCTGACGGGTTTTGAGGAGTGGGACTTCAGCGGGGCAGAACTTTACGGCGAAATCCTGGAGAGGGTGAGCGGGCTTGCCAGGGAGGCGGGCGTTTACGTCGTCTTTGGTCTTCTCGAACCCTACAAAAACTGCGTCTACAACTCTGCCCTTCTCATAGGCAGGAACGGTGAGGTTCTGCTGAGGCACCGCAAGTTCCAAGAGCCGATGAGGTTCTACACCGGCAACACCGTCAGAACGGTTAAAACCGAGTTCGGGAAGGTCTCGATAATCATCTGCGGCGACCTGTACAACAAGAGGATAGCGAAGTGGGTTCAGAAAAAGAGACCGGACTTCATCTTCGTGCCGATGGAGTACTCCCCGGACTACGGCGAGCCAAACGAGGAGGATGTGAAGGCAATGTCCGAGCGGGCCGAACTCCTCGGTGTTAGGACGTTTATAGTCAACAGCTACCCGCCGGGCGGGGCTTGGGTCTTCGAGAAGAACGGGACGCTGGTGGCGTCATCGAAGATGGACAGGAGTTTGGTGGTGAGCATCGAAACCCTTAAGTCATGAGCTCCATTCACTCCTTCGGGTGATCCCATGGAGCTCTACGACGTCTCCGAGTTCTGGAAGTTCGACCTCCGCGTCGGCCTCGTAAGGAAGGCGGAAAAGCTGAGGCGCACTAGAAAGCTGATAAAGCTCGACGTGGATTTCGGAAGTGAACTAAGGACGATAATAACCGGCATAGCCGACCAGTACGACCCGGAGGAACTCGAAGGTAAGAAGTTCATATTCCTCCTCAACCTTAAGCCCAGGGAACTCTCGGGTGTTAAAAGCGAGGGCATGCTCCTGGTTGCGGAGAACGAGGACGGAAGGGTCTACCTCATCCCGGTCCCTGATGAAGTTCTACCGGGAACAAGGGTGTGGTAGATGCCCTCAGCCAGATTCGTCGACGATAACGTTGCATTCTCGCGGATGCCCGCTTTGGAAGAAATGGACGAAGTTGCCGGAACCTTCGATGCGGTGGTGGTTCTCGTCGAGGGGTTCGAGCTCCCCTACAGCCTGGACGAATGGCGGAGACGGGGCGTTGAGGTCTTTCACAGCCCCATTCAGGATTTCTCAGCTCCGGGCTTGAACCAGCTCCTCGGAATCCTCCGCTGGATTGAGGCGAAAACTCTGGAGAACAAAAAGGTTCTTATCCACTGCCTCGGCGGCTGTGGGAGGAGTGGGACGATAGCCACTGCCTGGCTTATGTACTCGAAGGGCCTCTCCCTGGAGAAAGCTTTGAGAAAGGTCCGCTCCCTGAGGCCCTGTGCCGTCGAGACCCGCGAGCAGATGGGAGTTTTGAAAGAACTTGAAAGGCTCCTCAGAAGCCGTTGAAGCTTACCACCTCTTCCAGCTTTCTCCTCTCGTACTTCGGCTTCGGGTCTGCGGGGTAGCCGACGGGCAGTATCGTCTGGAGCTTGTAGTCCTTCGGTGCGTTCAACAGCTCCTCGACCGGTTTGGGGTTCGGGGGCGTGTATGTGACGGTTCCAAGGCCGAGCTCTTCGAGAGCAAGGAGGAGGTAGCCGACCGCTATCCAGGTTGACTGGAGCCAGTAGGGGGCCTTGGTGTGTCCGAAGACAAGGATTAGGTAGGGAGCCTCGCTGAGGAATGGCTTCTCCGGCTTGAAGCCCTTCTCCCTCAACCAGGCCATCAGGTCGCCCTTCGTCCTTGAGTAGAACTTTTTCTCTTCCTCCTCGCAGAGCTCCCTTATCTTCCCCTTCAGCCAGTCGTCGTCTATGACTACGAACCTCCAGGGTTGCTGATTTGCCCCGCTCGGCGCTTCCTTAGCGGCTTCGATGGCCTTCATTAAATCATCCTTTGGAGGCTTATCCGGGAGAAACTGTCTCACTGTCTTCCTCCTCTTCGCCAGCTCAAGAACGCGCATGGCATCACCGGTTTCTTTTGGACAAAAGCCGATAAAAACGTTTAGACGTAGAACACCATGCCGTCGTAGGCGACGAGGACTTTGTTCCTCCACCTCTTCCTTACGTACTCGGTTAGCTGGAGGAACGGCAGGTTCTTGTGGGAGATGTGGCTGAGGACGGTTCTCTCGGCGAGCTTGATGCCGATTTCTGCGGCTTCATCAACGTTGTTGTGATACGGGTCATTAAAGCCCGGCGGATAGGTGGCATCAACTACGGCAAGCCTGAGCGGGGCCTTGGCTTTTAAAAACTCCCACGTCTCCTCCGGAAGGCCCTTGGTGTCGTAGAGTATCGCAACGCTCTTTCCGTCCTCCTCGATGAGGTAGCCGAGGGTCTCAACCTGATGGTTGAGCTTTAGGGCGGTGATTCTAAGGGTGTCGAGTTCAACCCTCTCGAAGGGCTTTATCGTTCTTGGCTGAAGGTTCTTGGGTTCGTTGAGGATTAACGCGTCTGCGTGTCCCTCTGGAGCGTAGAGCGGGGTTTCAAGTGCCATCCATCTGAGCTTGTAGAGGCCGTAGATGTGGTCGTGGTGCCAGTGGGTGAGGAAAATAGCCTCCAACGGGACGTTCAGGAAGTCCCTTATGTCGGTTCCAACGTCGAAGAGAACCGCTTTTCCCCTTTCGGTTATGATGGCCAGCGTTGAGGGCCTTCTCTGGGCAAAACCGAACTTTCTGGCTTCGTTGCAGGTCTGACAGGTGCAGAGATGAGCTGGAATGCCCTCGCTTCCGCCGGTACCGATGAAGTAAACTATCATTCAACCACTTGTTTTATGGCGTGAAAGGGGGCGTTATAAAAGTTCCTCGACTTTGACTGGGCTGACCTTTAAAACCTCGACGTATCTTCTGAACCCCTTCTCATCAACGATGTGGAACTCGAAGGGATGGTAATCCGGCAGATTTGCGAGCTTTTCAATCTCGATTTCAAGTCTCGCCCGCTCTTTCAGGCTCTCGGGGACTTTCTCCACCTTTATCAGCAGGTCAACGTCGCTTCCGGCGGTAAACCTTCCGGTCAGAACGCTCCCAAAGACATAGACCTCGCACTCTCCAAAGACCTCTTCACAGGCCCGCTTTATGGAGGGCAAATACTTCCGGTAGTTCTTTATCACGAGGTAGCGTTTTCTGCCCCGCCTGATAAGCTTACTCCTCAATTCTTCTCTCGAACGCATCAACAAGTCCCTCCACGAAGTCCCTAACCTTCAGTGCGAATTCCATCAAATCCTGGGCGTCTTCGCGGTAGTAGATTCTCGGCTCGTAGCGGGCCTTTGTATAGGCATCTTCCAGTTCCCTGAGGGGTCCCCTGTTTTGCCTTATGAACTCGGCGATCTCATCCTCCGCTTCCAGCGCATCGCCAACTCCCTTCAATAATTCCCTTATCGAGTGGGTTCTGAGCCTCACATCGGAGTACTTTATTATCACCGCCTTGAGGTAGAGCTGAAGGGCCTGCTCGACTAGAAAAACAGCCGTATCGTACTTCTCCCTTTCAAAGGCTTCATTTGCCAGCTCAAGGTAGTCCTCAGAGCGTCTTAAGAGCGTCTCAACTTCTTCGTAGTGCATTCCACCACCGGAACTACTTTAATGGTTTTCCCTTAATACCTTTCGATGGAGATGAGGTTCATAGCGGACATGATGCTTGGAAGACTCGCGAGGTGGCTCCGGCTGTATGGTTACGATACCCTTTATGGGGTGGAAGACGACGATGAGATACTCCGGGTTGCCTTGGCTGAGAACCGGGTTCTCCTGACAAGGGACTCTGCCCTCGCAAAGAGGGCCGAAAAGCTGGGGATTAAGTCAATCCTCCTCAACTCGAATTCCCTTGAGGGGCAGGTTGAGGAACTCAGGCGTTTTGGTGTGGAGTTCAGGGAGCTCTTTCCAGCGAATGCACGCTGTCCCAAATGCAACGGACCGATAAGGCCGGCCTCTAAGGGGGAGGTTGAAGGTAGGGTTCCGGAGAGCGTTTACGAGCGCTATGACGAGTTCTACGTCTGCCAGAACTGCGGTCAGATATACTGGCCCGGGAGGCAGTGGCGGGAGATGCTGAAAATAGACCGGAAATTAAGAAAAAATCAGCGGAGCGGGTGATGGCAGGCAACGAAGTGGTTGTGGCTTATCTCCACCAGCTCCGGCTCGTGGGCTATGCAGGTCTCACTCGCGAATGGACACCTGGGATGGAAGCGGCATCCCCTCGGCGGGTTGGCGGCGTTGGGAACCTCCCCCGTTATCTTGAGCTTCTTCTCCTTCTTCCTGCGCGCTATCGATGGAACCGCCTGGATGAGGGCCATGGTGTAGGGATGCGCCGGGTTCTTCAGAACCTCATCGGTCGGGCCGATCTCGACTATTTTTCCAAGGTACATCACCGCTATCCTGTCCGCTATGAGCTTGCCGACCGCTATGTCGTGGGTTATGAAGAGCTGGCTCAGGTTGTACTCCTTCCTGAACGATTCGAGAAGCTCCAGGATCGATGCCCTCATGGAAACGTCTATCATCGAAACAGCTTCATCAGCCACCACGAACTCCGGTTTGAGTATCATCGCCCTGGCTATAACAACGCGCTGTCTCTGGCCGCCGCTCAGGTGGTGGGGATAGCGGTCGTAGAACTCATCCTCTGGCGTTAGACCAACGCGTTTGAGCATTTTTAGGGCAAACTCCCTCGCTTCCTCCTTCTCGGCCAGTCCGTGGACGAGGAGCGGATGGGCTATCGCATCGCCGATCTTCATCCTGGGGCTCAGGCTGGCGTAGGGGTCCTGGAAGATTATCTGCATTCTCCGCCTGAAGGGTCTCATCTCCTCGCGGGAGAGCTTCGTTATATCAGTCCCGTCGAAGATTATCCTGCCGTCGGTTGGTTCTATAAGCCTCAGAACCGTCCTTCCGGCGGTCGTTTTACCGCAACCGCTCTCGCCGATGAGGGCTAAAACCTCCCCCCTGGCTATCTCGAAGCTGATGCCGTCAACCGCCTTGACGTACCGGACCGGGGCCTTCCTAAGGGTCTCCAGGATGTTCCTCTTGATCGGGAAGTATTTCTTCAGATTCTCAACGCGAAGCAGTGGCCCGCTCATTCCCCCGCACCCCCGTAGAGATGGCAGGCCACGAAGTGACCCTTCTCGTACTCTATCATTTCGGGCTCTCTGGAGTCGCAGAGGCCCTTGAGAGCAGAACGCTCCCTGAAAACCGGACACCTCGGGTGGAACCTGCACCCCGGCGGCGGGTTCCTCAGGTCGGGCGGATAGCCGGGAATCGCCCTGACCTCGCTCTCCTTCCAGAGGTCTGGAACCGCCTCGATGAGAGCCTTCGTGTACGGATGGAGCGGGTTCTCGACTATCTGCTCAACGGTTCCGAACTCAACGAGCTTCCCCGCGTACATTACGGCTATCTTGTCGCTCCTCTCGGCTGCAAGCGAGATGTCGTGGGTAACGAAGTAGATGCTCGTTCCCTCGGCCTTGAGTGCATCTATGAGGTCCATTATGGAGTCCTGCACGATAACGTCTAAGGCAGTAGTCGGCTCGTCTGCGATGAGCAGCTTCGGGTTGAAGGCCATCGCCATCGCTATGCTTATCCTCTGCCTCTGCCCCCCTGAAAGCTGGTGGGGGTAGTAGTCTAGCCTGTCGGGGGGGAGGTTGACCTTTTCGAGGAGCTCCTTCGCCCTCTCTTTAGCTTCATCCTCCTCGATACCGTGGACGGTCATGACCTCAACCATCTGGTCGCCGACTTTCCTGAGGGGGTCGAGGCTGGTCATCGGGTCCTGGAATATCATGCTGATGTCCTTTCCGCGGATCTGCCTGAGCTCGTCCTTGCTGAGCTTGAGGAGGTCCTTTCCCTCGAAGATGACCTCTCCCGAGACTATCTTCCCAGAGGAAGGAACCAGGTTCATTACCGCGTGGGCGACGGTAGATTTTCCGCTTCCGCTCTCCCCGACGAAGGTGACCCACTCTCCCCTGCCTATGCTGAACGTAACTTTTTCGGCCCCTTTGACAACCCCGGCGAGGGTGTAGTAGTAGATGCTAAGGTTTTTGACTTCAAGTAACATTCACATCACCTCGTTCCAAGGGAGAGCCTCTCGCTGAGGGCCTCTCCTATCAGCGCGAAGGCCATGGCCAGGAGCATTATCATTATTCCCGGGAAGAAGACCAGCCACCAGTAGCCGTCGAGCAGGAACGGCTGGCCGACGCGCAGGTCGTATCCCCAGTCCGGGGTTGGGGGTGTTACCGACAGGCCGAGGAAGCTCAGGCCGGCCTCCGTCAGTATGGCATCTGCTACACTCAGGGTGAAGACGACGAGTATCGTCGGTGCGAGGTTGGGCAGGATGTACTTGAACATGACCTCCCTGTCCCTCGCTCCTATCGCGTGAGCTGCTTCAACGAAGAGCTGGCCGGTGAAGCTGAGGGTCTGCCCGCGAACCATCCTGAAGTAGGTCGGCACGTAGACGAAGCTTATCGCTATGGCCGTGTTTATCGGACTCGGGCCCAGAACCACCGCGATGACCATCGCAAGGATCAGAGCGGGGAAGGCATAGATGCTGTCCATTATCACGCTCAGCGTTCTGTCGATTTTTCCACCGTGGTAGCCGGATAGCAGTCCGAGGGGAATTCCTATCGCCATCGAGAGCAGCGTCGCTATGAATACGACGTAGAGGACGACCCTTGAGCCCCAGACTATCCTGGAGAACATGTCCTGGCCGAGCCTGTTGGTGCCCATGAGGTGGTTCCAGCTTGGCGGGGCGAAAACGTCGTCGCTGCTCTGCGTTGGGTCGTAGGGTGCTATCCAGGGGGCGAAGAGGGCCATCATGACCACGATGAGGACGATGATTATGCCGAAGATGAGCATGCCCCTGCCGGGCTTCTTTCCAAAGACGAACTCGGTAATTTTTCCTGCTATCTCCATCTCCACCACCTCAGTACTTCACCCTCGGGTCGAGGAGTGCGTAGACTATGTCCACTATGAGGCTGATGATCCCTACGAAGAAGGCGAAGAATATCACCGCGCCCTGTATGGCGTTGTAGTCGCGGTAGTCTATCCTGTCCACGAGGAACGTTCCCATTCCCGGCCAGCTGAAGGTCGTCTCGGTAAGAACCGCACCGCCGAGGAGTATGGCGAACTGGAGCCCCATGAGGGTAACGACGGGTATGAAGGCGTTCTTCAGCGCGTACCACATGACCTTTCTATCCGCCACTCCCCTCGCATGGTAGGCCCTTATGAAGTCCTGGCTGAGGACGTCAACCATGTTGTTCCTCACCAGTCTCGTGTAGGCACCGCTGAGAACGATTCCGAGTGTCAGAGCGGGCAGAATCAGGTGCCTCACCGAGCTCACCAGCGCGTCCCAGTTCCCGGTTATTATGCTGTCCAGGACGTAGAGGCCTGTTACCGCGTGGAGGTTTATTCCGGGGTCGAGCCGGCCCGAAGTGGGCAGCCAGTGCAGGTGGATTCCGAAGAGGTACTGGAGCATCATGCCGAACCAGGGTATGAAGAGCGTGTAAGCGACGATGCTGTAGACCCTCATGGCACTATCGGTCTTCGTCCCCTTCTTCGTTGCTCCTATCACTCCTGTGAGGAGGCCGAGGAGAACGCTGACGGTGAAGGCCCAGAGGGCCAGCTCAAGCGTCGCTGGAAAGCGCTGGGCTATGTAGTCCCACACGGGCTTCCCCATCGGGAACGCCAGAGTAACGCCGAAATCACCGTGGAGGACGCCCTTGAGGTAGTCGAAGTACTGGACGTAGAGGGGTTTGTCCAGCCCGGCCATGTGCATCAGGTGCTCCAGCTGCTCCGGGGGAATGTTCTTCGTTCCCACGACTGCCATAACGGGGTTTCCGGGAAGGATCCTCAGGAAGAAGAACACGAGGGTGTAGAGAATGAGGATCGTGGGGATTATCATCAGCGCCCTGATTATTATGTATTGCCCAAGTCCCCTGGCCACGTTATCACCCCTTTAAAGTTGAGACAAAAAGGAGTGAAAGAAGGAAATCACTCCTTGTAGAGGGTCGAGTAGCGGAATATCATGTCCGGACCTATGGTCACTCCCTTGACGTTCTTCTGGGTCACCACGAAGAGCTTGCCCTGTATCAGCGGTATGTACGGAACGTCCTGGGCGAGTATGTCCTGAACCTGCTCGTAGAGCTTCGTCCTCTCGTTCTGGTCGCTGAGCCTCTGGGCCTGGCTCAGGAGGTCGTCCATCGTCGGGTTGGAGTAGCCGGTTCCCGCCCACTTGTTGGCGCCGGTCTTGAGGAACGGCGTGGTGTAGTCATCGGGGTCGAGGTAGTCCGGATACCAGCCGAGCAGGTAGACCTGCATCTGGCCGTTCCTGGCGTAGTCTGTGTAGGTTCCCCATTCGGCGCTCTTGATGGTGACCTTTATCATTCCGGTCTTCTCCCACTGCTCCTTGAGTATCTGGGCGAGGTCCGCCTCGGTGTCGCCGTAGTGGGTCGGCGTGTACCAGAGCTGTATCTCCAGCGGGTTGCTCTCGGAGTAGCCGGCCTCGCTTAGGAGCTTCTTTGCCAGCTCCAGGTTGCCGTCGCCGTACTTCTCCTTGAAGACGTCCTTGTGGCTCCACATCCCGTTCGGAACCAGGCTGTAGAGGGGCTCGACCGTTCCCATGAAGACCTTCTGGGCTATCTCGGGCCTGTTAACTGCTGCGGCAAGCGCCTGCCTGACCTTGACGTTGCTCGTTGGGTCGTTCTTGGTGTTGAGGCAGATGTAGCGGATGAATCCGCCCGGCACCTCTATGACGTTGAAGTTTCCGCCCTTCTTCAGGCTGTCTATGTCGCTCGGCCTGAGCGTCCTCCAGGCGATGTCTATCTCGCCGTTCTGGAGGGCGAGGCGCATAGTTGACGCGTCGCGGTAGAACTTGATGATTATCTTTTCCGTCTTGGGCTTCTCGCCGTAGTAGTTCGGGTTGGCCTCGAGGACGAGCTCCTCATCGCGCACCCACTTGGTTATCTTGTAGGGACCCGCACCGCCAGCTGTTTGGTCGCTCTGTATCTGGTCTGGGGCGTAGTTGGGGTGGACCGGGAAGTAGGGAGGAGTTGTGAGAAGGGCCAGGAAGTACGCGGTGGGCTGTTTGAGGTAGAAGACAACAGTGTAGTCGTCCTTGGCCTCAACCCTGTCCACGAAGTCCGTAACGAGCCAGGATGGGTCACCCTGGATGGTCATTACCCTCTCAATGCTCCTAACAACGTCCTTAGCCGTTAGCGGAGTTCCGTCCGCGAATTTAAGGTCCTTCCTCAGGTGGAAGGTCCAAACGGTAGAGTCCTCGTTGACCTCCCAGCTCTCGGCCAAAGCCGGCTCGATTTCGAGGGTTCCGGGTTTGTACTTCACCAGGCCCTCCATGACGTTGTTGAGGACCTCCCAGGTGTAGAAATCGTAGGCGTTGGCCGGATCGAGGTCAGTCACCTTGTCAGTGACTCCTATGACTATCGTCGCTGTCTCTTCCTCTCCACCACCACCGCCGCTTATACATCCGCTTGCCACCACAGAAAAAACAACCAAAAACACCAGAGCCAATGTCGCGTACTGCCGTCGCATAAGGTGTCACCAATGGATACTTACGAACATTTATGCATTTAAATCTTTCGTAGTGTTCATTATCTAATCGACGAAGTCCATACATGAACCAAGGGCAAAGTTGATATATGCTCCACCCAATTTCTCCCCATGGACTGGGAAGAATGGAGGCCCTTCTACCTCCGCATCGTTCGGGAGATGGGGTACTCGGTGGAGGGAGACAGAAGATCCGCCAGAATCCTGAGGGCACTGCTCCTTGAGGGTGATGAGTACATCCTGAGGGATGAGTTAGCTACCATCGTCGGGAAAAGGGTCTACGTCTTTGGCTGTGGTCCAAGTCTGGAGAATGCTTTGGCGGAGCACGACTTTTCCGATGGGACGCTGATAGCGGCCGATGGGGCAACTTCTGCACTCCTCGAGCATGATATGATGCCCGACATCATCGTCTCCGACCTCGACGGCAGGATTCCTGACTTAAAGCTGGCAAACGACCGAGGAGCGTTCATGGTGATCCATGCGCACGGTGACAACGTGGATAAACTGACCGCCTACGTGCCGCTCTTCTCTAGGATACTGGGAACGACCCAGGCTGAACCGCTGGACATAGTTTACAACTTCGGCGGCTTCACCGACGGCGACAGGGCCGCTTTTCTGGCCGAGGAGCTGGGCGCGAGGGAAATAATCCTCGTCGGCTTCGACTTCGGCGAGACCGTGGGGAGGTGGAGCAAGCCCGGCTTGAGGCAGCACGTTCCGGTCTGGGAGAGCAAGAGGAAGAAGTTTGAGTTCGCAAAGGAACTGCTGGAATGGCTGAAGAAAAATGGGAAGGCGAGGATAGAGTACCTCACACCAGATCCCTGAGCTTCTTCACCTTTCCGGCCTTTATCTCGATGTAGCCTGCCCTCTTGAGGAAGCGGAGAACCTCCTCGACGGCCTTTGGGGAGTAGTTGATGACGAGGGTTCCCTTCTCCGTGGGTATCGAGATAGGTGAGGCCCTAACGAATCCCTTGACCAGGTCTTCCTCAGGAACCTTCTCGTTGCCGAGGGACTTGAGTATCTCCCCAGAAAGAATCGAGCGGCCTATCAGCGCGAAGTAGACCCTGAGGAGGTAGTCCTCAGGGAAATAGCGCGCTGCGATCTTTCCGAGGGCGTTTATTTTGCCTATGTCCAGCTCGAGTATCTCGAACTCGTACTCCATGGTGAGGTCTGTAAACGCGAACTGCTTGGCTATCCTCTCGGCGCTCTCCGGGCTGTGGACGAGGTTGAAGGGGAACTTAAACTCGAAGCGGAGCTTCGTGACGTCAACTCCTTCCTTCAGCTTGATGACGCCGTCGCTGTAGTCTATTGCCCCGTTCCTTGTGAGCTGGTCGAGGAGTTCAGCCACCCATGGGCCCTCCTGAAGGAGCGTCTCGAACCTCTCGCCGACCTTGATGTGCTCAAGTATGTGGTTGAGACTCTCCCTGAAGGAGACGAAGCCCTCCCTGAGGGCCTCCCTGTCTGCCCCCTCTATGACGTCTATCTGCGCGCTTATCTCCTCAAGGGTCCCCTCGAGCAGGTACCCCACGAACGCCTCGTATCCAAGTCTCTCATGAAGCTCGAACTTTATTCCAGCTTTCCTCAGATCCTCGAAAAAGGATTTCTTCACAGCCTCACTCTTCGTGACGAACCTCATTCTATCACCGAACCGGAAACGGTTAAAAGCCTTATAGGCTTTTGGTTTCTGGAGGTGAGCGCATGGGCGAGAAGCAGTACCTGCTCGATAAGACCCTTGAGACCTGGAAGGGGAAGAGGGTGGCCTTAGCTGTGAGCAACGAGCATTCCTTCACCGGAATCCTGGAGGACTTCGATGAGGAGGCCATACTCCTGAGGGACGTGGTGGACATAGCCGGAAACAAGGCCAAGGCCCTCATGGTGAAGATAGACGACCTCAACTGGATAATGCTCCTGTGAGGGATTCGGATGAGGGGCATTGCCTTCGTGGGCTTCAAGAAGAGCGGGAAAACGACGACGGTTGAGGCCGTCGCGAGGGTTTTGAAGGAACGCGGCTACCGGGTGGCAGTAGCTAAGAGCATGCACACCGACTTCGACAGAGAGGGGAGCGATACGTGGCGCTTCTCAAAGGTCGCCGATACCGTCCTCCTCAGGGCGAACGATACCGATGCACTGCTCTTCAACGCCAAGGACATCAACGCTCTCTTCTCGATGGTCTCCGCCGATTTCCTCCTGCTCGAGGGGTTTAAATCTCTTCAGCACGTCCCCAAGGTTATATGCGCGAGGAACGAGGAGGATGTGAGGGAGCTCAACGACGGCCTCGCGATAGCGGTGAGTGGGGTCATTGCCTCAGCCGGCGTTGATGAGGTGGATGGTCTCCAAGTTATAGATGCCACCAAAGAGCCGGAAAAGCTCGCCGATTTGGTGGAGACGAGGGCCTTCATGCTCCCCAACATAGACTGCGGCCTCTGCAGCTTCCGCTGTGCGGAAATGGCGAGGATGATAGTGAGCGGCGAGAAAACGCTGAGGGACTGCGTTGTCCTCAGCTCAAAGCCCAAGGTGACCGTTAAGATAGACGGGCAACCATTGCCCATGAAGGACTGGGTGCAGGAGCTCGTCGAGAAAACTATCAAAGGCATGCTCTCGGCGATGAAGGGCTACCGCGAGGGAAGGAGGATAGAGATAGTGATTAGGGACGATTAGGACTTAGATTCCCAGAAAGCGTCCGGAGAGAGCTCTACTATTTCTTTAGCTTCCCTAAAGTCGGTATCAAAGGTTGCCACTTTCTTCGCTCCATATTCGAGGGCAGTGGCTATTATCCTCGCATCGTGGGGTAGCATTCTGTAGTACTTCATGAGAACCAAAATCTTCGCCCAATCACGGGAGTCCGGAACGATCATGACATCAAAGCTCTCGAAAACCGCAAGTGCTCGCTTTCCTGTTTTGTAAACAAATTCTAAAAGGGAGCCATCTTTTGCAAGTTTCTCCTTAAGGTTGAGTGTGGAATTTATGCCGAAGTTCCTTCGGACCTCTCGCCTGATAACAATGAAGAGAAATTCATCAACAACTGTATCTGAAGTTATCTTGGGTTCTTTTGATGTTAGGATTTCCTCAGCGAGATCCGCAAACTCGCCGTTGGTCACATAATGGTAAAAGACGTTTGTATCAACGAACATCACTGCTCGTTCACCTCGGATCTAAGTCTCCTGAATTCCTCGTTTGTTCCCCCTTCCCCAAACATTCCCCGTCTTACAGTCTTAGTCAGCTCCTTTATCTCCCGCTTTACTTCCTCGGCCTCAAGCAGCTCTCGGACCGTCCTAATATCCAGTTCCCCAATGAGTTTTTTTATCGTGATGTCTTCCATACTCTCATTCACCTAGTCAGTAATTGGTTGTAAATGCTTAAAACATTTAATGACTTTAATCCATCAACACCTTAAATATCTCATCCGAAGAAGCTGTGTCTGAAAATAACAATGTTTATTCTGTCCCTACGACCTCAACCTCTACCTCTCGGATTTTGTCCCCTTCCAGCACATACGCCCCGTAGTTTCCCTTCTCGTCGACTATCAGCCAGACGACCGGCCAGAGCCTCATGCCCCTTAAATCCCTGCCGCTCGGCCTCGGCGGACACTTCAGGTGGGAGTGGAAGATGCCTACCACCTCAAGTCCTTTCTCCTCGGCCTCGTCGATTGCCCTCACCATCTCGAGCGGCTCCATCTCGAAGGCATCTCCACTCAACCTGTTGGGGACGAAGCGGACTTCCTCGACTTCAATCCGCTCCCCGTCCCTGTGGCCGAAGAGGAAGCCGCATATTTCGACGTCGCTCTTTTCTGTCATTTTGATGATCTCTTTTAAATCCACTTGTCGGATTATCAGCCTCATAGTTAAAATTCCCCCGTTAGACTTATAAAGCTTGGAGATGTGACGAAGTTCTGTCGGTGATATGATGAAATGGGCCCTTACCCTTCACGGTGGAGAAAACCACGGCGAAACCATAATATTCGAAACCGACACTGCTGACGAGGCAAGGCGTTTCGCGGTTCGGGAATTAAAGCGGAAGGACGCAAGGGTCTTCGAGCTGGAGAAGATCGAGTGATTCTCCTTTCCCAAATTATTCTTTCTGGCACTCTCTGCGGCGGGGCGACGCTTGTGGCTATCGGGACAAGTATGTACAACAAGGTATGTTTTAGTATGGACTATCATGTACTTTGATGTCAAAATGGATGCAACAATGTTTTTAAATCCTTTGAATTTCTTCATCACTCGCAGTGATATACTGGGGTGATGGCATGCTCGTGAGGATCGTCTACTACATGAACAACACCCTCCCCAGGGAGAGGATAGTCGTCACCAACGACATAAAGAAGGCGGAGAGGATAGCAAGAGAAGAAATGGAAAAGCTTCGCGCGAGGGGGTATGAGCTCGAGTGGGTGGCCTGAGCTACGCCCTTCCGATATTGGGAGGACCGACCGTCTGCTCAAGCCTGTAGATTATCAGGATGAGTCCCATCCACGTCGCAATAAAGTAGGCTGTTATCGCGACGAAGTGGAGCGGTATGGCAACGAGAAGCATGAGCCCGCCGGTCTTCAGCATCTCCGCACCGGTGTCGTCGGACATCAGGGAGAGGGCGCGGTAGAGGAAGTACAGGCTGAGGAACTGCAGGGTCAGGAAGACTACATGGACGGCGTTTATCACCGCGGGGCTGGTCTCCACGGGAGTTATTCTGAGTGTTCTGCTCCATCCCGAGATCCCGAGGACTATCTTTGCCCCGTAGAGGGGGAGTGAAGCGATGAAAACGATGAGCGACCTTCTGATGCTCTCCCTATACTCCACGAGCTCCTCCATGAGGAGCCAGAGGCCCACGAGGGCCAGCGGGTAGACGTACATCATCAGAACCAGAGTGAGCGCGAAAAGAAGCTCAAGCCTTCTAACGTTCATGGGGTCACCGTAGAAGAGTCGGTCTCAAAAGTTAAAAGGTTGAGGGGTTCAGCCCCCGCTCTGCACGAACGCTGGGAATTGTGGTCAACCGCGGGACTGCTTGAACTGCTCCTGAATCTTCCTGTAGTAGTCCATGGTTTCCTCGCTCACGCTGGGGCCTATCTTCTTCATGGCCTCCTCGAAGTCCTTCATCGTCACCTTGACCTTTCCCCTTATCTCGTCGGCCTTCATGCCGGGCCTTATTATGCCCTCCTGGAGCGCTCTCCTCATGGCGAGCATAGCGGCCTCTCTCACCACCGCCTCAATGTCGGCACCGGTGTAGCCTTCGGTTCTCTTGGCAAGCTCTTCGAGGCTGACATCCTCTGCCAGCGGAACTTTCCTGGTGTGCACCTTGAATATCTCCAGTCTGGCCTTCTCGTCTGGAGCGGGAACGAGTATGAGCCTGTCAAAGCGCCCAGGCCTGAGCAGGGCCGGATCTATGATGTCGGGCCTGTTGGTTGCCGCTATTACCACCACTCCGCTGTTCTCCTGAATTCCGTCCATCTCTGTCAAGAGCTGGTTGATGAGCCTGTCGGTAACCCTGTTCACGTCGGTTCCCCTGCGCGGTGCTATTGCGTCTATCTCGTCTATGAATATCACCGTCGGAGCAGCTTGCCTCGCCTTCCTGAATATCTCGCGGATGTTCTTCTCGCTCTCGCCAACCCACTTGCTGAGCACCTCTGGGCCCTTGATGGCGATGAAGTTGGCCTCGCTCTCGTTGGCGACGGCCTTTGCGAGTAGCGTTTTGCCGGTTCCCGGCGGACCGTAGAGGAGTATGCCCTTCGGCGGGGTTATGCCGAGCCCGAGGAAGGCCTCCGGGTACTTGAGCGGCCACTCCACCGCCTCTTTCAGCTCCTCCTTGACCTCATCAAGGCCACCTATGTCGTCCCAGCGGACGTTCGGAACCTCAAGGAGCACCTCTCTCAGAGCCGACGGCTCGACCATCTTGAGGGCCTCGTAGAAGTCCTTCCTGGTGACCCTGAGCTCCTCAAGGACCTCCTTGGGTATGTGCTCGGCCTCGAAGTCAATCTTGCCCTCCTTGATGAGCCTCCTGAGTGCGGCCATTGCAGCTTCCCTTGCCAGAGCCGCGAGGTCAGCGCCAACAAAGCCGTGGGTGACCTCGGCCAGCTCTTCGAGGAGTCCATCGATGAGCCTGGCCTTGACCTCGTCGTAGAGCTTCTCGTCTACGCCCCTGAGTATCTCCGGAATCTCCTCGTCCCTCGCGTTTCTGACCTTCATCAAAGCTTTCTCTGCGCTCTCGCGGTAGGCGTCGTTTCTCTCAAGCTCCTCCAGTATCTCCATTACCCTGCCCTTTCTGAACTCCGGCTCGATGGGCATTCCCCTGGTGTGTATCTGAAGTATCTCCTTCCTGCCGGTCTTGTCGGGAACGCCGACCTCAAGCTCGCGGTCAAACCTTCCTGGCCTCCTCAGGGCTGGGTCAATGGCGTCTGGCCTGTTGGTTGCGCCGATGACTATGACCTTTCCGCGGCTCTTCAGACCGTCCATCAGCGTGAGCAGCTGTGAAACGACACGCTTCTCGACCTCGCCGTGGGTCTCTTCCCTCTTTGGAGCTATCGCGTCGATCTCGTCTATGAAGATTATCGCCGGCGCGTTTTCTTCAGCCTCCTTGAAGACCTCCCTAAGCCTTTCCTCGCTCTCTCCGTAGTACTTGCTCATTATCTCCGGCCCGTTGATGGCTATGAAGTGCGCGTTTGCCTCGTTGGCAACGGCCTTTGCCAGGAGGGTCTTACCGGTTCCCGGCGGGCCGTAGAGTAAGACACCTTTGGGCGGCTCGATGCCGAGCTTCTCGAATATCTCCGGGTGCTTGAGCGGGAGCTCAATCATCTCCCTGACCTTCTGGATGACGTCCTTGAGGCCGCCGATGTCCTCGTAGGTGACGCCGAGGGCGGCGGTCTTGGAGACCTCCTTAACGGGTTTCTCGCTGACCTGGAACTCGGTGAACTCGGTTATCTGAACTATTCCAGCCGGGGTCGTCGCGGTTACCACGAAGGTCAGCTCCTGGCCGAGGATTCCGACCTTGATGTAGTCTCCTCTAACGACGGGCCTTCCGACGAGCCTGCTGTGGAACCACTCAACGAAGTCGTGGCCGAAGCGAATTGGCTCGGTTGGTGCAACGATGACCTTCTTCGCCTCCTTGACCTCGGCCTTCCTCACGGTAACCTCATCGCCGAGGCCGACGCCGGCGTTCTTCCTGATTGTTCCGTCCATCCTGATGATGCTCAGTCCTTCATCTTCTGGATAGGCCGGCCAGACAACTGCTGCTGTGTTCTTGGTTCCGATTATCTCGATGATGTCGCCGCTCTGGACACCGATCTCGCGCATGGCTTTGCGGTCTATCCTAACTATTCCCCTTCCAACGTCCCTCTGGTAAGCAGAGGCGACCTTGAGCTTAACTTCCCTCTTTTCGGTCATCTTTTACCACCTCCATACTTTTCATGACCGATGATCGTGAGATTTAACGTTTTCATTTTACTTGGGGGTTGCAGGGGGCGGAGCCCGGTATTAAATCAATGTGGGGCGAAGCCAAGATGGAAAACAACGAAAGGTCACTCGATCTTGACCTCGAAGCCCTCGCCTTTCTCCTTCTTCGGGGCCTTCTTGGGTATCTCTATCTCAAGGACGCCGTTGTTGTATCTGGCTTTCGCCTTCTCTGGAATGACCTCCTCTGGAAGGCGAATGACCCTACGGTAACCACTGTAGTAGCGTTCGATTCTTATTGCCCCCTCGGTCTCAAGCTCCTTCTCGCGCCTCACCTGGGCCTCAAGATAGACTGTGTCCTCTGTAACGCGGAGTTTGATGTCCTCTTTGCGCACTCCTGGCAGTTCAACCGTTATGACAAACCTGTCTCCCCTGTCGAAGATGTCCACGAAGGGCTCGCGCCAGGTCTCGCTGACGAACTCGTAGCGCTCGCTTGGCTCGCGGTAGCTCCAGAGCCTCGGGCCCCTAAAGACGTCCCTGAAGATGGCGTCGATCTCCTCCTGAATCTCCCTCATCAGGTCGAAGGGGTCCCAGTAGCGGTCCCTCCTCCAGACCATACTCCCACCTCCAACCTTTTGGTTACCAGTAGTAACTAAAAGTTTGGGGTTTATAAAGTTTTCCGTCTTTTAATGTGCATCGGTGACTAAAATCTGAAAAGAAGGTGGAAAGATCAAAGGTTGCTCAACATACGAACGAGCGGGTAGTAGATGTCATCGAAGCTCTCGTTTCCTCGGAGGGGATAAACGAACCTGACCTCCCTTCCGTCCACCCTGACCTCCATCTCTCTGGGCTCTTTTACCAATGTGAGCTCCGTGACTTCGAGCATGTCGCTGACTATTCGGGCTCTTCCAAGAAGAGAACCCCTGCTGATGCCCTTATTCATAATCTCCTCAAGCCTGGGCCTTAACCCGGTAACCCACTTTGGGCGAAACCTTCGTCTGGTTAGGGCCTCCATGGGTTCACCCCCGGATAATGGGAGAAGAAGGAAAGGGGCGCTTGGCTACCACCCCCTTTGGCTTGTTGACACGACCGACCTATTTCCGGGGCGGATTCAAGGCACTGCCGCGCTGTCCATAACTCACAGTGGGCCCATCAAACTCATACGAGTTTAAAAAATATTAGATTTTTGGCCAATTTTTTGGAAGATTTATCTGTTTAAATGGCTTTCAAAGGGAAAAGTTTGAGTTTTTGTTCCGGTCAGAGCTAGGTTTTTGTCATCATGTCCACCGGCTCTATGACGGAATTCTGGGATACTGGCTGAGCATCGTAGCCGAGTCCCCTCAAAATCCTCGCGAACTCCTCTGCAAAGCCATAAACAGTGAAAATCCTTTCCGGGTGCACCTTCTCCACTATTCGGACCAGCTCCCAGAAGTCGGCGTGGTTGCTGAGTTTCAGCCTTCCAAAACCGGAAACCGTAAGCTCCCAGGGTGAGATGGAGTTCTCAACCCGGGGCGAGCGGTAGGAGCGAAGGACGACCTCGCCGTCGGCCGAGATGTTGCCGAACCTAACCCCGAACTTCGAATAAACGAGCGCCACCTTGAGTATTTCCCTCGATGCTTTGACCGTGTAGCCGTGAAGGTCGAGTATCTTCATGACCTCCTGGGCTTTTCCGGTCTGGTTGACGTAGAGAACGGGCCTTTTGTCCCTCTCAAGGGCCTCCTCGACGAAGGCTATCAGCTTCTTCTCTGCTTCTCTCGGCGTTGGAAACGTGAAGCTTGGGACGCCGAAAGTGGCCTCGACTATTAGGAAGTCCGCCCTCGGAAAGCGGCTTTTCTCTGCAGTCCTCAGCTTGAACAGCTTTGTATCTCCTGTGTAGAACAGCGTGCCGTTTTCGAGCCAGAGCTTTATCCCGGCAGAGCCCAGCATGTGTCCGGCCGGATAGAGCTTCGCCTTGAAGTCGCCGATATAAAAGACCTTCCCGAACTCGATTTCCCTGTAGAAGCCGCCCTTCCGGAGGTGGCTGAGGAACTTGGTCGCCCTGGTGGAGTAGATGACCTCACCGCTGACGAAGTGGTCGGTGTGAGCGTGGCTCTGGAAGGCGAGCTTTGCGGAGCTGTCGAGGCCAACTTTCCCTATTATCATTACTTGAATATAAACCCCCGAAACCCTTATTTAGCTTCGTTTCGATATCCCTCTGGGTGTTGAGATGTCCACCTACATTATCGAGACCGAAAAGCTCACCAAGTTCTTCGGCAGGATGAACGTTGTGTACCATCTCAACCTGAAGGTTCCCAGAGGTGCAGTCTACGGCTTCCTCGGCCCCAACGGTGCCGGGAAGACCACCACGATAAAGATGCTGACCGGGGCTCTGAAGCCGACCTACGGTGAGATAAGGATTTTTGACCTCGATATGCCGCGCGAGAGGGTTGAAATAATGCGGAAGGTTGGCTACATGCCCGAAAAGCCCCTCGCGTATGAAGACATGACGATCTTCGAGTTCCTGACGTACATGGGTCGTCTCATTGGGCTTCCTAAGGGGGAGGCAATAAAGCAGGCGAGGGAGCTGATGGCCTACACGGGAGTTGGAAAGCTGGCATTTAACAGGATAAGGGAGCTCTCAAGCGGTCAGAGGCAGAGGGTCAGCTTTGCCATGGCCCTCCTCGGAAACCCTGAGCTTCTAATCCTCGACGAGCCCACGAGCAACCTCGACCCCCTCGGGAGGATGGAGTTCATCGGCAAGGTTCTGGAGCTGGCCAAGGCCGGGAAGACCATCTTCATAAGCTCTCACATAGTCAGTGAGATAGAGAGGACCTGCAACCACGTCGGCCTGATCAAGGACGGCCAGCTCATCGAACAGGGGCGCGTTAGGGACCTGGTGAACGTCGAGGGGACTGACTACGACGTCCTTGTCTCGGACAACGGGAAGCTCCTGGAGTTTCTGAAGGATAAGGTCTACGTCAGGGAGGCCTGGGAAGAAGAGGGAATCCTCCGAGTGAAGCTCGACGAGAGGTTCGCGGAGCAGTTCTTTTTAGAGCTCCCGATGTTTCTGGCCGAGAACGAGCTGGCGCTCAAGCTCTTCAAGTCCCATACGAGTCCGCTGGAGAGAATCCTGATGAAGCGCTTCAGCGTGGGGTGGAAAGAATGAGCGATGAAAGCATGAATCCATTTCAGAGCGCCCTCTGGGTGGTCTTTGAGAGCGAGTTCAGGAGATTGATCCGCTCAAGGAAGCTCAAGGTTCTCTTCTTGGCCACGTTCTTTCCCGCGTTCATCTACCTCCTCAGCCCGAATGCGTCAGGAACCGGCGTCAATGCAATGCTCAAGGCGTTCCAGGCACTCATGCTCGACCTGATCCCCAACTACTGGCTCGGCATAATCGGCCAGCTCATCGCGATAATCCTCATGAGCGACCTCCTCGCGGGCGAGATAGACAGGGGGACGATAAGGCTTCTCCTCGCGAGGCCGGTGAGACTGAGCGAGGTTGTCATAGCTAAGTTTCTCGCCGGACTCAGCTCCCTCGCGGTTCTCTTCGGGGTTCCTTACGCCGTTATCTGGCTCTACAGCCCGGTCGTTTACAGTGCAGGCGCGAAGGGCCTCTGGGAAGGTCTGTCCGACTTTCTCCTTGCCCTGGGGGCGACGCTCCTCGTTTTAGCTCTCCTCGGTGCCCTGGCCATGCTGGTCTCGGTCATCATAACGCGCCCGCTCTACGCCTCGCTGGCCACCTTCGGAGTCGTGTTCCTCCTCCAGTTCCTCCTGCCCCAGATCCCCTACATCAAAAACCCGGAGCGCTACACCCTCGGCTATCAGGCTGTGGTTCTGCTGAAGGCTGGATTCGATAGGATTGACCTGAGTACCTTCGTTGGAAATTCCTCCCATACGGCCGTCTTCTTCGGTGCAGTGGTGTTGCTGTTTCTCGCCGGCACCTGGGCGGTTCTCATAAACCGCGACTTCCCCGACTGATGGATAATTTATCCGATGTCAAGCACAACCTTTAGTTATGTAAAAGCTTTTTATAGGCCGGCGCCCAAATAGGGGCAGGTGGTAGGCATGACCTTCGATAAGGAGAAGCTCGCGAAGATTAGGGAGGAGGAAAAGCGCTGGGACGAAACGACGGTTAAAAAGTTCATCGAGAAAAGGCCCGAGAGAAAGGAGAAGTTCATGACCGATGATGGCTTTGAGATAAAGCGCGTTTACACTCCAGCGGACCTCGGCGAGGACTGGGATTACCTAGAAAAGCTCGGCTTCCCCGGTGAGTATCCCTTCACTAGGGGCGTCTACGCTACCATGTACCGCGGCAGGTTCTGGACGATGAGGCAGTACGCCGGTTTCGGAACCGCTGAGGAGTCCAACAGGCGCTACAAGTACCTCCTCGAGCAGGGACAGACCGGTCTCAGCGTCGCCTTCGACCTGCCCACCCAGATAGGCTACGACTCCGACCACCCGATGAGCGAGGGCGAGGTTGGAAAGGTCGGAGTTGCCATTGATTCCCTCTGGGACATGAGGATTCTCTTCGATGGAATCCCCCTTGACAAGGTTTCCACTTCAATGACCATAAACTCGACCGCGGCGAACCTCCTCGCCATGTACATCCTCGTTGCCGAGGAGCAGGGCGTTTCCCAGAACCAGCTCCGCGGGACGGTCCAGAACGACATCCTCAAGGAGTACATAGCGAGGGGAACCTACATCTTCCCGCCCCAGCCGAGCATGCGCCTTACGACCGACATCATCATGTACTGCGCCGAGAACGTCCCCAAGTGGAACCCGATTTCGATAAGCGGCTACCACATCCGTGAGGCCGGCGCCAACGCCGTCCAGGAGGTCGCGTTCACTTTGGCGGACGGTATAGAGTACGTCAAGGCTGTCATAGATAGGGGCATGGACGTTGACAAGTTCGCCGGAAGGCTGAGCTTCTTCTTTAACGCTCACAACAACTTCCTTGAGGAGATTGCGAAATTTAGAGCTGCCAGAAGGCTCTGGGCCTACATAATGAAGGAGTGGTTCAACGCCAAGAACCCGCGCTCAATGCTCCTGCGCTTCCACACCCAGACGGCAGGCTCAACCCTCACCGCCCAGCAGCCGGAGAACAACATAGTTAGGGTCGCTATACAGGCCCTCGCGGCGGTTCTCGGCGGAACCCAGAGCTTACACACCAACTCCTACGATGAGGCCCTTTCACTGCCGACCGAAAAGAGCGTCAGGATAGCCCTTAGAACCCAGCAGATCATCGCCTACGAGAGCGGCGTTGTGGACACCATAGACCCGCTCGGAGGCTCGTACTACATCGAGTGGCTCACCGACCACATCTATGAGGAGGCCCTCAGGTACATCGAGAAGATCCAGAAGATGGGCGGCATGATGAGGGCCATCGAGAGGGGCTACATCCAGAAGGAGATTGCCGAGAGCGCCTACAAGGTCCAGAAGGAGATAGAGGAGAAGAAGCGCATCATCGTCGGCGTGAACGAGTTCATAGTTGATGAACCTCTCGACGTTGAGATACTCAAGGTGGACCCGAGCATCAGGGAGAAGCAGATAGAGAGGCTCAAGAAGCTCCGCTCCGAGCGCGATAACAAGAAGGTCGAGGAGGCCTTGGACAGGCTCAGGAAGGCTGCCGAAACCGAGGACGAGAACCTCATGCCCTACATCATCGAGGCCCACCGCCATTTGGCAACACTCGGAGAGGTCACCGACGTCCTCCGCGAGGTCTGGGGCGAGTACAGGGCGCCGCTGGTGTTCTGACGCGGCTTTTCGTTTTCTTCTTCCCTTCCAAAACGTTTTTAATTCCATGCCGTAGTTAAACTGGTGGTGGTATGAGAACCTCCCGGTTCATTGTCCTTCTGCTCATCATCGGTGTCATTCTCCCCCAGCAGGCTACTGCCGAACCTGCACCCGGGTATCGGTTTCCAGACCATCCGGTTATGATGCGCCTCAGCGTCGCCAGCAACGGAAGCTTCGCCCTTATTGGGATTACCCTATCTGAGTACGGAAAACTGCCCGACTATATGTGCCCGGTAGACTCCCCAAACACTTACATCGGCTGCCGCGAGCTCTCCGGAAGGAAATATCTCCTCTTCGAAGTCGGTGACGGCGTGAAGTACGTTAACCTCACGGACTCGGTGGCGGGGTTTAACTTTACCGCCTTTTCAGCTGCTCCTCTGGGGAGGAAGTGGTTCCTCATCGGTGTCCGCCACCTTTCCCCCTGTGAGTTCGACGTCTGCACCAACGTAAGCTACACCGTCATGGAGTACTTCCCGGAGGAGGGGCGGATTGGGAGGCCCGTTCGCCTTTCTCAAATTGACTCAGACGTTCTCTTCAACCTGGCCGGTGTTATGGCCGTGAGCGGAACCATCTCCAACGGCTCGCTGGTCTTCTCCTTCCCCTACGCCAACGAAACATATTCCGTTCCGGTTGAGGCCTTTGAGAAGTACCTCCGCCTCCTGAACTTCAGCGACTCCAGCGGCCTGAATGCGGAGAGCCTGCTGAAGCTCTTCCGGGCGGTTCCCTTCCGCAGAGGAATCATACTCTACCTTCCAAGCTACGGGCTTGAGGCCTACACTCCTGAGCCATACTCCGTCAGGGAATACCTCCTCATTGGGAATAGGTCCAGCGTTTACTTCCCCCACATGTGGGTTGGGCACTCCGATTTCGTCTGCTCCCCCAGTAACGCCAGCGCGACGCCCCTGACGGGACGGCTCTTCCCGCCTTTGCTGTACTACCACAACGGAAAGCTCAGTCCCCTTCTGAACCTCTCGGTTGAGACCTATGTCCGGGCCTCCTACGGTTCCGGTGGGGCGTTTACCTGTGCCCGGCCAGTTCTGAAGCTTCCAAACGAAACCCCCGTCCGGGTTGGGGGAAACTCTTCCGTTCCCGAGCTGGAACTTCCCCCAGGTGAGGGCAGGGTCTATATCTCCATCGTCCGCACCGTACCCCATTACTCCCCCCAAAACTTCACTTTCGTGGACCTCTGCGTTAACAGAGAGGAAATCCTCCATGCCCGGATTGGGGAGTCATCGGTGTCCTTCCTCCAGACACCGTTTCCGGGGCTGTTCCTCAACGTCAATGGCTCGTGGGTGTACGGGAGGCTGAGCGGTGGAGGGTTCAGAAACTTCTGCATCTATTACTGGGAACCAGCTTTCAACGAAACCTTCGTATACGACCCCGTTGGTAGGATTCTCCGGCCTATTGAGGTGAGCACGTTGGGTGACTCCTCCCACGAGTTCCGTGCGTGGAAGGCCAACCGGAGCGCCGTTAGTTTCATAACGCCATCCCTCGACATCTCCAGGATCTCTCTGGAAAACCTCTCCCTGTGTGTCCCCTCTTCAAAAGCTGCGTCAATGCTCCGGGGGGTTAAAGTGGGGGAGGGGATGCTCTTTTATTATCCATTCTACGTTACGGGAATCGCGCTCGAGGGGCGCGACTGGGCAACCGTCTGGGGCGACTACTCCTCAAACGCCCCCACCACACTAGACGATACCTGCCTGGCATTCTACTACTTAAACGGCAGAATAACTTCCGCCCTGAAGGCCGAGACCGCCGTTGTAACGGTGCCAGTCGGGAACTGGAGCGTTAAACTCGGCATTCCGTATATTGATACTGGTAACGCCCTCAACGTCTCCCCCGAGCTCCCGGAGGAAAGCACGCCCACTCAGACCCTGCCCAGGGAAGGCGGTTCGGGCGTTTGCGGTCCGGCCGTGATAATCGGGTTCTCGGTAATCCCCCTCCTCCTGAGGGGAAAACGCCGGGGATAGCTCCGGGTGGAAAACCTTAAAACCCCACGAAAAAGCTTAAAAAAGAATACCCAAAGCATCAACAGGCATCATGATAATCCCGGGAGGTGTAGTTATGGCGAGAAACAAGCCGCTTGCGAAGAAGCTCAGACTTGCCAAGGCCGCGAAGCAGAACAGGCGCATTCCGGTCTGGGTCATCGTCAAGACCAACAGGAAGGTCATGACCCACCCGAAGAGAAGGATGTGGAGGAGAACCAAGCTCAAGGAGTGAGGTGATTTAGATGATCAAGCCCGGAGAGGAAGTCATATTCGTCGTTCCCATCAAGAAGATAAAGAAGCGCGTTCCGCGCTGGAAGAGGGCCCCGAGGGCTGCCAAGTTCGTCCGCGAGTGGATAGCCAGGCACGCCAAGGCCGATGAAGTGATAATTGGCACCGACGTCAACGAGAAGCTCTGGGAGCGCGGGGCGGAGAAGCCGCCCAACAAGCTCCGCGTCAAGGTTGTTGTTGAAGAGGAAGAGGGCAAGAGGATTGCCAAGGTCTCCCTCGCCTGATTCCTTTTAATTTAACGAGGTGACGAGATGCACATAGAAAGGCTCGATTTTGAGAACTCCCCGTATCTGGGCGTTTACGGCACTGCCACCGACAGGCTAGCCCTTATCAGGGAGGGCCTCGGCGAGAAGAAGCTCGAGGTTCTCAGGGAGGTTCTCAAGGTTCCTATCATTGAGACAAGCATAATGAAGTCGCGCATAGTGGGTATATTCGCGGCCGGCAACTCCAACGCGATAGTCGTCCCGTGGTACGTCTGGGACGCCGAGCTGGAGAAGATAAACGGCCAGCTCAGGGAGCAGGGGATTGACATCGAGATAGTTCCGTTCCAGAGCACCCTCACGGCCTTCGGCAACCTAATCCTCGCCAACGACAGGGCGGCGCTGGTGAGTGCAAAGTTCAGCCGCGAGGAGGCCAAGAGGCTCGAGGATGTACTCGGCGTCGAGGTCGAGAGGGGCATGATAGGTGACTTCCACGCGGTTGGAAGCGTTGGAGTGGTCACCAACAGGGGCGGTTTAGTCCACCCCGAGGCAACCGACGAGGAGCTCGAGTGGCTCCGCGACCTGTTCAAGGTCGATGTTTACGTTGGAACCGCCAACATGGGCGTTCCCTTCGTTGGCTCCTGCATGCTTGCCAACTCTCACGGTGTCGTCGTTGGACATCTAACGACCGGACCCGAGATAGTGAAGATTGAAGAAGCCCTAGGCTTCCTTGACTGATGATGGAGGTGTGAGCTATGGAGGTTAAGGTCTTCCGCGTTAAGGGAATCTTTGAGAGGAACGGAAAGAAGGAGAGGTTCACCAGGGAGTACCGCGGCCTTAAGAAAGAGGACGTCATCGAGATACTCTACTCCGAGGTCGGCAGCAAGCACCGCGTTCCGAGAAACAAGATATGGATCGAGAGCGTGGAAGAAATAGCTCCCGAAGAGGCCGAGAACCCGATAGTCAGAAAGCTCAGCGGGCTCTGATTTCCTTTTCTCTTCTCCCAGCCCGAGCCCAATCAGGGATTTCTTCGCGGGGATTTTGGAAAAGATAGGGGATCAGGTCTCCCCCTCCCTCCAGCCGAGAACCCTCGACTGGTAGTGCCTCTTCGGGAATATCTCCAGCGGGTCGATTCCCCTCTCGCGGAGGAGATGCCTCAGTTCGACCTCGTAGTCGGCCTTTTCTAACTCCTCGCTCTCCCTGATTTCAACGAGGAAAAGCCTTTCTGTCAGCTCCCGTATCGTCTTGTAGCCGAGGCCGAGGAGGGGCCTTATGTACGCAACGCTGAAGCGGTCCTCCAGCGAGCGGGCCTTCGGCAGGTCGAGGAAAGGAACCCTGTCGTCCCTCCTCGTCCCGTCGCTCACGCGCTCGACCTCCGGAAGCGATGCCAGCGCTTCTAATGCCCTCTCGTGGATGAACTGAATCGCGTTGTTCGGGTGGCCGTCTTTGATCGCCATGTCCGCGGCTTTCTCCAGAATCTCCCCTGGCAGATAGACGACCTGGTGCTCGAAGCCGAGCCTTTCCGCGGTCTCTCTTGCGAAGCTCCAGTTGTCGAGGAGGCCGAAGCTGACGGTTATCAGTTTCACTTCGTAGCCGAGCTTGGTTAGAATCCACGCGCTCAAACTTGAGTCCTTGCCGCCGGAGTAGAGATGATGGACGATCATGGCAATCCCCATTTTGAGTGTCCGGAGCTCCTTATTAACCTCACCCCAAAATGGTTATTAGGCCAAGAATGTAATACAATGTGGGTGAAGGTAATGCCAGTCGTCACCAAGAAATACCAGGTCACGATCCCCAAGGAGGTGCGGGAGGCACTGGGGATAAGGGCCGGGGACGAGGTTGTTTTCGTTCGTGAAGGGGACAGGTATGTTCTGATGAAACTAACGGACCTCCTTAAGGAGCTGAGCGAAATAACAAAGGACATAGACGAGACTGTTGAAGAGGTCAGGCAGGGACTTGCGAGGGGCATAGAGCGCTCTCTCCGCGAGCTGGAGGGAGGGGAATGAGGATAGTCCTGGACACAAACGCCTTCAACAACAGTACTTTTTTAGAATGGTTGATGGAATCGAGCCTTGAACCCTTTACGAGCTCCGTCGTCTACATGGAACTGCTCTACAGGTACGTCCGACGGAAAGGCCTGCCCGAAGCAAAGAGCAAGCTAACGGCAATTTTTAACTCCCTAAGAATTGAAGTCATGGGATTTGATGAAACATGCGCTGAACTCGCTGTGAATTCAGCTATCGGCCGCTGGGACTTCTCCAAAAACGCTAGGGATTACATGATAGGTGCCCTGGCGCTGAAACTCAACGCCCCGCTGATCACCTACAACAAGAAGCACTTTGAGTGGCTCCCGGAAGTCCTCACACCGGAAGAAGCTATGGAGCGCTTCGGCAAATAGGTTTAAAAGGCCAACCTTTATAAGCCCTTCAGCAAACCGCGAGAGGCTTAGAGGTGAGAGAGATGGAGAAACGCTTACCGGGTAAGGTGAGACGCGCCGTGCGGGCGAGATACTACGATATCCCTCCACGGGCGTGGATAGGCAAGCGAGGGCTTGATGAGGGTGTCATCGAAGAGATAAGGACTCAGCTGGAGAAGGACGGCATCCTCAAGGTTGAGATAAGGAAGGGCGCCCTTATCAACACTGGACTCGACAGGCAGGCCCTGGCCAGAAAAGTCGCGGAAATGACCGACAGCGAACTCATCGACGTGCGCGGCAAAAGGTTTATATTGTTCAAACCGAGGGAAGGTTGGGAAAAGTATTTAAGGAAGCTCCAGAGAAAGGAGCTTTCGAAGGAAAAGCGGGAGGAGAAGCCCGTTAAGAAAGTCAAGCTCGATATCGCTCAATTCAGGAGGAAATTCAAGAAGGGGAGGGATTGAAGGATGGCGACTGTTTACGACGTTCCCGGTGATTTGCTCGTTGAGAGGGTTGCAAAGGCTCTCAAGGAGATCGAGGCCATAAAGCCGCCTGAGTGGGCCCCGTTCGTCAAGACCGGCAGGCACAAGGAGAGGATCCCGGAGCAGGATGACTGGTGGTACTACAGGGTCGCCAGCGTCTTCAGGAAGGTCTACGTCGACGGCCCGGTCGGAATCGAGAGGCTCAGGACCTGGTACGGCGGCAGGAAGAACCGCGGCCACGCCCCGGAGCACTTCTACAAGGCTGGGGGAAGCATCATAAGGAAGGCCCTCCAGCAGCTCGAGGCTGCCGGCTTCGTCCAGAAGGTTCCGGGTGAGGGAAGGACCGTCACTCCGCAGGGACAGAGCTTCCTCGACAAGATTGCCACCGAACTCAAGAAGGAGCTTGAGGAGCAGATCCCCGAGCTCAAGAAGTACTGAGGGCTCTGGCCCTTTTCCCTTGTTGATTTCTGCCGGTCTTTTCCAGTTCCCAAAACCCAATACCTTTTTAACCGGAGGCCTGACCTTATCATGGAGGGGTGAGAGGATGGCCGAGGACATAGAGGAGATCAGAAAGCGCAAACTCATGGAACTCCAGAAGAAGTATCTTGAACAGCAGAAGGCCCAGGAGGAGGCTTTGAGGCAGGAGATGGAGCTTGAGGCCCAGCTCGATGCTATAATGCGGAGAATTCTTACCCCCGAGGCCAGGGAGAGGCTCGGCAGGGTTAAACTCGTCAAGCCAGAGCTTGCGAGACAGGTTGAGCTCGTTCTGGTCCAGCTCTACCAGGCGGGCCAGATAAGGGAGCCCATCGACGACGCCAAGCTCAAGAGGATTCTGGCCCAGATAGACGAGAGAACGCGCAGGGACTACACGATTAAGTGGTGAGCTCGGAAGGTGACCCAATGGACGCCAAGCAGATAGTGGGGATTCTTGACGAAAAGGGAGAGGTTAGTCTGGACACCTGGAAGGCTGTCTCGGTGAAAAAGAACAAGGACGGAACCGTTGATGTTCTCTACAAGAACCTCCACGTTGGAACGGATGAGGATCCGGTCTTCCTCTGGATTTACGCGAACATCGTTGAGGAGGACTGGGACGTCCGGGTTCTGGAGAGGATAACCTTCAAGCGCGAGGACCTCGCCTGGTTACTCCGCTATGTGGTTAAAAAAGGCGAAGGTTTATAAGGGCTATATAAAATAGCCGGCCGGTTGGGGGTGTTGGAGTGAGCAATCGTAGGGTTTGCCCGGTCTGCGGCTCGACGGAGTTTATCTATGATCCGGGGAGGGGGGAGATAATCTGTAAGGTTTGCGGTTACGTTATTGAGGAGAACGTCGTTGATACTGGACCGGAATGGCGCGCTTTTGACGCCAGTCAGAGGGAGAAGCGTGCCCGCGTTGGAGCTCCGGAGAGCATTCTCCTTCACGACAAGGGACTCTCAACCGACATCGGCATCGACAGAAACCTCTCCGGACTGATGCGTGAGAAGATGTACAGGCTCAGGAAGTGGCAGAGCCGCCTTCGCGTCAGCGATGCCGCCGAGCGTAACCTTGCCTTCGCCTTGAGCGAGCTGGATAGAATCGCCTCCCAGCTTAAGCTCCCGAGGCACGTCGAGGAAGAAGCTGCAAGGCTCTACCGTGAGGCCGTGAGAAAGGGGCTTATAAGGGGCCGTTCAATTGAAAGCGTAATAGCGGCGTGCGTTTACGCATCCTGCAGGCTTCTGAAGGTTCCAAGAACCCTCGATGAGATAGCCGACATATCCCGCGTTGACAAGAAGGAGATAGGAAGGAGCTTCCGCTTCATAGCCAGGAACCTGAACCTCACTCCAAAGAAGCTCTTCGTTAAACCGACCGACTACGTCAACAAGTTCGCCGACGAGCTGGGCCTGAGCGAACGTGTCAGAAGAAGGGCCATCGCGATACTGGAGGAGGCCTACGACCGCGGACTCACAAGCGGAAAGAGCCCGGCCGGCCTGGTCGCGGCCGCTCTCTACATCGCCGGCCTGCTGGAGGACGAGAAGAGAACCCAGCGCGAGGTGGCAGAGGTAGCGCGCGTCACCGAGGTCACCGTCAGGAACAGGTACAAAGAGCTCGTGGACAAGCTCAACCTGAAGATCCCGGTTTGAGTTTGAAATAAAAAGGTGAAGTTCAGCGCTTCCCGAACCAGCTTTCCAGTGTGGCCTGCTTTCCCGCCTTTACCGCCTTTTTCAGCCTCTCAAGACCATTTTTAACGCGTTCCTCGCCGAAGTCGTGCTCGTCGCAGAGGAACCTGAGGATTCCCTCCTCGTCCGGTTCGCGCCACTTGAGCTCGTACTCGTCCGTGACCGGCGGGTTCAGGAAGAACTCCTTTATCGCGTAGAGGTCAACTTCACCCTCCTTGTTGTACTTCTTCAGCGGGTCTTTGCTGCGCTTGACTATGGTCAGAGCCTTTTTCGGGCCGATTCCCTTTATCCCGCCGGGGTTGTAGTCCGTGCCGACCAGTATAGCCATCTCGATGAGCTTTTCCCTGTCTATGCCCAGTTCTTTAAGAGCTTCCTCCAGGACTATGAGCTCGGGTCTGACCTCAACGTAGACGTTCTTCCCTGGGAGCTTTCTCCGGCCGGTTATCGTGACGTTCCTCACCAGCCTTGGGGCCCCAAAGAGAAGTGAGTCGTAGTCCTGACTGGCCGATGCATAGACCTTCTTTCTGGCGGCCATGTAGGCGGCCTGGGCCTCACCCTCGCTCGGCGCCTGAACTACGGGAATTCCCATCAGCTCAAGGAGCCTCTTGGCGTCGTTTATCAGGCCCTCGTTGACCCTGGTTGCACGCATCGCGTACTTCTTGGCCTCTTCAAGGTCGCCGCGCTCCAGGGCCTCATACCACTTCTCCTCCGCCTCTTCCCTCGCCTCCCGGCGCTTTTCTATCTCCCTCTTTTTGAACTCCGGCGGCTTTCCGTCGAAAACGTAGGCGGGCTTTATCCCAGCCTCCATGAGGTTGATGTTCCTGTAGAAGAGGCCGCTCAGATGGGAGGTTATCCTTCCGCGGGAGTCCATGAGCGGCGTCCCATCGCGCTGTCTTATGGTCGAGAGGAACTGATAGATGGCGTTGAAAGCGTCTATAGCAACTTTCCTGCCGTACAGGTTCTCCAGCTCTATCTCTTTCCTCGGAATGAGCTCGCCTATCTGTACACCCATACAATCACCCCTTGGAGAAAGAAAGTCATGGACCTATTTAGGGTTTGTCTATTCCCTGGCCTCACCCAGGGTCTTGGTCAGGTCGTCAACGTCCTTCTCAGTGATACCCCGCTCTATGAGGAACCGGTTGTAGCTGTCCTCCCGCTGCCTTTCCTGCGTGTACACCCAGCCCATCGCGGCTATAAGGGCGGCCATGCCAAGGAGCACCTGCCAGCCGAGTTCCGTTAGGTCGAGTGTTATTAGGAGCTCCTTCACGAGCGCCAGCACGCCTATCTCCACGACGTTTTTCATCGGGACGTGGTGGTAGATGATGTACATGACGATTATCTCGAAGATCTCCAGGAATATCAGGATGAGAACTATGCCCTGGAGCGCCTCCTCCTGAGCAAAATTGATGAGCGAATTTACTGTGAGATCCAGTATCATCCTGACGACGTAGAGCATGGTCAGGATGCCTAGGGCTATCACGACGAAGTCGAAGAGAACGCTCAACAGGCGGAGGGCTCTGCGCTCTATCCTGTTTCCAAAAGTCCGCACGTTACCACCTGGGCTGTATATTTAGACAAGGAGCCTAATAAGTATTTCGAAGTTCCCATGGGTTCTGAATCAACGGTGTCCAACCCCCGGTTCTTTAACGTCCGTCGAGTTTCCTATCGTCAAAACAAGAAGGGAAAGGTTATAACCGCTTTTACGGACGGGAAAATGTGACTCTCATCGGAGTGAGGTGATTGAGATGGACAGGAACCTTGAGGCACTTTTCAGACCGAAGAGCATCGCCGTTATCGGCGCTTCGGAGAAGCCGGGCAAGATAGGCTACGCTGTTATGAAGAACCTCGTCGAGTACGGCTACGAGGGCAAGATATACCCGGTCAACGTTAAGGGTGTTGAGATAGAGATAAACGGGAAGAAGTTCAAGTCCTACAGGAGCATCCTCGACGTTCCGGACGAGGTTGACATGGCCGTCATCGTCGTTCCTGCCAAGTTCGTCCCGCAGGTCGTTGAGGAGTGCGGCCAGAAGGGTGTTAAGGTTCTCCCGATCATCAGCTCGGGCTTCGGCGAGCTCGGCGAGGAGGGCAAGAAGGTCGAGAGGCAGATAGTCGAGACTGCCCACAAGTACGGCATGAGGATCCTCGGCCCGAACATCTTTGGTGTTGTGTACACTCCCGAGAAGCTCAACGCTACCTTCGGCCCGACCGACGTCATGCCGGGCAACCTGGCCCTCATCAGCCAGAGCGGAGCGCTTGGAATAGCCCTCATGGGCTGGACGATACTTGAGAAGGTCGGTCTTTCGGCAGTGGTCAGCGTCGGAAACAAGAGCGACATCGATGATGCCGACCTGCTCGAGTTCTTCAAGGAGGACGACAACACCAAGGCCATCCTCATCTACATGGAGGGCGTCAAGGACGGAAGGCGCTTCATGGAGGTGGCCAGGGATGTCAGCAAGGAGAAGCCGATAATCATCATCAAGGCCGGAAGGAGCGAGCGCGGTGCCAAGGCAGCTGCTTCCCACACCGGTTCGCTCGCCGGCGCTGACAGCATCTACACCGCTGCCTTCAAGCAGAGCGGCGTTCTCAGGGCCCTCACCATTGGAGAGGCCTTCGACTGGGCCAGGACTCTGAGCAACCTCCCGGAGCCGGAGGGGGAGAACGTCGTCATCCTCACCAACGGCGGTGGAATAGGAGTTATGGCCACCGATGCTGCCGAGGAAGAAGGTCTTAAGCTCTACGACGACCTCGAGGAGCTCAAGGTCTTCGCCAACCACATGCCGCCCTTCGGAAGCTACAAGAACCCGGTTGACCTCACAGGTATGGCCGGCGCGGAGAGCTACGAGGGTGCCGTCAGAGACGCCCTCGCGAACCCGAACATGCACGCCGTGGCTGTGCTCTACTGCCAGACGGCTGTGCTCGACCCGCGCGACCTGGCCAAGATCGTCATCCGCGAGTACAACGAGAGCGGCAGGAAGAAGCCCCTCGTCGTTGCCATCGTCGGCGGCATAGAGGCCAAGGAAGCCATCGACATGCTTAACGAGGAAGGAATTCCGGCCTATCCGGAGCCGGAGAGGGCCATCAAGTCTCTCGCGGCCCTCTACAGGTGGAGCAACTGGAAGGCCAGGCAGAGGAAGGAGTGATTTCCTTCCATCTTCCAATTCTTCGGTTTCCGACCTCCGCCTGCCCCGAAGGACAAGGCTTGCAAAAGAAAAAACGTCATCCGGTTCTCAGGCAAGTGTTTTTAACGTGCGCTTCTCAGATAACTATGGGGAGTCCTATGCTCATCGCCCTCATCTCGGACATCCACTCCAACCTGGAGGCCCTGAAGGCCGTCTGGCGGGAGGTAAGAAAGGCCGACGCCGTTCTCTGCATGGGCGATCTGGTCGGATATGGAGCCAGTCCAAACGAGGTTGTGGAGTTCGTAAAGCGGCAAATGGAGAAAAGAACCTTCCTCTGCGTCAGAGGAAACCACGACAACGCGATAGCCTTCGGCGCCGAGTGGGGCTTCAACCCCTACGCGCGGCAGGCGGTTCGCTGGCACCAGAGAATCATGACAGTGGAAAACCTCGAATTTCTCAGAAGACTCCCCGTACGGCAGCTCTTTACGGACGACGCCGGACGGAGCTACCTTCTCATCCACGGCTCGCCCCGCGCGCCCCTGGACGAGTACCTCTTCCCATGGCTCCCGGAGGGGGAGTTCAAAGCGGTTCTGAGCTACGTCAGACAGGATGACCTCCTGGTCGGCCACACCCACGTGCCGATGCTGAAGGTGCTGGGGGGCAGGAGGATCATCAACCCCGGAGGCGTTGGGCAGCCCAGGGACGGGGACTGGAGGGCTGCATATGCGCTGATCGATACCGACGAGAAGCCGCCGGATAACGTTGAGTTCCGCAGGGTGGAGTACGACGTTCAGGAAGCGGCGAGAAAGATACTCGATGCAGGCCTGCCCCGCTTCCTGGCGGAGAGGCTGTACGACGGGTATTGAAAAGGAGGAAATCACTGCCCGAGGCCGGAAGATTCCCCTGAGACCTTCACGGGGGAAGGTGGCCGCCTGAGCTTGGATTTGACGGCGAGTTTGCTCGAGTCGATGATTATGACCTCGCCGATACTCTTAACGGCACTGACGGGAATGAGGAGCAGACCTTCGTGATCCGTGACGAATTCGCCTGTGTCGAGGTCCTCATCCGGTTCGGCAACTATCACGAGAATATCGCCGGTCTCCTCGTCAAAGCTGAGGTCGTAGACCCAGCCAAGCCTTACACCGGTGTCGGTTATCAGTTCCACGTCCCTAAGCTTGGAAGCCATTATCTTGACCATTTTCGCCACCCCTCGGTTTAATCGTGTAAGTTCTTGGGCACCAACGTATAAAACTTTTTCCAAAAAGAGGAGGGAAATCAGAAGGTGTAGTAGTCGGGTCCCTCTGTTTTCTTTCCGCCCCTCTTCCTCCTGTTCTCGTCGAAGTTCTGGTAGTACTCGACCATGTAGGGTGTTATGCTCGGACGTACCTTCTTGAGGGCTGCCTCGAAGTCCTTCCTGGAAACCCTGAGCCTCTCAAGGAACTCCTCGCTCTCCTCCTCAACAACCTCCGCCGGCAGCTCCCCCATTATCCTGCGCATCGCCACCAGGGCCGCTTCTCTCACAAGGGCCTCTATGTCCGCACCGCTGTATCCCTCGGTCTTCTTTGCGAGCTCCTTGAGGTTGACGTCCTCTGCCAGGGGTACACGTTTCGTATGGACCCTGAGTATCTCCAGTCTGGCCTTCTCGTCCGGTGCCGGAACGAGTATGAGCCTGTCGAACCTTCCTGGTCTCAGCAGGGCGGGGTCGAGTATGTCGGGCCTGTTCGTCGCGGCTATAACGACCACTCCGCTGTTGCGCTCTATGCCGTCCATCTCGGTGAGGAGCTGGTTGATGAGCCTGTCGGTTACGCGGTCGCCTTCTATTCCCCTCGCTGGAGCGATGGCGTCTATCTCGTCGATGAATATCACCGTTGGAGCGGCCTGGCGAGCCTTCCTGAATATCTCCCTCACGCGCTTCTCGCTCTCGCCCACCCACTTGCTGAGAACCTCCGGACCACGGATGCCGATGAAGTTGGCCTCGCTCTCCGTCGCCACGGCCTTGGCGAGGAGCGTTTTACCCGTTCCGGGCGGGCCGTAGAGGAGCACACCCCTCGGCGGTTCAATGCCGAGCCTCTGGAACGCCTTGGGATATTTCATCGGCCACTCGACCGCCTCTTTGAGTTCCTGCTTTACCTCCTCGAGGCCGCCTATGTCGTCCCAGCGGACGTTTGGCATCTCGATGAGCACTTCCCTAAGTGCGCTTGGGTCCACCATCTTGAGGGCCTCGTAGAAGTCCGCCTTCCTCACGCGGAGCTCCTGGAGAACCTCTGGGGGTATCTTCTCGTGCTCGGGGCTTATCTTGCCCTCGTTTATGAGCCTCCTGAGGACGACCATTGCGGCCTCCCTGGCGAGGGCGGCGAGGTCGGCGCCGACGAAGCCGTGCGTCTTCTCCGCGATCCTCTCGAGCATCCCCTCGATGAGCCTGGTTCTGACCTCTGGGTAAACCTCGCTCGCGCTCTTCAGAATCTCCTTCACCTCGTCGTCGCTCCTGGCCTTCTCAACGCGCTCCATCAGCTTTTTGAGAACCTCCTCATCAAAGGCTTTCTTTTTGAGGAGCTCTTTCAGAACCTTGAGGACTGTCTCCCTGTCGTAATCCGGCTCGAGGGGCATTCCCCTCGTGTGTATCTGGAGTATCTCCTTCCTGCCCTTCTTATCGGGAACTCCGACCTCTATCTCCCTGTCGAAGCGTCCAGGCCTTCTGAGGGCTGGATCCAGGGCATCCGGCCTGTTGGTAGCTGCTATGACTATGACCTTTCCGCGTCCCTTCAGACCATCCATGAGCGTGAGGAGCTGGCTGACAACGCGTTTTTCAACCTCCCCGACAACCTCCTCTCTCTTGGGGGCTATCGCGTCAATCTCATCGATGAATATGATGCTGGGGGCGTTCTCTTCAGCCTCCTTGAATATCTCCCTCAAACGCTCCTCGCTTTCGCCGTAGAACTTGCTCATGACCTCAGGGCCGTTGATGGCTATGAAGTGCGCGTTTGCCTCGTTTGCCACCGCCTTAGCCAGGAGCGTCTTACCCGTTCCGGGCGGGCCGTAAAGCAGAACACCCTTTGGAGGTTCAATTCCAAGGCGCTCAAAGAGCTCCGGGTGCTTGAGCGGGAGCTCCACCATCTCGCGTATCTTCTGTATTGCATCGCTCAGACCGCCGATGTCCTCGTAGGTGACCTCCGGGATGGCCTCCTCACGCACCTCAACTGCCTGCGGGAGAACCTCGACCTCGGTGTTGTAAGTTATCTGGACGACGCCCTTGGGGTTGGTGCTGACCACCACGAACTTCAGCTCCCCGAACCCGAGGGGCATTGTCTCGAAGAGCCCCCTGAGCAGCTCGTCAAAGGGCGAGCCGCCGTAGTAGGTCTCCCCCCTGCTGCTGGCGACCACCAGGTCCCCCTTCACCACGGGCCTTCCCAGGAGGTTCTGCTTCACCATATCACCGGGTATCTGGATGAAGACGCCCTTCTGGGCCGGGGCGAGAGTAACCTTCTTCGCCTCCTGCACCTCGGCCTTCGCCACCGTCACGTAGTCGCCTATGCTGACCCCGGCGTTCCTCCTGATGTATCCGTCCATTCTGATGATGTCGAGTCCCCTGTCGTCCGGGTGGGGGTTGGCCACTATCGCGGCGGTTGTGCGGTCGCCTATCAGCTCCACGATGTCGCCCGGCTCCACTCCAAGCTGCTTCTGGAACTTCCTGTCGAACCGGACTATTCCCCTGCCAACATCCCTCTTCAGGGCCTCTGCAACGCGGAGCTTAATCTTCTCGTACCTCTCCTCATCCTTACCGAAGATCATCTTGACCGCCTCCTCTTCCTCTGCCTATCTATCGCCTCATCCAGCGTCAGGTTGCCCAGCGCAACTTCTCGGGCCAGTCTGGAGGATATCGTGATGTTACCGCTCAGCTCACGGCTCCGTCTCTTTATATCTTCTATCTCACGCTTTGTCGGCTCCTTAACGTCGAGCAGCTCGCCTATGGGAACTTCCCTCCCCTCACGCAGGCCTATGTTTATGGCCGCCACGATGTCCTGCACCTGGGACACCTCTATGCCGCCCACCTTTGGGGTGGTCCTCGACTCATTCACGACGATGAGGGGATAATCGTAGCCGAGCACGTCCGCGAGGGCCTTGAGCATGAGCACCCTCTGCCTCTTGGCGCCGTGGCCGATTTTGATTTTAGCGCCGGGATACTTATCCAGCAGGTCGAGGATTATTCCAACGTCGCGCGGGCTCTTCAGGTGGTGAACCTCGAGCACACGGTTATCCGCGACGACGCTTAAGCCGGGCCTTTCACCGGGGTCTATGGCGATGTAAATCCTCTTAAACCTCTCCCTGCCTTCGAGCTTCGCCAGGAGTTCGTCTATGAAGTTCTCGTCCCTAACAATGACCTTTACGGGGAACCTGACCCTCCTGTAGTCCCTTTCCCCCGTCAGGACCACTTCAACGTCGAAGGGTATCTCCTCACCCACCTGGAGGCTGTGGAAGGGTATGCCGTACTCCCTCAACACTTTGGTAGCGGTGTAGTAAACGCGGGCGTCGCTCGTTACGATGGCTACTCTCATGATTTCCACTTGGCCCCATCAATTAAAAACCTTTCTAACCGGCTGGATCACAGAATTTGGCCACGAAATGCTTTAAATTGGTAGAAAAAAGTTTATAAGCCATTATCCGCAGGTAGAAACGGGGATCGGGATGCAGCCTCCTAAGAAAAAGAAGAAGGTCGAGGAGTTCGAAGGGGAAGAGCTTTTCGAGGAAGAGGCGGAGTGGGAGCTGGAGGAGGACGAGCTCGACGAGGACTGGGAGGAAGAGTGGGTGGATGAAGACTGGGAAGAGGATGAGGAGTGGTGAGTTAAACGTTTTCTTTTACGCAACCCATTTATAGAACGGAGTTCTCTTTTCTCCCGGTGATGGAATGGCGTTCCTGAAGGTCGTTTCCCTGGAAAAGGCTCTTGAGGCCATAAACTCATTCCCGCTGGAGCCAAAAATCGAAACCGTTCCCCTGAGCGAAGCCCTGGGCAGGGTTTTGGCAGAGAATGTGACATCACCGATAAACGTTCCGCCCTTCGACCGCGCCACCGTTGACGGTTATGCGGTTCGCGCAGAGGATACCTTCATGGCGAGCGAGAGCGAACCGGTTAAGCTGAAGGTCGTGGGGGAGATAAACGCTGGGGACACTCCTGCGGTAGAACTTAAACCCGGTGAGAGCGTTTACATCTCCACGGGTGCACCCCTGCCCAAGAATGCCGATGCGGTTATACAATTCGAGGACGTGGAGGGGGAAGGGGAAGAGGTCATCATTTACAAGCCGGCATATCCAGGCCTCGGCGTCATGAAGGCCGGAACCGACATCCCGAAGGGGAAGATCCTTCTCAAACGCGGAACGAGGCTGACCTTTAAAGACACGGCACTTCTCTCGGCGGTCGGCTTCTCGGAAGTCAAAGTCTTCGGGAAGCCCCGGGTTGCCGTGATAAGCACGGGAAACGAAGTGGTTCTTCCCGGTGAGGAACTCAAACCCGGCCAGATTTACGACATAAACGGCCGTGCCATAGCAGATGCCGTCAGAGAGCTCGGTGGCGAGGCTCTTTTCCTCGGCATAGCCAGGGACGACCGCGAGAGCCTCAAAGCGCTCATCGAGAAGGGAATCGAGTGCTGCGACATGGTAATCCTCAGCGGCGGTGCGAGCGGGGGAATAAGGGACCTGACCAGTTCGATAGTCGAGGAGCTCGGCGAAGTGAGGATTCACGGCATAGCGATTCAGCCGGGTAAGCCGACGATAATCGGCCTGATCAACGGAAAGCCCGTCTTTGGCCTGCCTGGATATCCGACCAGCTGCCTGACCAACTTCACCCTGCTCGTTGCACCCCTCCTGAGAAAGCTTCTCGGAAGGGAGAGCGAGGTCGGAAAGGTCAGGAAGAGACTCGCCCACAAGGTCTTCTCCGTCAAGGGCAGGCGTCAGTTCCTGCCGGTCAGGATAGAGGGCGAAAAAGCGATACCCATACTCAAGGGAAGCGGCGCGGTCACGAGCTTCATAGAGGCCGACGGCTTCATTGAGGTACCGGAGAACGTCGAGATACTGGAGGCAGGAGAGGAGGTAGAGGTCACGTTCTTCGGCTGAGTTTGTCGTCCCCCCAAATACCCCATCAAAACCTTTTTTAAACTCCTTCACCTTTTTCTCCCAGGTGAAGGACTATGCTAGACATAAAGCTCATCCGTGAAAATCCCGACCTCGTTAAGGGCGACCTCATAAAGCGCGGCGAGCTTGAGAAGCTCAAGTGGATAGACGAGATTCTGGAGCTCGACAGGAAGTGGCGCGAGAACCTGAAGAGAATAAACGCTCTCAGGAAGGAGCGCAACCAGCTGGCGGTTCAGATAGGCAAGCGCAAGAAGGCCGGCGAGCCGATAGACGACCTCCTCGCGAGGAGCAACGAGATAGTGAAGCAGATTGAGGCTCTTGAGAAGGAAGTCGAGGAGCTGAGGGCAAAGATAGACTACTACCTCTGGCGTCTCCCGAACATCACCCATGAAACTGTTCCCGTTGGCAAGGACGACAGCGAGAACGTTCCAATAAGGTTCTGGGGTAAGGCGAGAGTATGGGAGGGCTTCCTTGAGAGCTTCAAGGAGCAGAGCCTCGGAAAGATGGAGTATGAAGTACTCGACTGGAGGCCGAGGCTCCACGTTGATATGCTGGATCTCCTGAGGGGAGCAGATCTTGAGAGGGCCGCGAAGGTCAGCGGTGCGCGCTTTTACTACCTCCTGAACGAGCTTGTCATCCTCGACCTTGCTCTCCTCCGCTTCGCTCTCGACAAGCTCATCGAGAAAGGGTTTACTCCGGTCATACCGCCCTACATGGTGCGCCGCTTTGTTGAGGAGGGCGTCACGAGCTTCGGCGACTTCGAGGACGTCATCTACAAGGTTGAGGGTGAGGACCTCTACCTCGTCCCGACCGCCGAGCACCCACTGGCTGGCCTTCACGCCAACGAGATAATCGAGGGCAAAGACCTGCCGCTCCTCTACGCCGGCGTGAGCCCCTGCTTCCGCAAGGAAGCTGGAACGGCAGGAAAGGACACCAAGGGAATCTTCCGCGTTCACCAGTTCCACAAGGTCGAGCAGTTCGTCTATGCGAAGCCCGAGGAGAGCTGGGAGTGGCACGAGAAGCTCATAGCTAACGCCGAGGAGATATTCCAGGAGCTTGAGATTCCCTACCGCGTTGTTAACATCTGCACCGGCGACCTAGGCTATGTGGCTGCGAAGAAGTACGACATCGAGGCCTGGATGGCCGGCCAGGGCAAGTTTAGGGAAGTTGTAAGCGCGAGCAACTGCACCGAGTGGCAGGCGAGAAGGTTAAACATCCGCTACCGCGACAAGACCCACGAGAAGCCCAAGTTCCTCCACACCCTCAACTCGACGGCCATAGCAACCTCGAGGGCAATCGTTGCCATCCTCGAGAACCACCAGACGGAAGAGGGCGTCGTGAAGCTTCCAAAAGCTCTGTGGAAGTACACGGGCTTCAAGGAGATACTGCCCGCGAGCATGAAGGAGAAGTGCTGTCAGGGCTGAGCCTCTCATTTCCTTTTCTGTACTCTTGTACTATGTGCAGTACAAGGGTTTATAGAGGATTGTACTGTGTGCTGTCCATTAGAGATTCAGCAGTTCCTCTTTTGAAGACACAATCAAAAGGTTCTCGTTCTGAGCCATCTCGACAAAGTCTTTGTCAAGGGTTATTATCCCGTCAAGGTTGTAGAAAATGGCCGTTGCGCCGATGGCGGCATCGTTGGGAAGAAGGCCGTATTCTTCAATAAGCTTTTTAGACAGTGTGAAGACGAACTCATTCGTTTCAAGGAATCTGAAGAGTGAGAGAAGCTCGTAAACTGGCTCTTTTTGAACTGCCCTGACAAGTTCTGGCTTTTTCTTCAGCGTTCTAAAACTTTTGCCGGTTTTAAGTTTCAGATATATGAAAATAACCTCCGAAGCAACGGTTTCGTTTATATATCCTGCCACACTCTCTTCGATAAGGGCCTCAAGGATGTTTGTGGCCTTGGGGTTCCCCTTCAAATGCTCAACGAAAACCGTTGAATCAACCATAAAGCTCCTCATAAATCTCCACCTTGAGGTCTCTCGCAGATTTCTCCGTTTTTAGTATCCCCTTGGTCTTTTTTAGAATCTCCCTCTGTTTCTCAAGTTCCTGAAGATACGCCTTAACTTTTTTCTCGAATTCCTTTGGGACCCTCATGTTAACGGTCTCCACGTTCTCACCGTGTCAATCTTCTCGTCGAATAATATAAAGATTGCTAAACCCCTCCCCGCTCCCTCACCTTTCTCCTAACGTTTGGGTCGCGGTCGGCTATGAGCTTCAGTGCCTCCTCGAAGCTCATCCAGTCGGGAACTTCCTCGTTGATGTAGATTCCTGTTCTCCCGATGCTGTCCCTTCTCATCAGAACGTGAACGCGCTCGGTAACGATGTCTATGCCCACGCCGAGAATTTTTGCCACCTCGCTCTCCCTTCCCACGACTTCCCTCTCGATGTGTCCCCTCTCGGTGGGGACTATGAGTATGAGCTTTTTGCTCACCCCGGGGACGCGCTCCTCTGTCTTCACGCCCCATATGTCTATCATCCCGCCCCACCTGTAGAACTCAAGCTCCCTGTCGGTGGGGTCGATCAACGGGAAGGTGACCGTCGTTTCCTCGTCTATCTCGATGATGCCCTTGATGAGGTGCCAGGGGGTCGCCATGACTATTTTTCTCCTGCTCACAAGCCCCTCAAGAGCGAGCTCGATTAGGTAGCTCGACACACGGTAGGGGATGAAGATGTCTATGTCGCTGTCCCTTCTTACATCTCCCCTGGCGACGCTGCCGTAGAGCTGTGGGTCAAAGTGACTGAGGCGTTCCATAATCTCAAGTGCCTTCTCCCGCTTCTCCCGGAGGTAGCGCCACCTCCTGGGGGGATAGATTACCTCCCTCTCGTCCCAGATCCTAACGACTTTTTCCCTGGCCATCGCTGGAAGTTGGGGGGAAAGTTTAAAGCCCTACCGATAGCGTTTTATATAAACCGATCGACTTCGGGGTGGTGAAAGAAAATGCCAGTACTCGGGTTCAACATAACCAAGGTTGAAATGGAGAGGGTTTCCCTTTCTGTTCCTGGGGGCCAGATAGAGGTCAGGCTCTCGCCGAAGGTCAAGGAGATGCGCCTCGGTGAGATCAGGACCCCAACCGGCAAGCTGAACGGTATCGAGATCCTCTTTAGGTACGAGATAGATTACAACCCCAAGATTGCTGACGGTGCGATCGAGGGCGTCATACTCTATCTCCCGCCGCAGAAGGAGAAGATGGATGAGATACTCAACCTCTGGGAGGATGAGAAGAAGATAGACCCCGTCACCTTCGCGGAGGTCGTGAACTTCATAACCAAGGAAGTCTCCCCGATGCTGATGCTCCTCGCGAAGGAGATGCGCCTGCCGTACCACATACCCATTCCCAGGGTTGAGGTCAAGTCCTGACTCTTTTTACTTCTCCGATTTCTGCCATTCTATTTGGGAGTTAGCGATAGACGCCTTCGGCCGCGTGGATCTTCTCCAGAACCTCAACGAGTCCCTCACTCTTCATGGCGTTCTCTCCGAGTTCCAGGGCTTTCGTGTATTTCCCTCTGCTGGTGTAGTACTCTATGTTCTCGATGTCTTCCAACACATCCCCGCGGCTGTTTAACGCGGCGAACTGCTTGAGTGCGGCGAGCCTCACGCGCACCCTGAACTCCATACTGCTTTTGGTCTCAAGGGCGCTCTTGTAAGTCCCCATGGCCTCGTCGAGCTTCCCTATCCCCATGAGGGCCTCTGTCAGCTCCACGAGCTTTCTCGTGGCCATTTCATCGTCGCCCCGGGAGCGGTGGGAGCTTATGACCTGGTAGAGTATTCTGGCAGTGTTGAGACCGATCAGCTTGGCCCTGTTGAAGTTTCTCGCCAGCAGGTACGCGTACTGGGCCTTGACGAGGCATGTGGTGGTGCCGTCCAGGTCGCCGTTCGAGTACGCTATCTTGCTTGCCTTCTCGAAGTTCTTGGCGGCGGTGTCCATCATTTCGATGAAGTGTATGTCGTAGCCAAAAAGAGCCCGTATAAAGCCGGCGAGACGGTAGAACGCTTCCGCCGCCCTTCTGATGTCTCCGCTTTCCAGCCGGCTTTCCGCGAGCTGGCCGTAGAGGGTTATCATCGTCTCGGCTATCCTCCTGTACGCCTCGATGTTGTCCACCAGTTTGTAGTACCTGTAGGCGGATTCGTACGCCTTTATCGCCATCTCTATATCGTCGTTATCCTGATAGGACGCTCCAAGGTCCTCGTAGATTCCGGCGAACTCCTCAGCGTACTTCGTCAGGCTCTTACGATCGTCCAGTGTGGCGAATATCTCAAGGACGCTGAAGCAGTACTCATCGAGAAGGTCGACGTCAACCTCTGGTCTGGATATCTCACCGTCTATAAGGTCAAGATAGAGGTAGGCGCTCTTCAGAAGGGAGGGTCTAGCCTTTTCAACGGACTTCGTTCTCTCCAGAAGAACGTAACCGAGGTATTTGTACAGCCTGGCCGCGTCCTCGCTCATTCCGGCCTCCTCATATCCCTTCGCGGCCCGCAGCATGAGTTTTAGTCCCTCTTTCACCTGACCGCCGTTGATTTTTTTGATGGCGAGCTGTTCGAGGTCCTCGGGCCCTTCCAGCCCCATGCTACCCACCAAATTTCTCACCCCATATGATTCAAGTCCTGACGGCTGCCTAAATCTTGGCCCTCCAGATATTTAAGCGTTGTCTATGCCCAGACTATTCTGTACCCCGCTGCCTTTCTCAGTCTGTTCATCACCGCAAATCCCAGTCCTCTTTCCTCGATTCCCTCCGCGATTATGATGTCCACACCGCGTTTATCCAGCTCCCTGAGCGCCCTGAAGAGGTTCCTCGCCACTTCCTCCTCGGTACTTCCCAGGTGGAAGAACTCGTCCGCGTCGTACTCCTCCGTGGCCATCACCCCAACGGTGAGGCCGTCCGCGCGGTACTCGTGCACCAGCTCGGCTATCTTACGCCTCACGTTCTCCCTCTTCCCCTCGACCACTACAACCTGGGCGTTCGGAGAGTAGTGCTTGTACTTCATCCCGGGGGAGCGGGCGACATCCACGAGCTTGCCCCTGACCGCAGGATGTATCTCAATTCCCCCGATGACCTTCTCGATTTCTTCCAGTGGAAGGCCGCCTGGCCTCAGCAGGGTCGGCCTCTCCGAGCTGAGGTCTATCACGGTGGATTCCACCCCGATCTTGGTCTCGCCTCCGTCGATTATGCACTCTATCCTCCCGTAGAAGTCGTCTATGACGTGCTCCGCCAGGGTGGGGCTCGGCTTTCCGCTTATGTTCGCGGAGGGTGCCGCCACGGGAGTGCTCGCTCTTATAAGCGCGAGCGCTATGGGGTGCGCCGGCATTCTAACGGCCACGGTGTCGAGGCCTCCGGTGGTGACGTCCGGGACGTTCTCATCCCTCGGCAGGACCATCGTCAGGGGGCCCGGCCAGAACCTCTCGGCGAGGAGCCTTGCCTCACGGGGAACATCCCTCGCGAGCCGCCCCAGATCGCTGAAGTCAGCTATGTGAACGATGAGCGGATTATCGGGGGGCCTGCCCTTGGCCTCGAATATTCTCTTTACTGCCCGGGCGTTCAGGGCATCTGCACCGAGGCCGTAAACGGTTTCGGTTGGAAACGCAACCAGCTTCCCCTCCAGTATGAACCCGGCGGCTATCTTTATGCCCCTCTCATCTACTCCGTCTCGCATGTTGATTACTACAGTCATGCTCTCACCCCTCAGCCTTCACGGAGTCGGGGCGGTTAAAAACGTTGCCCAACCACCGAGGAGTACACCCCCTCGACCGCCGCCGCGATGGCCTCCCACGAGTAGAGTGCCGCGACACTCTTCGCAACGGCCCCGGCTTTCCGGTTCTTTTTCGGCTCGGTGAGAATCCTCACAGCCTCAACGAGCTCATCGAACGTTTCGAAAGTGAGTCCGTTCTTTCCCGCTCTGATCAGCTCGGGAACCGCGCTTACGTGCCTGCCCACCGCCGGGACGCCCAGGCTGTTGGCCTCTATGACGACGAGGCCAAAGCCCTCCCTCCTGGATGGCAGGACGAGGAGAGCGCTTTCCGACAGAATCTTTCCGACGTCACGCCTGTACCCGAGGAACCTCACGTTTTCTGGCGCACTCGCTTCCAGACTCCTCCTGAGCGGACCGTCACCCACCACAAGAAACTCCCTCTCAGGAAGGGCCCTCGCCAGCTCTATGAAAGTCCCCGGGCTTTTGTATTCGCGGAGGGCGCCGATGAACGTGATGTGCCTCCTCCCGTTCTCCGGTTCCCCTGCCCCTTCGAGTTCACGCACTCCGTTGGGTATGACTCTCACCCGCCCCGCCCCGAGGGCCAGCGCCTTCCCCGCCAGCCAGTGGCTGACAGCTATCACCGCGTCCGCCTCGGTGAGGGTTTTTTTCACGTAAAACCCTCCGAGGGCCAACTTTGCCGTGTGCTCCAGATCGCTTCCGTGGGCCGTGACGACGAGGGGAAGGCCGGTTTTCTCCTTCGCGAGAACGCCCGCGAAGCCTGTCGTTCCAACAAAGTGGGCGTGGATCAAATCAAACCCCAGTTCCCTGTGGAGCCGGACGATTTTCCTGGAACCCAGAAAGGCGAAGCTCGTCCCCCTCAGTCCGTAAATCGGAGGAACCTTAACCTGATGGACGAACTCCCGCTCGAACTCCCTCGGCTCAACCGGCCCGTAGGTCAGAACGTGAACTTCGTGGCGTTTTCTGAGCTCCCTCACAAGGCTATCGAGGTGGCTGGCAACGCCGCCGGGGTGCGGGGGATAGTGACCGACCATTAGAATCCTCATTTTGACCGGGAAGAATGGAGGGGAGGCGTTAAAAAGACTTATGGTCTGCCCCTGTCCCGTCCTCCGGGGCGAGGTGGATGGGGCACGCCGTGCCTCCGGACGGTTTTTTCTGCCAGCATCTCCTTTATACGGGGTATGAGGTCGTTGATTACCTCGGAGTAATCCCCCCTCTTGAGGGCATCCTCCGCCTGCTGGAGCAGGCTTTCTATCCCATCCACATCGTAGCCCTTTTCCCTGAGGACGTTTACCATGACCTCGAGCTGTGAGAGCCTTCTCTGGAGCCTCACCGCCGCCGAGCCCTGGTACACAGTTCTTATCTCCACGTACGTCCTCGCTATCACAAAATCCGCCTCTCCCCCCGCACGTACTGCCAGCAGGTACGCCCTGGAGTAGTCGCCCGCGTTGTACGCACTCCACGCCTCCTCGAGCAGGTCCTTCGCTGTTTCGAGCTTCCTTCTGGCGGCGGGTATCTGAAGGCCGTCGAGCAGCTTCTCCGCCCGGTTCGTCTTGTTCTGGACTGCCGTGAGAACCTCGAGGGTGTCCCTTGGCCCCGGCGAGGTCGCCTTCTCCTCGGTGCCTATGTCGTTTCCGAAGCGCTCCCGGGCAAATCCCAGAACCCTCCCCTGGTTCAGGGGGAACAGGGGCTCTCCCCCGTCCGACGTTGTCATGTACACGACTCCATTTAATCCGCTGAACTTTGCCAGCGCCTCGAGGGTTTCGTTGGTTTTCCCATCGTCCGTCAGGATGATGAGCCTTCCATGCGTCCCGGAGGGTCCGATTTTAACCGTCCGGGTGTACTCCCTCAGCGCGAGTCCGTCCCTGCCGTTGGCGATTACCACGGTTTCGATGCCCTTGAAAGCCTCCGGAAACTCCTTCTTCAGCCCATCTATCACGGCCAGATTTGTCTCGTACCTTGTCTCCCCGTACCAGCGCTCGTAGGGGATTCCGAAGTCGTCCATGTCGCCCGTGTAGTCCTCGGGGATTGCGACGGGTCCGCCGATTATTATCACCCTCCCCGGCTCCTCGCTGAGAATCTCCGCGCTGATCTCCGGACTGTACGTTCCCCAGGGACTTACGATAACCCTGGCATCCAGCAGGGCGGCCACGCTGTACGCCAGCGCCGCGTCAGCCTCGTTGTCCGTCACGAGGATAACGATGCCGGGGTCCGCGGCGCTCCTCCCTGGAAGGACGGCCAGGGTGAAGATGAGTCCGATGAAAATGACGGCAGGTTTTTTCAACTCCACGTTCTCTCACCAGCTTACCGTTGGAAAAGGGCCTATTTAAGCCTTTTTCACGAAACCGTTCGGTAGTGTTAGCCCCTCTGGCAGGAAAAAACGTGGAGGTGCCCCATTTGGGGCAGGACTATTAAAGAACGTTCAGGAACGTTTATTCCCGTTTAAAAATCTCCCTGAAGACTTTCTCCGCGTATTCCCTCAGTCCCAGACCCTCGCTCTTTGCGAGTTTCTCCAGGAGCTTCTGGGAACCGCTGCCGTACTGGGCGGCTTTCTTCTCCCTCATGGCGATCTCCTTCGGCAAACCCAGCTCCAGCGCCGCTTTTCTCAGAACGGCCTTTCTCACACCCCCGGATATCTTCGCATCAAGCGGTGTGTTGATAGCCGCGGAGACGACGGAAAGGCTCAGGAAGGGGAAGCGCCCCTCCACCGAGTTCATCATGGCTATCTTGTCGTCCCTGGCAAGGTTCCTCTCGCCCAGTCCCCTAAGGTCGTCCTCCATAAGCTTGGGCCTCTCCAGGTACTTCGCGTAGCCGCCGAAGAGCTCATCCGCCCCCTGGCCGCTCAGGAGAACCCTGACACCGTCGTCCCTCGCAAGCCCCGTGGCGAAGTACAGGGGTATCCCGATGGCCAGGTTCATGGGGTTCGGCTCCTCTATCGCGAAGGCAACCCTTGGAACCGCCTCCTTCACATCGTCCAGGTCGAAGACGTACTCCCGGAGCTCCAGGCCGAGCTTATCCGCTGCCATTCTGGCCCATTCGATGTCAGGGCTTCCCTCCACCCCCGCGGTGTAGAGGACGACGTCGGAGTACTCCGAGGCGATGAGGGCAACGAGGGAGCTGTCCAGTCCCCCGGAAAAGAGAACCCCGGTTTTCTTCCCCACCCTGTGGCGGACGGAGCAGGTCAGGGCCCTGCCGACGGCCTTAACCGCCCTCTCCGGGTCGAGGGGCTTTCTCCTCAGCTCTTCCAGCCGGAGGGCTTTTCTGACTTCAACGCCCCCCCTTGAGATTGTGACCAGCTCACCTGGTTCCACCGGAATGGCCTCCTGCCCGATGCCCCACAGCACCTTTTTCTCGCTCGCGAAGAATCCCTCCGGGGAGCGGTACAGCGGTCTTACACCCAGCGGGTCGCGGAAGAGGTGAATCCTCTCCCCGTCGGAGAAGGCCACGGCGTAGTCCCCCTCCATCATCAGCATCGCCTTCCGAACCGCCCCAAAGACATCCAGCCCGCGGTCGAGGAAGAACTCGATGAGCCTGAGGATCACCTCGCTGTCCACGTCCGTCTCGAAGGATACCCCCCTTCCCTCCAGCCACGCCCTCAGCTCGCGGTGGTTGTATATCTCGCCGTTGTGGACGAGGGCCAGCTCATTGACGAAGGGCTGGGTAAAGCCCATGGAGCCGGTCATGGCGAGCCTGCACTGTATGAGGCCTATCTTCCCGTCTGGCATTTCGGGAACCTTTGAGAAATCGCTCGATTTCAGTACTCCCTCGTCCGTCCAGACGCCGAAGCTGTCCTCTCCCCTGTGCTTTCCGGCGTTTATCATAACGATGAACCTGTCCCTGAGATTTGAACCGAGTCCACCCGCCACAAGGCACATGCTCTCCCACCGCTGGAAGTTGGTCGTCGTTAAGAAAAGACTTCCCGCTTTCGAGGTGGGGTAGTGATAGAAAGCGGCTGGAAATTCTGAACATCCGTCCAAATTTGTGCCGGATGGCTGAACTATGTCAGGTCCCCGCAGGTGCAGTAATGCTCATAGGCCAGAGTTTCGAGCTCATCGAAGCCTTCACCCGTCACCGCCGAGAGGTAGAGGACCCTCGTTGGCGGGGCGAGCTCCGGCAGGGATGAACACATCCTGTACGCCAGGAGCCCCTGGGTGGACGGCTCGAGCTTCAGGCGGGAGGTGAGGTAATCGATGTCGTCGAGGAACCTCCGGTAGCGGTCCAGGTTCTCGACGGTGTCGATCTTGCTGAGCGCTGGAGCCGTGGTGGTGCCGATCCGGAGGTCCACCATCAGACTGAAGAAGCGCGAGAAGCAGAAATCCGCTGGCCTCTTCAGAATGTCGGGACTGAAGAGGTAAACCGTTAGGGGGCTGGGCAGGCCCTCCATCAGTCTGACACCGAACTCATGGAAAAGAAAGGTCTCCATCTGTCCGGGGGTGTCAATGATGACGTAGTCCATCTCCTCCGCGAGCTTTGTTATTCCGGAAACGTACGCATCCACCTTCTGGAGAAGCCTGTCATAGCTCTCCACTATCGCGCCGTTGGGCCCGTAGCCCTCCTCCATTATTTCCCATGCGGTAACGTCGTCCCTTACATCGACATCTGGAGGATAGGGGAGGTCTTCAACACCGGTATCCAGGTTAACGTAGCCCACGGAATAGCCGCTTTCCTCAAGGTAACGTCCGAAGGCTCCGCTCAGTGTTGTTTTTCCGCTTCCGGCGGTGCCTATGAAGGTCAGGATCATCCCATCACCCTTGCCTTGAACCCAGCTATCCTCGTTATCCTCTCCGCCAGCTCCATGAATGCCCGGGCACCGGCAGAGTTCGGCCTGTACTCGACGACTGGAACTCCCTCAAGCGTCGCCTCTCTTACCGGTGGGTCCTCCGGAATAACCGCCAGCAGGGGAATCTCCATGACCTCCTCCGCCACGTCGGGCGGGATGTCGTTATCGCTCCTGCCGTAGCGGTTGAGGACGAAGCCAAGGACCGCGAGGCCGGCTTTTTTGAGAACCATCCCCACCTTCATCGTGTCCGTGATGCAGGATATCTCAGGGTTCGTGACGAGAAGAACCTCCTCCCCGCTCATCATAGCGTTCATGGCGTCCATCTGGAGCCCCGCGGGGGAGTCGATTATCACGAAGTCAAAACTATTTTTGAGGGGTTTTATGGTCTCGGGAAGCTTCCTTGGATCCGCCCGGATGACGTGCTCCCAGTCTATTGAGGCGGGAATAACGTGGACGTTCTCGTAGGTTGTGGCGTATATGGCGTTGTTTATATCTGTCCTGCCGGAGAGGACGTCATGGATCGTTGTGTAAGCGTCATCTATTCCCATAACCAGACTCAGGTTGGCCATGGTTAAATCCGCATCAACGGCACAGACCTTGTATCCCATTTTTCCGAGGGCTATGGAGAGATTCGCGGTCGTAGTGGTTTTTCCGGTGCCCCCCTTGCCACTCGCTATGGAGATAAGTCTTCCCATAGTTCCACCCATTCTATTTTCGGCTAAACCTTTATGAACCTTTAGCCGCAGAGGGCGTTGAGAGAGAAAAAGGGGTGGGAGAGATGAAGGTATTCGTTGCAGATACGAGCGTTATCGTCGATGGCAGGCTCACGCAGTTCCTTTCGTCGTTTGGCGAAAAGGTCAAGGTCGTGGTTCCCGAAGCCGTCATCGCCGAGATAGAGCACCAGGCCAACGAGGGAAAGGCCATAGGGCACACAGGCCTTGAAGAGCTCAAAAAACTCCGCGAGATGGCTGAGGGCGACAGAATCCTCCTAGAGTTCTACGGCGAGAGGCCCGAGCTCTGGCAGATACGTAGGGCTAAGTCCGGCGAGATCGACAGCATGGTTCGCGAGGCCGCACAGGCCCTCGGAGCGACGCTCATCACGGGCGACAGGGTTCAGAGGGACGTGGCCATCGCCAAGGGCATAGACGTGGTCTATCTGACCGCGAAGAAGGAAGTAAAGCACCGTCTCGAGGATTTCTTCGACGAGACCACCATGAGCGTTCACCTCAAGGGCGGAATGAGGCCGTTCGCAAAGAAGGGACGGCCAGGAGAATGGAGGCTTGTGCCCGTCCGCGATGAGGCTCTGAGCGATGGGGAGCTTGAGGAGATAGCGGACGACATAGTGGAGAGGGCAAAGCGCGATCCAGAGAGCTTCATAGAGCTCGACGAGCCTGGAGCAACTGTCGTTCAGCTCCGCAACTACAGAATAGTCATCGCCAAGCCGCCCTTCGCGGACAGGATTGAGATAACCGCCGTCAGGCCGGTCAAGAAACTCAGCATAGAGGAGTACGGGCTCAGTGAAAAGCTCCTGGAGAGGCTGGCGGACAAGGCCGAGGGCATACTCATCGCCGGGGCCCCTGGAGAGGGCAAGACAACATTCGCCCAGGCCTTAGCCGAGTGGTACGCGGGGATGGGCAAGATAGTGAAGACCATGGAGAAGCCCCGCGACCTTCAGGTGGGTGAGGAGATAACGCAATACACAGCTCTAAACGGCAGGATGGAGCTGACCGGCGATATACTTCTCCTCGTCAGGCCGGACTACACGATATTCGACGAGATGAGGAAGACGAGCGACTTTAAGATATACGCCGACCTCCGCCTGGCGGGGGTGGGTATGGTTGGCGTCGTTCACGCCACGAAGCCGATAGACGCCGTCCAGAGGTTCATCGGGAGGGTCGAGCTGGGAATGATTCCCCAGATAGTCGATACGGTACTTTTCATCAAGGCAGGAAAGGTTGCGAAGGTTCTCACGCTGGAGTACCTCGTCAAGGTGCCGAGCGGCATGAGGGAAGAAGACCTGGCCAGGCCCGTCATCGAGGTCCGCGACTTTGAGACCGGCGAGCTGGAGTACGAGATTTACACCTACGGTGAGGAGATAAGCGTCGTCCCGGTAAAGAAGGAGGAGAAGGCCCCAGCACTAAAACTCGCCGAGAAGAGGCTCAAGCAGGAGATAAAGAAGTTCCTGCCCGATGTCTATGCGGAGGTCGAGATAGTCAGTCCCCACAAGGCGGTTATCTACGCGGACGAGTTCGACATTCCGGCCATAATCGGGAAGAAAGGGAAGAGAATCACTGAGTTGGAGAAGAGGATAGGCATAAGCATAGACGTCAAGAGCTTCGCCGAGCGCGAGGAAGCCAAGCCCAAGGAGAAACTCCCCGTGGAGATCGAGGAGAAGAAGAAAACGATAGTGCTACGCGTCTCGCCGGACTACGCCAAAAAACCCCTCAAGTTCTACGGAGGAGAACAGTACGTCTTCACGGCAACGCCGAGCAAGAAAGGGCTCGTGAAGGTCAGCAAGAGCACGCCCATAGGCAAGGAACTCAAGAGGCTCCTTGAGGCTGGGATACCCATCTGGGCGACCGCCTGAGCAAACTTTTTGTAGTTTGCTTTCTTCTTTTCTATGGTGGTAAGCAGTGGGGGAGAGATACGACCCCCTTGAAACGCTCGGTGCCGTTTTGAGCGCCCTCGGGCTGGCGGGTATTCTCATAACCAGGGGCCGTGCCCTGAGGCTTGGTTTCATCGTCATCGCCTTTGGCACCGTCGTCTGGAAGATGGGGGAGATGAGGAGGGAGCTCAACGAGAAGCTTGAATCCCTGAGGACGGAGCTGAAATCCCTAAAAGGCCAGGGGAATGCCGCCGATGGCTGATATCTCCACCCGGGGGCGAGATAAAGGCGCTGGAGAGAAAGGTTGAGAGGATGGAGTGAACCCGTCTCGCAAGATTTTTTAACCCTTTCCGGGAGGGGATACCATGCTGGTTCTGGCATCGGCTTCACCGAGGCGGCGGGAGATACTCGCCAGGTTCATACGGGAGTTCGAGGTTATTCCGAGCAATGCGAGCGAGGAGTGCAGCATAGAAAACCCCGCCGAGTACGCGCTCGAGCTGGCGAGGAGGAAGGCCAGGGAAGTGCACGACCGCGTGGGCGGAACCGTTATCGGTGCTGACACCGTTGTCAGCATAGAAGGCCACATCCTCGGCAAACCGGGGAGCAGGGAAGAGGCCTTCGAGATGCTCCGGCTCCTCAGCGGGAGGGTCCACAGGGTCACGACGGGCTACTGCATAATCCACGAAGGTCGGGAGATTTCGGGGGTTGCCGTTACGGAGGTCAAGTTCCGAGAGCTGGACGATGGGTTAATACGGGCCTACATCGACACCGGCGAGCCGATGGACAAGGCCGGAGCGTATGGCATACAGGGGAAGGCGGGCCTCTTCATCGAGTGGATCCGGGGGGATTACTACAACGTCGTCGGGTTCCCCATTGAGATAATCTGGAAGCTGAGGGAGCTGGGATTTGACGTTTTCATGGGGCCATCACGATGAGCATGCTTTCTTGGCGATTTTTGGTCGTGTAGACAGGGTTCTCTTGAAATAAAGCCCCAGCAGACGTCTGGAAATCGATTTTCGCTTTTTCATGGTTGCCACTTTTTGTTATATTTTTGTGTCAAAATATGACGAAATTTTTTCTGAATGTGGAATTGCGGCAGGACCAAGCCCCTCTGGGTTTGATCCCTGGCGAAACCCCTTCTTTTTCTTTTCGAGACCGGATGGACACTACTCTTGAGTTTTAAGCGCATCTAACGGCCCTGGAAATTACGTGTACATTTCTGTCCACCAACTTCCCGGAGTGCGGCCATGGGATTTTTCCCGGCGTCGCCCGTGCGGTGCCCCCCGATTCAAGCCCTATCCGGGTGTCTTTTCCAGTGGTTTCCAGAAAAGCTTAAATATTGGGAGCGTTTTAGGACTTTACTGGGCGAACGGACGAAAATTCTCTCCTGTTGCAATAAGACTCCAGGAGAATTGAAACGACCCCACATGTTAATCACCATCCACGTACTCATCTACGAGTTGCAATAAGACTCCAGGAGAATTGAAACCGGTGGGCTTGTGGTCAGCTACCGCAAATACAAGAAGTTGCAATAAGACTCCAGGAGAATTGAAACTGAAGAAAACAAGCAGCTCAAGCAGGAGATTGCAGAGGTTGCAATAAGACTCCAGGAGAATTGAAACTGTGGTGGTCGCGCTGGACGCGTATAAGGTCAAGCTCGTTGCAATAAGACTCCAGGAGAATTGAAACAACGTTATATTGACATCGCCCTGTTCTGTTATCGTCAGTTGCAATAAGACTCCAGGAGAATTGAAACGGACTTGCCTAACAATCCCTCGGGGTCAATTTCTATTGTTGCAATAAGACTCCAGGAGAATTGAAACAATACATGATAAAGTATGCGTCATTGTAGTCGCCATCCGTTGCAATAAGACTCCAGGAGAATTGAAACATGAGTGTTAATAAACTCAAATCGGGTGGGTCTTCTTCAAGTTGCAATAAGACTCCAGGAGAATTGAAACAAGAGCCCGGCACAGCAGGTAGTCAGAAACAACTTCAAGTTGCAATAAGACTCCAGGAGAATTGAAACGAGGGGACCACTCCTCGGCAAGATTGGGGACTTCGCCGTTGCAATAAGACTCCAGGAGAATTGAAACGAACAGGGGTTTCTTCTTTGTCTGGTGCCCAGAGTAGTTGCAATAAGACTCCAGGAGAATTGAAACAGAGTAGATGCGATACAACCTCCACCCACCACTATGCCAAGTTGCAATAAGACTCCAGGAGAATTGAAACATCTGGACTTTCACCCTCTGCTTCTTCTTTTTCCTCCTAAACCGTTGCAATAAGACTCCAGGAGAATTGAAACGACTTTTGGGAACTTCTCAAAGCCCTCTTGGACAGCGTTGCAATAAGACTCCAGGAGAATTGAAACGCCAGTTTCTTGTAAGGTCTATCCAACTTTGGTACTACGTTGCAATAAGACTCCAGGAGAATTGAAACGGTTACCAGGGACCTCATCGAGGAGCTTTTCGATGCAAGTTGCAATAAGACTCCAGGAGAATTGAAACCCTTCTCTGTGAACAGCAGTTCAAGAACAGGCGTTTCATAGGTTGCAATAAGACTCCAGGAGAATTGAAACCTGAAGCTCATAGAGTGGATAATGAGCTACTGGAGCTTGTTGCAATAAGACTCCAGGAGAATTGAAACTTGACACAAGGCCCAAGGCGATTCCAACATTGATACCGTTGCAATAAGACTCCAGGAGAATTGAAACGCGGGAAGTGGGACTCTGACACAGGCACCTGTTATGTCGTTGCAATAAGACTCCAGGAGAATTGAAACCAAATTTCCGTTCTCGCAAATATCTACATGGTCATGACGGGTTGCAATAAGACTCCAGGAGAATTGAAACCATTAGGACGCCGTCAAGGTTTGGAGCGCCAAACCTGTTGCAATAAGACTCCAGGAGAATTGAAACTCGATGACGTAGACGAGGTTTCGTTTCCCGATCATCATCGGGTTGCAATAAGACTCCAGGAGAATTCTGGAGGTTTCTCATGCGTTTAAGTTCGAGGGGTATGGGGACGGAGCGTCCCCCGGACAATAAGACTCCTGGAGGATTAAAAGGAAAGATCAAGATTTGCTGCTCACAGGAACTCCCCGAAGAGCAGGTCCTCCTTTTTCCCTCCTGCTTTCCTAAAGACCTTTTCGCTCCAGGAGACGCTCCCAACGGCGGGGGGATAATGGGCATCGCTCGCGAAGGTGAGCTTTATCCCGCGCCTTATGCACTCACGGATGAAGTCGATGTCCGGTACTCTGTAGCGGGAGCTTATCTCAAAGGCCTTTCCGTTCTTCTCCGCCAGCTCGAGTATTTCCTCCAGTCCGTCGGCAGACGGGAAGCCTATGTAGGGGAAGCTGGCCCCGAAGTGGCCGATGACGTCAACGTTGTCGTCTTCGAGGGCGAGCTTCACCAGCTCCACGTATTCCTCCGGCCTCTCGAGCCACTCGTGGACGCTCGCTATCACGTAGTCAAGCTTCTCCGCCATAAAGTCCGGGACATCGACACCCCCGGCCGTTATGTTGCCCTCCACCCCGGCCAGAATCGTCAGCCCCGCGTCCTCGCCCCAGTACCGGACCTCCCGGACGTAGCGGCTGAGGGTTCCGGGTTCGAAGTAGTGGCTGTGGTCGGTTATCCCGAGCAGTCTAAGCCCCTTCTCTTCGGCGGCCGCTATATTCTCGGCTATCTCCCCGATGCCGTCCGAGTATGTGGTGTGGGTGTGGGCGTCGTGGGGAAACCTGAGCATGCTCTATCCTCTCGTGGGTACGTTATAAAGCCTTCTGGACAAAATATCCAACGTAAAGCTTAACCTTGAGTTTTGACAATCTTTAAATACCGCGGGAAACAAAAGTGGGGCGGTGGTGAAGATGGTCGAGCGCTCCAGGGTTAGGATTCTCGTTGCGAAACCGGGACTTGACGGTCACGACAGGGGGGCCAAGGTCGTCGCCAGGGCCCTGCGCGATGCCGGTTTTGAGGTCATCTACACTGGAATCAGGCAGACCCCCGAGCAGATAGCCGAGAGCGTTGTTCAGGAGGACGTTGATGTCCTTGGAATAAGCATCCTCTCCGGGGCCCACATGGTCCTCATACCGAAGATACTCAGGCTCCTCGAAGAGCGCGGCCTTAAGATTAACGAGGACGTTCTCGTTATAGCCGGCGGGATAATCCCGCCCGACGACGCGGAACAGCTAGAGAAGATGGGTGTGGCAAGGGTTTTTGGCCCCGGCAGCCCGATTGAGGAGATAATTGGCTTCATAGACGAGAACGCGCCGAAGCTGAAGAAATTCAGGGAGAACTGAGCAAACTTTATAATTTCTTACCTGGATAATTTGTCCCAGTGGTGGCGATGTTAGACGGTCTCATAGAGAGGATGCTCACCGGCGACAAGCGCGCCACTGCGCGCCTCATAACCCTCGTTGAAAACGATGATGAGAAGGCGAGGGAGATAATCTCGAAAATCTATCCCCACACGGGCAGCGCCTACATCGTCGGCATCACCGGCCCGCCCGGGGCCGGAAAGTCCACCCTTCTCGACAAGCTCATCCGCGTTGCGAGGGAGGAAGGCAAGGTCGTCGGCGTTATAGCTATAGACCCCACCTCACCCTTCACCGGCGGCGCTTTGCTCGGGGACAGGATAAGGATGCAGAGGCACTCCACGGACCCGGGCGTCTTCATCAGGAGCATGGCAACACGGGGCTCCCTCGGGGGCCTTGCCAAGGCCACGGCCGATGCCATCAAGGTCCTCGATGCCTACGGCTGCGATGTGATCTTTGTGGAGACCGTCGGCGTCGGCCAGATTGAGATCGACATCGTTAAGACCGCCGACACGGTCGTCCTCGTCACGGTTCCTGGCCTGGGCGACGACATACAGGCGATAAAGGCCGGGCTCATGGAGATAGCCGACGTGTTCGTCATCAACAAGGCCGACAAGGAGGGGGCCGATGCCACGTACTTCGAGCTCAGCATGATGCTTGACCTTGAGAAGGAGCGCTGGGAGAGAACTGGTTGGAGGCCGCGGATCGTGGAGACGGTCGCGACGACCATGAGGGGAATACGCGACCTCTGGAGCGCGATCAGCGAACACAGGGAGTTCCTCGAGAGAAGCGGGGAGATAGGACGGAGGAGGCAGTTCAGGGCAGAGGAGGAAGTCAAGACGATAGTCTCTGGGAGGATATCGAGGATAGTGGGGGAGAAGCTCGGTGAGGAAGAGATTTCGTCTTTGATAGAAATGGTTGTGAGGCGCGAGATCGACCCGTACTCTGCCGCGGATAGGATACTTGAAGAAGCTCTGGGGGTGAAGGTATGATAAAGAAGATAGACCACGTTGGTATAGCCGTTAAGAACCTCGAAGAGGCCATCAAAGTCTGGGAAGGCCTCGGTCTCAAGGTGGAGGAGATAGAGGAGGTGCCCGATCAGAAGGTTAGAACTGCGATAATCCACGTCGGCGAGAGCAGGATTGAGCTCCTCGAGCCGACCGCGGAGGACTCGCCCATAGCCAAGTTCATCGCCAAGCGCGGTGAGGGAATACACCACATAGCACTGGGCGTTGATGACATCGGGGGACACCTCGAGAAACTCAAAGAAGAGGGTTACAGGCTGATCGATGAACAGCCCAGGATCGGGGCAGGAGGTGCAAGGATAGCCTTCGTTCACCCGAAGGCCGTAACCGGTGTGCTTCTCGAACTTTGCGAAAGAAAGGCTGAGTAATCGATTTTAATTTTCTATAGTTCTCAACATTTTGTATTTTGTTTCAGTTCTATGGGGCATTTCTGGTACGTTGCTAATCTTCCAATTTTACACAGTAACACTTATAAAGTTGGATACGAAGTTGGGTTGGCGAGAACGTTCGGTTGGCACACCTTACAATCCTCGAGAAGAAGTGATGGATATGTTGCTGAGAGGTCGGCCCAAGTACCTCGGGTCGAAAGTTGTTGATTACAGGCGTCTTAACGATATCCTCCGAAGAAATAACCACCGCAGGAAGCTTCTTATAACCCGCAGGGCTCCATCGGAGCTCGATGGTTCAAACATACGCCCGATATGGGTCACGAAAGTTCCCTACCCCAACGCGGTATCCCCCTCGAGGCTCCATGCCATCGAGCAGATGGTGTGGGAACAGCTTCAGAATGAGGACGTGGACGTTATTCTGGACGCCATCGAGTACCTCATGATCGAGAACGGGGTCGAGCCGACGCTCAGGTTTGTCAGCAAGCTTCGGGACATGACCCTTCTCACTAACTCCGATTTTTACGTCACCGTCAGCGACGGCCTCGACAGCAGGGTTCTGAACATCCTCCGCAGGATAGTCGAGTGAACACGCAACCGGTACTCCGTGCCCCCGGGGACGGGGCGTTCAATAGGAGTAAAGTTATATAACCTTCTTCGCCATTTTCCCGTTTAGGTGTAGGGCATGCCGTACATTGAGAAGATTGAAATGAAAGGCTTCAAATCTTACGGTAACAGGAAAGTCGTCGTTCCGCTTTCTAAGGGGTTCACAGCGATCGTCGGTGCCAACGGTTCTGGAAAGAGCAACATCGGTGACGCCGTGCTCTTCGTCCTCGGTGGCCTGTCCGCCAAGGCGATGCGTGCCACGAGGATAAGTGACCTCATATTCGCGGGCACCAAGACGGAAGCGCCGGCAAAGTACGCTGAGGTTGCCATGTATTTCAACAACGAGGATAGGGGATTTCCCATCGACGAGGACGAGGTCGTCATAAAACGGCGCGTCTATCCCGACGGCAGGAGCACCTACTGGCTCAACGGCAAGAGGAGCAGCAGAAGCGACATCCTCGACGTCCTCAGCGCGGCGATGATTTCACCAGAAGGCTACAACCTCGTTCTGCAGGGAGACATCACCAAGTTCATCAAGATGAGTCCCACAGAGAGGAGGATGCTCATAGACGAAATTTCCGGCATAGCGGAGTACGATGCCAAGAAGGAGAAGGCCCTGAAGGAGCTGAAGCAGGCCGAGGAGAACCTGGCGCGCGTTGACCTCCTCATCCGCGAGGTCAAAACCCAGCTTGACAAGCTTGAGAAGGAGAGAAACGACGCACTCCGCTACCTTGACCTCAAGGACCGCGTCGAGAGGGCGAAGGTTACGCTCCTCCTCGGCGAGATAAGAAAGCTCGAGTCCCTGATAGAGGAAAGCAACCTGCGCGACAAGGAGATAGAGGCGGAGATAGCCGCCATGGAGGCCCGCCTCGAGGATATTGCCAGGGAGATCGTGGCAAAGGAGAAGGAGCTGAACGCCATTGAGAAGGAGCTTGAGGAAAAGAGCGAGGACGGTATCCTTGAGGTTACCCGGAAGATCAGCGAGGTCAAGTCCAAGATAGAGATGGCCGGAAAGAACATCGAGCTGGCCAAGAAGGAGATCGAGGACGGCCAGCGCCGCCTTGCCAAGGCAAAGGAGGAACTCAAGAAGGTTTCAGAGGAGATAGAGAAGAGCAGAAATGCCATAAGCCGCTGGAGCAAGAGACGCGAGAAGCTCAAGGCAGAAATAAAGGAGAAGGAAGTCATCAAGAACGAGCTTGTTGTTAAACTGGGCGAGATAGACAGGGACTTTGCCATCGCGAAGCAGGACTTTGACCACGTGGTAGAGGAGCTGGAGGAGGCCAAAAAGGAGCTCTACATGAAGGAGAGCGATATCAAGAAGTTCGAGGAGGAAATAGAGCGCGCAAAGGGCAGGATAGCCCAGAGCAATGCAAAGAAAGTCGCGCTCAAGTCCAAGATCGGTGAGGCCAAAAGCGCCCTCGAGACCAAACGCTCGGAGCTGGGAGAGGTAGAGGGCAGGATGGGCAGGGCAGAGACGAGGCTGAAGAAGGCCGAGAAGGAGCTGGAGGAGAAGAGCAGAAAGCTCAAGAAGCTCGAGGGTGAACTCTCGAAAGCCAGGGAGGAACTTATTAAAGCCGAGGCGCAGCGCGAGGTCCGCGGGAACCGTGCCATAGAATTCCTCAAGGCCCAGAACATTCCGGGCCTCTACGGTTCCCTCGGTGAGCTGATCACCGTTCGCGATGAGAGCTACGCCCTGGCCGTCGAGGTTGCCCTCGGTGGAAGCTACGACCACGTCGTTGTTGAGGACGACCGCGTTGCCGAGAAAGCCATAAGGGTGCTCAAGGAGAAGAAGCTCGGCAGGCTGACTTTTCTCCCGCTCAACAAGATAAAGCCGCGCTCCATGAAGGGGGAGCCCGCCCTCGGGGTTCCGGCCCTGGACGTCGTTCAGTACGACCCGCGCTTCAGAAACGCTGTAGCCTACGCCCTCGGCGACACCCTGATAGTGAGTGACATGGACGAGGCCAGAACCGTCGGCATAGGGAAGGTCCGCATGGTAACCCTTGGCGGGGAACTTCTCGAGCGGAGCGGGGCGATAACCGGTGGTCACTACAGGCCCAGGGGCAAGCTCGGGATTAACGTGGATGAGATACGGAAGCGTGTTGAGAAGCTGGAGCACGAGAAAGAGGCTCTGGAATCGGCCGTTAATGCACTCAGGGTTGAAGTCAAGGGTCTTCAGAACGAGCTCTTTGAACTCCGTATGAAGAGAAGTGAGCTGAGCAAGGATCTCCAGGTGACCCAGCGTGAGATGGAGCGCCTCCTTGCGGAGGACAGGGCCCTTGAAGAGGAAATCAGGGAGAACGAGGCACTCATAGAGGCCCTGGAAAAGAAGATCCACGATACCCGGGGTGAGATGGCAAAGCTCCGCGGCAGGATTGAGAGGCTGGAGAAGAAGAGGGCAAAGCTGAAGAAGGCCCTGGAGAATCCGGAGGCCAGGGAACTGAACCAGAGGATCAGGGAGGTCGAGGCCGAGATAAGCAAGCTCCGCGAGGAGCTCGGCAAGGTCGAGAGCAAACTGGAGGGCCTCGACGTCAGGATAAACGAGGAGCTGCTCCCGAGGAGGACGGATCTGGAGGAGGAGATAGAGGGTCTAATCAACAGGATAAACGCTCTCAAGGCCAACATCGAGGAGAACGAGAGGGCCATAAAGGACTTTGAGGCCGAGCTGGAGGAGCTCAAGAAGGCTGAGGAGAACGTCAAGGATGAGCTAAAGGAGCTCCGTGAGAGGCGTGAGAGGCTCAGGAACGAGATTATCGACCTCCGCGCCGAGAAGGATGAGCTGAGCTCCAAGCTCCAGGAGCTCCGCATAGAGGCCAACACGCTCAAGATAAAGCTGGCCCAGTACGAGGCAACGCTGAAGGAGAAGAGGGACGAGCTCAAGCACCACGATGCCAAGCTCATCAAGAGCATCAAAGAGGTTCCGCTGGAGCTCGACGCCCTGGGCGAGCAGATAGAGAAGATGGAGGAGGAGATACGTTCCCTTGAACCAGTCAACATGAAGGCCATTGAGGACTTCGAAGTTGTGGAAAGGCGCTACCTCGAGCTGAAGAGCAAGCGCGAGCAGGTAGTTGCCGAGAAGGAGAGCATAGAAGAGTTCATCGAGGAGATAGAGGGGCAGAAGAAGCAGGTGTTCCTCCAGACCCTCAGCGAGATAGCCAAAAACTTCTCGGAGCTCTTCGCCAAGCTCTCCCCTGGAGGGAGCGCCAGGCTCATCCTTGAGAACGAGGACGACCCCTTCGCAGGAGGCCTTGAGATAGAGGCCAAGCCCGCTGGAAAAGACGTCAAGCGCATAGAGGCCATGAGCGGCGGAGAGAAGGCTTTAACTGCCCTCGCCTTCGTCTTCGCCATCCAGCGCTACAAGCCGGCGCCGTTCTACCTCTTCGATGAAATCGATGCACACCTCGACGACGCCAACGTCAAGCGCGTCGCCGACCTCATCAAGGAAGCCTCACAGAACAGCCAGTTCATAGTCGTTACCCTGAGGGACGTCATGATGGCCAACGCGGACAAGATAATTGGCGTCAGCATGAGAAAGGGCGTCTCGCGCGTCGTTGCCCTCAGCCTTGAGAAGGCAATGAAGATCCTGGAAGAGGCAAGGAAGAGAAGTGAGGCCGAACATGCTGAGATGTTCGGACATTTGAGCGGGTGAATCCAATGTTCGACAGGGAAGAGTTCGAGAGGTGGCTGTCTCAGGCCGAGTATATCCTAAGGAGTGCCGAGAATGACCTAAATTTCAAATTTTATTCATGGGCGTGCTTCAAGGCCCAGCAGGCGGCGGAGTACGCCGTCAAGGCTTTGCTCTTTGGGCTGGGGGTTATGGCTTACGGCCATTCAATAAAGAAACTGCTCGACATACTATCCAGGGAGATTGAAGTTCCGGAGGAGCTTTTTGACAATGCCAGGATGCTGGACAGGCATTACATTCCTCCACGATACCCAGACGCATACATAGAAGGTGCTCCCTACGAGTACTACGGGGAAAAGGATGCCCTTGAGGCCATCAATTCTGCACGCGAGGTTATCGCCTTCGTCAGGAGGGTGGCCGATGAGGTCAAGTGAACTGCCCTACGAGGGAGACGTTAAGAAGTACGTGGAGGCCCTCAAAGGTGCACTCCAGCCTAAATTAGTATTGTTATACGGATCACTGGCAAGGGGAACCTTCGGGCTGGGGAGTGACGTGGATATACTCGTAATATCAGAAAACCTCCCCAAGAATCCAAACAAACGCTTAAAGCTTCTCTACGAGCTCGACAGAACCCACGCGCCTATAGATGCCAAAGCATACACTCCAGAGGAAGTTAAGAGGATGCTCCTCAATGGACATCCCCTCATAATGGACGCTCTGGCGGATGGGAAGGTTCTCTACGCGGACGAAGATTATCTCAAAGAACTTATGGCAATGTTCAAGGTAGCCAGGAGGAAGTTCCGCCGCTTTGAGAGGGGCTGGATTAGGATTGAGAGGTGAAGCTTATGGAATCGCGCCGCGAGGAGGAGATAACGCCCGTTGACATTCTCCTCCAGCTCGTCACCATGGGGAAGGTTGACCCCTGGAACATCGACATCGTCGACCTGACTGAGAAGTATATCGAGAGACTCAGGGAGATGAAGGAGCTCGACCTCCGCGTCTCAGCGAGGGCCATCTTAGCGGCATCAATCCTCGTCAGGATGAAGAGCGAGGCCCTGCTTCATGCCGACGAGGAGGAAGAGGAGGAGCACGAGGAGAAGCTCCACGTTGATGTCGAGCCGCTGGCCCCACCCCTCCGCAGGGTGGAGCGCTACTACACCTTCGACGACCTGCTTGATGCACTCATGGACGCCCTTGAGGAGGCAGAGAAGAGGAAGCCGCGGAAGAGGAAGAAGGTCGAGATAGAGGAGGAGGTATTCGTCGTCGACGACTTCCGCGTTGACATCGAGAAGCACGTTTATAGGCTCCACGAGATAGTCGTGGACATGTACAGGGAGACCAAGGAACCCATAAACTTCTGGGACCTGGTCTTCGACCCGACACCGAAGATAGTCGCCAGAACCTTCCTCTACCTCCTGTTCCTCTCCAACATGGGGAAGGTGGACCTCATTCAGGAGGAGCCCTTTGGGGAGATATTCGTCGTGCCAGTGGAGGAGGCCTGATTTCTTTCCTCCCTCTTTGCCGGCCTTATCGTTATGGCCAGCAGGGGTTCTTCGCTCCCTATGTAGAGGCTCTTCTTTTCCCGGTTTATGTAGAAGCAGTACCTTCCGTCCGGAAGGCCCTCCACAAATTTCCTGGGGACTGTATGCCTGGCAATCCTCCCATCGAAGAAGACGCAGTCGTAGGGCTCGGAAATCCCGGAAACCCTATCCCTGATTTCCTCAAGTGGAAGTCTCTCGCATTTGAGCCTAACGCAGACCAAACTCTTCCGGTCGTCTGTGAAGATCACCACCTTCTCGTTCACGTCAATCCTCCGCGAACGGTCGATGAAGGCCCACAGCTCGGAGTAGATGCGCTCGAGCTTCTTCCTCTTTGCCAGCCTCTTGATCAGCCTTTCCCTTGCGTGCCTCGTGAGGAGCATGGTGGCCGGTGGGGCGAACCGCTTAAATCATTTGTGCATGCCGGTTTCAGGGGACAGGCTTTTAAGAACCTGCGCGTATCTCAATACGGCGGTTTCAATGCGCCCCCTGTGGTACGTGATTGCCTTTGTGGTCCTCTCCGCGCTGGATGCCATCACGACATGGGTGGGTGCAGACCGGGGCCTTGCTGAGGCGAATCCTCTGATCGCGGCCAGACTTTCCCTCCCCGCTTTGTTCTTCGGTAGCTACGCTGTTTTTACGCTCCTTGGAGTTCTGCTGCTGGTTGTGGTCTTCAGGCTCTCCCGATTTATATCCCCACTGCGCTACTTCCCATCGCTTTTCGTTCTCCTCAAGGCGCTCCCAGTCTTCAGCAACCTCATAGTCCTGCTGGGCACGTGAAGGCTGAACCGTCCCCATCTCGAGGGAAAGCTTTTATTCGCTCCATCCAAGCTTAAACTATGTACCTTCGCCGAGACCTCATCGAACCCCGCGTTTACCAGGAGGTAATTTACGCCCGCTGTAAAGAGACCAGCTGCCTCGTCGTTCTCCCGACGGGGCTGGGAAAGACGCTGATAGCCATGCTCATAGCCGATTATAGGCTCTCGAAGTACGGGGGAAAAGTCCTCATGCTCGCTCCGACGAAGCCCTTAGCGCTCCAGCACGCCGAGAGCTTCAGGCGGCTCTTTGACATCTCCCCGGAGAAGATAAACGTCCTCACTGGAGAACTTTCCCCCGAAAAGCGCAGACGGGTGTGGGGGGAGAGCACGATCATCACCGCCACCCCCCAGACCGTCGAGAACGATATCCTCACTGGCAGGATTTCGCTGGAGGACGTTTCCCTTCTGGTAATCGACGAGGCCCACAGGGCTGTTGGCGGTTACTCATACGTTTTCATCGCCAGGGAGTACCTCAAAACCGCCAAGCACCCGCTGGTTCTCGGCTTGACCGCATCCCCCGGGAGCGACGCCGATAAGATCCGCGAGATAGTGGAAAATCTCGGCATCGAACACGTCGAGGTGAGAACCGAGGCTTCCCCGGACGTTAAACCCTACGTCCAAAGCATCTCCTTTGAGTGGGTGAAGGTCGAGCTGCCAGAGATATATAAGGAGGTTAGAAAACTCCTCCGCGAGATGCTGAAGGAGAGCCTCAAGCCCCTCGCCCAGTTCGGGCTTGTCTCGACTTACTCGCCGGACATCTCAAAGAGGGAAGTCCTCCAGGCGGGCTCGAAGATAAACCAGGAGGTCGCGAGGGGCAACTATGAGATCGGCCGGCTTAGAATGCACCAGGCCAAGGCGGTGAAGCTGCAGCACGCGATAGAACTGCTTGAGACGCAGGGGCTGACAGCTCTCCGTGCCTATCTCAAGAAGCTCAGGGAGGACAAGAGGACGAAATCCAGCAGACAGCTTATGGAAGACCCGCGAATGAGGAAGGTGGTTTACCTCCTCGTTCAGGCCAAGGAGAACGGGGTGGACCATCCGAAGATGGAGCGGCTGAAGGAGCTCGTCAAAAGGCAGCTCGAAAGAAAGCCGGATTCCAAGGTAATCGTCTTCACCAACTACCGGGACACGGGGAGGAGAATAGTGGAAGAACTGAAGGCGATGGGAATCGCGGCCGAGAGGTTCATCGGCCAGGCGAGCAGGGGGAAGGACAAGGGCATGAGCCAGAAGAAGCAGAAAGAAGTCCTCGACCGCTTCTCCCGCGCCGAGTTCAACGTCCTCGTCGCTACAAGCGTTGGCGAGGAAGGGCTGGACGTTCCAGAGGTAGACCTGGTCGTCTTCTACGAGCCGGTGCCTTCGGCCATAAGGAGCATCCAGAGGCGTGGCAGGACCGGCAGACACAGGCCGGGGAAGGTTGTAATCCTGATGGCCCGGGGGACGCGCGATGAAGCCTACTACTGGAGCTCGAAGCGAAAGGAGAAGGGTATGTTCGACGCAATAAGGACCATAGCGAGGGAGCTCGAAAGGGCCCGCCCCCGGGGGCGGTCGGAACCTGCTGAAATCGCTGAAAAAACACCGGAGCGTGCCTGGATGAGCAGGGGAAAGATAACTTCCCTTGATGCGTTTCTGAAGCCCAAGGGTGCCCCGAAAACTGAGGAGAAATCCGGGGCTTCCGAAAAGACTCCGAAGAAAGGGGTTTTCGTAAAGAAACCGCGGGCTATAGTGATCTACGCCGACAGCCGCGAGCTGAGGAGCGGGGTGCCGAAGCACCTCCGCGAGCTTGGCGCCGAGGTCGAGGTCAGGACGCTCGACGTTGCCGACTACGTGGTGAGTGAGGATGTCGGCATAGAGCGTAAGAGCGCCAACGACTTCATCCAGTCAATCATCGACGGCAGACTCTTTGACCAGGTCGAGAGGCTGAAGAAGGCCTACGAGAAGCCGGTCATAGTCATCGAGGGCGAGCTTTATGGTATAAGGAACGTCCACCCCAACGCCATCAGGGGTGCCATAGCGGCGGTGACCCTCGACTGGGGCGTGCCGATACTGTTCTCCTCCGGGACAGAAGAGACTGCCCAGTTCATTTACCTCATGGCCAAACGCGAGCAGGAGGAGAGGAAGAAGGAGGTAAGGCTGAGGAGCGAGAAGAAGGCGCTAACCCTCGCTGAGAGGCAGCGCTTGATAGTCGAGGGCCTGCCCAACGTCTCCGCAACCCTCGCCAAGCGCCTCCTCGCGCACTTCGGAAACGTTGAACGGGTTTTCACCGCCACGGAGGAGGAGCTGAAGGAGGTCGAGGGAATAGGTCCGAAGAAGGCGAGGGAGATAAGGAAGGTGATAACCGCACCCTACGTGGAGGAATAGCTCCTCAGCAGCCGGTAGCTGTCCCCATCAACGACGACTTCTATTTGCGGTGGGTGATCAAGGGAGCCGTCGGTCTCGAAGGCCAGGACTACGTAGTTGTCCCTTTTCATGCTGGAGAACCTAACGCGGAGCACGTCTCCGGTCAGAATGTCTCCCGTTCCCCCGTAGTACATGAGCTTCCATTCTTCCGGCACGATGAGCCGGAGCTCCTCAACGCCGTTCATTCCCCTGAAATCATAGAGGCTCACGAAGATAACGGCCCACTTGGGGGTTATTATTCCCGCTCCGTCTATCCTCTGGCTCATGCCCGGAGCAGGGCTTGCGAACTCAAACTCCGGAGGCGTTTCGTTGGAGATGGCGAATCGCCCGTAAAGAAGGTTGTCATTGGTGAAAACGTATGAAAGCCCGATGAATTCCTTTCTCCCCGGAACATCACGGTACATCTCCCTGAATAGTTCGAGGGGGTAGTTGGGGCTGCGCTGCTCTAGATATGCTCTCTCCGCCGCCCGGGCGGTGGCCTCGCCGCTAACGGGGCTCGCCATCAACCTGTATTCCATCAGGGTTTCATGGCTGACTAAGGGACAGGTGCGGATATCGCCGGAGGTGCTGTCGTGGACGGCGAGGGCGTAGGAGAGAACCGCCCCGATCGCGATTCCCACGAAAATACCAACCACCAGCTCTCGGGAGATTCCTTTCATCAAAGTCACCGATGGATTTTACGCACAGAAGGTTTAAATATGTTTGGCCTGTGCGTTCTTGGGAGAGTAAAACCTGGAAACAACTTACCTGACAATCATTTTTCTGTCTTAGAAAGCTTCGCTGGAGTTTGTAGCTCTTCTCTATGTTGTAACTGGAAATGTGGTTTCCAGACTTGAGGGTGATGTTTCAAGTGAGAACCATTTTGGGTTCCTGTTTAGGGGGTGGTTTTCATATTTTTATCGGCGCCCGAAGGGCGCCTTTGGAAAGTGAAACACTCGCTGATGAGCAAGTGAATGAGAAACCCACTTCAGAACTTGCAATCTCCAAAAAGCACCCCAATTTCCGCCAGCGCTGAAGCTTTTTCCAAAAGCTTCACCAAAGAAACTTTTCTGGAGAAAAGTTTCGTCAAAGTTCGTGATTCCTTTCAAAAATGTAACTTGGAGAACGTTTGCACTCTCAAACGGCCCCCTAATCGGAAATTCCCTCTCCAAGGCATCAAAACAAGAGGTTAACTCTAAAAGCGCTCCGAAGGAGTGCGGAAGAGTGTAAACCTCAACACGCTTACCCAATTAAAAGGAATTCCAACCCAAAGAGCTTGGCTTGAAAGGCAAACACTCCCGAGAAGACAACTCAAACAGGAATCACCGACCTTGATCAAACTCAACGGGACTGTCGTCCCGTGCGTTGAAGCTTCGCTTCAACGTCGCGAAGGCGAAGTTTGTGTGGTGCGGGGGCGGGGATTTGAACCCCGGAACCCCTACGGGACGGGACCCTCAATCCCGCGCCTTTGACCAGGCTTGGCAACCCCCGCGTCGCCAAACTATAAGGCTCGTGGAGCCTTTATAAATTTTTCTGTTCCCTCCGACCTGGTCGCCGACCGAAAAATTTATAAAGCAACCTCCCGTCTATGGTTTCGGGTTGAGGGCCGGTAGCTCAGCATGGTTAGAGCGCGGGACTCTTAATCCCGTGGTCGGGGGTTCGAATCCCCCCCGGCCCGCCAGACCGCGTTTCTTCTCGACGCGTTCCGTTTGAGAAGGGATGCGTTTGAGTAACGTAAGGAGTTAGAAAAATGAGTTTTGAAAGCTTAGGCTTATCAGAGGCCACGTTAGTGGCTGTCAGGCAGAAGGGCTTCTCAAGTCCGACGGATATTCAGAGGGAGGTAATCCCGCGCCTTCTATCGGGCGACGTCGATATAATCGGCCAGTCCCAGACCGGAACGGGAAAGACTGCCGCCTTTGCGCTTCCAATAATCGAGGCCATCGATCCGAAGGTGAAGGCGGTTCAGGCGATAATACTGACGCCCACGAGGGAGCTTGCCCTTCAGGTCGCGGACGAGATAAAGAGCCTCCGCGGGAGGAAGAGGGTGTACGTTTACGCCGTTTACGGCGGCCAGCCGATAGGGCCTCAGATAAGGGCACTTGAGCGGGGGACCCATGTTGTAGTCGGAACCCCTGGAAGGGTTCTCGACCACATAAGGCGCGGAACCCTCGACCTGAGCTCCGTAAAGTTCTTCATCCTCGATGAGGCCGACAGGATGCTCGACATGGGATTCATAGACGACATAGAGGCGATTTTCAGGGAGACACCGAGAAAGAAGCGTGTGCTGATGTTCTCCGCCACGATGCCACTGGAGATAAAGAGGCTCGCGAGGCGCTACATGGGTGACTACGAGGTGGTAAGCGTCAGCAGCGACGAGCTCGTCCCTGAGATGGTGGATCAGGAGTACATAGAGGTCGTCCCGGCGAGGAAGCTCACGATGCTCAGGAAGATACTCGATGGCGCCGGGGACTTCTACGGCATAGTCTTCTGCGCCACCAAGAGGGAAACCAGGGAGCTCAGTGAGAAGCTCAGGAGGGCTGGCTACAGCGCCGAGGCTTTAAACGGGGATATGAGCCAGGCCGCGCGCGAGAGAACCTTCTGGCGCTTCAAGACCAAAAAAACCAGGGTTCTCGTTGCGACGGACGTCGCCGCCAGGGGCCTCGATGTGCAGGACATAAACTACGTCGTGAACTACTCCCTGCCAATGACGGCCGAGGACTACGTCCACAGGATAGGCAGAACTGGCAGGATGGGCAAGAAAGGAAGGGCGGTGACCTTCATAATGCCTGGCGAGTTCAGGAGGCTCCGCTACATCGCCCAGACTGCGGGCGTTGAGATACGCAAGTCCGAGCTGAGCGAGGAGATTCCACGCGAGTACCGCGAGAGGTATGAGAGGGAAAACCAGAGGAGCTACTCCCGGAACCCAAGACGCGGTAACGGCGGAAAACGGGGGAGGAGAAACTACTCGGGAGGCTATTCGAGAACCAACGGCTCCCGAGGAAAGTGGTGATTCCTTTTTCCTGTTATGAGTGTGCCCCCGGGGAGCGAAGGGAAATCATCGCTCGCCGAGGCGCTCATCCCCCGCGGTTTCCCGGGGGCATTTTCTGTTCTGCATGCAGAACTTAAACTTTATCCGTGGATGTTCCGCTCGCGTTGCCTCCAGGGTTATAACTGCCAGGACTATTTTTATACCCGCCCGATAATTCCCGTTCATGAAAAGGGTTATATAGGCCTTCTTTCATAAAATAGAGCGGTGATATGCATGCAAATTGTTGAACTCGACATAAAATTGCCCTACGAAGGAAGGGGAAAGATTCTGAGCCGTTTGTATGGCAAGGTTAAGGGCAGGATTCGCGACATTCACTTCTTCCCGCCCGATGCCGAGGGCATAAGCGAAATCAAGATGGAAGTGGTCGAGGACAACGCTCCAAAGCTTCTCTCCGACCTCAAAAAGATAGTCCGGAACGGAAAGATAACGTTCAAGGTTCTCTCCGAGGTCTGAGTCTCATCCCTTTATTCCCCTGTTCAGCTCCACCAGCTTTTCCCTGGCCTTCCCCAGAGAGCCAGCCTTTTCTATCGCGGTTCCTGTGACGATTATGTCGGCGCCGGCCCTCACAGCCGCCCGCGCCTGCTCCCCGGTTCTTATGCCGCCCCCGACTATGAGGGGAACGTCTATGACGCGCTTCACGAGCGCTATCATCTCGGGGGGAACGGGCTGTGGCGCCCCGCTTCCTGCCTCGAGGTACACCAGGCGCATTCCAAGGTACTGGCCCGCCAGGGCGTAGGCGGCGGCGATCTTGGGCTTGTGGCGCGGGATGGGCTTGGCATCGCCGACCCAGCCAACGGTCTCTCCAGGCTCGACTATGAGGTACGCCATTGGTATTGGCTCTATTCCATAGCGCTTGACGGTGAAGGCTCCCAGGGCCTGGGAGCCGGTTATGAAGAAGGGATTGGTCGAATTGAGCAGGCTCATGAAGAATATGGCATCGGCGTGTTTGCTTATCCCGCCGTGGGAGCCGGGGAACAGTATCGTCGGCAGGCTGGAGGATTTCTTTATCGCCCTCACAACGCCGTCGAGGACATCCCCCTCCGCCCCCGTCGAGCCGCCTATCATTATGGCATCTACCCCTATCTCCTCGCTCATCTCCGCTATCCTGGCGGCTTCCTCGGGCGTCACGTCATCGGGATCGAGGAGAACGAAGTGGAGCTTCTCATTTTTGAGCTTCTCGTGAATGTAGCTTTCGACCTTTCCGAGCTGTAGTCTCATTTTCTCTCACCGAACCCTATAACTTCCTCTCTGCTTTTAACCCTTTTCCACTCCAGCCCGAGTCCGCTTAGAATGGCAGTGAGAGCCCCATCGGGTTCCCCTTCGAAGCGGTAGAGGTTGGTGCTGACCCTGACGTCCCCCGCACCGAATCCCTCGACGGGCTCCCCGTACTTTGCCACCTCCAGCGAGAGCTTTTCCTCCAACCGCTCCTCACTGGGGATGAGGTACGCCCTCAAAAGCTCGGCCTCCTTCAGGAGGAAGTCTATATGCCAGTGGAACCTCTTGTTCTCGCTGAAATGCCGGGCAACGCGTTTTTCGAGGGAGTTCATCGCCGAGCCGACGTACACGTAGTGGCCCTTCCCTAGATGGAACTCCCGCCCCTTGGTTTTGATGGTTTTATCGTTCTCCAGCAGGACTACGAGGAGGTATGATCCTCTCATGGTGGGAGGATTCTACTCATCATTTATAAACCCCTGGCCCCAAACGAGTCTGGTGTGGAGAATGGACGAAAAGAAAAAGAGAGCTATGGACGACTTCGCCTGGCAGGAGTACGACAAAGAGGAGTTTGAACAGACCTTCCCTGCCCTTGCGAGGGAGCTCGAGGAGGAAGGGGTTTCAATAGACGCTTACAGAACCGATGAGAAGAAGGCCATCGACGAGGAGGAGATGAACTTCTCCGGCTACAATCCAACCGTCATAGATTTCCTCAGAAGATGCAGTACTGATGACGAGGCGCTTGAGATAATAAACTGGATGGAGGAGCGCGGTGAGATAACCCACGAGATGGCCAAGGAGCTCAGGATAACCCTGGTCGAGAAGGGAGTTAGGGCCTTTGGCTCCAAAAAAGAGTGGGGATGGTACGAGAGGCACAGGAAGCGGGGATAACACCGCTTTTCCGCCCTGCGATCTTTCATTAAATTTGAAAAGAAGAGAAAAGCACCGTTCAGATGTTGCCTATCCTCTGAAGGACCATCCCCTCTATTCTTATGGGTTCTGTTCTTCTTGCAAAGACTATCGCCTGGTCGAGCCTTGCCTCACTCTCCGCGTGGATTGTGAAGAGCGGATCGCCCTCCTTGACCTTCTCCCCAACCTTGACGTACAGCTCGATTCCCGCGCCTTTGTCCTCCGGCGCTCCGGCGGCCCTGGCTATTCCGGTGATGGCCTTGTTGTCTATGGCGGTGATGTAGCCGCTGGTCGGTGCGGTGAACGTGTAGGTCTTGTCGCCGACTGGTATTTCCTCCGGCTTAATGTCCGGGTTGCCTCCCTGCTCCTCTATTATCTCGCGCATCTTCTGGTAGGCCTTTCCGCTCTCAAGTATCTCGCGCGCCATCTTCTTGCCCATTCCGGAGGGTGCAACACCGCCCATTTCCAGGAGGACTCCAGCGAGCCCGGTGGCCTTCTCTATGAGGCTGCCCGGACCGGTGCCGGCCATAAGGGCCTGGAGCGCCTCCCTCGCCTCAAGGGCCGGGCCAACGGTGTGTCCAATCGGCTGTCCGCCGTAGGTTATGGCCACCTCGACGTACTGACCGAGCCTCTTACCCAGCTCAATGAAGTCCCTCGCCAGGGCCCTGGCCTGGTCCACACTCTCGACCTTGACACCCTTGCCGGTTGGAATGTCAATGAGAACGTACTGGCTGCCCATGGCGTACTTCTTTGACATTATGCTGGCCAGCATCAGACCGGTCGGGTCGATGCTGAGGGCGCGTTCCGATTTGATGGTTATATCGTCGGCCGGAGCGAGGTTAAGCGCTCCTCCCCATACCATACAGGCGCCTATTTTCTCCACGATGCGCTTTATCTCGTCGAGGGAGAAGCTGACGTCCGCAAAGACCTCCACGACGTCCGCCGTTCCGGCCGCGCTGGTTATTGCGCGGGAACTGGTCTTGGGGATGGTGAGGCCTGCGGCGGCAACGATAGGCACGACGAGGATGTTGGTCTTGTTGCCGGGGACGCCTCCAATGCTGTGGACATCCATTATTGGCTTTCTGTCTATGTCGAGCATATCGCCTGTCTCGGCCATGGCTATCGTCAGGGCGGCTATCTCGTCCATATCGAGGCCGTTTATCTCGAGTGAGGTGACGAATGAGCTTATCTCAATGTCGCGGAGCTTCCTGTCAACGATGTCCTTGATTATCGTCTCTATCTCCACCTTCCGGAGCTTTCCTCCGTTCATTTTCTTCTTTATGTAGCGGACGCTCTCGGGAGTGCTGCTCGGGATGACCGTGACCACCTCACCCTCCGAGAAGCTGTGGAGCTGAAGGACGTCCCTGCTTATTCCGATCTCCCCCTCCTTGACAAGACCGCTTATGACCACGCTGCCGTAAACCGTCTTCTTGCCGGCCTCAAGCTTTACAAGATCATCCGGGTGAAGCTTGGCTCTCATGGCCTCTTTCTCGTTTATGAAAACCGAGTACCTCCCGCTGTACACATCCAGTATCCTGACCTTTGCCTTCACTTCCATTCCCTCCTGTGAGTTTAGTTCCCGGTATTGTGCAGAAGAATACTTAAACCTTTTCAACTGATGTGCGGGAAAAACGTTCTTAAATAGGGGACTGGCCTTGCAGGATAAATGTAAAAATCATCTGCTGAGGCCGTGGAGCTGCTCTATAACTCCAGGGTACTCGCCCTTCATCTCGCCCGTTCTGAGAAGAACCGCAACTATGTCCCGCGCGATCTCCCTGACCGCGGGGGGCAGAAGTCCATCGCCCCTCAGGTAGTAGCTCACAACCTCGCTCAGGGGGGCGCTCACGAGTCTTCCCCTGAAGACCCGGACGGTCCCATCATCAACCTCGACTATCCTGTCTGGATAGCCGAGCCGGACCTTCATAATGACCCACCCCCATTTTAGAGTTAATAGAACAGACCTTTTAAAATTTAACGCCTCAAAAATGTTTAATAACAAAATGGTTAAAAATCTCAAAGGTTCCTGACTTCCTCGTCTATGGATTCTTCGAGGGTCTTCTCCCATTCCTCAACATCAAAGTCAACGAGCTCGCTCTCGAGATCCTCCTTGAGGCTTGAGACACGTCTCTTCAGAGCGCTCTTGGTCTCTTCGTCGTAGACGACGTAGTAGGGGTTGCTTTTGGCTGAGTAGTAGAGCATCAGCAGGATTATGTTGAGGATTATGAGGATGATCACGATTCCATACACGAGTGCGGTGGCCATCACTTCTTCCCCCCGAAGAGTGCTTTGAAGACCCTCTTAATGGGGCTCTCCGGCTCCGGTGCCTGCCACTTGATTCCCGCAAGTTTAGCCGCGAGCTGCTTAATGGCTATCGCCGACGGGCTGGTCGGGTTCTTGATTACCAGGGGAACACCGTAGGCGCTTGCTCTCTTTACCTCCGGGTCCTCAGGTATCATCGCGAGAACCGGAACCTCGAGGATGGCCTCAATCTCCTCCTGGGTGAGCTCGGTCTTCTCGTTGGTGACCCTGTTGAGTATGGCTCCGAGGGGAAGCGTTCCGAGCTTCTCAGCTATGAGCTTGGTTTTGAGGGAGTCCGTGATGGCGGATATCTCGGGGTTGGTAACGATTATGAGCTCCTTACCAATGAGGAGTGCTGTAACGGAGGTCATCTCGAGACCAGCGGGGGCATCGATGAGGACGAAGTCAGCCATCTGGCCTATCTCCCTGATGAGCTGCCTGAGCTTTTCCGGCTTGGCCTTCTTTATCTTCTCCAGGCTCAGTCCTCCCGGTATGACCTTGACTCCTGCTGGACCCTCGTAGATGGCGTCCTTGAGGTCCGCCTCGCCCGCAAGAACGTCGTGGAGAGTTATTGGGATGTCCTCCATTCCGAGGACGAGGCTCAGGTTCGCCATCGTGATGTCCGCGTCCAGCAGAATGACCTCCTTTCCAAACTGGGCCAGAGCAACACCCAGGTTTGCAACCGTCGTTGTTTTACCAGTTCCGCCTTTTCCAGATGCAAAAACAATTGAACGGCCTTCCAAAGTTAACACCTCCAGTGCAAAGCGGTAACCACCCTTTTTCTGTAATAATCCCTGGGGCCTTCGATTTTATACGGAGTATCCAGTTTGCGTGTATGAACTATGCAGGCAATGCTTTTATTTTTTGCGGTTCATCTAGAAACGCGGGAAAAAGATAGAAGAAAAACTATTCGTATTTCACTCCTCCCCGGCCTTTGCCCTGGCCTCGGCCTCCAGCTTCTCCTGGACCTCCTTTTCAAGCTTTACCCTGGCCATCTCCGCGGTGTCCGCCAGGCTCCTGAAGAGCTTGAGCATCTCCATCGGGAGCGGCAGGATGATCACGTTGCTCTTGTCGCTGGCAACATCGCTTATGGTCTGAAGCGTCCTGAGCTGAAGGGCCATCGGGTGCTGGGACACTATCTCAGCGGCGTCGCGGAGCTTCTCCGCTGCCTGGCGCTCTGCCTCCGCCAGGGTTATCCTTGCGCGCCTCTCACGCTCTGCCTCGGCCTGCCTTGCCATTGCCCTCTGCATTCCACTTGGCAGTTCTACGTCTTTTATCTCAACCGTGCTGACCTTTATTCCCCACGGATCCGTGGCCTCGTCGATGATCTTCTGAAGCTGAAGGTTAAGCTTCTCCCTTTCGCTCAGCAGCTCGTCGAGGTGTGCCTGACCGATGACGCTCCTCAGGGTCGTTTGGGCAATCTGGCTGGTGGCCATTATGTAGTTCGCCACCTGGGTAACCGCCTTGACGGGATCAACCACGCGGAAGTAAACGACAGCGTTGACCCTAACTGGAACGTTGTCCTTGGTTATGGTCTCCTGCACAGGCACGTCGAGGACGCGCGTACGGAGGTCCACTATGACAGCCTTCTCGAATATTGGGATGATGAAGAACAGTCCGGGACCCCTTGCTCCCACGACCCTACCGAGGCGGAATATAACCGCCCTCTCGTACTCCTTGACTATCTTTATTGCCGTCGCCAGTATAATCAAAACAAACAACAAAACAATTGAAATAACCACGGTACTTGCCGTTATGGCCATTCATTCTCCCTCCTTCACTCCCCCAACTTTTTCGACGATAAGGGTTAATCCCCTGACTTCAACAACTTTGGCCTTCTCCCCGACCGGAATTCTGCTCCCATCCCTGCTCTCCGCTTTCCAGAGCTCCCCATGAAGCTTGATGACGCCCTCAGGATCGACGTCTTCCACAACCTTCCCGACTTTTCCGATGAGCTCCTCTTTTCCAGCTTCGGGCTTTTTCCGGTGGGCTCTGACCACAGTGGCTGCACCGAAAAGGAAGAACAGTCCGAGCAGTATTGCCATGACCAGTATCGCTATGCGCAGTACTGAGTACGTCTCACTCGTCACCAGGTACTCACCCCCCGCTCCGGTTCCGCTGAAGAGCAGAATACCCCCTATGACGAAGGTCACGACCCCCGCAACTGTGAACAAGCCAAAGGTCGGCGTCAGTGCCTCGGCTATGAAGAATATCATCGCCAGGACTATGAGTATCAGGCCCGCGCTGCGGTATCCGAAGTAGCCCAGTCCGATGAGGCCGAGCACCAGGAGTATGGCCCCTATGGTTTCCGGCACGTGCCAGCCGGGGGTTAAAAAGCCGAATATCAGTCCTATGAAGCCTATGTTCAGAAGGAGGTAAGCTATGGTTGGGTCGGTTATGTACTTCACCACTGTGTCCCTGAAGGATGGTTCCAGGTAAACCACGTCTGCGTTTTTGATGTGCAGCACTACCTTCCCCTTGCCCTCGACCGGCATCTTTGTCTCCATGCCGTCGGCTTTCTGGAGGAGGTCGTCAAGGTCGGTCGCTATGACCTCAATGACCCCGTACTTCATGGCCTCCTCAGGGGTTACGCTCCTATCCTCGGTTATAAACTCCGCCGCGAGCGTCTCGTTTCTGCCGCTCATCCGGGCCAGCTCGCGGAGGTAGGCCACGTAGAAGTTCGTTATCTTTGGCGGTGCCTCCACTATGCTCCCGTTCTGACCGTAGCCGAGTATCGGCCTGCAGGCCCCTATCACCGTCCCCGGGGCCATGGCGATGAGGTGAGAACTCAGGGCGATGTACGTTCCCGCGGATGCGGCCATTCCGCCCGAGGGGTAGACGTAGATGATAACCGGGATTCTGGCGCTCTCAATCCGCGTTACTATCTCCTGCATTGCGTCGCCCCTGCCGCCGGGGGTGTTGAGCTCTATTATTATAGCTTCCGCGTTGTTCCTCTCCGCTTCGCTGATGTACCTGTCGAACTGGTCAACGGTGTATCCGGTTATCATGCCGTCTACCTTTGCGACATAGACCACCTTTTCCTGGCCGTGGACTGCCGGCTGGAAAAGCAAGACGAAAAGAAGAACGACTGCAACCATCGCGACCCTGGACTTCATGACTACCGCCTATACTAAATACCACCAAGGGGTTTAAATCTTTTGCCTGATTTCCAAAAGTGATTTATATGTTGTGCGGGAATTCGGCAACATGGGGCTGAAAACTCTGGCCAAGCTCTACCGCGTCGCCAGGGGTGATGAAAAGGTCGCGAGGGCCTGGGAGCTCGTCCGTGCGGCCGCCAGATACAGCCTGCGCGAACCCTACTGGGACTTCCTGAGAGAGAACTTCGAGGTTCGTGCGGAAGAGGTTAAAGACGCCCTCCGCTTCCTCGAAGAAACGGGAGAGCTCCAGATCAAACGCTCCATTGACGGTAAGAGACTTTACGTCTCGACCCTAAAGGATATAAGGAAGAACCCCGTTAGGCTCGACCGATGGCTGGGATTGACCTGAAGAAGACCACAGGCGAGATGATACGCAACGGCACGTGGAAGTTCGAAGACGGTGTTTTCTATCAAGCTTTTGAGAGCGGTATTGCCGGCTACGATGGAGGAAACTTCATTTTTCCCGACTCGTGGGGCAGAAGGGAACGAAAATCAGCGAAGGAAAAGCTGACCTTCATCCTCGGCCTCGATACGGACCTGGATTCCTTCTATGCCGCGATAATCGACTCCCCATTTTCCTTCCTGATTGACGAGTTCTACGGTCTGACCGTCCCCGCCGCGCCGAGCCCGTACCAGGCGCTGGTTGAGACAATAGCCCAGCAGCAGGTGAGCTTTGAGTTCGCCCAGAGAACTATCGCGAACCTCGTGAGGCTCGCGGGCAGGCAGGTGGGGGATTTACACGCGTTCCCCTCTCCGGAGAGGATAGCTTCCCTGAGTGAGGAGGAGCTGAAAAGGGCCAAGCTCGGCTATAGGGCGGGCTACATAAAGTCCCTGACGGAGCTTTATCTCGCCAAAAAGCTTAACCTCGAACTCTGGGACCGGGACGTTGAGGAGGCCATTAAGTACCTCACAAAGTTCCGGGGCATAGGAAAGTGGAGCGCCGAGCTCTTCCTCGCGTATGGCCTCAGAAAGAACGTCTATCCCGCTGGAGACCTCGGACTGAGGCGAGGCATCGCAAAGATCTTCGGGAAGAGGGTGAAGGAGGTAAACGAAAAGGACGTTCGCGAGGTAATCGAGCCCTACGGGAGGTGGAAGGGGCTTTTGGCCTTCTACGTCCTCTGCTACGACAGGAAGACCGAGATGGAGAGGAAGATTAAAATAAGGAACCGCCGAAAGAACTCACGGTGATGAGATGCTTGTGGATATGGAGACCCTCTCCTTCCTGATGGAGATGAGGAAAAGAAAACGAGCCAAGAGGGGCGCCGCTGAAAGAATGCTCGGGATACTGGAAGGAAAATTGCCCAAGGGAATGACCAGCGTGAAGCTAATCCGAAAGTTGAGGGAGGAGGAGTATGATTAGCTTGATAGACGCGTTCTCCTTTCAGTTAAACCTCGGCACCGACCCCTACGACTCGGTGGCACTTGCATCCGCATTGGCGGCACGCTGCGATGTACTCATAACGAGAGACGATGATTTTCGAAAGAAAGCGAAAGGGCAAATAACGATGATGACCCCTGAGGAGTTTCTCGAGTGGTTTTCAAAGAGTGATGAACATGAAGGTTGAGCTCATCCTTCCACGCGAGAGATTCAGATCCCTGAGAAGAAGGAACGTTAAGGTTCTCATCGAGGAGAGCCTTCCCCGTGTTGAGGATACCCTGAGGGCCGAGCGCGAGGAGGCCCTACTGGAGAGAATAGCCAAGCTGGAGGAGAAGCTCCACGAGATGGAGGGGGAGATTGAAGAGCTTAGAGAGTTCTACGAGAAGGCTTTGAGGGATAAGGAGCGCATGATGGCCGAACGCGACAGACTCAGGGTAGAAAACGCTGAACTGAGGAAGAGGGTCGAGGAGAAAAGGAGAGAACTTGAGAAAGTTCACTGATCGTGAACGAATTGTTCATGGAGTGTGAACGTAATGAAGCTCATCATCAAGCCGAACAAGGGCTTCGGGAAAATCGAGGTCGAGATAAACGAAGAACTGTGGGGGGAGATAGAGCGCCTCAGTGAGAGGTATGGCGTTTCCCCCGAAAGAATAATTGAGATTGCCCTGACCGGCGAGTTCCGTGAGCCGGAGGGAAACCTTGAGGAGCTTGAAAGAAAAGCACGGGAGCTTGAGGAAAAAACATGGGAGCTTGAGAAAACCTATGCTCCTCTCCGCTTCAAGGCCTACGGTCTTAGCGAGGACAACAAGGTACTCGCCATTGAGCTTTTGGGGTTAGTTGCCGAGAACAATCAACTAAAGAGGTTTCTGAGAATGAAGCCTGAGCGCAACCTCGAGCTGAGAAAGCTTATATCCTACTACCTCCAAGGTTGAACCGCGGATGATGACAGCGAATTGCACCGAGCGTTGTGATGACGAGGACTGGCCCTGACGCCGTCCTGGACGGGCCGTGACGATTCCAAGACGGGCTGAGCAATAGCGGTGACGTACCCTATGAGCGCCGAGCCCGTCCGGGACGCTAATCTGCCATTTCTAATTAAAGGCGTTCTATGTCCTTATTCATGCTCATTTTTGTCCATCAATGTCATGAACAGAACAATTCTGACAAATTTTATAAAGCTTGGAAAGAGATTTAGAAGTTAGTTTCGCTATCTGGGGGGGTATAATATGAGGAAAGCTGCCGTGGTTTTGGTTATAGTTCTGCTGGCACTCGCCATAGTCCCGGTCCCCACTTCCGCCTCGGGGACAGACTTAAGCGGCTACACCATCTGTGTCGATGCAGGACACGGCGGAACTGACCCGGGAGCGGTCGCCAACGGCGTTCAGGAGAAGGACATCAACCTTGCAATAGCCCTCAAAGTCGCTGAGGTCCTCCAAGATGACGGCGCGCGGGTTGTCCTCACCAGGGACGGTGACTACTTCGTCACCCTCTCCGGAAGGGTGCAGATAGCAAACTCCGCCGGTTGCGATATCTTCATCAGCATACACGCTAACTCCGGGCCGAGTTCCGCGAGCGGCTTTGAGGTCTACCATTACTACGGCTCGTACAGGGGCAGCCTCCTCGCGACCTACGTTGATGAGGAAATAGCCAAGGTGATCCCGCTCAACAACAGGGGCGTTAAGGAGGCCGGCTTCTACGTCCTCAAGTATACCTCCATGCCGGCAATACTCATCGAGACCGGCTTTGTGACGAACACCTACGACGTGAGGGTAATAACCGACGAGAACTACCAGTGGCGCTACGCTTACGCGATACTCCACGGGGTTCAGCGGTACTTCGGTGTTCCGGTTCACGACCCGGTTCCGACGGTTATGGGCATAAGGTTCGCCCAGCACGACGGCTACTTCAGGCTGGTGGTTGACCTCAGCAAGGCGGTTAGCTACCACACCTACTACACCTCCTATTCGAACGGCTACCATCTCGTTATCCAGCTTGATAACGCTAGGCTTTCGGACCTCGGCTGGCAGACCTACGGCAACTGGCAGTACACCTACACGGGTTCCTACATCGCCCCTGTGATATACGCCACCGAGAGCAGCGGCTACGTCTTCATCGTCGTTGAGCTGAACACTCCATACCTTCCATACAGGGACTTCACGCTGAGCGGCCCGGATAGAATAGTCGTCGATATCTACGGATGAAACCTCCTCTTTTTTCGTTTTCTCTTAGGTATCAGCCTCACTGGACTGCCGCAGTCAGGGCATGTTCCGCCGGGCGGTTCCTCCTTGAAGCGCTTCCCACAGCCAATGCAGACGTAGTTCCACCTGATTACGCGCTTTATCCCCCTCTTGAGGGTTTTAAACTCTATTCCTAAGGTCTTCGCTATGTTCTGGAGGTTGTAGTCGTCGGTGAAGAGAACCCCTTTAAGCTCGTAAGCCAGGGCAAGAACCTCAAGGTCTGCCTCGCTGAGTTCTCCAAGTTCTCCCGTCTTTTTGGCAGCTTCCATCACGGCTCTAATGCTTTCCCTCGACGGCTGGAGAACCCTAACCTTGCCGGCGCTGATTAAACCCTCAAGGAAAAGCCTTGACTCGGGATCCTTGACTTCATCGACGACCTTAGGAGTCGTAACGCCCTCCACATCGAACCCCTGAATGAAGACCGCCGCATCGATGACCTGAACCTTCATGACCTAAACTCGGAGAAACCCTTTTTTAGATTTCCGTCGAAACGTCATCGGTGGGAGCATGAAAGTTGACCTGAACTCCGACTTGGGAGAGAGCTTTGGTCGGTACAAGCTCGGCCTCGACGAAGAGGTCATGAACCACATCACGAGCGCGAACGTAGCTACCGGCTGGCACGCCGGCGACCCGATAGTCATGAGAAGGACGGTCAGGCTCGCGAAGGAGAAGGGCGTCGCGGTTGGTGCCCACCCTGGCTATCCGGATCTTCTCGGCTTCGGCAGGAGGTATATGAAGCTCACCCCTGAGGAAGCGAGGAACTATATTCTCTACCAGATTGGGGCGCTCTATGCGTTTACAAAGGCGGAAGGAATCGAACTCCAGCACGTCAAGCCACACGGTGCTCTGTACAACGCCCTCGTTGGAGAGGAGAAACTCGCGAGAGCTGTGATAGAGGGGATAGCGGACTTCGATAAGAACCTAATCTTCGTGGCCCTCTCCGGCTCAAGGCCGGCTGAAATAGCCGGGGAGATGGGAGTTAAAGTAGCCCACGAGGTTTTTGCCGATAGAGCTTACAACCCGGACGGAACTTTGGTTCCGCGCTCCCAGCCGGGTTCGGTAATCCACGAGGAGGAAGAGATAGCCGAGCGCGTTATCTCGATGGTCAAGGAGGGAAGAGTGAAAGCGATAAACGGCGAGTGGGTCGAGTTAAAAGCCGATACCATCTGCGTCCACGGCGACAATCCAAAAGCTGTTGAGATAGCAAAGCACATCAGGGAGGTCCTTGAGGAGGAGGGCGTTAAAGTTGTGCCTATGAAAGAGATAATTCGTTAGGTTTATACATGGGAAGCATGCAAGAGTATTTGGTGGAAGAAATGGAGGTTATTGAGGCGGTCTATGAAAACGGCGTTTTCAAGCCAACCAAAAAGCCCAACATCCCCGAGAAAAGACGTGTGAAGCTCATCGTGATAGACGAGTTCATAAGAGACCTCGAAAACGCCTTTGGAATCTTCGAAGAGGATGTAAATGTCAGAAAACTGCGCGAGGAGTGGGACAGGGATGTATCTAGTGGACACTGACGTTCTGATAGACGTTCTGAGGGGTGTAAAAGAGGCAAAGCTGTACCTGACCGAACTGGCCGGAGAAGGCCTTGCTGTCTCTGTGATAACCATCTCCGAGCTCTTCTCGGGTAGGGACACCAAGGACCCCGTTAAGAGGGAAAAAGTCCTCAAACTCCTCAGACACTTTGAGGTGATTCCAGTTGATTCAGAGATAGCAATCCTCGCCGGGGAAATCCGTAGGGATTATGGGCTCCATCTTGGCGACGCGGTAATCTCTGCAACCGCAATAGTTCATGGCCTGACTGTTGTTACGGGCAACATCAGGCACTTCGAAAGGGTTGGGGGACTATCTATTCTGAAACCTTCCTATCGGTGAGAGCATGGAGTTCAAACCCCTCGGCGATTCCACCCTGCTGATTTCCCTCGGCGAGGTTATAGACGAGGAGATAAACGAGAGGATACACTCCCTCGCGAGGGCGATAGAGAAGGCTAACTTTGAGTGGCTCATCGAGGTAGTTCCGGCCTATTCATCCCTCGCGGTAATCTACGATCCTGTGTTGATAGACTTCGAAAGCGTCAAGCGGGCCGTTGAGGGGGTCGAGTTCACTTCAGAGCGCTTCGAGGGGAAACTCGTGGAGGTTCCAGTCGTTTACGGTGGCGAATACGGTCCCGATTTGGAGTTCGTGGCAGAGCACAACGGCCTGACCGTCGATGACGTTATCGAGATACATTCCAAGCCAACCTACCGCGTCTACTTCCTCGGATTCCTTCCCGGGTTTGCATACCTCGGCGGAATGGACGATAGGATAGCGACGCCCCGCCTGGAGAAGCCCCGCCTGAAAGTGCCAGCAGGCTCTGTGGGGATAGCCGGGAAGCAGACGGGCATCTACCCCCTCGGAAGCCCCGGGGGTTGGAGGCTCATAGGCAGAACTCCGCTGAAACTCTTCGATCCATCGAAAGAGCCGCCAACTCTTCTCCAGCCGGGTGACAGGGTGAGGTTCGTCCCAGTAGACGAAGAGGAATTCAGGGAGCTCTACGAGCGTGAATGGGGTGAAAGGAATGATTGAGCTCCTAAAAGTGCCCTCGCTTCTAACCGTCCAGGACTCAGGCAGGAGAGGCTACCGAAAGCTCGGCGTTCCGGTTTCAGGCTTCATGGACGACTACTCCGCGAGGATAGCGAACTACCTCGTCGGAAACCCCGGCGATGCACCCCTCCTTGAGTTCCTTCTGGCCGGCCCAACGCTTAGATTCAATTCCTCGGCCGTCTTTGCTATCGCTGGAGACGTTGAGGTGAAGCTAAACGACGTTCCAATTGAACCCTGGAGGAGCCACTGGGCCAAGAGGGGCGACATCCTTGAGGTTGGCGCCTTGAAGAGCGGCCTCTACGGATACATGGCCTTCGCCGGCGGGATAAGGTGTGAGCGGCTTCTCGGCAGTTGCTCGGCCTATCCCAAGGCCGGTCTCGGAAGGCCACTGGAGGCCGGCGATAGGCTAAGCCTCGGCTACGCGATACTAGCCGGGAAGGAAGGGAGATACCTTCCCCCCGAGCTGAGGCCCGACTATTCAGCAAATGAAAAGACAGTCCGCGTCGTCCTCGGCCCGAACCTCAACCACTTCACCGGAGAGGGGATAGAGACCTTCCTGAGCGAGTCCTATACCGTGACTCCCGAGTCCGACAGGATGGGGTATCGCCTCGATGGAAAGGCCATAGAACACTCCGAGAGGGGCGCGGACATCGTTACGGAGCCCCTGCTGCCTGGAACGGTTCAGGTGCCGGCCAGCGGAAAGCCTATAGTCATGATGCGCGACGCCCAGACGACCGGCGGCTACGCCAAGATAGCCGTCGTTGCAACGGCAGACCTTCCCACCGTTGCACAGAGCCGGCCGGGGGAGAGGCTGAGGTTTGAGGCGGTGAGTGTTGACGAAGCCCGGGAGCTTCTGATCAGGCGCGAAAAGATCCTGATGGCAATCAGGGACTTCCTCGATGGGAAGATGCGCGTTTACAGAATAAGAACGGGGGAAGAAGAGCTGATTGCGTTCACAAAAGTGGAAAAAGAATGAGGTCAGTCCTTCTTGCGCATGACCTTGACGACCTTGTATGTCCTGCCATCGCACTCGACGTCGTCGAGGATCTCTATTATCTTCACGTGGTCGCCCTCGAAGAGGCCCTCTGGCCTGAACAGATCTGCTTTTTCCCTGTCACTGCAGTCCGCGAAGTGAAGCTTTATCACGGAACCGGCTATGGCCAGCCTCGGCTCTATCGCGACCTCGATGCTCGGCTCGACGACCTCGACGACGCGAACCTTGCCCTCGTGAAGCGGGCAGGAGTGAGAGGGCATGCTCCTTACGCGCAGGATTTTATACCTCCTGCCGGGTTCTAGGTTTCCGACGCAGACCCCTGCGAGCTTGCACGTCTTGCAAGGTTCTGCCGGGCCGTAATATATGAACTCAACCCCTGGTCTTGCCAGCTTTTCCCCAACTAACGTGATTATTGCCATTCCAAACACCTCCGTTTTGTGAAGCGGTGATCTTCAGATGACTCCGGTGATTTTAGCGGCCTTCTCCGCTGCCTCCCGTGTGAGGCCATCCTTTCCGAGGATCGTGTATCTCTCGGGCCGTATCGTGTGGGCAATCGTGAGGGCCTCGATTATATACTCCGGGTCGATCCCAAGCTCGTATGCGTTAGTTGGCGCCCCGACCTTCTTTAAGGTTTCCCTAATCCGCTCCCACTTGAGCCCGTGGAGATACGCCATTATTATCGTCCCAACTCCGACCTGCTCGCCGTGAAGGGCAGGCTTCGGCGCTATGGCATCGAGCGCATGGCTGAAGAGGTGCTCCGCACCGCTCGCTGGCCTCGAAGAGCCGGCTATGCTCATGGCCACGCCGCAGGAAATGAGGCCTTTCACAACCTTCCTCACGCTCTCCTCGTTGCCGAGGCGTATTATGTCCGCGTTCTTTATCACCATCTTGGCGCTCATCAGGCTCAGTGAAGCCGCGTACTCGCTGTAGTACTCGCCCTTTATCCTGTGGGCCAGCTGCCAGTCCTTTACAGCGGTCAGGTTGCTTATCATGTCGCCAACGCCAGCTGCGAGGTAGCGGTAGGGGGCGGTCTTGATGACCCTCACGTCGGCTATGACCGCCACCGGAGGCACGGCCTTGACCGACGTTTTGGTTCCGAGGTCCTTGATGGATGCGTTTGCACTCGCTATGCCGTCGTGGGAAGCCGTGGTGGGAAAGCTGATGAAAGGAACTCCGGCTTTAAACGAGGCGAGCTTGGCGACGTCGATTATGCTACCCCCTCCAACGGCTATGAGCCAGTCAGAGTTATCGTCCCTAATTTTAGTCAGGGTCTTCTCGACCTCTTCCATGCTGGCCTCCCGGATTACCAGCGCGCTCACCTCAAACGACTCCCTGAGACTCTTTTCGATGTCCTTTCCGGCTATCTCTTTTGTCTTCGGCCCATAGAGCACTAAAGCTCTCTCACCCAGACCAAGCCTCTTCGCGACGTTAACGGCTTCTCCCTTCAGATTTTCGCCCAGCAGCACCTCTCTGGGCAGCTGCATCAGATGCATCTCAACCACCGTCCAGATAGATAATGGGTGGGAAAAGCTTTAAGGCTATCGGAACAACGGTCTATGGTGGTCGAATGGGGCTCTACGAGTTCTTTTACGAGTACTTCATAAAACCGATACAGGAAAACCAGGGTTACAATCCCGTGAACACGGTTGTCTACGCCATAATCCTGGGCATAGCTGTGATGCTCCTCTACAAGATGCTCAAACGGATGGGAATAAAGGTTGATAACCGCTTCTTCAAAGCGCTCATTCCGTACATAATCCTTGGCCCGCTGATGCGGAGCATGACCGACGTGGGGATTCTACCAAGGACTTACCTGACCGTCAGCCCCGGCGGCTACTTCGTTATAGCGGCCTTTGCGATAGCGTCTCTCTACGTCGTGTGGAGGCATTGCTCTGGAGAGACATTTTATCCTCTCTATAGGGACTTCGGCTGGGTTCTGCTAGGTGGGTTAGTCTTCGTCCTGATAATAAACCTGGGAAGGGTTAACTTCAACCCGGAGGTCTTCAAGTACTTCATTCCGGCGCTGATAATAGCCGAGACATTTATATGGCTCGTCTCAAAGAAGCTCACCCTCGTCAGGGACAACTCGCTTCTCTTCTACACCCACTTCTACGACGCCACCACGACCTTTGTCGGGATCCAGTTCCTCGGCTTCTGGGAGCAGCACGTCCTCGCAAGGTGGCTTATGGATGCCTTCGGGACGCCGGCGGTTATGTACGCCGAGAAGTTCCTAATACTGTTGCCTGTGGTGTGGATACTCGACAGGTGGATGAAGGACGAGGATCCAGATCTGATCAACTTCGTGAAGCTCACGATGTTCATCCTCGGCTTCGGGCCGGGAACGAGGAACCTGCTGATAATGCTGATGGGTGGTTAGTATGGAAATTAATACGGAAATCCCGTGGAACGAGGTCGCCCTCGAAACCGCGAGGGAGGTTGAAAAGGAAGTGATGCCCCTCTTCGGCACTTCAAAGGCCGGAGAGACGATGGGAGAGAACGTCAGCGGAGACGTTACCAAGTACGTTGACAAAGTGGCCGAGGACGTTGTTCTTAGCAGACTTCAGCCCCTGGGCGTCAACGTTGTCAGCGAGGAGATAGGCTTCATAGACAACGGGAGCGACTACACTGTCATCGTTGACCCCATAGACGGCTCGTACAACTTCGCCGCAGGCATACCAATATTCGCCTTCAGCTTCGCCGTCTTTAAAGGAAGGAAGCCCATCTATGGTGCGATATACGAGTTCGCCACAAAGACGTTTTACGAGGCCCTGCCGGGGGAAGGCGCCTACATGGACGGAAAGCCCGTAAAGGTCGGGAAGCCGGAGCGCGGGAAGGAGGCACTCAGCTTCTACACGCGCGGAAGATGTCTCGGGCTGATAGAGAGGGTCAAACGCGTCCGCGTCCTCGGTGCGATAGCCGTTGAGCTTACCTACCTGGCAAAGGGTGCCCTCGACGGCGTCCTGGACATAAGGAACTACGTGAGAACGACGGATATAGCGGCAGGAGTGCTGATAGCGAGGGAGGCGGGGGCGATAGTTACGGACGAGAGGGGGAAGGAGCTGGAGCTGAGGCTCGACGCAACGAGCAAGACAAACGTAATAGCCGTCAACGACCGCTACCTGCTCGACATGATTCTGGAGGAGCTGAAAAATGAGCCTTGAGAGGTATTTTGCTCGCTACGGGAAGGCGACGTTTACGCTGTTCCTGATAAACGTGGCCGTTTACATAGTCGAGGCAATCCTCAGCGGGAACCCGCTCAGCATAAGCATCGACGTCTTGGCGAGGCTCGGCCAGTGGAACTACGCAGTCCTCAACTACGGCTGGTGGTGGCAGTTAATCACGGCCATGTTCGTGCACGTCGGCATACTCCACATAGGCTTCAACATGTACTTCCTCCTGATGATGGGCAGACAGCTCGAGGGCATACTCGGGCCGAAGAGGCTCGTCATGGTCTACCTCGTCTCTGGTTTAGCCGGAAACCTGCTGACGCTCCTCCTGCTGCCGGCCAACTCAGTGAGCGCCGGTGCGAGTGGAGCCCTCTTCGGCATAGTCGGGGCACTGATACTCATAACGGGCGTCGTCGGAGGCAACATGCAGGCCGCGCTGATAAACGCCTTCGTGCTCTTCCTGATAAACAGCATCCTGCCGGGCGTCAACGTCTACGCCCACCTGGGCGGACTCCTCGTTGGAATGGCCATAGGCTACTACTACGGCAGGCGGATCAAGAGGCACCTGATGGCGAGGATGTATGGGTACGGGTGGTGACGTCTCGTTTTTCAATTTTTACGAATGTCTGAGGGTCACAACTCCCCAGTGCCCAGTTAATCCCTGGAGAGTAAAACGTTGTGGAACGGTATTTAGGGAGTAAATCTGAAATATTTTTAGAATAGCACGTGATCTCCTGTCAGCGCTGAAGCTTTTTCTAAAAGTTTCACCAAAGAAACTTTACCTGCGTAAAGTTTCGTCAAAGTTTGTGATTCTTCCTTAAAGTGCAGTTGGGGGGAGTTTGTATTGCCAGACTATCCTTTTCAAGCAGGAATTCACCCTCAGAGCCCCTGAAACATGGGTTTAAACTCCTAAAGCGCTCCAACGGAGCGCGGGTAAGGTAAACCCACTCAAACAAAGCAACTTCAAAAGGAATTCCTCAGTAAAAACCACACTCAAAGAGGCAAACCCTCCCAGAGAAGTGCATTAGAAGGGAATCACGAACTTGATCAAACTTCGTGAAGGCGAAGTTTGAATGGTGCCGGGGCGGGGCTTTGAACCCCGGACCTCTCGGTTTCTCAGGCTCCCCCGAAGGGGAGCGGCCCTATGAGCCGAGCGCTCTGACCAGGCTAAGCTACCCCGGCACTGCCCGAGCGCTCGGGTTATACCTTTCGGGGGGCCTTTTTAAATCTTTCGCCATTTTCCCAGAACCTCTTGAGGTAGAGTCTCATTCTTCCCAGATCAACGGGTCTCACCGTTTCCACCATCCAGTCCGGCAGGTCTTTCTTTATCCCCCTCCAGAGCAGGCGGTAGTCGAGGACCACTATTGAACCCTTTTCCTCCGCCGAACGGTGCACCCTTCCAGCAGCCTGAACCAGCTTCCGGTGGGCGGGTAAATAGTAGCCGTAGTACCTGCCCTTCTCCGGGAACTTGCGTTCGAAGTACCTTATCTGGGCCTGAACCCTCGGCGTCGGCCTCGCGTAAGGGATTCCGACGAGTATAACTCCGTTCATTTCGTCCCCGCTGTAGTCCTGTCCCTCGCTGTTCCTGCCGCCCATCACTCCGAGCAGGACCGCCCCGTTGCCCCTCGCGTGGGCCTTGAACTGGGCGACCATGAGGTCGTTCTCGGCCGAAGAGGCGCCCTGCTTCTCGATGAAGACCGCTTTTCCCGTCTCCTCCAGCCTAACCTGGAGGTTCGCAGATAGAAGGCCCTGGAGAACCTCGTAGGATGCCGCGAAAACCCCGACGTTCTTCGGGATTATCCTCGCCGCTTCCACTATGTAGTCCACCATCTTCCTGTAAACCTGGAGCGAGCGCTCATCGCCCCTAGTCGAGACGTCTTTAGCAACAAGAACCTGGGCGTTCTCGCGCTTTACCATCCTCGGGAACTTCTTCAGGCGGGCGTTTTCCACGCCCATGACATCGCGGAAGGCCTCAAGGGGGGTGAGTGTTCCGGACATGAATATCGCGCTCTGGACGTCCTTTATGAAACCCAGGGCCTTGGATGGATCGAGGGCAACGAGCTCGAGGCTCAGCCCCCTGTCCCTGCTCATGAGGAACAGGTAGTCCTCCCTTCCGATGAGGGAGAGCCACAGGAGAAGGAACTCGCCGACGCGCCCGATGTAGGAGCGGGGAGGTTTACCCTTTTCTATCCTGTCCTCCCTTATCGAATCCCCGACCGCTACCATGTCGTTGAGTGTCTTGACGAGCCACCTCGTGTCCAACCCAAGAACCTCGACAACGTGGGAGAACACCAGCTCCGGCTGGATGGCGGTCTCCTGGATGTCCTTGGGGGCAAGTTTTTCCTGGAACAGTATCTCCAGCCCCCTGCCCAGGATGCTCAGGAAGTTTGCTATCTCGTGTTCGTTGTATTCGTCGGCCTCTTTTATTGCCCCGTTGATTGTGTTTATGCTTATTTTATCGCTGAGTGCTGAAATCGCCTGGTCCGGAAGGTTGTGGGCCTCGTCAAAGACGACTATGAGGTCGGAGTAATCGAGGTCCAGGGAGCTTATGAAGTTCTCCCGTATGGTGGGGCTGAGGAGATAGAGGTAGCTGGCGACTATCACGTCCGCCTTCTCCGCTATCCTCTTGGTTAAATCGTAGGGGCACAGCTCCAGGGTCTGGGAGTAGTCGAGTATCTCCGCGGGGTGACTCGGCTCGCTCAGGAAGAACTTCACCAGCTCGTCGAACTCCGTCTTTTTCTTCTTCTCGTTCTCGTAGAACTCACATTTGCCGAGCTTCTTGAGGTTCTTGCAGACGACCATGGCGGTGTAGGCGTCGCTCGTGAACTGGGTGAGGTAGGTGTGAAGGCAGAGGTCCTTCCTGCTCCTGAGCTCAACGCCGGAAACGGGGCTCTTCCTGCTTATCGCCTTCAGCTCCTCAATGACTCTGTCCATCTGCCGGTGGGTTCTGGCCAGGTAGAGCACCTTGTAGCCCATCTCCTTGGCGTGGGGGAGTACTCCCGCCAGGACGCTCACGGTCTTTCCGAATCCTGTGGGTGCCTCGATGATGACGTTCTCTCCGTTTTCAACTGCCTTTGAGACCAGTTCTATGAAATCGCGCTGGTTCGGTCGCAGGTTTTCGTATGGAAAGTAGTCGGTCATGGGAAAGAGTTTTAACGGCTCGCTTTTAACTTTTCCCCAGGTGACAGTAATGGACGAGAAGACGGGCAGGTTCATCGAATACGCGGTTGAGGCCATCGTGGTGACGTGGCTGGGATACCTGTTCCTCTACCAGAACTACCTTCTCTACCGGTGGCACCGTGGTCTCCCGCTGCCTTCCAGATTCCCGTTCATCCTCCTCGGAGTAATCCTTGGGATTCTGTTCTTCTGGTACGAGTGGAACAGGTTCGAGAAAGAGCTCGCTAAGAGGGAGGAAGCCGCCAGCGAGTCTGCGATCCCGGTGGTTTCCAGAAGCTTGAATCCCCCTGAGGGGCCCTCCGAAGGGGCCTCGGAGACGGGAGAAAGCGAAGGGACTACTCCCTGATCCTGATGACGTACTCTCCCCTCGCATCTATCCCCTCAAAATCCTCCGCCCCCACGTTTAGAATCCCCTTCCCCACCTCGATGATTGAACTCCCTGAATCAGACCCGTACTCGACCCTTCTCACGATGTCATTCTCCACCGTGACCGTGAACCACTCCCCTCCGTTCTCGCCCCTGAGGGTGAACGAGGGGCTTCCGATATTGAACCGGACGTACCTTATCGTGTGTGCCATTAGGGACGGCTCGAAGTTCCTGATTATAAAGTCTCTGGGTGATCCAAAGGCCCTGACCGCTATGATGCCGTGGCTCTCCGCCATTCTGGCCAGGGCGGTACCGGAGCCCTTCGCCAGAAACTCAAGCTTCTTGCCCAGCATTCTCTCACCGGGGATGTCGGCGGAGGCCTTCGCGATGAGCCTCCCTTCTGCGGCGAAGGAGAGTATCAGAAGCCCCCTGGGTCCCTTCACGACGTAGGTGACGTGGGGTTCGTTAAAGGTGAACTCGAGAACTCCCTCAAACTCGAACCTGAGCAGAAACTTCCTGATGGCAAATCTGGCGAAAACCTTTTCGCCCCTCTGGGTTGCCCCGGCCTCATACGGAAACGTTGAGAAAACCCTCTCTGGCCTCGAGGCCACCCCCACAAGCGCCTCCCACCCTGCCGAGAAGGGCACCTCTGCCGTCCTTGACTCCATGGGGCGCACCCTTGTGCATTCGTCCCCAGAATGTACTCGAACGGGTTTTTAAATTTGGCGATGGAAAACGATGAAAAAACAGAGGAAAGCTCAGAGCTTCAGCCCCGGAATCTCCTCAAGAACCTTGACGGTCAGCTTAACGGCTGCATCGACGTCGCGCTCGTCAACGACTTCAGTGTTGGAGTGAATGTACCTCGCTGGAATGCTTATTCCGCCGCTTGGAACCCCTGCCTTGTTGAGGTGTATCGCTCCCGCGTCGGTTCCACCGCCGGTGAGGATGTCCCACTGGTAGGGAATCTCGTGCTTCTTGGCTATCTCTTCCATCCACCTCACAATCGTCGGGTGGCAGATGACGGAGCGGTCCATTATCTTAATCGCGACGCCCTTTCCGAGCTGGCTTATCTGCTTGTGCTCCGGCGTTCCCGGAACGTCTGCTGCTATTGTGACATCCAAAGCAAAGCCGTAGTCGGGGTCTATGCCAAACGAGGAAACCTTCGCACCGCGGAGGCCGACCTCCTCCTGGACGGTGGCGACGAAGTAGAGGTCTGCATCGGTCTCGCTCAGCTGTCTCGCGGCTTCCACAAGAGTGTAAACCGCTATCCTGTCGTCGTGGGCAATGCTGACGAGGCGGTGCTTGCCGAGCCTCTCAAGCCTTCCGTCCCATGTTATGACCGTGCCTATCTTGACCCCCATCTCCTCTGCCTCTTCCTTGCTCTCGGCACCGATGTCTATGAAGACCTGGTCCCAAGTCGGGGCCTTGTTCCTCTGCTCGGGCTTCTGGATGTGCGGCGGAACTGAGCCACCGACGCCGTAGACGAACTCGTTCGGGCCGACCCAGACTTTAAACCTCTGGGCTATAAGCGTCCTCGGGTCAACACCGCCAACCGGTGCAACCCTCAAAAAGCCGTTCTTCTCGATGTGGGTCACCATGAGGCCGATCTGGTCCATGTGGCCAGCGAGCATAACCTTCGGCCCCTTGCTCTTCTTGTGGGCGATAACGTTGCCGAGCTTGTCAACCTTAATCTCGTCGACGTAGGGCTTGAAGGCCTCGATAACAACATCCCTGACTCCGAGGAACTCGTAGCCGGAAACACCCGGCGCCTCTATAATCCTCTTGAGAAGCTCGTAGTCAACCATCTTCATCACCTTCCGTTTAGATTTCCATCTAAATGCTCATGCCTGAGATATTTAAGGTTTTAGGTGCTCCAGAACTTCATCAATTGTGATACAGTCAGCACACTCCCTCCGGAAGTCCCTCGCTATTAGGAGGTAGCGTTTTTCCCCGCCCCACGGGACGTTGTGAGTCTTTGCAATAAGCCTGCCGATTTCCCTCGGACCATCGACGTTGGCCTTCCACTTTGTCTCTATAAACGTGGCAGTGTTCTCTTCCCTATTGACTGCAACCAAGTCTACCTCGTAGTTTCTTCCCCACTGGGGGCCAATGCTATCGAAGGTAATGAGCTTCCCGTTCAGATCGTGAAGGAGGTCAAGCATCACCCTCTCAAAGACCCTTCCGAAGAACTCTGGAAACTTCCTCTTGAGGTTCTTTTTAAGGGTCTCAAAATCCCCGGCTTCAATGTGCCTGCGGTTGGGTTCTATCATGCTGAACCAAAAGTTAAGGAAGTAGTCGCTGATTAGGTACCTCGAACGTCTGCCACCGAGGAGGGGCCTTTCACGGGTTAGTATCCCATAGTAATCCTCCAGTGCTTCGAGGTATTTTGTTATGCTTCCCGGTTTCATCCCGACGGCATTGGCAATCTCAACGAGCCTGTTTTTCCCGGAGGCTATCGCATCAAGGATGGAGAAGTAGGTTCTGTACGCCTTACCAAACTCGTCCATGAGAAGTCCTTCTCCCTCTGCCGAGAGGATTGTGGAGTACTTAATCGCATCTGTAATGAAGTCCAGCGGGTTATCAGCCTCGAACACTTCCATGAGTTCGTAATATTTGGGAATCCCACCGAAAATACCGTAAAACTCAACCTGCTGGGTGGGTTCATTGATTCCAAGGTCCCGGAGCATATTGAAAACCCATTTTGGACGCAGAGGCTGTAGCCCTATGAAGATAGTGCTTCTTCCGTAGAGGGGGGCTTTCCTGGACATAAGCAGTTTCCTCATCATTCCAAGATATGAACCTGACAGTATTATAAGAAGTGGCTTATCCTGGTTTCTATCTATAAAACGCTGAAGGTCAAAGGCTATAGCTGGATTTACCCTGAGAACGTTCTGAAACTCGTCAAAGAAAATTGTCTCGACGTTGGCTACCTCCAGGTATTCAAACATCTCCGGGAAGGTTCCGAACCTGGGGGAGTACCCTAGCTTTACCCTAATCTCCCTGGAAAAGTCCTCCAAGATTAGTTTTTCGCTTTTGACTGGGATAAAGAAGTCAAGATAATCAACGCCCTCCCTTTCAAAAAACTCCCTCACCAGCCTTGTCTTACCAACGCGCCGGCGTCCAGTTATGGTCACCACCACAAGCCGAGAGCGGGACAGTTCGAGTGCCTTCCGGAGAGATTCCATCTCGCGCTCCCTGTCGTAGAACCTCATTTATATCCACCAACTGGATTATCCTGTAACAGGATATAAAGCTTTCGAGAGTTTTGGGTTCCAAAAGCTTATATCTCCACATCCTGAGATTAGACCATGCGGGCCCTGCTCAAACTCAAAGTCGTCCCCTGCACCTTCCTCAAAAGGCTCAACCGCTTCGTGGCACTGGTCGAGGTTGAGGGCCAGGAGAGGAGAGCCCTGGTGACCAACACCGGTCGCTTGGAGGAGTTCATGGTTCCCGGCAGGAGGGCCTTCTGCAGGCCCAAGTCCGGTGGAAAGACGGACTTCGTGCTGGTGGCCTTCGAGGACTTGGAGGGAAAAGGTGCTATAATAGACACCAGAACCCAGGCCAAAGCCTTCGAGCGGGCTTTGGAGCTCGGTCTGGTTCCGTGGCTGAGGAACTGTCGGATAAAACGGAAGGAAATTACGGTCGGCAAATCGCGCCTCGATTACCTCTTTGAATGTCCACAAGGCGAGGTCTACGCCGAGATGAAGAGCGCCGTCCTGCGCGGAGGTGAAAAAGGGGAGTACGCGATGTACCCGGACTGTCCGAGCGTCAGGGGACAGAAACACATAAAGGAGCTTATAGAGCTTTCAAAAGCCGGAAAGAGGGCCATGATTTTCTTCATAGGTGCGATGCCCGGCGTTGAGAAATTTAAACCCTTCGAGAGGGGCGACCCGGAGATAGCGAGGCTCCTTAAAGAGGCAGAGGGGGCGGGCGTTGAAATCCATGCGCTCAGCATCTCCCTCCTGCGGGATGGGAGGGTCGTTCTTGAGAGGCCGGGCCTTGAGGTCGAGCTCTAAACCGCCGTCCGCGGGGTTTTGTACCATACCTTCTTGGCTTTTTGGGCCTCCCACAGGCCGGCCAGCGAAATGAGTATCCATATCTGGGAGTAGGTGTAGTACATGAGCGGCGCGAGGAGCCAGCAGCCAATGCTTCTTATCTTTCCATCGTGGAGGCCGGCAAATATCTCCAGCAGGAATGATAAGTAAACGAAGCTCAGAATGAGCCCCGTGAACCATGTAACGTTTCCGAAGGTTACCAGGAGCGCTACGAAGGCCACGTCCGCCACTATGACCGCTATCGCCAGGAGGTAGTACACCATCAGCGTGAGGAGCAGGTCAAAGCGCAGGCCCCAGCCGGGAATCTCGCGAAACCTCTTTATGTGCTCCCTCACGGTGTAGACGTTTCCGGCCGCCCAGCGCGTCCGCTGTCTGAACCACACGCGCCAGCTCTCGGGCTCCTGCTCCCAGGTAACAGCGAGTGGATTGTAGGCTATCCTCTTGCCTGTGGCTATTATCCTGAAGGACAGCTCCAGGTCCTCGGCAAGCGCTTCCTCGTCCCAGCCGCCGAGCTCTTCGAGCAGGTCTTTTCTGATTACGAAGTTTGTCCCGGGGAGCACCGCGGTTTTGTAGAGCCTGCTCTTTCCGCTCTGGCCAGCCAGCTGGAAGTAGAGGTACTCCATGCATATGAACCTCGTGAGGATGTTCTTCTTCCAGTTTATAGTCCGGACTTTTCCGGTCACAGCAGGAGTCTCGTCGCTCAGCATCGCCACCAGAGCCTTGAGCGCCCCGGGCTCGGGTCTGTTGTCCGCGTCGTAGACCGCAATGACTTCTCCCCTCGCCAGCTTCAGGCCGTAGTTCAGGACGTAGCTCTTTCCCCTACCTCCATTCTCAACGCGGACTACCCTGATGAACGGGTACTCCCCAGCAACTTCCTCGGCTATCCTCACCGTGTCATCAGTGGAGCCGTCGTCCAGGAGGAGAACCTCCAGTTTATTCTTTGGGTAGTCGAGGTTTGCCATCGCCAGAAGCGTGTCCCTTATCACCACTGCCTCGTTCCGGGCGGGGATGAGGATGGTGACGGAGGGAAGCTCCTCTGGAATCTCGGGCCCCTTGAACTTTGAGTTGTACCTTAAACCTGCTATCGTCAGGACTATGTAGTAGAAGAACACCGGGTAGATAATCGCAACTGAGAACAGCCAGATGAAGCGGAGGACGGACACTACGATGTCCACGGCACCGGTTAGCGGCTCCATGCTCCCCTCCCTGTTGTTATGTTCTTTGTCCTTATAAGCCTGCCTCAACGCGGAAGCGTTTTAAACCCGAAGGGGGAGAGAAAGTCAGGTGATGCGTATGGCCATAGTCGATGTTAGAATCCTAGTTGAAGGTGCGAGCGACGTTGAGGTTGTAAGTAAGGCCCTTCAGGGCTTGGCTTTGGGAAGCGAGTACAACATCACGATTTCTGCGATAATCCCGACGACCAACGTGGAGATAGCGAAGAGCGCCGCCGCGGGCGCTGATCTCCTCATCATAGCAACCGATGCGGACAGGGTCGGAAGGGACCTGGCCGAGAGGCTCTTCAGCGAGCTGGGGGAGATGGTCGGGCACGTTGAAAGGATGAAGCTCCCCCTTGGCCACGATTTGGAGCACGTTGACGTTGAGCTCGTCAGAAAGGAGCTCAAGAACACCCTCGTCAGAGCGGGCCTCAAGAGCCTCCAGATACTCCCGGAGTATATGGCGCTCAGGAACCAGCTCCTCGACCTCAAGGGGCGCTACGATGGTCTCACGGACGAATACAAGCGCCTTCACGGCGAGTACGAGGCTCTGAGCAAGGCTTACGACGAGTTAAAGGCCGAGAGTGAAAAGCTCGCCGAGGAGAACTCGGGCCTTAAAGCCCTCCTTGAGAACAGTAAGAACGTTTATCGCGTTGAAGAAGCCTGGAAGTCCCTCTTCCCCGCCGAGCCAGTCCCTGACGAGGCGTACATTGGAAAGGCCGTCGAGAAGCTCGGACTTACCGGCAGAGTCATAGTGGGTCAGGGATACATCTTCGCCGAGGACGGGTCTCTTGTGGACGAGCTCCTCAGAACCGTCTACCTTAGCATAGCCATCCGGGAAGAGCCGGAGCCAAAGCCGCCCCGGCCTGAGCCTCCAAAGGAAGAGCCCCCCGCACGGGCCGAGCCAGCCGGGGAGGAAGAGGTTGCCGAGAGTGCGGAAGTAAAGCCCGAGGACATTGAGGGACTCCTGAAGGGGCTGTGACATGGACCTTCCCGGGGTATTGGAAGAGTACGAGACCTACCTCGACCTCGAGGGGAAGAGTCCCAACACGATTAGGATGTACTCCTACTACGTGCGCCGGTATCTGGAGTGGGGTGGAAAGCTTAACTCCCGCTCCGCCCTCCGTTTTCTCGCGAGGCTTAGAAAGGAAGGCTACTCCAACAGGAGCCTCAACCTCGTGGTTCAGGCCCTGCGCTCCTACTTCCGCTTCGAGGGTTACGATGAGGAGGCCGAGAAGCTCAAGCCCCCAAAGGTCCCCAGGAGTCTTCCAAAGGCTCTGACGCGCGATGAGGTTAAGAGGCTTCTCTCAGCTATTCCGCCGACGAGAAAGCGCGATAGACTCATAGTTCTCCTCCTCTACGGCGCCGGTCTGCGCGTCAGCGAGCTGTGTAACCTCAAGAGGCGCGATGTTGACCTGGAGCGCTCCACCATCGTGGTTCGGGGCGGCAAGGGTGCCAAGGACCGCGTCATACCCATTCCGGAGTTCCTTGCGAGGGAGATACGGGCATACCTCGAAACGCGCTCCGATGACAGCGAGTACCTCATCGTTGAGGAGAGAAGGAGGGAAAAGGACCGGCTCTCCACCAAAACAGTGTGGTACCTCCTGAAGCGCTATGGAGTCAGGGCCGGCGTTGAGGTCACGCCTCACAGGCTCCGCCACAGCTTCGCGACTCACATGCTCGAAAACGGCGTCGATATCAGAGCCATTCAGGAGCTCCTTGGCCACTCGAACCTCTCAACGACGCAGATTTACACCAGGGTTACCGTTGAGCACCTCAGAAAGGCGCAGGAGAAGGCGAGGCTGATGGAGGGGTTGATGGAGTAGAGAACGGTACGCTGTGCTGTACCAATCTTTAAAAAGCATTTGGTACGCCATACCGTACCAAAAATATGGTACGAATATTCAAAGCTCACCCTTCTTCTTCAGCATCGCGAGGTAGCTCGTGAATGCCCCAGCTGAAATCGTGTCGCCCAGGCCCACCGTTGAGACCGGGTTCTTCACGAGCCTCGTTGGGATTATAACGACCTTGTACTCCCTGGTTCTAAGCCTTCTCTTTGCCTCCTCGAAGCGCAGTTTGACGTACTCTCCGCGCTCGTTGTACGGTACGCTGGTGCCCACTTTGAAGTCCTCCGGCGAGCGGATTTCCCCGAGGGACGCGCGGGCAGCGGCCAGGGTTGTTGCAAGCTCAAGACTGCTCCTCAGCTCGTCCTCGCTAAGCGGGTTGTCCGAGTGGGTGATGTACATGATGTAGTAAATCGTATGAATCTGGAGCACCTCAAGGTTCATCTCGTCTATGAGGATTTTTCCGCCGAGAACCGTGTCTTCGATGCGGTTGTAGGTGAAAATCCTGTCCGAGAGCTTGGAGTAGCCGAGGGCGTTGAGGACGTGGGCTATCTCCGCCTCGTCCATGCCGACACTGTCAACGAGGGGGAAGAGGTTGTAGATAACCTTCTTCCTGAGCTCGCGGTTCTGTATCGAGGCGAACTCGAGGTGAACCTTAACGTCCTTCTCCCGCTTGAGCAGGAGTATGTCCTTTTTGGCCTCCCTGAGGTAGTGGTTGGCATCTTTCCCGTCCGAATAGCGGAGCTTTATTCCCTGGTAGCCAGACAGAATGGCCCCATCAACTTGAAGGCCTATCTCTGGCAGGAACGGTTTAAGTTCGGGCTCGGTGTAAATCCTTATGCTCTCGAAGCGGGCCGAGACGATGAACCTGCCCGAGAAGGGGACGGTAATCGTCTCGTCCCCGAGCTTGAAGGTTGTTCCGGCCCGGAATTCAAAGATGCGGTTCACCTTAATTGGGTCGCCCTCCCTGTATGCCTCGCGGGGGTGTTTGAAGGTCAGCCCCCCGTTCTCCACTACAGGATAAAGCAGGTTTGGCTTGTCCACGAACATCTCGGCCTGCTTCCTCGCGAGGTGGGGAGTGTAGACCATCACCCGCCTGAAATCCAGATTCGTCAGGAGGTTGGCTATGATTCCTGCCTGGCCGCCCATCCTCTCAACATCGTATTTGAAGTGAGAATCGAACCAGGTGTGGAGCTCCTCGTTGACGAGGGGCACCGCCATGGGCTTGCCCGTCTTGAGGGCGTGTACCAGCCTGGCAACGAAGTCCAAGGGCTCGTTTATCTCCCTGGGATAGTCGTCCATCCTTTTCCTGACCGCCTCGGCCCCAAACTCGTCTATGAGCCTCTGCACTACCTCCCCATTCAGAAAGGTTATCGCATCGACGTTCGTGTTGTAGGCCGTGTATACCGAAAGCTTCCTTGCCTCGTCCAGGAGCCCCATATGTATCACCCTCAGTGACTAACACCTAAGAAATGTGGGGGAGTTCTTAAAAGGATTTCGGAATGAAAGGGGTGGAAAGAATGGGGTCAAAAATCGATGAGCAGCTTCCCTAACCCGGGGATCCGCTCCATGACGTCCATCTGCCTCAGCGCGAGCCAGAGCGAGGCCTGGTTGCTCGTAACGACCGGGACGCCGAGGTCCTCCTCGAGAACTTCGATTATCTCGAAGGTTCTGAGGTTGGTGCAGCTGACGAAAATTGCATCGGCCTCGTCCATGAAGCTCGCCTTGGCGAGGCGGTAGGCCTCGTGGGGTTCGAGCCTTCCAATCTGGGTGTTGTCCTCTATCCCCAGCCCCCTTATGTCAAGGACCTCGAAGTCGTTAGCCTCGAGGAACTCCCTCTCCCGCGCGTTTATCTCGTCAGTGTATGGGGTTATCACGAGTACCGCCTGGACATCGAGTATCCTGAGGGCCTCGACAACGGCCGTACTCGTGCTGACAACGGGAACGTTTACCTCTTCCTCGATCTTCGCCTCGATTTCCTTTTCGTAGTCCTTCCCCCCGATGAAGGAGCCGCTCGTGCAGCCGTAGAGGATAAGCTCAACGCCCGCGTCACGCAGAAGCCTGGCGCTCTCAACGGCCATGGCGTTCATCTTGACCAGTTCTTCCTCCGTGACGTTCTTCAGCGGAACCCTCGCCGTGTGAAGAGAGACCCCCTCCGGGAGCGCGGAGTGAAGCTCCATCTCCATGGTGGTGTTCGATGATGGAACGATAAGACCAAGCCTGCCTCTCCATCCGTACATGCTTTCACCTCCTGGAGATTACTCGGGGGTTCTCTTAAACCTTTGGTTTCGGAAAGGCTGATTAAGGCCTGTGGGAAAGCTTCATGGGTGATACCGTGGAGCTTGAGGATGCGATACTGAAGAGAACCTCCGTGCGGTATTTCGAAGAGAGAGACGTTCCGGAGGAGGACATTAGGGCGCTGATCGAGGCGGCGATAAGGGCGCCCACCGCGAGCGGCCTGGAGAACTGGAAGTTCGTGGTCTTCGGGAGTAAAAAAGCGAGGGAAAATCTCTATGGCCTCATATCTGAAGGCATGATCAGATACTACCGCGCCGTGAACCTCCCGGAGGAGAAGATAGGGAAGCTCGGAAGGCGTATGTACGAACATGGTATGTACCGTGCGCCCGTATACATCGCCGTCTTTATCGACAAGAACGTCCGCTTCCTCCCCGGGGAAGAATTCGATGAGCCCGAGTTCATCTGGAGCGTTGAGAGTGCCGCGATGGCGATTCAGAACCTCATGCTCAAGGCCGTTGAGCTCGGCCTCGGGACGGTTTACATAGGGGTTACAAATTTTCCCGGAATAGAGGAGGGGGTCAGGGAGCTGGCAGGCCTCGATGAGAACCACTACCTCGTTGGAGTCATCCCGGTCGGCTATCCCAAGGACGAAGTCAAACCCCGGAAGAGGAGAAAGACCCTCGATGAGGTGCTGGTCTTCATCTAAACGTTTTTATTCCCTCCACCCCAACTCCTCCTGGTGGAAGGATGATAGAGTTCGTTATCCTACTTGGCGTCATTGGCGGCTGGATAATCGTCGCATCAACCCTCTTCCTCATGCTGGCCCTGGGCAAGACCTGGGGGTTAGCGGGTGTGCTCCTCTTGGTCGCGGCGATTCAGATAAACCACTGGCTCAAGGAGAAGTACATGCACGCCATAGTCGATGCCACACCGAGGGCCAAGGCCATAGCGGCGCACATCTTTGAGATGAACGAGCTCATCCTGCTGTCCTCGTATCTGGTTTCTCTGCTCCTCTACGAGGGCATACAGAAGTACGTGGAGATAATCATCAAGTTCCCGGGTATGGTGGGGTGATTCTATGTTCAACGTGGTGATCGTCAGATACGGAGAGATAGGAACGAAATCCCGGCAGACAAGGAGATGGTTCGAGAGCATACTCATGAACAACATCCGCGAGGCCCTGGTGAGCGAGGGGATCGGGTTCAAAAAGGTCGAAGCGAAGCACGGAAGGATCCTCGTGAAGACGAATAAAGCGAGAGATGCCGTTGATGTTCTTGGGAGAGTTTTTGGCATAGTGTCGCTCTCCCCGGCGATGGAAGTCGATGCCGAGCTGGAAAAGATTAACCGGACGGCCCTCAAGCTCTTCAGGAGGAAGAAGCGCGAGCTGGGCCTTGAAAGACCGCGCTTTAGAGTCACTGGAAGGAGAATCACCAAGGAGTTTCCGCTCAAGAGCCCTGAGGTTCAGGCGAAGGTTGGGGAATACATCCTCGAGAACGAGGAGAGCGAGGTTAATCTGCACGAGTACGACATCGAAATCGGCGTCGAGCTGATGGAGGGTAAAGCCTACGTCTTCGTTGATAAAATCTACGCCTGGGGAGGCCTTCCAATAGGGACGCAGGGCAAGGTTGTTGCCCTCCTCAGCGGCGGCATAGATTCGCCGGTGGCAGCGTTCCTCATGATGAAGCGCGGCGTTGAAGTCATTCCCGTCCACATCTACATGGGTGAGAAGACCCTTGAGAAGGTCAGGAGGATATGGAACCAGCTGAAAAAGTACAACTACGGCGGAAAGGGCGAGCTGATAGTGGTTAAACCTAAGGAGCGCGAGAGAATCATTGAGAAGCTGCGCGAGATGAAGAAGGAGAAGTACACCTGCGTCTTCTGCAAGTACATGATGGTGAAGCACGCAGATAGAGTAGCGAGGGAGTTCGGGGCGAAGGGCATCGTCATGGGCGATTCCCTCGGACAGGTCGCCTCGCAGACCCTTGAGAACATGTACATAGTCAGCCAGGCAACGGACCTGCCGATATATCGTCCGCTAATCGGCATGGATAAGGAGGAAATAGTAAGTATAGCCAAGAAAATTGGCACTTTCGAGCTTTCAACCCTGCCGGAGGACGAGATACCTTTCATTCCAAAGCACCCCGTTATAAGGGGCTCTTGGGAGGAGTTCAGGAAGATCTACAAAGCCGTCTTTGGGGAGGAACCCCGGAAAAGGCAGTGCTGAGGTGATTCCATGGACTTCGCCAAGCTCTCTGCATACATCAGCCTATCCCTTCCCCTCATCTTCATCGTGGGGTTGCTCATCGTCCTGAGCCAGAACCCATGGTTCTCCTTCACAGACAACGCCCTGAGCGACATGGGTTCAATACGGAACCCCGTGAACTACTACTTCAACGGCTTCCTGATGATCTTCGCGGTTCTCGGTTTCATAGCCGCCATCGGAACCCTGAGAAGCGGCCTGAGCTACCTGATGCCCCTCGCTATGGTTCTCCTGTTCCTCGTGGGGGTCTTTCCGGAGGAGTACGCACCCCATGCCCCGGCGGCGATCTTATTCTACGTTCTGGCCCTGACTGATATAGCCATCGTCGGAATAAAACTTGGCAGAAACGGCATCTCGGCGGGCTACATCTGGTCCGCCCTGGCCGTCTTTACGTTTGCCCTGATGCTCTACCTCGTTAATGCAAGGATTTTCAAAGGGCTCGCGATTCCGGAGCTGGTTGGGGCTTTTACAATACTTGCGTGGTTCGTCTACATCGGCCTGCTCCAGCTCAGATGTTCGTAGGAATTCCTACAGAAACCTTTAAATATTGCGATCCCGTAGGAATGGCTACGCGGTGAAGGACGTGCCCGTGGACCTGGATGACCTGAAGGAGAACATCTGGGAGTATATAGAAACTGGAGAAGACGCTTTCAAGAAGGGCAGGTACAACTCCGCGTCAATTCTGTATTTCAAGGCTCTCGTGGGAATATGTGACTACATTATCAAGCGGGATTTGAACCTAGAACCCAAGAATCACGGTGAGCGATTCGCAATTTTGAGGCTCCACTACCGTGACCTATACCGTATCGTCAGTAAGTTCTTTGATTTCTACAGGGATGCATATGAGAGGAGGCTCACGAGGGACGAGGTGGGGGCGTTGAGGAATGAGGTTCTCAAACTTACCGATAGGATTAAGTGAACTGGAAAAGGCCGCGGAGGAATTTAGGAGGGAGCACGAGAGGGTCTTTGACGTGATCCTCTATGGCTCCGTGACCCAGGGGAAAGAAGCCCCAAACGATCTCGACTTCATGGTGCTCCTCACCGGAGCAGATGATGTGGAGAGGTTTGAACTTGCCTTCGAGTTCAAGGAGATGCTGATTGACAGGGGATTCCCACACGAAAGGCTGGACGTTAAGGCGATGAACCTTGAGCAGATGTGGGATCCGAACTACCTCGCCGTTCCAGGGCTGATTATCACCGGCTATTCGCTTATCAGGAGGCGTCCCCTTCATGAGTTGATGAACGGTGAGGGGTATGCGTTGTTCATCCTCGATGTCCGCGGAATGACAAAAAACGAAAAGAACAAGTTCAGCTTCGCACTCAGGGGTAGAGATGGGAAAACCGGAATATTGAGAGACCTGGGGGGACGCTATCTCGCCCCGTGGGTGGTTCTCCTCCCCGTGGAGGTTACCTACAGCTTCAAGGAGTTCCTGAAAATGTGGAAGGTACCTTACGAGCTCTACCTGATGTTTGGGACCCTATACGAGTCCAAGGACTGGAGGATTGAAGAGGGTATCGTGAGACCTTAACCTTAAGTTGAGGAAAGCTTCATATATAATTTCCCCGCTTTCGTCAATCATGAAGGCAGTGTCGCTCTTAAGCTCGGGCATTGACTCGCCGGCGGCGATATACCTTATGCTTAGAAAGGGGATGGAAGTAACGCCAATTCACTTCAGACAGAGCCCCAAAAAGGAGTCCAAGGTTTTTGAGCTTTACGAGATTCTTAAGCGCTACGGGAAACTCAACGAGCCGGTAATAGTTGACGCCTACGAGGAGCAGGCGCCGGTTTTCTCAAAGCTCGCCGAGATTGGAAAGGCCAAGTGGACGTGCCTCTTCTGTAAATACATGATGCTAAGGAAGGCGTGCAGGGTGGGACATGAGATCGGTGCCATGGCCATAGTAACCGGCGACAGCCTTGGCCAAGTGGCTTCCCAGACACTTGACAACCTCATGATAATAAGCACCGCGAGCGATTTGCCCATTCTGCGGCCGCTCATAGGGATGGACAAGGAGGATATAGTTAGAATTGCAAAGGAGGTAGGGACGTTCGAGATAAGCATCCAACCTGAAGAGCCGTGCCCCTTCGTGCCGAGGTATCCTGTTGTCAGGGGCTCGCTCGGAGAGTTTGAGAAGATAAAAGAGAAGCTCGTAAGGGAAGGGGTGCTCTGATTACCCAATTCTGTCCATAACTGTTCGTTTTAGGAAAGTTTTTAAAGCCCCCTTCTAACCCGTTTCCGGTGATGGCAAATGAACGTGTTTAACAGCACGCTGGAGCTTTACGAGAAGTACAAGCCGACCCCCTTGGTCAAACTCTCAGCCGAGAGGGGGGATGTCTTTTGCCAAGCTGGAGTTCTTTAACCCCTTCAGTAGGAGCATAAAGGACAGGGCCGTTTTTAACATGCTTATGAAGGCCCTGGAACGCGGGGACATCAAAGGAAAGCCCCTTTTTGAGGCAACCTCCGGCAACGTCGGGATTTCTCTGGCGGCTTTGAGCAACGTTTTTGGCATCGAGTTCAGGGCATATCTGCCGAATCCAACGCCCAAGGCCACGCAGGTTCTCCTGAGGGTTCTCGGTGCTGAAGTCGTCATGACCGAGTTTGAGACCATAGATCCGACGATGGTGCGCTTTGTGGAGGAAGAAGCCAGAAAAGCCGGCGCGGTGAACCTGAACCAGTTCGAAAACGACGACAACTTTCTGGCTCACCGCTTCACCGCCAGGGAGATAGAGGAACAGCTGAGGAGCATAGGGAAAACCCCCGACGTCATAATAGCAGGCATAGGCACTTCGGGCCACATAGCAGGCATAGCGAGCTACTTCAAGGAGCGCTACGACACGCAGGTTATCGGCGTCGTTCCAGCGAAGGGTGAGAAGATACCCGGCATCAAGAGACTTGAGACGAAGCCCAAGTGGTACTTCCAGGTTGAGATAGACAGGGTCGTGGAGATAACGAGAAAAGAGGCCATCGAAGGAGCCATCCGCGTTGCCAGAAGCGACGGCCTTCTCATAGGCCTAAGCTCCGGTGCCGTTTTCAGGGCCTATGAGAAGATCGCCGGAGAACTCGGCGAGAAGACCTACGTCCTCATCTTCCCGGACGATGGGTTTAAATACGTGGAGGTATTTGAGAGCTATCTGGGGATGACATGAAGCGACTTGCCCTTGCCACTCTCCTTCTTTCAATCAATGGAGTACTGCTACTGTACTACGCATATTCCTGGGGCTCCCTGGTTTACCTGGCCTTCGCCCTCCTGAGCCTGGTCCTTGCATACGGGGTGGGGATGGAAAACAGAACTGCAGTGAAGGTGGCGCTCATCTATGCGGCCATCGAGTTTTTCTTCGCCCTGCTGTTCCTTATCGCCGGCAACCTCTTTTCAGCGATCGATGCCGCGATAAGCTTCTTCATACTCCACGACATTCTGGGCTACATCAAGGTGGTGGTACCGGAGGAAGGTGAGGAAGAGTCTGAAGCCGGCGTGGGGGATGGGTGAATTGTCTCTCGTAAACAACTGGGGATGCGGGGAGTGAGAACCGACTCCAAGGCCCTCTGCCTCATCCTTATCGCGGGATTCTTCGCGATACTTGGTTCCACAATGAGCAAGTCCCCAACGCTTCCCCTCTACGCCCAGAGCATAGGGCTCGGAAAGGGAGAAATCGGCCTCGTTGCGGCCGCATCAACCGTGACGGGGATCTTCATAAACTTCACATCGGGCCTTCTCAGCGACCTCTACGGGAGAAAGAAACTCCTTAAGATGAGCGGCTTCGTTTTTCTCAGTGCACCGTTGCTGTACTTTCTTGCGGGCGACGCCTTGAGCCTCGCCCTCGTCAGGGTTTACTACGGCGTCGCGACCGCCATCTTCGTCCCGGTATCCTTTGCCCTGGTCAGCGACCTTTATCCAGATAGGAAGGGCACCTTCATGGGTTTCCTGAGCTCGTCAACCCTCGTCGGCCGCGCCCTTGCCCCAGTCCTCGCGGGGAGCATCATCTACTTCCTTGGGTTTTCCGTCGTCTTCATCCTCTGTTCGCTGACTGGGCTGGCCGTTTTTGTCCTCACCTTCAGATTCCCCGATACAGGAGGTGAACTCAGGAGGTTCGAGTTCACGTTCAGCGGGGAGCTTCTCTTGATTGGCCTCCTAGATGCGGCAGTATACATGGCCTACCAGGGCATAGAAACGTTCCTGCCCCTCTTCTACTACCTTCAGGACAAGGCATGGCTCTCCGGGCTGATACTGACGGTGGAGATAGCCATAATGGCGGTCGTTAAACCCTACGCGGGGTATCTCAGCGATAGGGTTGGCAGGGCGAAGCCGATAGCGGTGGGCATGACGATGGTTGGCCTGGCGATGTTCATGCTTGCCCTCTCGGATTCCCTTCCGCTGGTGGTTCTGGGTGCGGTGGTCTTTTCGGTGGGCGCCTCGATAAGCGAGGCCTCAACGAAGCCCCTGGCCACGGAAGTCTCGAAGCTCCGTGGAACTGCATTAGGCTTTTTGGAGAGCATAAAGGACATTGGCCAGGCGCTGGGGCCGGTCATCATAGGCTTCCTGGGGCTTAAAACCGGCTTCCTAGCGGTGGGAATATTTGGAATCGCCGCGCTGGGAGTGTTTGTTATTAGGGATGTAAATACCCGATAGTGCCTCCTCATACTGCTGAGTGGGAGCAAGCCCCTAAGCCACGTTACTAAATACCATACTCAGGATAACTGGAGCATCACCTCCTGGAGCCATTCAGTCACATCACCGGGACCCACCAAACCTAGAATGAAACCAAACAAAATTATACCAGAAGGCGAACAGGAAAATAAACCCCTTGAACCTGCCTCCAGCTTTTACTCGTGAAATTATTCCAGAAACGCTTTGTCCGTTCCTTCACCGTCTTGAACCAGCGCTCAATACTGTTCCTCGGCCCGAAAGTCACATGAATGTAATCCACCCAGAGTATTAAACGCCGACTTATACCACGGGCCACCATCAACCAGAAAAACCGGCTTATTAACGCAGGACTCTAACACAGCTTTAATGAACTCCCTGGCAGTCCACCAGCTCCTCATGGGAGTGATCCGACCGCGAGAACTCCCTGCTCTCAACATCAATAGCCACCCAGAGGTATCTCTTCTGCCCATTAATCTTAATCACAGTCTCGTCAACCGCGATAAAACTCCTCCGTTTCCTCACCGCCAGTGTTATCGACCGGTAAACTGCTTCCGCGAGTTTTTGGACTGTTTCCCAGACCGTCGTGTGACTGATTCCGAGGATCCTGACAACTTGCCTGTAACTGAGATCCTTCAAGTATAATTCCACCGCCCTGATCTTCTTCTCTACCTGGACTTTATTCTGGCGAAAAGGTTTTAAGGCTGAAACTACCAAGTAAAGAGGGATTACGACTTTTATACGTCATAATCTTTTTACTAAAGATTCGTCAGAAACTTAAACTTAACACCACACCTAACTGCTTATCCTAACAGTATGTGAATTACTATGGAAAACTTTATATGGTTTCTAGGTAATAATTAGATAAAAAATTAATGGAGATGATCTAATGAAAAAGTTTTTAGCATTTGTGGTAATAACATTAATGTTGGCCCTACCACTGACGTCTGCTGCAACTCCTGGGAGGACTTGGTCTAAGGTTAAATGTGCTACTTCATATTCTCCAGACTATTCCATTACTTACAAGGTATGCAATAGTGCAGTGTTAAAATATGTGGGAGCGTATGCCGCAGAAGAAGGTAAATGAGTGTATGTGTTTGGGGTTGCATCAATTGGAGAGGCAATAGCCTCTGAAGGTGATCCTATACCTCTAATCGGGGATCTTGGTGTGAGAGTAGAAGAGATTGGAGGTAACCAATATTTTGCAATATTCTCAGCACCCTACGATTCAGAATATGCTGGGGCATGGCCCCATAGCGGCCCCCATGACTATTCGACGTATAAAAGGGTGGCATGGGACATTTTTAATATAGCAGCCTCACAGATAAGTTCAGACCTTGGAACCATCCTAAATGTAGGGCAGCTTCTAAGGGATTTGGCTGTGGGAGTAAGTAGTAAGTCAGGAGGAGAGAATAAAGATTATGTGGTGGTCCACTGGGATTGGGGATTCTGGAATGGCGCAAAGAGAAACGCAACACACTATTTCCAATTCGACATAAAAGCCCATCCAGGCCATCTTATTGAATTTAAGGTTAAGGACATAGTCAACACGGGCAACCCAGACAGTGCTGTTACTTGGTATGTAATGATAGATGTCCTGCCTAGCCCATCAGACCCCGAGGTTATTTCAATGCAAAGCACTTCTGATAAGATCCTCAATGCTCTGACAGGATTCTATTACAAACTCCGGTACAGGGGAAAAATAGAGAAGTTTTATATTACATACCATGGCCATCGAGTGACAATATATAAAATCCAACCGGATGCATTAAGTGACTATGGGAAAAAGGTTGGACTAGATAAGAGAACGATTCAAAGACTTAAGACTTCCAATAAACCGATATATTTCATCGAGGATCCCGTGGGAGTGAGGGTGAACATAGATGATTAGCATAAAAAAGCTCCTCGCCGTTGGCATTTTCTCTTTTTTGATCGTCCTGTCATTATACTTTGGCTCCCCAAAGGAAGATAAGGGCATCACGGGAGAGCACAGCTTTATCTACACCATGGAGGTGCTTTGTGACAAGTATTTCCCCAACGCTACATGCGATGGGATCGCAGGCTGTGTTGAATACAAAAATGATACTTCCATTGCCTTCCTCAGGGTCAACTACACACTTGTAAGAGTGTGGAATGGCTACGAACCCAGAAATGGCTCTATTTACAGGGTAATCTTCAGGAGGGAAACTCTGAATATTCTTTCCATAGAACCCTCTAACTGGGATGAGATTATAGAAACGCTCTCCATGTGCTCTCCGGGGGACAAAAACGGGGAAGAAACAAAAAGCGAGAAACCGAAGTAATCAGGCGCACCTCTCCCTGTATTCGGTGCTTATCTCGTCCTTCTTCTCGACCGGCTCCTTGACGATTATCCTGGCGTCAACGACGACGGCACCCTTGCCCTTCTCGTAGACGAAGACCGGGTTGAGATCCATCTCCTTGATGTAGTCCCTGAGGTCGTCGACCAGCTCGCTGACCTTGAGGAGGAGGTTGACTATGGCGTCTATGTCGGCCGGCTCCTCGCCCCTCGCCCCGGCGAGAATCGGATAGCTCTTTATCTCCTGGATCATCTTCCTGGCGTCGCGCTCGGTTATCGGCACTATGCGGAAGGTGACGTCCTTGAGAACCTCCACGAAGATTCCGCCGAGGCCGAACATTATTGCATGCCCGAACTGCGGGTCTTCGGTGACGCCTATGATTATCTCCCTTCCGACCTTGAGCATCGGTGCGATGAGGACACCGAGTATCTCGGCGTCCGGGCGGTATTTGCGCGCGTTCTCGTGGATGAGCTCCCACTTCTCCTTCAGCTCCTCGGGGGTCTTTATGTTGAGGAGAACCACCTTGGCATCGCTCTTGTGGAGAATCTGTGGGGACATCAGTTTCATGGCGACGGGATAGCCGATTTCCTCCGCATAACGGAGTGCCTCATCAAGGGTCTTGGCGAGCTTTTCCTCCGGAACCGGGAGTCCGTAGGCTTTGAGAACCTGCTTTGCCTCGTACTCAACGAGCGAAGTCCTTCCGGACTTCAAAACCTCTTCAATAACTTTAAGGGCTTCCTCCTTCATGATACCACCACCGGAAGATTGGGGGATTAGGCCCCCCTCCTGAGGTATTCAGCATACTTAACAAGGCCCGCCAGGGCTCTAACTCCCCTCTCGGGGGTCGGGTAAACTGGAACCCCCTTGTCCTCCAGGAGCCTTGCGTAGTGGTCGGTCTTTTTACCACCCATGGCAACGGCAACGATCGGCTTGTCGCTCTTCTTCTGGTACTCCGCTAGGATGTCGATTATCTTCTCCTCCTCAAGGAGTGGGACCTGGAAGAGGACTATGACGAGGATAGCATCGACGTTCGGGTCATTGACGAAGCCCTCGATGGCGATCCTATACCTCTCGGCGTCGGTGTCGCCGACGACGTCGGTCGGGTTGCCAGCTACGGCGTGCGGCGGGAAGTTCTCCCTCAGGTACTTGAGGGTCTCCTCGCTGAGGTCGGCCATCCTGAGGCCGAACTTAGCAACGGCGTCGCTGGCCATGACGCCCGCTCCACCGCCATCGGTGATGATGCCTATCCTGTCGCCCTTCGGGAGCTTGTCCTTAAGCGCGGCAAAGGCCTTTGCGAGGTCGAACATGTGCTCGAAGTCCTCAGCGCGGATTATTCCGGTCTGCTTGAAGACGGCATCGTAAATAGTGTCGGCTCCAGCCAATGAACCCGTGTGAGAAGAGGCCGCCTTGGCACCGTACTCGGTCCTTCCGCTCTTGAGGGCTATGACCGGCTTGACCTTGGTTATCCTCTTTGCTGCTTCAATGAACTTCCTACCCTCCTTGACGCCCTCGATGTAGAAGGTGACGACGTTTATGCCGTCGTCGTGGATGAAGTAGTCCATTAAATCGGCATCATCAACGTCAAGCTTGTTGCCGTAGCTGACCATCTTACCTATTCCTATGCCCGCCATGGCCGCCCAGTCGAGCATGGCTGCCGCGAATGCTCCGCTCTGGCTGACGAAGGCTATCGGTCCACTCTTCGGCCTGTCCATCTTGCTCTCGGGCAGGAAGACGGTGTCAACACCTGTGTCCGGAACGTAAACACCGACACAGTTCGGGCCGATGACCCTTATCCCGTTCTCCCTTGCTATCTCAAGGATCTCGCGCTCCAGCTTCTTTCCTTCCTCACCGAGCTCACCGAAGCCGCCGGTGATGATGATAACTGACTTTATTCCCTTTTTCGCTATCTGCCTCATTGTGTCTGGAACGAAAGGGGCCGGAATCGAAATGACCGCCAGGTCCGTGTCCTCTGGGAGCTCTTCGACACTCTTGTAGACCTTGTAACCCTCTATCTCGTCGAGCTTGGGGTTAACTGGGTATATGTTGCCCTTGAAGATTCCGCGCTCCTTGTTCATCTTGAAGTTCTCAAAGATGACGTTTCCAACTTTACCCTTCTTGTTGGTTGCGCCGATGATAGCGACCGCCTTCGGGTCGAAGAAGGGCCTCATTTCCTCAACTATCTTTTCCGCCATTGGTATCCCTCCGCCAGAAACTGCTTCTCGCAAGAACTTCATTTTAAATGTATAAAAGAGTTGCGTTTTGTAAAAATGGGACGCCAATGAACTGAAACGTCCATCAATGCAGGCTTTTCAAAAATTCGAGGCTTCTCCTGGCAGATTCGATGTCGTTGACTTCAAGCGCCCACGTCACCCTTGGGAGCTTTGGCAGCACCCTGACCCAGGGGACAGTTCCATCGCCCAGGGCCAGGTGCTCGTCTTTATCCCCGGAGTTGTCGTGGAGGTGGACGTGGACGATTTTATCCCCAAAGAGATCGAGGAAACGTTCAAAGTTCCTCGTTGTGGTGTTCAGGTGCCCAACGTCGAAAGTCACCCCTATATCGACGTCATCGAGTATTTCCCACAGCCTCTCACAGGTTTGCGCATCGAGGATTGGAAAGCGGGGCATGTTCTCGACGCCAATCTTTATTCCGTATTCAAGCCCCCACTCGGAGATTTTCCTCAGGGATTTTCTGTGTATCTCCAGGTACTTTCTCCTGTTCTTCACGCTGACCGGCGAGCAGTGCCCGGGGTGTATCGTGACGGAGAGTGCGTCGAGCTCGGCCGCCAGTTCGATTGTTTCATGGATTATCTCCAGCGAGATTCTCCTCAGCCTGTCGTTGAAGGAGCCTATGTTGACGTCGCTGAAGGGTGCATGGACCGTTCTTTTCATGCCCCAGCTGTCAAGAACCTCGGCGAAGAGGCGGTAGCTGTTCCCCGTCAGGTAGTGGGGCCATTCACTCAGGATCTCAACGAAATCAAAGCCAAGCTTTTTCGCCCTGCCCACCCATTCCTCAAATCCGAGGAGGTTTCTTCCGGGATAGGCCGTCATGGAGAGACCTATCATTCAACCACCCACCATGAGCTTGGCCATCAGTACAACGTATATCGTGCCGAATATATCGCTGTTGTTCGAGATGAGCGGTATCGCCACGTGGTCGGGGTCTATGTTCTTCCTGAAGAGGAAGTAGGAGACCGTGTACGAGTAGAGCATGATGAACAGTACCATGAACGGATACGTGAGAACCACCAACCACGCGGAGCCCGGAACCGTCATCCCGGTAGTCAGCTTCACCAGGGCGATACCTATGAGGAGCTTCGTCGCTCCAATGATGGGCGCCGTCGTGAAGAGCGCCAGGATGTCTGTGAGGGGCTTCCAGCAGACGAAGCTCTCTATCTCACCGAGGTGGAGCTTGGTAGAGGTTTTTGCAGCTATTATAGAGCCATAGTTTCCAAAGCTGCTGAGGAGAGAGGGGTATATGAAGCTCAGTATAACCGACGCCTGGATTATCCCGCTGAACCTCGCGAGTATTGAACCCGATACCGTCGAGAGGAGCGCCAGCCCGGTTATCGTTATGAAGACCTGCTTGAGCTCAACGAACTCCGCCTTCCTGACCCGGCTTATAGCAGCCACGGCGGCAAAGAGAGCCAGCACCGCGTAGTTGAAGAGCCTGAATCCCTCCGGCGAGTGCTCAATGAGGAGGATGAACAGCACCAGTGAAGGAACAGTTAGGAAATCGCCCATTGAAGCGACCAGCGGTGCTGCAACGCTGTCCGGGTCGGTACCGCGCTTGAACGCGAATATCGTGACGAAGGAGGTGAAGTAGCCGAGGATGAAGGACACGAGTATCGTGGAGGTGACCACTATGAGGAGGACGTCAAGGGCGTTCTTCTTTACCCCAGTGGCAACACCTATGGCCCACAGCAGGACTATCGGGATGAGCGAGATGAGCATCCGCAGGACTATCTCCTTGAGAACCTTCCTGTCCCGAAGGGAGGGTTCGAGGTCACCGAGGTAGAGCATGGTCGAGAAGCGCGATGCCATCGAGCCGAAAACGTTGCCGCGAAGGCCCATTATGCCCGGTAGGACCACCAGAAGACCTGGAAACTGGGTTCTCATGATCTCGAAGTACTTACCCAGAAACGTACCGCCGAACAGGCCGAATATCTGGGAGGTGAACAGGGACGGTAGCGTAACCCTGTAGGCTTCCTTGACCTTTTCCCTCAGCTCCCCCGTAATCTCGCCGATCACTGCCATCACTCTCCATAGCCCTCACCCCATGGGCATTGACCTTTGAAGGTTTAAAGTTTTCGAAGGCGAAAACTAAATAAGATTTCCCATCTTTCCCCACATCGGTGAGAGCCGGGTGGAAGAGTGGGACGAAATCGAGGTTCCAAGGAACGTTAAGGATATCTTCGTTGAAATGAAGAACACCGCAGAGCTGATGGTTGATCTGGCATACTCTTCGATACTCTTCAACGAGGAGGAGATGGCCGAGGAGGTGCTCGAACTCGAGGAGTACCTCGATTTGCTCAACTATCACCTCATGGTCCATGCGGTTCTTGCCGCACGGAGGCCGAAGGAGGCGGAGCAGATAACGTCCATCCTCCACATGGCGCACGCCATAGACGACATGTCCAACGCCGCAGCTGACCTCGCGAAAATGGTCATCGACGGCGTCGAGCTCCACCCCGTCATAACCGAGGCTATTCTCGGCAGCGAGGAGATAATCGGCAAGATTTTTGTCTCGGCCGAGTCTATACTCGTCGGAAAAACGCTGGAGGAGCTGGACCTCGCGGCCAACACCGGCGTCTGGATAGTGGCGGTGAGGCGGGGCAAACGCTGGATTTTTGACCCCGACGGGGACTTCAAAATCTTCCCAGGCGACATACTCATCGGCAGGGGCACGAACACTTCCATAGACTACCTGAAGGAGATAGCGAGGGGCAACATCAAGGTGATGGGCAATGAGTGAGCTTGAGGAGATCAGAAACTGCCTCATAGAGATGAAAGACCTGTCATCGCTCATGGTGGATTTAGCCTTCTCCTCCGTCATGTACAACAGCGAGGACATAGCTGAGGAGGTCTATCTCCTCGAGGAGCGTATGGACGAGCTGACCCTCAAGGTTAAGAAGCTGGCCCTCCTGCTGGCCAAGAAGGAGGACGACCCCCTCAGGCTTCTCAGCGTCATAGACATGGCAGAGATAAACGAGCAGATAAGCGACGCCGCCTATAAAATATCCGACCTCGTGCTGAGGGACGTTGAGCCCCACCCGATAATCAGGAAGATTATGGAGGACACCGAGGAGGAGCTCGGAAGAGTAACGGTTCACAAGGGCTCGGTTCTGCACGGCAGGACACTCGAACAGCTCAAGCTCCCCAGTAAAATAGGAACCAGAATACTGGCAATAAAGCGCGGGAGCAGGTACATCTACAACCCAGGCAGAAACGACACAATACAGGAGGGCGACGTTCTCATAGCGGTTGGCTCCGACCTCGACAAGCTGAGGAAGCTCGCCGGCGAGGAAGTGGAGGAGGAGTGAAAGGCTTTTATGCCCTTCTTCCAACTTTTCCCCATGAAGGTTGGAAGAAAGCACGTCTTTCTCGTCGTTCTAATATTCCTAACTGCGACCGTTGCTTATGCCCTCCACTGGCTCCATCTAAATCCTATTGCTGATCCGGGTGGCCGGGAGGACTTCGACCTTCGGGGCGAGACCCTCACCATCAACGCCTCAACCTTCCCAGCGAGAATTGACAGGTGGGAGCTGATTGGGGCACTGAGGACCTCCTGCGTCGAGACCGACATCAGGGTTTGCCTGGGAATCAGACTCTCCGGGCGTAGGAACGTCGCCGGCACTCAGGTCCGCATCTCGGCCCCGGTGACCGTCGAGGCCCTGCCCCTCAACTCCTCCGTCCAGATCACGCGGGCGGAGGTTAGGGTCCTAGCGTCCGGCAACACCTGGCTCGGCGATGTGATTCCCGACAACTTCGTGGGGTTCCCCGTTTTCAAGTCCCTCGACGGGCCGTTCCGGGTGGAGGCCAGGTCGTGTGGTGATCCCAACGAGGTGGGCTGCATGGTCGCCACACCCAACGAACCGGCATGGGGGCGGAGACTGCTCTTTGAGGCGTGGCCGGACTTCATAGTGAACGGAAACCCGCCGGCTTACTCGGGTAATGTTACCTTCGTGGTAGCGGTCGAGTACGAGGTCAGAACCGGCCTCTTCACTGCAGAAAAAAGGTGGGTGAGGCTGGAGTTCCCCTTGAGGCTTGAACTCCACGACGTTGGGACGGGCACTACCTGACGTCCCCGTCCCCAACTAAGCCCTTCGCGTAGGGGCAGAGCTCTCTGAGGGGGCACTCATTGCACTTCGGCTTTATTGGTTTGCATATTGACCTCCCGTGGTCCACCATTGCGTGGTTCACGTAAATCCACTTCTCGTAGGGAATCAGCTTTGCAAGATACTCCTCAACCTTCTCCGGCTGAACGCGCGGCGGAGCTAAACCAAGTCGCTTGCTTATCCTGTTCACGTGTGTATCCACTGGAATGGCCTGCCTTCCGAAGCCATAAGCTAAGACTATGTTGGCGCACTTTCTTCCGATTCCAGGAAGCTCCATCAGCTTTCTAATGTCATCTGGAACCTTTCCGCCGTACTTTTCGAGGATTATCTGCGAGACCTTGACAATCCACTCGCCCTTGGTCTTCCAGAGGCCGACCCCGTTCTTCCTTAGAAACTCCTGCATCTCCTCAACCGGTGTTTTTGCTATCGTCTCGATGTCGTGATACTTCTTGAATAACTCCTCCCAGACGCGGTAAGTTACCTCGTCCCTCATGCGCTGTGAGATTATGCAGTGGACTAAGGTCCTGTAGGGGTCGCCGATGAGGAGCTTTTCCCTGGGGTGCGTCTCCATCAGAATCTCGACGATTCTCTCCGCACGCTTTCTCTTCTCCTCCCAGCTTTCATCGAAGGTGAACTTTTCAAGGCTTAACGAGCCTGATTTTTCTTTCTCCATGGATTATCACCACCTTTCCTTTGGAAACCCTAACTTTGTTAAGGTCCTCGAACTCATCGCTATAAATCTTTTGCCAGTCCTGGTTCAGAATCAGAACCTCTCTCTCGAGCACAACAACGAAGCCACCATCGAAGGGGATTACATCATTAACCGGTTCATCGAACTCAAAATCAACGACTTCAACCTCCCCATGCGAGAACTCTATCCTCGTGTTTCTTCTGACTTTCAGCGGCGAGGGCTCCGCGAGGACGACCTTGAATCGGAGGGGCTTTCCGAGGAGCTCCACTTCGATTTCCTCACCTGTCCTGAGTTCTTCTCCCATGAGCTTGCCCTTTATGACCTCGCTGAAATCGGCCGGCAGCTCGGCCTCGAAGAGGGGCTTGAGAACCAGCCGCATCTTATCACCCGTGAGTACTCTGAGGGAAGGTTTATAAGGATGACATATCGAACGATATATCGGTGGAGAAAATGGAGCGCCCAAGTTTTCGCGGTCATATGAAGGTACTTATCCTCGACCTCCTCCGGGAGCCGATGCACGGCTACGGCATAATGGCGGAGCTGGAAGAAAGGTACGGTATGAAGCTCAGCGCTGGCACGGTCTATCCAATCCTCGCGTCCCTGAAGAGGAGTGGGCTCATTGAGGTGGCCGGCAGGGGGGAGAGGGAGAAAAAAACCTACGTGATCACCGAGAAGGGACTGGAGTACCTCTCAGAGCACGCGGAAGAGCTAATTGAGGCAAAACGAAGAATGCGCGCCTACAAGGCATTCCTTGAGCTGGGGGGCGACGAGCTGAAGGCCGCCTTTAGGGAGCTCTTTGAGTCGATGGATGACCTGACGGACGAGCAGAGGGAGGAGATCAAGGAGCTGTTCACCGGCTGCGCGAAGAAACTCAGGCTGATTCTACTTGGAGGTGGACGGTATGAACGCGATTGAGGTTGAGAACCTGGTGAAGAAGTACGGGGATTTTGAAGCCGTTAAGGGAATATCCTTCAACGTGAGACGGGGCGAGATATTTGCCTTTCTGGGTCCCAACGGGGCCGGGAAGACCACAACCGTCCACGTCCTCACTACATTGTTGAAGCCGACGGCCGGAAAGGCCATAGTTGCCGGTCATGACGTCGTTAAGGAGCCGATAGCGGTTAGGAAGAAGATAGGCATAGTCTTTCAGGATCCGAGCGTTGATAGAGAGCTTACCGCCTATGAGAACATGCTCATCCACGGCAGGATATACGGCCTGAGTGGAAACGAACTGAAGGAAAAAATCGAGCGCCTCCTCAAGTTCGTCGAGCTCTGGGAGTTCAAGGACAGGCCCCTTAAGTTCTTCTCCGGCGGAATGCAGAGAAGGCTTGAGATAGCGCGCTCCCTTCTTCACGAGCCCGAAATACTGTTCCTCGATGAGCCCACGATAGGCCTCGACCCGCAGACCAGGGCCCACATCTGGGACTACATAAGGGCCATGAAGGAAGAGCACAACATGACGATTTTCCTCACGACGCACTACATGGACGAGGCGGAGCAGTTAGCTGACAGGATAGCGATAATGGACCACGGAAAGATAATCGCCGAAGGAACGGCTGAAGAGCTGAAGAAACTTGTCGGCAACGACATAATCTACCTGAAGCTCCAGGCAAGGGAGGACCTCAAGTGCCTCAAAGCGGATTTCATCAAGGGCTGCAGGCTTTTACCCGACGGGAGGGTTCGCCTTGACGTGGACAACGCCGCTGAAGCCCTTCCCAGGCTCTTCGAGCTGGCAAAGGAATCGGGTGTCAAAATCCTTGAGGTCACCTATCACCGGCCGACGCTCAACGACGTCTTCCTACATCTGACGGGCAGAGAGATCAGGGACGAAGGCGGTGAGGGAAACGTGGCAAGGATGATAATGAAAGCCCGTATGAGGAGGTGATGGCATGCAGGTCTTTTTCACCATGATATACCGCGAGCTGAAGCGCTTTTCCCGCTCACGGGCGAGGGTCATTGGGAGCATAATCAATCCTCTCATCTGGCTCATATTCTTCGGAAAGGGCTGGAGCGGTGTCTTCGACAACCCGTTTGCGTCTCAAATATTCGGCGGCGTTGACTACATGACCTACCTCGTGCCGGGAATAATAGCGATGACCGTCTTCAACATGAGCTTCATGCAGGGCATAACGCTCATCTGGGACAAGCAGTTCGGCTTCCTGAAGGAGATTTTGGTAGCTCCCGCGAGCAGGACCGAGGCAATACTCGGCAGGATCACCGGGGGAGCGCTCATGGCCATGATACAGGGCGCCATAATCCTGATCCTCAGCTTCGCCCTCGCCGACCTCAAAGTGAGCGGAATCCTTCCTGCTCTCGGCCTTAGCTTCCTGGTGGGCCTCGCCATAGCCGGAATGGGGGTTGCAATAGCCCTCAAGATGAGCAGCATGGAAGGCTTCCAGATGATCGTCATGATGATAATGCTCCCCATGACCTTCCTCAGCGGAGCCTTCTATCCGGTAAAGACGATGCCCGAGTGGATGCAGTGGCTGGCCAAGGTGAACCCGCTGACCTACGCGGTAGACGGTTCCCGCTACTACCTGGCCGGGGTTGAGCCGGCCTTTGGAATCGCAACGGACTGGGTCGTGCTCATGGGTCTGGCGGCGCTGTTCGCTGGGGTTGCCGCTCTCAGCTTCAGGAAGGCGACGATAGACTGAGGTGAGGAAAGATGAAGAAGCAGGTCCTGACGATGCTCTGCGTGGCCCTCGCGGGCCTCATCTTCATTCCCACGGTCTTTTTCAACCGACCCCTCCTTGCCCTGACCGGGGCGTTCTTCGACTGGCTTCCACTACCGACGGGCTGGATGAAATCGGGAGGGGAACTCAACAGGACATTCCTGAAGTTACACGTGGCTGTGACGCTCGTGGCCTATGTGATATTCGTCGGGTGGCTCGTAACAGGAACGGCCACGGTGGGCTTTGCCTTCCTCGAGGTCTGGTGGGTGGCGGTAATCTTCGGCGTGCTGATAGGCTACTGAAGTTTGTATTCTCTCGAAATCTTTCTAGCTTTTGAACGTTTTAATTACCCCGAAGGAAAATGAACTGTGAGGTTCTTCCGTTATAGCGCTCACAGTTGGCGTCCCTTTCTTTGGAATCTACCCCACATATCCCTCGGCGCCCACTTCCCCCTGAAATCCTTCGCGGTGCTCTACGCGATTATAATGGTTTCTCAGTTCAGGGGTGCTTACAGAGGCCCAATGAGAAAACAGGAATTGACTGAACGCGATACCCTTAAATCTCGAAGCGCGTAGGAAGGACAGTGAGTTCGATGGCGGAAGAGGCCGAAGTGGGGGGAGAAGTCTCCAGAAGGGAGGAACTGGAGGAGCTTGAAGAGGCCCTTGGCATAGCTGACCATGTCCATAAGGTCTTCGTGATGGCGCTGATAGTTTCCACCATACTCACCGGAGTCATATGGATTTATGAGAGGACGGTTCATTCGAAAGCGGTTCCGATTCCCCTCGAGATACAGGCGATGGTGATCTTCCTTATTGCCTTCGCCGCGACCTTCTACATAACCAACGCGAGAACGATGAAGCACGGCTACGCAGTCACCGGAGCCGTTTTGCTGTTCCTGGCTCTCTGGGGTGTTGAGGCGGTTCTCAGCAGGGTCGAATCGGCGGAGGAAAGGGTGCTCATAGTCTCATCCCTCGCCCTTGGAATCGTAGGGCACGTTCTCTACTCTAACAGAAAACTAATGGAGCGGGTCGAGTGGCTCCTGATGCTGCTCCTCGGCGGAGTTTTAATCGCCGTGCTCCTCGTCTGGCTGTTCACCCTTCAAGCAGGTTCTTGAAGCGTTCGTAGCTGATCTTGAACGCCTCCAGGACGGGGAGCTTTTCACCGGCGAAGAAGCTGAGCATCGCGCCGCCGCCGGTGGAGACGTGGCTTATGCCCGTTATGTTGTGCTGGTATATGCTCGCTATCGAGTGGCCTCCCCCCACTATGCTGAAGGCGGAGCTTTCTCCTATCGCCCTGAAGACGCCGACGGTTCCTACCGCGAACTCCTCGCGCTCGAAGACCCCCATAGGCCCGTTGGCGACTATTATCCTTGCCCCCATGAGCACCTCGCGGTACTTCTCAACGGTCCTTGAACCTACGTCGAGTATGGGATACTCGTCGAACAGCCATTTCTCCTCGCTCAGCAGGTCAACCTCGACGCGCTCCCCCCTGTAATCAACGGCGAAATCAACGGGGGTTCTCACGTAGGGGTAGAACTCGTTGAGTATCTCCTCTGCCCAGTCCACCAGTTCGAGAAGGCCCTTTTTCTCCATAAACTCCAGGTTGGCATCGCCGAGGTGGAAGCCCTTGGCGAGGGTGAACACGTGACCTACCAGCCCGCCGGTGAGTATGACCTCGGCCCTGCCGTTCCTTAGAACGTTCTCGGCAACGCGGAGCGAGTCGTCAACCTTTGCACCGCCGAGCACGTAGACCCTCGGCCTCTCTCCGGTATTGTATGCTCGGGTAAGGGCATTAATCTCCCTTTCCATGAGGAAGCCCATAATCATGGGCTTCAATCTTGCGAAGCCCACCAGGGAAGGCTGGGAGCGGTGAGTCGCTGCGAAGGCATCGTTCACGACGTAATCTATCAGAGGTGCAAGTTTTCTCACGAAAAAAGTTTTCTCGCAATCATCAATGGGCTTGTATTTGACCTCTTCCGCGGCGAAGCGGAGGTTCTCTAACATGACTGCCTCGCCGGGCTTTAGGGCTTTTATCTTCTCGCGGGCGTATTTTCCAAAGATATCCTCAACGTACTCGACCTCCTGGCCGAGCAGCCCGCTCAGTATCTCGGCGTGCTGCTCCGTGGTTATGTAGTCGCCCTTGTAGGGCTTGCTCTGGTGCGTCCCTATGACGAGTTTGGCCCCGTGCTCGAGGAGGTATATTATCGTCGGGAGAACCGCTCTAAACCTGGCGTCGCTGATTATTTTCCCGTCAGTGGCTGGCGAATTTAGGTCTGCCCTCAGAAAGACGGTTTTTCCGTGATAGTCAAAGTCGGTGAGCCTGAACATTCCATCACCGCGTGGGTGTTAAATCGGCGGGGTTAAAAACTTATTTTGAACACCTGCGGTGATAAGGCCTTTCCAGGGAAAGAAATTTATAAAATAAAGACGAAAGAACCGTGATAATAGACTTCACTTTCATGGGTGAGACTGATGCCGTGGACCCCGGATTTAATAAGGCTGACACCCAGGGAAACGCTTGTTGGAGACGTAATCGAGCTGCTGAAGAGAATGGGCTTCAGGGACTACGAGAGGGTGGCGGGCAGGAAGGAGTGGGGAATAGACGTCGTGGCAATAAGGGACGACCCCATAGCGGGGATCGAAAAGGTTGTTCTGGCGATTCATCCCAAGGGGCTGGCCTCTTCAAGGGACATCAACGTCTTTGCAGACCTGGTGGACAAATACAAGGCGGATAAGGGGATACTGATATCCCCCGCGGGATTCACGAAGGACGCCAAGGTTCTGATATCCAGGGAGCACCGAGGGAGGGTGGTTCCGTGGGACGGCGAGAAGCTCGCCTCCCTGTTCAACAACTACCGGATGGAACCGCCCGCCGATCTTGTGGAGCGGCTTAAGGCTGAGACGGAGGCAGGGGAAGAAAAAGGCCCCCTGGAGGAGTTCGAGCTCGATGCCCCGCTTCTCCATGACTTTTCACCAGAGGCCGTGCTGAGGAAGGTGGCCTCGTTCGCGGCTTCCAAATACCCCGTGAAGCCGGAGGAGGTGAAGCTCGAATCCATCGCGGTCTCCCTCTCCAGTGCGTACATATTCTCCTGGTCCGTCGAAGGGGATGAGGAGAAGGACAAGGCGGTGGTGTTCTCGGAGGATCGTATAGTCCTCAGGGCAACGCAGGACAAGAACCTGAGCGTTCCCGTAACCAAGGCCCTCCTGAACGACGGCTCGGTTATTCGCGCCACGGAGCGGGAGGTGGAGGTTCCCCTAAGCCCAAGCGAGGCGGTCTTTGTCCTTAAAGCCGTCGCCGCAAAGGAGCTCGGCGTTCCCGAGGGCAGGGTGACCATTCACGAGAGGAAGAAGGTCTACGTTCCCAAAGAGGCTAGACTCGAGGTTCGGGTGGGTGAAAACCTGGCCGGGGCCAGGGTCGATCTGGAGCGCGGAGAGGTAACCTTCGAGATGAACCCCCTGCCGGATGACCACTTCGCTGAGAGGATCCGGGACATCGTTCGGAAGCAGACTGGGGAGGAGATCCGCGAGTACGAGCTCAAGAGAACAAACGGAAAGGTTAAGGCATCTGGAAAGACGGAGCGCTTCTCATTTGAGGCCCAGTTCAACGGCTACACAGGCAGGCTTCTTGGTATGGAGGCTCTCATGAGCGACGACGCCCTCAGCGAACTACTGAGAAACGCCTATCCTCAGGGCAGGGTCATCAACCTCGAGAAGGGCAAGAAAGCCGCCATCGCGGACATACTCCTTGATGCAGGTGTGGTCGTTGTCAGCGTCGATCTCACCGACGGCAGCTACGAGGAGGCCAGGAGGCTCCCATCACCCGAAGACGCCTTCGAAAACGCCAGGACTGTCATAGAGGGCAACTTTCCGCTGAGAGGCCTGGCTATGAAATCATACCGTGTGCTGGAGCACAAGTACCTGGAGCTGGTTCTTGAGAGCGTCGATGGAAAGGCCGTCGTGAAGGTGGACGGCTCCACGGGGGACGTCCTCGATTACCTCGTCGAGGTGACGCCCGACAGGGCAAAGGAGATAGTCTCCGGGAAGTATCCCGACTTTGAGATAAAGTCCATCGAGGGCACAGAAACCGAATACACCGTTACCGCCGAGAACGACCGCCACATGGTAACCGTCAGGGTCAGCAGGGACGGCAAGCTCATCGAGGAGACGGACCGAGTTCTGAGGAGGGACCTTGCCGAGAGGATGGCCGCCGAGGCCGCGAAGGAGATAGACGAGGAGGCTGTGATAAGATCCATAACGCTCAACGAGAACTGGGAGGTCGAATTCGCCGGAAGAACGAAGGTTGGAAGGTTCGTCCTTCACAGAACCACGGGAGAAGTTCTGAAGAGCGACGTCCGCTTCACGGAGATGGCGATAAAGGAATCATACCTCTCGCATGTGATGGAGAAATACAAGGAAGAACGGCCCGCGGTGGAGCGCCTCGTCCTCTACGAGGAGAGGGGCTACGTCCACATCAAGGTGGCGGGGAAGGAGACCCTTTACTACGCGAGAATAGACACAAGAACCGGGAGGATAATAAGTGAAGACAGGGCGCCGACAAAGGGAATAACGGCAAAGCTGAAGCAGCTTCAGCTGGACAGCAGATACAAGTGATCAGGCCATCAGCATGCTTTCTATCATCCTGATGGCTTCCATTATCTTTCTCTCGGGCTTTTCTTCGTTCTTCGGTATTTCGAGGTTTATGACGAGCCGCTCCTCCTTGTCGTCCTCAAAGTCGTATATCTCCAGCTCCTCCACTTCGACGTCCTCAAAGATGCTCTCCAGCTCCGGGCTGATGATTTTCTTGTCGTTGCCGTAGACCTCGACCCTAACAACGTCGTCCGTCGTTGAGGCGACGACGACTATGTCGTAGGCGCCGACCTTCTTGACGAAGCGCAGCGCACTCCCGTAACCCTCCACTTCCTCCTTGAAGCCGAGCTGGCGCATCGTGCTCCTTATTGCCTCCGTCTTGCTCTTTATCCTGTTGAGAATCCTCTCACGGAGTTTGTAGCTCTCAAGGAGGGCCTTCTTTATTCCCTCTCCGGCTTCCTCGACGGTACCCTCCCATATGCCGGTAACCCGTATGCCGGATGAGGTGGGCTTGAGCTCAATCTTGATGGAATCAACGTCAAAGTCTCGCAGGTCGTCTATTTTAAGCTCGCTGAGCGTGAGAATGTCGAACTCCATCCTCACGATGTTCCCGAAGGCTTTACCTTTGAACTTCACCTTCATCACCATGGGGGGCTTATGGGGACGGTTTAAAAACTCTTCCCCTGATGAAGAAGCCTGCTGGCGGCTTTATCTGACCTTGGCTGTCCCCATGGAAGTGTTCTAGAAAAGAAACTTATCCGGCACCTTCAGTTCGGAGGTGGGACGTTTGGAAGAGAAAATTGAAAGAGGAGATGTCACTTCCTCTTCCTGAGAAGAACCGGGAGGAGTGCAAGGCCCACGATGAAGGCCGGGCCGCAGGTGCTTCCCCCGCTCTCAGTGGTCGTCTGGCTCGGGCTGGTAGTTGCACTTCCGCCGACGGTGTAGGTCGCCTCGCCGGTGTTGTCATAGAAGTCGGTCGCGATCACCTTTATGGTGAACTCGGTTGCATCAACGCCCGGGATCTCGGTGTAGTATGTTGCATCGACCTCTGCCGGCTTCATCGAGAACGCCGAGTACTCTGCCAGAACCTTGCCGTCGCTGATTACCTGCACCTTCATGTCCCTGATTCCGACGTTGTCGTTGGCGGTGACGTAGACCTTGAACCTCTGTCCCGGCTTGGGCTTGCCCGGCATGAGGTAGCCTATCTTAACCTCCGGAGCCTGGGTGTCGGCTTCCTTGACAACGGTTATCTGGCTGACGCCCTGGGGAACAGTGACGTTGAGGAGCATGTAGTAGGTTCCGCCGATTTCTCTCTCGCCGAGGACGGTGTAGGTTATGTTGGTATGCTCCGGATCAACCTTGGCTCCCGCGGGTATCTCGAGGACGAAGGGCCCGCTGACATCTTCGCCCAGCTCGTTCACGAACCTGACCGCGGTTCCGTCTTCACCGTTCTGCCTGTAAACTATGAACTTCTGCGGTATCGGAAGGGAGCTTATGCCCTCGTGAAGGACGTCGCCGGCGAGCGGGAACTTCACGGTGCCGTTTTCATAGACGTAGATGACCTGCGAGCCGTACCAGCTCGGGGTGGTGTAGCCCCTGCTCTGGTCGGCCTGGCTCGGCGGGTTGCTGGTCTTGTCCGGGGCGCCGGTGGTGGTGACGGTGTAGAACCAGTGCTTCTCGCCGTTCTTGTCGATGTAGAGAACCGGCTTGTCCTTGTGGATGTGCCCGGCAAGGACGAGCCTGACGTTGTACTTCTCGACAAGCTGGAGGAAGGTTCTGGCTATCTCATCGTACTCGCCGTTCTTGCCCTCCCAGTCCCAGCTTATGAACTTGGTCAGGGCGTTCCAGTCACCGTCGTCAAAGGCCGTGTAGCCCTTTATGGTTCCGCCCCACTTGCCGTCGGGGGTGCTGTACCAGAACGGGTGGTGGACGAGGACTATGACCGTCTTGTTGGGGTGGCTCTCAAGCACGTTCTCCATCCACTGGAGCTGCTCAAGCTCGGGGTGCCTCTCCTCGCCCCTGCTGTCGAGGCCTATGATGATGAAGTCCCCGATGACCTCGTAGAAGTACCTGGGGCCAACGTACTTGTTGTAGTAGGTCGGCGGGTGGTCGTGGTTGCCCTTGATGCTTATGAAGGGCATACCGGCGGCGGTGCCGTGGATTATACCCGTGTCAAACATCTTGTATCCTTCGCTGTCGCCGTTGGTATCGACGTCGTCGCCGGTGCTTATTATGAGGTTAACAACGTTCTCGCCGCCCGCTCCAGTCATTGCATAGTACGTCATGAAGCTGTCGTGGGCGGTGTAGCTGTGCATTGCGTAGGGATGCTTGCAGTACTTGAGTATCTCCGGGATGCTCTTCTGGAAGTAGTCCCCGCAGACGAATCCCATCTTTGAGCCGCTGGTGACGTGAAGGTCGCTGCCGTGGGCTATCCTGAGAACCGTTGGGGCGTTCTTCATGACCCACACTCCGTTGGGTATCGTGACCTCGCCCTTGTCGCTCCTGACGACGAGGAAGTAGACGTCCGGAACCGCTTCCTCAGGTATCTTGGCCTTGATGACGCCGTTCTCGGTGCCGACGATTTCAAGGTCATAGGGTCCGTGGAGTATCGAGACTATCTGGAGGGACTGAATTGCAACGCCCTCCGCTGGCTGGATTTCAACGACGTCCCCTGGCTTTCCTATCGCTGGAACTCCCGGGAGCGGCTGAACGAGGATCTCTCCCGGTGCCACGCTGCTTGAAGCGGCCCAGACGGTGCTCACTGGAACCGCCGCTATGGTAAGCAGGGCCACCAAAAGAGCCATAAGCTTGCCTGCCTTCATGGTACCACCAAGAAAAGCTGAAATAAATCGGTTATAAGCTTTCCCTTGTCTGGGGGGCGCTCCTTTACCCACTTCCGTCCAGTGCAGCCCTTATGATCTCCGCCAGCTCCGAGCTCCCCCCGAACCGCCGGTAGGATGAATAGTTCTCGACTATCCTTCCGCGCAGCTTCCTGGCGCCCTCCATCTTCCCGTTCCTCAGGGCAACCTCCAGCCGGGTGAAGTCCACGGCCATCTCCAGGAGGTACCAGTCAGCCCTGCTAAGTGGTTTGGGGGGCAGTCTTCCATCGATGATTCCCTCCGGCTCCAGCGAACACCTCAAAACGGGGGTTTTCCCCAGATGGTCCTCGTGGACTTCCTCGGTGAACATGACCGGCCCGTAAACCCCGGGTAGTCCCCGTATCCACCTGTGCGCCCCCCTGTTCTCGAACTCAAGCTCCACCGGCAGGTTGAGGGCGAGCTTTACGATCAGCTCAACGTCGTTGGTCACCTGAACCGACGCGTATGGATGCCCCCTCAGTTCCTTTGCACTTTTTCCACCAAAGAGCTTGAAAAACAGTTTGTTTCCGCCCCTTACAACGCCCACAGGAGTGGCATTTGACCTCGTGACGAGCAGAACCTCGTAGACCTGCCCCTCGTTGAGGAACTCCAGAAATCCACGCATACGACCACCTAAATGAAATGGGGAAGAAGGTTTAAAGCCTCTGCTTCGGGAGGACGATGATGTCGTCCCTCTCGACGTAGAACGTCACCTGCTGGAGCGGCCTGAGTCCCGCTATCTCCCTGTCGCTGATGGTTCTGGCGATGATCCTGGTGTCCCCGAAGAGACCGACGACCTCGATGAAGAATCCGTAGTACTCGATGAGGTCAACGGTCCCGGTGAATGAGACCGCGTTCTCGACGGGCTTGAGCTTTATCCTCTCGGGCCTGATGACTATGACGACGTCGTCGCTCTTGTCAGTGTAGTAGAGGCCGTCGAGCCTTATGCCCTCGAACTCGACGGAAACGCGATCGCCGTTCCTCTCGACAACCTTGGCCGGGATGACGTTGGTCTTGCCCATGAAGCTGGCGACGAATTCAGTCCTCGGGCTTTCGTATATCTCCTTCGGCGTTCCGACCTGCTCGACGGTTCCGACGTTCATGACGGCAATCCTGTCGCTTATGGCCATCGCCTCCTCCTGGTCGTGGGTGACGTAGATGACGGTAATGCCGAGCTCGCGCTGGATTCTCCTTATCTCAGAGCGCATTTCAAGCCTGAGCTTGGCGTCGAGGTTGCTCAGCGGCTCGTCCAGAAGGAGAACCTTGGGCTCGACGACCAAAGCTCTAGCTATTGCGACACGCTGCTGCTGACCTCCGGAAAGCTGTGTAGGATAGCGGTCCGCGAAGCCCTCGAGCTTGACGAGTTCGAGGGCCCACTCGACCTTCTTCTTTATCTCGTCCTTTGGAAGCTTCTTGAGCTTCAGGCCATAGGCGACGTTGTCAAAGACCGTCATGTGGGGCCACAGGGCGTAGTTCTGGAAGACGAGCACCGCACCGCGCTTGCTGGACGGGAGGTAGGTGACCTCCTCGTCGCCGAAGTGTATTGTTCCGCTGTCCGGGAAGTCCAGGCCGGCTATGATTCTCAGCGTTGTGGACTTTCCACACCCGCTCGGTCCGAGCAGGGTGAAGAGCTCCCCGGCCTTTATATGAAGGTCTATCCCCTTAAGGGCAACCGTTTCTCCGAAGGTTTTGACGATGTTCTCAAGCTTGACATCAACCATCTCAACCACCTCATGTGAGACCTATGAATGAGTACCTCTGCTTGGTTATCACGTTTGCCAGGACTATTGCTATAATCTGCACCGTCATGAGGAAAACACCGAGCGCGGCCGCGAGGTTCGCGCTTCCAACGGCGCTCGTCATGAGCTCGACCATCCTGGCGGTTATCGGGTAGTAGTCGGGGTTGATGGAACCGAGGGTGATGCCTACGCTGGTCTCGCTCATACAGTAGACGAAGCTCAGCATGGCTCCTCCAAGCAGGTTCAGGAGTATCAGCGGCATGAGGATTCCCGTCAGCGCCTTCCACCTTCCGGCACCAAGGTTGAGCGCCGCCTCCTCGAGGGACACGTGAACCTGCTGGATTCCGGCCGAGATGGAGCGCGCCGCGAAGGGCAGACGCCTGATTGAGTACGCCAGCACGAGAACCATCGCCGGGTTGAAGCCGAGCAGGTTCGTGGGGTCGAGGGGCGTGTCCGGGAACACCTTGGCGAAGAAGAAGAAGTAGCTCATTGCTATAACGATACCCGGAACGGCTATGGGTATCGTTGAGAGGCTGTCGAGAACGGGCCCGAGCTGACTCTTCTTGAACCTGCTGGAGGCGTAGGAGGCGGTGAGAGACAGGAGGATGATGACGATTATTGCTGCAGTGGAATACATGATGCTGTTCATGATAACGCGTTCAATGTCCGGCTGGGTTATAATGCTCTGAATGTGCGCGGTAGTAAAGCCCTCCGGCCAGGTTCCGACCCAGCTCTCGCTGAAGGCGAGGAGCACGACACCGACCTGCGGGAATATCGAGATGAGGAGCATCGGAAGGACGACGAGGTATATGAGAACCGCCTGCCAGCCCTTGGGCCTGGCAACTCTCGGCTTCCACCGTCCGCCCTTGCTGAGCATGGCGTACTGGCGCAGGCTGACGTACTTTCTGATACCAAGGAACATCAGAATAGCGATGGTGAGCATTATGAGCGCGAGGGCGGCGAGCTGCGGGCTTCCAACGTTGAAACCGCTGGTGAAGGCGCTGTAGATCTGGAAGGACATGAGCTTCCTGGCGAGCGGGTTGCCCTGGAAGACTATCGGCGCGGCGAGGTCCTCAAGGCTGAAGATTCCGACGAGGGTTGCACCGGCAGCTATTCCCGGGAGGGCGAGCGGGAACGTAACGGTTCTGAAGAGGTGGAAGCCCCTGCTTCCAAGATTCTCGGCCTGCTCCTCAAGGGTGGGGTCGATGTTGATGAAGCTCGCGTAGGCGTTGAGGTAAACTATTGGATAGTAGGTCATCGCCTGAGCGACTATAACGCCCACGAGGCCGTCGATAACGATTCTGTGCGGGAATACGTGAAGGATATCGTAGAACAGCCAGTTTATCAGACCGTTGGGAAGGAACATCTTCTTAACGATGAAGACGTTGACGAAGGGCGTAACGAGGAGCGGCACGAAGAGCAGAATCCTGACGATGTTCTTGCCCGGGAAGTCGTAGCGCGCCATGACGAAGGCGAAGATGGTCCCCAGTATCGTGGTCAGGATCATGACGCTCAGGGAGACTATTATGGAGTTGAGAATAACCCCAAAATCAACACCCTGAATGTAGTATATCTGCTCCCCGCTGGGAAGGGTGACCAGTCTGGAGAACTCCCCCGTCGGCCCGCTGATGTAGTACTCCGACGTCAGTATGCTGGTGAACCAGTGGAATGAGAAGTGACCGTTGTACTCGAAGGCCACCGCAAGCATTGCCAGTACTGGGATTATCAGGAAGGCCACCAGGTACAGGAGTGGGAACAGGAACGAAGTCGTGACGACCGGATCAAACAGGGGTGTTCCAAAGAGTCTCTCGCTCCACTTGCTTACCTTCATTGAGCATCAACCTCCGTTCTGCTTCTGACCATACCCGCCACTCTGTGTTGGTCGAGGTGGGGTCTATTTAAAGATTTCCAAAAATTTGTTGATTCACCCATATTGAAAAAGTGCCAAAAAAGAATGGAAATTCGCAGGAGGATATCAAACTCAACCGAGCATGCCCTTGAGGTCGTCGAGTACCTTCTGATACTTGTCCATGGCGCCCTGACGCCACTCCTGGACGAGCTGGTCCTGGAAGTTCCTGTCCTTGACGATCCTGTTGTTTATCTTCTTGGCGTACTCCTCGGTGAAGGTAACGGTCTGGCCGGTCTCGGGATCCTTGAACTCTATCGGGGCGGTGAGCTCGTCCTTGAGCTGCTTGAACTGCTCATCGGTTATCTTGCCCTGCTTGTGGGCCTGGACTATAGCAACCCATGCGTCGTGAAGCTTCTGGTTCGGGTCAACGAGGGTGGCCTTGAAGTAGTACTGAAGTGCGCTCACGGTCTCAAGAGCGCGCTTGTCATCGAAGGGTATTCCCTCGGCGTGTATGGCGTCATCGTAGGCCTTCTCAAGGGCGGGCCTGGCCTCGCCGTAGGTCTTGCCCTCGTTCTGGCCCTTGAAGATGACGTCCGCGTAGGTCTTGGTGATGGTCATGTCGAATATCTGCGGGTTGATCGGGAGCCTGTTCACGTCGGGGCTCATCCATACGGCCTGGCCCTCGGTGAGGACCCAGTAGATGAAGGCCTGAGCCGCCTCGGGGTGCTTGGCGTTCTTGAGGAGCGCTATCGGGTCACCGTTTATGATGCTCTCTCCCTTCGGGACTATGTACTGGCAGTCGGGGTTCTGCTGCATGGCGGTGTAACCGTAGAAGTCGATGGTGTTTCCTGCCGCTATCTCGCCGTTGATAACGGCGTCCCTGACGGCATCGCTGGCGAGGTAAACCTTGGAGTTGGCCGTGATGAGGGTCATGATGCGCCAGCCCTCCTCCCAGCCGAAGGCCTGGAGGATTATCTGGTATATCCTAGTGTTGGAGGTGCTCCTGGTCGGGTCGGCTATGCCGTACTGCGGCGGGTTGAGAGCCCACTCCTCACTGGCTATGTCCTCCCACTTCTCCGGAACCGGAAGGTTCCACTTCTCGAGCTGCTTCTTGTTGATGGTATATCCGAAGGAGGAGAGCGCCGCGGCTATCCAGTAAACTTTGCCGTCATCGTCTTTCCTGACCATGGGCATTCCCGCGAGCTCGGTGGGGAGCGGGTTGCCGAGGAGACCGAGAACCTTCTCGTCGGTTATCGGGGCGAGGTAGTTTGCCTTGTAGAGGTCGTCAAAGAGCGTCGGTCCTCCTCCCCAGCCAACGTCGGCTCCTTTGTCTATGTAGCTGGGCCAGAGGCTCTCCGGGACTTTGATGAACTTGATGTCCTCGATGTTGTACTGCTTGGCGATATCGCTCTGGAGGAAGGTCTGCTTGACCATGTACTGTATGGTCGCGTCGTGCCTGGTAACGATGACAAGGGTTATTCCGGAGGTTTCACCGCCGTTTCCTCCGCTTATGCAGCCGCTGGCCACGACGCTGAGGGCAAGAAGCAGGATAAAGCCAATTGCCACGGGCTTCTTCATGGTTTATCACCTGGTTATGTCAATCGTGGGTGATTCGAGAAACTCAATAAAAAATTAATGGTTCAACGGCAAAGAAAAATGGAGGAGATCACTTCCTCCTCCGGTAGAGGGCAAGCGGAATCAGGGCGAGACCGATCAGAGCTGCCGGACCACAGGTGCTTCCGCCGCCACCTTCCTCCTTGCCAAGGTTCTGCTGGACGCTGATGGCCCAGTGGATGAAGTTGGTGACGAACTGCGGGCCGTCGAGGTCAACGCCGTGGTAGCTCGGGCTCCACATCGGCTCGTAGCCGCCGTAGGGGGTCTCACCGCTGACAACGAGGACGTTCTTCTTGTCCTCGAAGAGCTGAACGGCCATGAGCGGGAACTCACCGGCGTCGCCGGCGGTGTAAGCCTGGGCCGCCGGGTCGGTGTTCTCAACGATCTGGCCGTCGGCGCTGGTGGTGACGATGATGTATATTCCATCGGCTATTCCGCCGTGGAGTTTCTGCCAGTTGCCGTTCTCATCGACGTAAGCGACAACACCCGGCCCGTGGAAGAGAACCTTGCCACCGTTCTTGAAGTCCTTGGTAAGCATGTCCTTGTCAGGGGTTCCGCTGTCCGGGTTGACGAGGCCTATAACACGGTAGCCGGCTCCAGCGTTGCTGGTAGCATCTTCAGCGGAGCACTGGTCGAGCCTGAGGTTGGCACCGATGGCATCGAGAATGGTATCCACGAAGTCGATCCTCTGCGGGCCGTCACCATAGTCCGAATCCCCGGCAACCCATAGGATCCTGTTTCCGTCGTTCCACCACTGGACGATGGCCTGAACCTCGTCCGGGCTGAAGGCCTGGGTCGGCTGGCCGAGGATAAGGAAGTCCACGTCCTTGATGGCGTCGTAGGTTATCTTCTCCCCGAGCTGCTTGATTCCAAGCTCGTCAGCCTTCTCCGCCGGTCCAATGTAAGCCCAGCTGACGTCGCCGATGGTCTTTATCATCCCCTCAGCGAGAACGTTGCCGTCCTTGTCGGTCAGAACCGCCAGACCCTTGTCGCTCTCGCCGTGGGCGAGATCAACACCGACGGTCGTAGCACTGGCCATGGCAAATCCAAAAACACCAAAGAAAACAAACACCGCAAGTATTATTGCAGCCTTCCTCATGGTATCACCGGGTTATCTAAGGCTCAGGAAGTTATAAATCTTATGAAGTGGGAAGTTTTTCGACTCGGTTAAACTTTTAAGCCATCCCCGAAGCCATCGGCTGGACTTCCCCCGCACTGACCGCCTCCCGGCCGTGAGGGGTTGACCCCCACGGACGAGCTTTCAAAAGAAATGGTAAAACCCTTAAAGGCTTGTGCCGTTCAGGCTTCAGGTGGTGAGTATGGACATCGAAAAGAGGATGGAACTTATTGGGAGAAAGCCAACGGAGGAGCTTCTGACCGCGGAGAACCTCAGGCACCTGCTCGAAGTCGGCGTTCCGATGCAGCACTACATCGGATTTGAGATAAGCGGTTACATTCATCTGGGAACCGGTTTGATGGCCGGGGCGAAGATAGCCGACCTTCAGAAGGCTGGAATCAAGACGAGGATTTTCTTAGCGGACTGGCACAGCTGGATAAACGACAAGCTTGGCGGTGATCTGGAGGTTATCCAGAAGGTCGCGCTGAGCTACTTCAAGGAGGGCATGAAGCAGAGCATAAAGGTCATGGGCGGCGACCCGGACAAGGTCGAGTTCGTTCTGGCCAGCGAGATACTGGAGAAGGGTGACTACTGGCAGACCGTCATAGACATCTCCAAGAACGTTACTCTGGCAAGAATGATGCGCTCCATAACGATAATGGGCAGGCAGATGGGTGAAGCGATAGACTTCGCCAAGCTGATTTACCCGGCGATGCAGGTGGCTGATATTTACTACCAGGGTGTCACAATAGCCCACGCCGGAATGGACCAGAGAAAGGCCCACGTCATAGCCATCGAGGTGGCACAGAAGCTCAAGTACCACGCCCTTGAGTGGAAGGGGGAGAAGCTCAAACCGGTCGCTCTGCATCACCACCTCCTGCTCGGCCTTCAGGAACCGCCGGTCTGGCCGATAGAGAGCGAGGAGCAGTTCAAAGAGCTGAAGACCCAGATGAAGATGAGCAAGAGCAAGCCCTACTCGGCGGTCTTCATACACGACACGCCGGAGGAGATAAAGCAGAAGCTCAGGAAGGCCTTCTGCCCGGCCAGGGAGGTCAGGTACAACCCGGTTTTAGATTGGGCCGAGTACATAATCTTCCGCGAGGAGCCGACCGAATTCACAATACACAGGCCGGCCAAGTTCGGCGGCGACGTCACCTACACGACCATTGAGGAGCTCAAGAGGGACTTCGCGGAAGGAAAGCTCCACCCGCTCGATTTGAAGAACGCGGTGGCAGAATATCTCATCGAGCTCCTCAAGCCGGTCAGGGACTACTTCGAGAGGAATCCAGAGCCGCTTGAGCTAATGCGGGAGATAAAGATCACCCGCTGATTTTTCCTTTCCTTTTAGCTGGTGGAGCCGATGCCGGGAATAGACGAGAAGGACAGGGAGATACTCAGAATCCTCCGGAAGGAGGGCAGGATAACCCTAACCGAGCTCGGGAAGAGAGTTGGCCTATCCCCGGCGAGCGTGAAGAACAGGGTAGAAAAGCTGGAGAAGCTCGGGGCAATTAGGGGCTACTCAGCCATCGTTGACCCTGCCTTCCTCGACGAATACGTTCAGGCGTTCTTTGAGCTGAAGCTTGCCATAGACGACCACACTATCGACCCGATTCTGCGACGGATTGCCAGGCTGGAGGAGGTTCAGAGCCTTTACCGGCGCAGCGGCGAGAGGCAGATACTCGTAAGGGCGAGCTTCCACGACACGGATGAGGTCAAGGCCTTTGCCGGAAGGCTCAAACGGTTCTTTGGCAAAAACCTTGAGCGGGTGGAGGTTACGCTCATAATAGACACCTTTAAGGAGAACTGGGTGTCCGGTGAGGGCAAGAGGCGCTGATCGCTTGGTGAGGCGGTGGGAATGCTCTTCGTCGTGAGACCCGGAAGAAAGAAGAACGAGCTTGAGGCTTTCTTCATCGAGAACGAGCCCGAAAAGCTCTCACAGATGAGAAACCTCAAGGCAGACGCTATATACCGCTTCATAGTGCGCGAGGGGAGGCTCTTCAAAGTCCTTGAGGGGAGTCAGTATCGCAATCCCAAGGAGATTGAAAAGCTCCTTCGCCAAGCAAGAATCGTCCTCGTTAATGCGGGCGAGTGGGAGGATTATTTTAAGAGAAGGCTCCAAAACAAGCGTGTTGAGAAGGCCGAGCTGTGCCGTCTCTGCCTCCTCGATGGCAGGATAACCGTCCTCACCGAGGGGAATAGGATAAAATACCACAACGAGTACATCTGCGAGCGCTGTGCCGAGGACGAACTGAAAAGGGAACTCCGCTTCAGGTTCAGAAGTGTTGCCATGTTCGACCAGGCGAAGAAGCTCCTTGACCGGTTCAGGGACCTAGATAAGGTTCTCTACGCCTTCGACCCGCGCTTCGACCCGACGAGGCACCCGGAGATAACCAAGTGGGACGAGCTGAAGGCCAAGCATCTCAGGGTAGAGAAAGTCCACCTCGACGAGCTTCCGCTTCCCGAGAAGTTCAAATCCGTTCTCAAAGCTGAAGGCGTTAACGAGCTCTTGCCTGTCCAGAGCTTGGCTGTAAAAAACGGCCTCCTTGAGGGTGAAAGCTTACTCGTGGTTTCAGCCACTGCGAGCGGCAAAACCCTCATCGGCGAGCTGGCGGGAGTTCCAAAGGCCATGAAAGGCAGAAAGCTCCTCTTCCTCGTCCCGCTGGTCGCTCTGGCTAACCAGAAGTACGAGGACTTCAAGCGGCGCTATTCCAAGCTCGGCCTCCGCGTGGCGATAAGGGTTGGTATGAGCCGCATAAAGACCCGGGACGAGCTTGTGGTCGTTGACACGGGCATCGATGCGGACATCATAGTTGGAACCTACGAGGGAATAGACTACCTGTTGAGGGCAGGAAGAAAAATCGGTAACGTTGGAACAATCGTGATAGACGAGATACACACCCTTGACGACGAGGAGCGCGGGCCGAGGCTGGACGGTTTAATAGCTCGCTTAAGGAGGCTCTACCCAAATGCCCAGTTCATAGGCCTCTCTGCGACCGTTGGAAACCCTGACGAGCTGGCCAGGGAACTCGGGTTGAAGCTTGTCCTGTACGACGAGAGACCGGTCGATCTGGAGAGGCACATAATCATAGCAAGGAACGAGAGCGAGAAGTGGCGCCACATAGCGGTTCTCTGTAAAGCCGAGGCGATGAGGAAGTCAAGGCAGGGCTACCGGGGGCAGACGATAGTCTTCACCTTCTCGCGCAAGAGGACGCACGAGCTGGCCGCTTACCTCACGAGCAAAGGCCTCAAAGCGAAGCCCTACCACTCCGGACTGCCGTACAGACAGAGAAAGCTCACCGAGATGGAGTTCCAGGCCCAGATGCTCGACGTTGTGGTTACAACCGCCGCCCTCGGGGCCGGGGTGGACTTTCCAGCTTCGCAGGTCATCTTCGAGAGCCTCGCGATGGGCAACAAGTGGCTCACCGTCAGGGAGTTCCACCAGATGCTCGGTCGTGCCGGAAGGCCCCTCTACCACGAGAAGGGCAGGGTCTACCTCATAGTCGAGCCCGGGAGAAAGTATTCCGCCCAAATGGAAAGCTCTGAAGATGAAGTTGCATTCAAGCTTTTAACAGCGCCGATTGAACCCGTCCTCGTCGAGTGGGGCGACGAGCTGGAGCAGGACAACGTTTTGGCACATTCCTGCGTCTTCAACCGCCTCGACGTCATCGAGGATGTCCAATCCAAATGCCTTGGCGCCAACCAGAGCGCGGAAAAGGTTCTCGAAAAGCTTGAGGAGTTCGGCTTCGTCCGGCTTGGAAGGCCTGTTGTTGAGGTCACGCCCTACGGAAGGGCCGTGAGCATGAGCTTCCTCCTGCCCAAGGAGGCGGCGTTCATAAGGGACAACCTCGGAAAGAAGCCCGCCCGGTGGATAGCCGTCAAGCTCCTCCCCTTCGAGAACCTCTACCTGAGCGGGACGCTCCAGAGGGAGCTTGAGGGCGCAGTTAGGGGAAGGCTGAGTGCAAACGTCTTCTCGCCGAGCTTTGCCTCAATACTCGATGAACTGGATAAAGTGATTCCCGAGCTGAGCCCCAACGCCGCCGAGAGGCTCTTCATGCTTTACCAGGAGTTCTTCATGTGCTCCGAGGAGGACTGCACCGAGCACGCGATGGAAAGGGTAAGCGACATGATAATCGAGCTGAGGCGGAACGGCAAACACCCGACCCAGATAGCGGAACACTTCAGGAAGGTCTACGGGCTGATAGTCTATCCGGGCGACGTCTTTACTTGGCTCGATGGCATTGTGAGGAAGCTTGAAGCAATCGAGAGAATTGCGAGGGTCTTCCGCGTGAGGAACGCCGAGGAGGAGGCTAAAGTTCTGAGGAGGGAAATCGAGGAGGGCAGAACGATACGCAGGGATCGCGGGGAGGAGAGAAGCTACCCGAGTCCTGAGGGTAGAAGAGACCACGGAAAACCTTGGAAGAAGAACCAGACCCGAAAAGGACTGGATAGAAGAGAAAGAAGGGGTGGCTAAGGGCTCAACCTCCTATCTGAAGCACCAGTTGAGCAGGGTCCCTTATTGCCGGGCCCAGGCCAAGGACGTAGACCATGAGATACCACAGATGTCTCTCTTCCTCGTCCGGGACGAGCTTTTGAATTGCATAGTAAACGATTACGAGGATGAACGCTATCCACGGGTAGTAGAAGTATGCCCCGAAGTGCTGAACTAGAATGTTCTCCAGCCAGTGAACCTCGCGGTAGCCGTAGAAGTGTATGGCAACGACAGTTGAGCCCATGTCGTAGAGATGGGCCAAAACCGCGTAGAGGTATAGCCTATCAAAGGGCCTGTACCTGTATATCAGCAGTGCGGGTATCCAGGAGATAAAGGTGTGAAGAAGCGTCAGCCCGTAGGGTTCCCAGCTCTTGGCGTTGGTTATCAGAAGGTAGTTGGCCCAGAGGGCGAGCACGGCTCCCCATCCAAAGGTCAGCTTTGGATAAGTCTTCAGCTTCGCGTCCAAAACTATTGCGGGGAGCATTATAAAGAACGTCGTAAAGAATATTCC